>NZ_BAFN01000001.1:2689720-3362150 GCF_000949635.1 Candidatus Brocadia sinica JPN1
CCCTTTATGGCGATGGAAGGCAGATAAGGGATTGGATTCATGTTGAAGATCATTGTGCAGGTATTGATTTTATAATGAATCATGGGCAGGACGGTGAGGTGTATAATATCGGCGGAGGAAATGAACGATATAATATTGACACAGCGCACCTTATCCTGGATGAACTCAAAAAACCAAGGTCATTGATAGAACACGTCAAAGATAGGGAAGGACATGACAGACGTTATGCCCTGGATTGTAGCAAGCTAATGCTTCTGGGATGGAAACCACGGATAAAATTTGAAAATGGTCTGAGTGACACAATCCATTGGTACAGGAATAATCAGGTATGGTGGAAACGGATAAAGAACGGTGAGTTTATGGAGTATTACAACAAGCAATATAGTCACCGGTTTGCTGACACAGATGTGCAGCAAACTCATTAGATGCGTATTTGGTAAGAAAGGAATTTGTTATGTTGTGTACGATAATCATGAAAAATTCAAAAAGAGTTACTCTTTTGCCGGAAAAATTGATGCAACTTTTTGCATATCTTCATAATTTTAAGGAAACACATAAATCTTTTTTCGTGAAATGTGCCGTTATATTTATGTCGGTGAAAATAGGGCTCATTTTCCTCGCCACGTTTGCAACAATGATCTTTTTACTGGGATCTGCAGCACCATATCTCGCTATAGAGATGTCAAAGACGAAGGCAATATTTTTTGCATCACCTCTGACGATGATAATTATGGTAAAGTTGTACTTTATAGTCAAGATATTGATGACCTATGATAAATCCAAATCGATAATTAAAGCAGTGGTCAGTCTTATGTTATTAAAAGGTAGGCAAGGCATACGTCGGGTAGAGGAAACGATTCCAGCGGATTTATCGCCGTTTTCTCTGGAAAAGGTTAGAAATCGATAAAAGAGGCGGTACAAGTTTCTGTTTAAAATTTCGGCATGTGGGGCGTTCGATCACACTTCAGCCTCGCTCCGCATGATATCATTCCGAATGATATACGTTTTTCATACATTCCCACTTATTTCAGATAGCGGCCTCCATCATTGATTACGTCCACATCCTTCCGGTATTTGCCTTGGTTAATCCGTTTTTATAATTTTCAGGGTTAAGATTGTATTTTTTAATCAGTTTATAAATATCTGCTCTGTATCGTTTTGCCATTTTTGAGGCAGTTGAAATATTTCCTTTACTTATTTTCAAGAGATTTTCAATGTATTCGCGTTCAAATCTTTCCTTGGCATCTTTGTATGAATTAAAGGTATTTTTCAGGATATTTGCGCTGGTAAAGATATCCTCTGTTGCAATAATGTTTTTATTGGTTGTGATGATGGCGTGTTCAATCTTGTTTTGTAACTCGCGTACATTGCCAGGCCAATCATAAAGTATCATCCTTTGAATGGCGGCAGGGGTAAATCCGATGATATCTTTCTTGAGCACCTTACAAAATCCAGTCAGAAAGTAAGTGGCTAGCAAAGGGATATCGTCCCTCCGTTCACGTAAAGGCGGGATATAAATGGGTACAACGTGGATTTTGTAAAATAAGTCTTTACGAAACGTTCCGTCATTCACCGCCTTTTGCATGTCCGTATTGGAAGCGACAATGACCCGTACATTGGTCTTCATGCTCTTTGTGCCGCCAACGGGCTTAATTACCCCTTCTTGTAATACCTCCAAAAGCTTTGTCTGCAAGGAAGATGAGATAGTGCCGATCTCATCCAAAAAAATGGTGCCTCCGTCAGCTTGTATGAAAAGCCCTTCTTTTTTTTCATGAGCATCCTTGTGGCCTCGTATGTGTCCAAAGAGTTCTTCTTCCAATGTTTCCTCCGGAACAGTCCCGCAGTTTATGGCTACAAAAGGATATTTTAGACGATCGCTGTTGTAATGAATGGCCCGCGCAATGAGTTCCTTCCCTGTGCCGCTTTCACCGTAAACTGAAACTATACAGTCTGTTTTGGCAATCATGGATACGCGGTCCAGGATTTCCTGCATTCGTTTATCTTTGCCAATAATGTGCTTAAATTTGTGCTGCTCATCAAGCTGGCTTCTGAGATGTTCGATTTCTTTGGTTAGATAGTGCTTTTCAAGGGCATTTTTAATATGAAGCGACAGGTCTTCATTATGAAATGGTTTGGTTATGTAGCTGTATGCCCCCTTTCTCATGGCTTCGACAGCACTTTCGATACTTCCGTGAGCAGTTAGGATAATAACGGGAATATTTGGATGATACCGTATGATTCCTTCCATAAGTTCAATCCCATTTTCTTCAGACAATCGTAAGTCAATGATGACAAGATTAAAGGAAGTAGCGGATAATGCTGACTTTGCCTCCTCACCGTTCCTGGCAACAATAACGTAATAACCCCATGCCTTTAACCGCATACGGATAACTTCCAGGATATTTAGATCGTCGTCTATGACCAGTATCTTTTCGCCTGACATGGCTTACTATGCTACAAATTATTCGTTTTTTTATTTTTCGAGAGTCACTGATTCAGTTCCCAAGGTTACCTCAGGGATATTTGCCGGAATCGTTTCTTCAATACTATTACTAACCTCCTCCTTCTTCTCCTCTACTTGTACATCCACTTCCCGGAGTTTTTCTATATCGTTTTTGAGATCTTCAATCGTTATTTGAGCAAAACGAAGTTCGTCAGTGAGTTTTCCAATCTCCTGATCTTTCTGAGAAAGGCGGTCTAATAGCTCGGTAATAGTTTTTTCCTTGAGTTGAAGGTCAAGTTTAATGGTTGTGATTTCTTCATTTCTAGCACAAAATTCTTTATGGGTCATGCAGACGCAACCTGTGCTTTGGATAAATACAGAAAGAAAAAAGAATGGGAAAAAGTAGTTTTTTTTCATAGGTAAAATATCCACTGTTTTTGGTTCTAATAGGTTTTCAATTTGAAGTTAAATAAATGAAAATTCATATACTATGTAAATGATTTCCCTAACACTGTTGTAAGGCGTAATCGTACCTGCAGGGAAGCGTGAAATGGAAGGTGCTGCCCTTTCCTGCATTACTTTCTACCCAAATATCACCACCGTGGTCAAGTACAATATGCTTTACAATAGAAAGGCCTAACCCTGTTCCTTTCATGCCGCCTTTTCCTTTGTTATTAACCTGTTGAAATTTGTCGAAGATCTTTTTATGACATTCGGCCGGTATCCCAATTCCTGTGTCTGAAAGGCTGACCCTGACAAAAGAATGTACGTTATTCAGTCGATTTTGTTCTGCAAAAAAATGGGAAACGTTACCGGACGCAACTTCAGTTACACGGATTGTAATATCACCTCCTGATGGAGTAAATTTAATGGCATTGCTTAGAAGATTATCCATTACCTGTGCAATTTTGTCACTATCGAGCAGGATTTTTGGCAAAAAGCCTCCATGTGCATGATGAATACTGATATTTTTACTTTCCGCTAGAAAGCGTATTGCATCCGCACTCTTTCGTATAATATCCTGAATGTTCGAGTACTGGAAATTGTATCTCATCAATCCTGCTTCGATTCGAGAAATGTCTAACAGGTCATTAATCATCATGGTAAGCCGAAGAGTTTCTTCTTTGGTAATGTTCAGGAGTTTCATTTGTGAGTCGGATATTGGACCGGCAATTTTTTCCAACAAGAGATCGTTGGCCTCACGGATAGCCGTTAAAGGAGTTTTCAGGTTGTGAGAGACATTGGAAACAAACTCTGTTTTCAATTGGTCCATCTCTTCGAGTTTGTCACACATTTGATTAAAGGCTGTTCCCAGAGTACCGATTTCATCGTTTGATGTAACTTCAATCCGATAATCTAAATCTCCCTGGGCAATACGGTCTGTAGCATCCTTCAGAATCTTTATGGGAGCACAGACACTGCGGGTAAAAAAATAGGCACAAATTGCTCCAAAGAGAACGGCAAAAAGAATTATGACAAGGGATATCTTGGCCGACTTGTATCCGATTCTTTGAAAAAGTCCAATTTTATTTATTAATTCTGCCTGGGTGGTAAGCGTTAGCTTATTAATAGATTCGGTAAGAAGGTCGAGTGTTTTTTCTTTTTCATCTTCATAACGGGTATCAGGCTGGAAAATCTCCTCCTTACCCACCAGGATGATTTCTTTGGAAACCATGGAAAGATATCTTTTGTGCAGTTCCTTTATCTGATTTAATAATGCTCCTTTTTCCCGATTCGTTATGGATGCTTCCAGCAATTTAAGCCTCTCCTGAAATTCTTTTTTCTTCTTGTCAAAGAGATCTAAAAAGGCGCTGTCATTAGTAATGAGGTATTTTTTTTTATTTCTCACCTGTTCAAGAAGGTTATCCACGAGCTTTTCTCCATTCTCAATGGACGGAATATCAGATCTCATAATCGAGTCAGTAACCTTATTGAGGTGATTGAGACGAAAGATTAAATAAAAACTCATTGTCAGCATAAACAATGCAATGGCAAAATAACCAAAGAGTATCCGTTTCCAAAGGCTATTTTTTATCATAAATCCATCACGATACGTAAAATTCTGCGAGAATCCCCTTTATTCGGGGATTTTGATAACGCGACTTGAATGTTATGGAGGATTAAAAAATGGTTACAAAAAATACTACATCATCTTTGGATTCTTGGCAAGGAAAAAACAGCGGGCAAAATTTACATATTGCGGTAATATTACGACTTATGCTATAGTAATTTTCATATGAATGGCTTCAGATTAATACCATAAGATGTAGAAGGAAAGGTGACGCAATGGATGTATCGGCAAGATTTCTCCAAACAGCCCTGGATGGTATTGATGATTGTATTAATATCGTCGATAAGAAATTTCAAATCATATTTATTAATGAGGCTGCAAGTAAGAGAGTCGGGAAAAATTGGCGAACAATGTTAGGAAACAAGTGTTATGCACAACTGTGGGGAAAAAGCGCACCGTGTGAAAATTGTGTGACAGGAAAGGCTTTTGAGACTGGAAAAACACAGCAAACAATCAAATGGGAAATAGGACCTGATGGTAAAAAGCACTTCATGGAACATTTTGCATTTCCCATTACAGATAAGGAGGGTAATGTAGAATATACGGTAGAAATTTTCAGAGATATTACCGAAAGAAAATTGCTTGAAGAGGAGAGGGAGCAACAACGACTGGAACTGGGCAAGCGGGTACGTGAACTACGGCATGCTTATGAGGAACTCAAATCGTTACAGAATCAACTCCTGCAAGCCGAAAAAATGGCTTCTATCGGCCTTCTTGCATCCAGCCTTGCTCACGAATTGGATACCCCGCTTGCCACGATTTCCGGTTATTGCGAATTACTGGCAGAAGATATTCAGGACAAAAATTTCCTGGGGCGTGTTAAAACCATCTCTGAACAGGTAATAAAGTGCCAAAAGACGATTAGAAATCTATTGGATTTTTCAAGGAAATCCAATTATGAAAGAAAATTATGCAATATCCATCAATTAATCAATAGTATACTTTCACTTGTTGAGCATCGCTTAATAATTCATAAAATAAGATTACATAAAACATTTGATGACCAGATACCACCTTTATTGGTCGACGGGAATCAAATTCAGCAGGTAATTCTCAATCTCGTAAATAATGCTGTGGATGCTTTACCTCAGGGCGGAGATGTCTTTATTGAAACCAGGGTAAATAGGGAGGCGAAGTCTTTCGAAATTATTTTTGAGGACAACGGAATCGGGATCTCCGACGAACACAGAAAATATATTTTTTCGCCCTTCTTTACAACCAAGGAACCTGGCAAAGGAACGGGATTGGGATTATTAATTTGCAAAAATATCATTTTGGCCCATAACGGGAAAATAACATTAGAAAGCCGCGTAGGTAATGGGACGAAATTCGTTATATTGTTGCCTCTGTGAGGGTCATTTCAGTTGACGGGTAAGGATCTTGAAGAAGATACTGGTTGTTGATGACGATATGGCAATGGGAGAGATGTGTAAAGAGCTTCTGAAGAGTAAAGGCTATATATCGGATGTTGTCACAAGTGGTAAAGAAGCTATAGAAAAGGTGTCCAGGGACGGCATATATGCCATTATCCTTACGGATCTGGTTATGCCAGAGATTGATGGTATAGAGGTTTTAAAAAGGGTTAAACAACAAAATCCAAGTATAGACGTAGTCGTAATGACAAGTTACGGTACTGTAACAAATGCCGTGGAAGCCATGAAACTCGGCGCCTCTGACTATATTACAAAGCCGTTTAAACGTGATGAGCTTATTATTGTCATTGAAAAAATATTGCAACTACAGCGTCTCGAAGGCGAGGTCGACCGGTTGCGTTCCGAACTCGGTGAAAAATACAAATTTGGTAATATCATTGGTGAAAGCCCGAAGATTAAAAAAATATATGAAATTATATCTAATGTTTCTAATACAGAAGCAAATATCCTGGTTCAGGGAGAAACGGGTACTGGTAAAGAATTGGTAGCAAGGGCTATTCATTATAACAGCGCCCGTAAAGATTATCCGTTTGTAAAGGTAGACTGTGCGGCGCTGGCTGAGACTTTGTTGGAAAGTGAGCTATTCGGCCATGAAAAAGGGGCATTTACGGGTGCCACAAAAGATAGAATCGGTCGTTTCAGAACGGCTGATCATGGTACGATATTTTTGGATGAAATCGGTAATATTCCTTTGTCGGTACAAGCGAAATTACTTCGTGTCCTGCAAGACAGTGAATTTGAGGCTGTGGGGAGTGACGAGCTGATAAGAGTGGATGTACGAATCATTGCAGCAACCAATGCAAATCTGGAAGAACACGTTGAAAAAGGCTTATTCCGCAGAGACCTTTTCTACAGACTTAATGTTATTCGTATTTTCCTGCCACCCTTAAGAGAACGTGTAGACGACGTCCCGCTACTTGCTGCGTATTTTCTTTCCATTCATAGTAAAAAGAACCGGAAAACTGTTGAAGGAATTTCCCGTGAGGCGTTAAACAAACTCGTATCGTATACCTGGCCTGGAAATATACGGGAACTGGAAAATGTTATTGAGCGTGCAGTTATCCTTTGCAGAGGGACAATGATTGAACCTGTTGATATTCCTCTGTATCAGGAAAAAATGGTCTTTCCGCCGGATCTCTCCGGGAAGCCACTCGATGTACTAATGGATCAGGTTGAACGTCAAATAATTATGAATACTCTGGAGACGGCGGGAGCAGACAAGGAAAAAGCCGCAAAAATACTCCAGATTTCCCGTGCCAGTTTTTATAATAAGTTAAGAAAACACAAAATTACCGAAATGACATAATGTTATGAAAGAATTACAAATTCTCTACATCGAGCATTGGCATAATTTTCTGCTCGCCTTTATTCCTCTCTTTATCGCAATCGACGTGGCAGGGATATTGCCTATTTTTATGTCGTTGGTGGAAGGGATAGAAAAGCCGCAGAAAATAAAAACGATAAACCAGTCTGTGATCACTGCCCTTTCAGTCAGTGTTGGCTTCCTGGCCATCGGAAAGTTTATTTTTTCCGTGCTGGGAATTGAAATATACGATTTCAAAATGGCCGGTGGTCTTTTGTTGTTGGTATTTGCCATCAATGATTTGCTATTTGCGGAGAAAGGAAAGAGGGCAATAACTTCAACGATGGGGGTCGTGCCCTTAGGCATCCCGCTTGTTGTAGGTCCGGCTGTGTTAACCACGATCATTGTTACGGTGGATACCTACGGTTATATTCCAACGGTGACTTCCCTGGTAATAAATCTTGTCATTGTATGGGTCGTCCTTCTGAAGTCAAATTTCATCTATCGAATTATGGGTGAGGGAGGGTCCAAGGCCTTTGCCAAGGTCGCATCTCTGTTGCTTGCAGCCATAGCCGTAATGATGATCAGGCGGGGATTTGTGGATATGATAGCATTTCTGAAGAAATCTTCCTGACAATGCATGCCTATCATCCGGAAATTGTTAACAAATGGCGTATAGGTGATCATCGTTATTTGATTATTGCAAAAGCTGTAGTGATGAAACTTCCGGCGGCGATAACAAAATCAGAGAAAATGCTCAAGATTGAAGAAAAAAAGAAGTAATTTGACATTATGAGTCAGGATATATTACAATGACTTTTTATTATTTTTTCATTCTTTATAGGAGAAGTCAATGTTAAGGGGATTTGTTAAACCGATAGGGATACTATTGGGTGGAATATTGTGCATTCATTTGAGTGTATCTGCCGCAGAAACAGATACAAAAAAACCTTCTGCACCGCCAAAAAAGGCACAAGCTGTACCGAAGGCAAAGGCTAGTGAACCGAAAGAAAAAGAGGCAGTAGCACCCCAGAAGCGAAAGGGCGATTCAAGTAAAGTTCTGGCGACAGTAAATGGTGAAAATATCATCCAGGAGGACGTTGACCATGTCCTCGGCAGATTCGGAAATCAGATAAGCGAAGATCAAGTTCCAGCAGTTACGCAACAGATACTTGATGGACTGATTACCCAAAAGCTCATCCTGCAATTTATTCGTGATAATAAGCTCGAACCGAGCAAAACGGAGATAGAGACAGAAGTGAATAAGGTGCGGGAAGATATCAAAGCCAATCCGGGTCTGGCAGGTCAAACACTGGAGCAGGTATTGGAGTCCCACGGGAGCAGTATTGACGATTTGAAGAAAGATATCACTATATCCCTATCATTGGAAAAGTATCTTGGCAAAGACCTTGATGATCAGAAAATAAAGGCATATTTTGAGCAGAATAGGTCTGCCTATGACGAATCGGAAGTAAAGGCCAGCCATGTCCTGGTAGATACACGGCAAATGAAGTCGGAAACAGAATTGGCACAGGCTAAAGAAAAAATCAATAAAATAAAGGCAGAGATAGATGCGGGAAAAGATTTTGCAGAAGCTGCAAAGCAGTATTCTGATTGTCCTTCCAAAGAAAAAGGCGGAGACTTGGGTTTCTTTAAAAGAAAAGGACAAATGGTTGAGCCATTCGCTGCTGCTGCGTTTGCGTTAAAAACAGGACAGATAAGTGGCCCTGTACAGACACAATTCGGATATCATCTCATAAAAGTTACAGAAATAAAAAAAGGGAAAGATATTAACTTCGATACTATAAAGCCCAATGTTAAACAAGATATCCTGAGTGAAAAAGCCAAGGTACTCATAGCGCAGCTCAGACAGAATGCCAAGATAGATATGAAAACGCCTCTTTAATCAATTCTCGGGTTCTCTATCTTGTTGACAGGTAGATATTTTGAGTAGCGTGATAAGCTTCCCATCCGTTTTCATTGGGGTGGGAAGCTTTGTTTATTATATCTTTAATCTTCGTAGATATTTAAGTTGATTTTTTACTTCCCATATATTATCTTAACGATGCACGAAGGCCTTTTTAAGGTCTTTTCATGCAAGTAGATGGAACAAAAGTTATAAAAATAATAATTTTGACTATCGAAATCGTATGTGATATATTCCCTCTCGTTGATTCAGATAATGTAAATGATCTATTCAATTGCACATATTTGGTATAGAATTGAAAAAGGAGGTATATGAAATCAATGGCACTGAAGAAGAATGTCACGAACAAACTTGTATTAAGTTCCTTTTTCAAGATAATTACTATTGATGGGAAGTCAGAAGAGGTGGTAGTAAAGGTAAGAAGAACGCTTTTTTTTGACGATGAGGATAGCTTCCCTTTTTCTAAAATAAAAAGTGTGGAAGTTGTAAAGGATGTCCGGGAATCGGTGCCGAATAATTACATAACCTATGCGGTATTCTTAAGGTTGGCAAATGGAAAAAAGATATTAGTTGATGAAGTGGGTGAATCATCCAATCGTGGGGGGCTTAAGGAGATGAAAAACCTTGGGAAAAAAATTAGTGTGATAACACGGAAAGAAATGAAATTATTTGAGGATTAAAGAAGGACGCACGATCGAAAAACCCGGAAGACAGAAACACAAATATTATTCAGGAGGTGTTCCATGAAACTTGTTAAACGGTGTCTTGGCCTGGTTTGTATAATGATATTGGGGGTACCGGCACTGTCCGGTGCATTTGACATTCAACTAACGCAAGAGCAGATGAAAGAGGCAAATGAATATGGTGGAAAATACAAAGGAAAAGATATTTTTGACAGCCCTGTTGTAAAACCGGCCTGTTTTGGCGAATATCCCAAAGGTGGAGGCGGGCTGATCATGAGCAAATATATTAAAATTGCGGTAAGTTCTGCCATGAAGGCTATGAAAGATCAATCTCTTACTTCTGAGGATTTAAAAGAAATGACAGAATCTGTTACTTTCAATGTTGTTGTTAGCGTTCCCGAAGAAGGCATTCAATCTCCGGAGGATGTTCAAATTATTCTGAAACAAGGAATGAATGTTATATTGCCAGAAAAAAATGCGTTTGGTATGAAATATAAGGACAAAAGACAGGGTATCATTGGCGCTTTCCGATACGACAAAATTAATCCAGGTGCAAATACAGCCATTGTTGTCAAAACGAAAAAAAGTGAGGAAACGTATAAAATTGATTTTTCTGATGTAAAATGATTAACACTTTAGAAAAGAAACAAATTGGTCCGAAGCGGACGTTGAGAGACAAGGTATTCGATTATTCCAGTCAAAAAATCGGTAAAGAAAGGACGAAATTTTTCTTTAAATTATATGACCTTGCCAGGTTTGACCTCTTTGGCAAACCAAAAGGCGCAATTGGATCAATTGATATTACCAACCGCTGTAATCTGCGTTGTAAACACTGCTATTTTTATGCACATGACTATGAAGAGAGGCCTGAGCTCAGTGATGACGAATGGATTGATAAACTCGAGAGCTTGAAAGAGACAGATTTTCCATTTTATCAATGTTCCTGGATTGGCGGTGAACCCCTCCTGAGAAAAGAATTAATAGAACGCGGCATGAAATATTTCAAATCAAATCTGGTGGCTACCAATGGTACGATTGAACTGCCCAACTGGCCAGATGTGAACTTCTATATGTCGGTTGACGGCAAAAAGGATATGCATGATACCATTCGGGGAAAGGGTTGCCATGAAAGGATAAAAAAACATGCCAACAGGCCTGAATTAAAAATTCATGTATCGATGGTAATTAATAAGATGAATTATCAGGATATTGAATATTTTATCGAGGAATGGAAAGACGTTGGTGTTAAGGGATGTTTATTTCAAATACATACGCCAATAAAAGGCTTGAAAAACGATGACCTGTGGCCAGGCTGGCAATTACGCGATGAAATATTAGATAAACTGCTTCGGCTAAAAGATGACAAATACGGGGATTTTATCGGCGTGCCCAGTCTTGTTCTGAAGCTTATGAAATCAGATAAATGCAAAGAGGTCACGAGAAATTGCGTCTTCAAAGAGGTATCCTTTTGTCTCGACCCTCAGGGTCAGATTAAAAAACCGTGTATGATGGGCCCTTATGCTGACTGTCTACGGTGTGGATGCGTCCTCCCTTTTCATATGTGGGCGCTTGAAGACAAGTGGCTTATGGCAAGAGAGGTTTTCATGTCATTGAGGCGCAAATTGGGGAAAAAGGCCTTTCGTTAGATTATACAAAACTCAAAATATCTTTTCCATTTTTGTTCATTTGGGCAAACTCGTTTCTGACCGGTCAGAAATTTGTTTGGTTTCCCCCTCTTTCCTTTCAATAAACCATTTTACAAACCAATCGGACTCTTTCATAATAATACTTCCGAGAATGGCGCTGAGCAGTACGTAAACCCCTGTAAGAGATTTGAGGGGAAAGGGTAAATTGGGATTCATTGCAATCGTTCCTGCTAAGATGATGGAAAATTCCCCTCTTGGAATGAGGCTGAAACCAAGCCTTAAACCTGCCTTTCTGCTCAAATGATATCTTTTGCCAATAAAATAACCTCCAAAGACCTTGCTGAAAGAGGAGATAACAAAGATAAATATCCCGATCGGAATAAGGTTTGTCACATGCTTATAATCGATTGACATGCCAAATGCGACAAAGAAAATCGCTGTGGAAAATTGTTGGAAGGGTTTGATCGCCTCGGAAATTCGATGCCTTTGTTTTGTTTCCGACAATAAAAGTCCTGCAAGAAACGCCCCTATTGCTTCAGAAAGCCCTATTTTGGACGCAGCACCGGCAGAAAGCACGATAATCGAAAGAATCAGGATTACAAATAACTCCGTATGCTCAATATCAACAATCTTATCGATAAATTTCTTTGAAGTCTTGGCGAGAACAATAAAGAACAGAAAAAAGGCCGAGGTTTTTAGCAGAACAATGATTGTACCCTTTGTGTCAATATGACCATAATTCAGAATCCCAACAAAAAATGCAAGGAATAGGGCTATAAACATATCCTCAAAAATCAGAATGTTAAGGATATATTCAGTCTCTGGGTTTGCAGAACGTTTTAAATCGATAATTGACTTGGCCACAATCACAGAGCTGGTGACATAAAGAATACCACCGAGTAAAAGGGATTGCATCAAATCGTAACCTAGTATCCAGCCAAGAAGCAGACCAATGGGAAAGTTGAAGAAAAGGTCGTAAATCCCGGTAGTAAATATTTTCCGCTGGTTATGAAATAAATTGCCCACAGAAAATTCCAGACCAAACATAAACAGCATAAAAATAATACCCAGGGTGGCGATAAATTCTGTAATAATCGTAACGGGGAAAAAATTCTGCAGAATCATTCCCACCACGATGAATACAGCCGTGAGCGATTGATTGACTTTTGCGGCCAACAAACCAGCAAAAAATAAGGCGATGAGGGAAATCCCTAATGATAACACGCTTTCATTTACGATCATTTTCCCAAATGTTGTTTAATCTCAAAGGTTGATAGAAAATTCTTAATCTGCTCGTTATTCCCTATAATGATAAGTGTATCCTGGGGTTTAATGATTTCGCTGGAAGAGGGATTGGGAATTACCGTTTCGCCCCTGATAATGGTGGTAATGGATACTCCCGTTGTTTTTCTGATATCCAATTCTTCAATCTTTTTATTGGCAAGTATTGAATCGGGGACGATCTTGATCCATTCCATAGTCACGTTTTTCATCATTAATTTCGGCTCGTCTTCAATGACAGGCTGGAAGTATGTTCCCGAGAGTATGGTGCCAATCTGACGTGCCTCTTCATCGCTAAGCGTAGTTACGGAAGTAGGCTCGTCGTTGTCTTTGGTAAATTTAAACACCTCTCTTTCTCCTGAAGAATGAATCACTACGACCAATTTATCGCCAGAATCCAATTCCAGGGTAAATTTTTTACCTATACCAGGCAGGTCGCATTCCTTGATTTCCGACATATACAACCCCTTTCTCTCATACGCATTTTACTTTTAACAAACACAAAAATGTCTACGAGCGTTCCATAGAAATAAGATGATATTACGCATTGCATAATCAGTTGTCAATTTATTTTAGTAATCAAGCTTCTTCAATATCCTTGACTTTAGTTTGTGATTAATATAACCTTTTACCTGTGGAATAATAAATGAATTCAACAAATAAGGAGAGCGCTATGGAAAACGGACTCCTCATGGTAAATACAGGTGATGGGAAAGGCAAGACAACGGCCGCTTTGGGTCTTGGCCTGCGGGCAGCCGGACATGGTATGAAAGTACTCATGCTCCAGTTTTTCAAAGGGCCGTGGCTTACAGGAGAGATTTGTGCGGCAAAACGGCTGGAACCCGATTTCAAGATTACCCAGTTGGGACAGGGATTTGTCAAAACACGGAAAGAGGAACATTCTAAAGCGACTCTTGAAAATGCCCGTGTATCCTGGGATTATGCGAAGCAGGAAATCTTTTCAGATTTATATGATATCATTATCCTGGATGAGATTAACAATATGATTGACCATGGACTTTTATCTGTTGAGGAACTGATATCAGTATTAAAAGAACGGCCCAAAAGGCTTACTATAATTCTGACAGGACGTAATGCCCACGACAGGATTATTGAACTGGCAGATATGGTGACCGAAATGCGGGAGATCAAACATCATTACAAAAGTGGAATCAAGGCACAAAAAGGCATTGAATTTTAATTTACCCTTAGTCTCTCTATTAATAAAAGCAGCCCTTTGACTATTTGTTTACCATGAGGATATTAAATCTGTAGGGATACGGGAACCGTACCCCTGCATTGAAATTTTCAAAATGGAAATTTATGCCAGAATCCAAATTGCATGTACTATTATTGCGATACACACCAGATCCCGAAGAAATAGTGGCCAAGGCAGCCAGGCTGTGTTATAGTCCGGCTTCTATTGATGAGCTGAAGCAGCAGATTGAAAGTCAGAACCAGGCAAATTTTATTGAAAAGCTGACCGATATGAGACATCTCTCGCCCATTGAACACGTTACCTTTACCTTCGGTGTAGAAGGTATCTCCCGTGCCTGTTCTCATCAGATGGTAAGACATCGTTTAGCATCTTATTCTCAGCAGAGTCAGCGATACGTGGGACAACAGAGTAAGAAGAGAGGGGGATTTCATTTTATTGTCCCACCCAGCATCGAAAAAATAGGCAAAAAGCAATGGTTTATTGAAAAGATGAGTATTCTGCAGAAATGGTATGATGAACTTGTGGAGACACTTGGCAATAGCGGAGAAAGCACATTTGAGGATGCACGTTTTTTATTGCCGAATGCCACAGAGACAAAGATTATTATCACCATGAATGCCCGTGAATTGCTGCACTTCTTTCGGATGCGTTGCTGCAACCGCGCTCAGTGGGAGATAAGGAACGTTGCAACAGAGATGCTCCGGCAGGCCAAACAGGTTTCTCCTCATATTTTTAAAGATGCAGGACCTGGCTGTGTGAATGACAAATGCCCTGAGGGAAAGATGACCTGTGGAAAAATGGATGAGGTGAGAGAACGATTTAAAAATCTGTTGTAAGAAGGTCCTTCGGGAAAGTTTTTTACCCTTTTATGATTATTTCCCTGTTTATTTGGGATAATTTGTGGCTGAAATGGCTATTTCTTGCCATCACGCTTCTCAATGGCCTCAGCTTGACGTAAATAGAGAGGCAATAATTTGTCTGTCTCGCATTGATATCCCGCTTCATACATCCTTTCTCCTAACAAAGCCACATGTTCTGCCTTTGGTATTGACCACTCCTCTTTGTCTATAAAAATGTCCTTTTGATGAAATATATCTCTGTAAGGTGCAACACCGTCTCCGAAAATAATTATCGGTCGTGGAAGGACAGATAAAAGTTTTTCTGGCTGAATCACCAGAAACTCAGATACCCTTTTCCATTGAACACCTCCCAATCCCTGTTCACGGCTTGCAACGGCAGTCTCATAGACACATGCATAAACGTGGTTTCGTCTTGCATCAAGGACAGGACAAATGGGTGTTGAATCAGCCGTGTAATTCCTGGCTATAATGTCGAATATAGGTACGCCAACAACAGGTTTCTGTAATGCGTAGGCCAGTATCTTTGCACAGGTCACACCTACCCGTAATCCTGTATATGAGCCTGGCCCCACATCTACTGCAATGAGGTCTATGTCCTTCAGTGTACAGCTGATTTCAAGCAAGGCGCTCTTGATAGCAGGTACCAATTCTTTACCATGTTGCATGCCCCTAAAATTTCTTGCAGTGATAATATGCTTGTCCTGGCATATTGCAATTCCGCCAATGTTTCCAGACGTTTCTATTCCAAGTACTTTCATAGATTATTGGTTGTTGAAATTCCCTAATATAACAGAGCCTCAACCAAATCCCCTAGTTTATTTTAGTCAGGTATTATTTATAATATTTGCTATAATTAAGATTAAATCGATTGTGGCTAACGGAAGGAGGGCGTAGCCAGACTGGAGTTAGCCACAATCGCGGCTTTTTTCTCTTTCCGTTCAAGCATTTGTTTTTTCGATAAACAAGTTGGCCGCTTAAAGCAAATTTCAGGACTTAATAAGCCGTACCGATTGGACGGAATCAAATACTCACAATTGGCCAACAGGTAAGTGACCGGATTTCAGCGTAGTAACCTGTTCTGGGGTGAAGGGTGGTTCGAAAAGATCTTGCGACTCCTGATAACATCGGAACAGGTCGACGATGAAATGCAAGCGATCAGGCAGGTCTGCCCAATCGACGGCACCGGTTTCGTGCAGGCTGTTAGGTGTAGGGTCGATCCGTTCAAGCAGGGCACGCAGATCGGGGTTTGCTATCTCTTTCAGTGAAACGGGGAACTCAGCGTTCAGGTCTTTGCCCAGCTGTAACCGCTCGTGTGGCAGGCTAATGGTCATCAAGTGTTCAGTGATGACCAGTCGGGCTTTTTGTCGTGCGGTGGCGATGAGCGTATTGATCGCAGCGTCAAAAGGCTTCAGCCTCCCAAGTAGCCGTATCAAAAGCCGTTGTACCAGGGTAGGCCAGCCTCTGGAGGGAAAAATAATCTTTATGAGGAGATGGGTGAACTGCCTGTAATCGGTGATGGCAGCATTAAGTGCTTCTGCAATCTCAGGTTGCAAACGCGTCTGTTCATGAAAACCGATTTCAATGTTGGCTAGCAGATAGAGTTCTGCACGCTTTTTAGCATCGTCTTCGAAGAATGACTGATAGTACCGAGGGAACGCCTGGCTCAAATATCTTTGGCCATCGGGCGGATCGCCGGGCCTCAGTTCATCGCAGAAACGTCCTATCTTACCGACATCAAACATTTCGTCGTGTAGGCACGTTGAAAAGAAGCGGGCGAATTCGCGTCCGATTTCTTCAAAGACCTTCTTGTTGCCTCTGCCCACCGCATCGCCTGCCTGATCAATTGCTATGAAAGGATTCAAGATTTTCCACACTGATTCCTGTATCTCCCGGGTGTCTCGTTTTGCACCGACTTGTTGTGCGGATGTGGCGATATCCCTAACTGCCTGCGTTGCTATGAGATCTGTATCGAGTATGTTTTCCAGTGATTGCACAAGGTCCTCCTTGCGAATTGTCTGTCCGGCTTGCTTGGATGCCCAGGTTGCAAATGTGCACCAGTTGGCGCTCAGACCCGTTCGTTCCGAAAGTACTGCTGACAATTCGTGATAACACTGTGTGATCTGCAGGTTGCGCAGGATCGGGTCCTGAATTGCAGAGATTCGATCGACTTCGGTAACGGTGGGTACGTGATTGTTTCTCATTGTTTCCACATAATGACATACTTGATCAGTGATCGACCGAGAAATTTACAAGGCACCCCATTATATCAACTTCCTTGTGATGTTCAGGAGAGGAAGCAGATACATCCTTCAAATTTCATAAAATCAGCATTCCTTAATTCTCAGTATACTATCTCATGAGGTAGTGTGTGTCAACCCAAAATCAGTACAATTACATGGGGTACCTGAAGATATTTTTCAATATAACGTTTGATAATGTGTATGCAATTGAATAAAATACATATGGAGATAAGAGAAATGAAGGGTACTTTAAAAGTGAGAAAGCAATTTATTCTTGATCCGGCAAAGATAGAAGCCGTAAAAAAATCACCGAACGCTCACCATGATCGTTTTTGTTTGATTATTGCCGTTCATCCATCGACATGATCAGGATGAACAGTATAAAGAAAAATAGGCAACCTTTCGTCAATTCAGTATACATCACAAAAAGGTTCCTATTGGGACATAGACGCTCTTAATGGATATACCGATATAAACTTATTATGGGCAAACATAGTAATATACTCCTTCTGGCAACTGAAAATTTATTGCGCCACAGGACAAAGACCATTGTCGTCTGCCTTTGTATTATTGCCATCCTTACACCGTTTATTACGGCTATAGCCATTTCTGACGGGATACGTGCACAATCACTCATCTCCGTCAAGGAAGGTGCGGATCTCTATCTGACATTTGACGAATTTGGAAGAAATTCAGCCATTCCATTAAAATATCTGGACGAGATTAAAAAAATCTTTGGGGTAACGAAGGTGATACCGCGGATTATTGGCAGGGGTTTTCTGCAAAATAAACTGGCGGTCGTTGTCGGTGTCAATAAAGAAGATATCCCTGAATCTGTTGATTGTATTTCTGGTCGAATTTTTGAAAAAGCAAATGAGGTGGTTGTGGGTCATGAACTGGCGAGGCATTTTAAACTCAATATCGGTGACCAGTTCAGCATGCGTTGCCAGCAACGAAAGACCTTTACCGTTGTAGGTTTCTTTTCTTCAGACTCAAGTATCTGGGGGACGTCTATGATATTCATGTCGTTCAAGGATGCCGGGGAACTGTTCGGGAAACAGGACGTTGCTACCGATATACAAATTCACAGCCTGCCGGGGCATAATTCAGAGATTGCGACTGATTTGTACGATATTCTTCAGGGCGAACCATACCGGCTGCAGGACAAACACATGATAGAACTGTATTTTAAAAAGGGGTTTATGCTCAAGGAAGGTATCTTTAGTGCCTTATATATAGTGGCCTTTGCCTTGGGTGTTCCAGCCATTCTGGTAGCTTCTGGTTTTGGATTATCTGAGCGAAAAAAGGAAATCGGTATTATGAAGGCCACGGGGTGGCATACCCTGGAGGTATTAGAACTGATTTCCTTTGAACAATTACTCATCAGTTTATTGGGGGCTACCATTGCCATAGTGCTATCCATTCTTTGGGTTAAGGGTTTTAATGGTGCATTTATTGCGCAATTTTTTATTGCAGAGATAACCATGTTGCCCAAATTTACTCTCCCTGCACGGTTTCTCCCCTTACCGTGCCTCCTGAGTTTTTTCTTTGCCTTTCTCTTGACTATGGTTGGTAGTGTCTATTCTTCATGGAGGGCATCAACGGTATCGCCGGTTGCGTCGATGAAATAATGATAAGGACTGAGAATCTTTGTAAATCTTACAGACAGCATTCACATTACGAGGTACGCGCCATATATGACATTAACGTAAATATTTCAAAAAACAGTTTTTTGGTATTTCATGGGCCATCTGGTTCCGGGAAAACCACCTTGCTGAATATTATCGGTACTCTGGACAGACCTACTGCGGGTAAGGTATTCATGTATGGAAAAGAGATTACCTCGTTTTCCGATATTGCCCTTGCAAGGCTACGGCGAGAAAAGATCGGTTTTATCTTTCAGGACTTTCATCTTATTCCAAGGCTTACCAGTTGGGAGAATGTTTCTTATCCGCTTATCCCATCAGGGATCGGCTTCAAAGAACGTTTTGAAAGAGCAAAATTCCTTTTGGAAAAGGTGGAACTCGGTGACAGGTTAGATCATACCCCTGAGGAACTCAGCGGGGGGCAGCAGCAGCGGGTAGCCATTGCACGGGCGCTGATCAATAACCCTGAAATTATTATCGCTGACGAACCCACATCGAATATCGATGACGAAACCAGCGCGCATATACTAAATTTTCTGAGTGAACTAAAAGCACGGGGAGTAACCATTCTCGTTGCTACCCACGATACCTCGCTTGAAAAGATTGCCGACGTGACTTTTAAAATGAAAAATGGCAGGATTGTGTAGTAGTTTTGCCACGAATGAACACGAATAGGTACAAATGAACTGTATTTAAATCCATGAATAAACTTGATAAAACACAAATAGCAAACAAATTTTTCCGATATTTATGATATTTTGAATTGTTATCTTTTCCTTTGCAGTCGCACCTAACCCAGTACTCCCACAACCCCACGATGGTTATTCCTTACCCGGCACACGGCTTTTTGTTCCCATCTTAAGGAGATTGGTAAGCTAATTTATTTTTATCATAACAAGCACCTTGACATTCAGGTTTTTTAATCCATATTATATCAACATAATTTGATGTGTTTTTATGGATACTTTTAAAACCCAACAATTTGCCAAATTATTAAAAGCGCTGAGTGGTGATATCCGTCTCAATATTATTTCCTACCTTGCATCCGGCGAGAAATGCGTGTGTCATATTTATGAGTATTTTAAGCTCTCGCAAAATCTTGTTTCTCACCACCTGGGAATTTTACGGGAAAGCGGTCTCATTAAAGACCGGAAGGATGGTAAATGGGTCTACTATTCACTCAACGAACAAAATATAGAAAAAGTAACACATTTTTTACAAGAGATTGTGCAGAAAAAGAAAGAAGAAAGAGATACATGTTAACGTATTTCATGTGTTTGCTATATAAAAATATTTTTCAACTGCTCGCTCCCAAACTCCTTCCCCATTTTCATGAGGACATGGTTTGGGAGTGTAATGGGTGAGAAACTCAGTTTCTCTGCAATTGTGTTCTCAAAACAAGAGTTTGGGAACAAGTAGTAGTTACTTATTAAAGGGAATTTTTCAAACAGCTAAAATGTTGCAATAATATTTAATTATGGATTCAAGGCTAATTTATTTGTTTGTCTGCGTAGAGAATGCCTGCCGCAGTCAGATGGCAGAAGGTATTTTTAAGACACTGACTGATAGCGCTGCTGCAAAGAGTGCGGGAACGGAGATTGCCGGGGAAATAAATCCTGTGGCAATCGAGGTTATGAAAGAAAGAGGCATTGATATTTCTCAACAAAAGCCAAAGGTGCTTGATAAAGAAATGATCGTTGATGCCACAAAAATTATTACCATGGGATGCACGAAAAACTGTCCTCTTCGGAATATCCCGAAAGAGAAAACCATCGAGCGGAGAAGTGGTTAGCGTAGAGATAATTACTCCCATGAAAGGAATGTCTGGTGGTGTACATCTTATGTTATGTTGAAAATCGACAAAGGAGAAATTCCCGTTCATTTGGGACCGTCATGGTGTCTTGAAAATCAGGACACCAAGATCGAACCAAAGGACAAGATAGAGGTAACGGGTTCAAGAATTACCGTTGAAGGAAAACCTGCCATCATTGCCGCCGAAGTAAAGAAAGCTGACGAAACACTAAAGTTACGCGACGAAAAAGGGTTTCCATTTTGGAGTGGATGGAGAAGCCGCTAATTAAGTGTTAAGGGATTGAAAAGCTGTGATTGTAGAGCGAAGAGCCTCTTCGCTCTACAATCACACAGAAGGTCAACTCAATGAGAAATAACTATTTTTAATCACTTCAGGAATAAGGATTCGATGATGGATAAATCAAAGATCAATTTGGTAATCGATGCCCTGATGTTTTTTTGCATGATGGCAATGACAGGGATCGGACTTCTTGTGAAGTTTGTCTTGTTGCCCGGCAAAGATACATGGGCAGTATATGGCAGAAAAGTGGAATTGTTCTTGTTTGGAATGGACCGCCACCAATGGGGAACGATTCATATGATCATTGCTTTCGTTTTTCTGGGTTTAGCTGTGCTTCATATCATACTCCACTGGAAGATGATATTGTCATTGTATCCCAGGTTAATAGGGAGCATGGCTGCCAGGCGCATCATCGCCGTGATTATTGTCATTGCGGGTCTGTTTTTTGTGGTCTTCCCATTTGTTTTGAAACCGGAGGTGCAAGAACTTGAAGGGAAGGGAAGGCATTACCGTGAAAGTATTGATATTAAGAACAAATAGGCGAAATGTAGCACTTGATTTACTTAATTTTGAGGTATTTGCCGGTTTGTCAGGATTTGCCGCTGCAACCTTTACGGCGCTTCTCGTCTTTCTGAAACCAACCGATAGACACGAGCGCTATGTAAGATACGGGAATAAGTATCGAAATTTAAGTGAGGATGTAAGGCGATTTTTTGAAATTGAGTTTTACACGGAAAAACCGGACAATGAATCAAAGACGCTTCTCGACGCGCTCATTTCTCAAAAGAAAAGACTCGATGTAAACAGTCCTTTGCTTCCTGATTGGGCGCTGAGAAAAACGAAAAAAATAATTGAATCGGAAAAAACGAAATACGAGAGAGAAGTTAAAGAAATTCCCGAAAAAAAGTTATCCGTTTTTGAGAAATATTTAACACTCTGGGTTTTGCTCTGTATCGGTGCAGGTATTGTTCTGGGAAAGGCGGCGCCCGGTGTTGCAGTCAAGCTGGATTCCCTTGCAGTATATGAGGTTTCTATTCCCATTGCAGTCTGCCTGTTTTTTATGATGTATCCTATCATGGTAAAGATAGACTTTGCAGAGGTTATCAAAGCGGGGAAGACGCCTAAGCCGATTTTTTGACGTTATTTATTAATTGGTGTATTAAACCGTTTACGATGTATGCGATTGCGACATTTTTTAGGGTATCTGTTTAAAGACTTTTTACCTAGCACAGAAATTATTAAAGGCGGAAGCACTGTGGGGCTTTACCGTTCATATATATCAGGCGCTATACTCTTAGGAATCGCACCCTGCACCGCCATGGTTTTAATATAGGGATATTTAGCCAGGGGCAATGACGGGCTAACCCTGGTGATGGTGGCAATAAACTCTTTGACCATGCTGGTCTTGTACGCCCCGTTGGGTGGCTTTTTATTAAAAGTAAACAAGATGCCCATTCCCTGGGAAACAATAGCGCTCTCTGTTTTAATTTACGTTGCCCTTCCTCTGGTAGCGGGGTATTTTTCCCGGAGATGGATTATTAAAACCAAGGGGTTGGGGTGGTTTCAGGAAAAATTCCTGCACTTTTTAACGCCGGTATCCATAACAGCGCTTCTGGCCACATTGGTTCTTTTGTTTTCATTCAAAGGCGATGTGATTATTACTCAGCAACAAGCGATTCTTTTTATAGCGATCCCCCTTTTTATTCAAACCTGTCTTATCTTTGCAATAAGTTATGCGTTAGCAAGATTTTTGAGGTTAGGTTACCGGGATGCGGCGCCCTCAGCAATGATCGGGGCAAGCAATCATTTTGAAGTGGCTATTGCTACTTCAACAATGCTTTTTGGCCTGTCATCAGGGGCGTCCCTGGCTACTGTTGTGGGCGTATTAATTGAGGTTCCTGTGATGCTCATGTTAGTTAAGATATGTCTCAAGACACAAAATTGGTTTAGATAAAAGGGTGAAAATTCTGTATTCAAAAATTTAAAGAGATCTTTATTGGAAGTACTACCAATAACGTTGCGAAGTATGCTAAAATATTGGCGTTGTTTGTAACTAAAAAAATCGACTTTGCTGAAGTGGTAAATGTTGCCAAAACCCAGAAAAATCACTATGAAGATTGATATAGGGTGGATTTGGTGTAAAAACCAACGCCTTAATTCGCTCATAATTTAATGAGCGGAGGCAAACGAGATTATGAAAAACGTATCATTCAGCCTTATCATGCCTATGACGTGGAGGCACCTTTTATACTCTTTTTGGTGTATAGCAGCCCTATTTTCACTGTCATCGATTGCCAGCGGAGAATCGCCAGGATTAGTAAACCCGCAAATTTCGGCTGGATGGTATCATACCGTTGCCCTGAAGTCAGATGGCACAGTCTGGACCTGGGGGTGTAATGATCATGGCCAATTGGGAGACGGTACAAATACAAACAGAAACATCCCTGTAAGCGTGAAAAAACTCCGTGATGTTGCCTCTATTTTATGCGGAATGAGGCATACCGTTATATTGAAGGCAGATGGTACGGTCTGGGCATGGGGGCGCAATGATTACGGCTAACTGGGGATGGTACAAGCACAGAGAGAAATATTCCTGTGCAGGTAAAAAGTAAATGAAGAATAGGTAAAATGTTATATGACAGACAGGCATTTTTAACTTTTGAAAGGTCGATTGCTAAACCCATCCACCTCAGGTAAATTATTCTGATGATTGTAAATATCTACACCCTTATCATGTTGTTCGTTGCCTTTTTGTCCCTCTTCTTAGGCGGATTTTTATTTTACGCAGCCTTGAAGATGTTTCTTGGTTCTGAACCTATGATACCGTTAGAGACAAAAGATAAATTTGAACAGAGGGGTTATCTGGTATTTCTCGTGGCGTGTGTGATGCTATCGGTGAGGATGCTTGCGTGGCCGTGGTTCTATTTTATGCTCCAGAGCTTTGTATCTGAGGTACCAGGAGCGATGTGCATGTTCGGGGTTACACAGATTTTACCGTCTATGGTTACCTTTTTACAGATCATAAAACCCATTTCTTTTTTTATGATGGGTGGCTGGTTGCTGTGTTATTACCTTGACAAATCTATCCCCACGACGCCTCTGGTCAGAAAGAATGTACTCCTCCTTCTCATCGTCTGTAGCATACTTCTGGCCGATAGTATCGCGGATATTTATTACGTGCTCCGTATGAAGCCATTAATGTCTGTCTCCTGCTGTGCCACCTTCTTTGATGTGCCACTAAGACCTTCGGCCATGATCCCCCAAGCCATCTTTGGAAGGCACTTTCAAAAGATTTTATTTATTGTGTATTATCTGACAAATATAATCCTTATCGCTTTGTTATGGATACCTCTTTCAAAAAAATGGCTTTCATTAGCACCATTATACAAAAAAATTATTCTTTATGGTCAGGCGGTAATAGGAGTTATCAATATTCCTGTTGTGATCTATGCGTTTATTGAAAACATCGCCCCCAGACTTATGCAACTGCCCTATCATCATTGTATTTACTGTTTCATGGGGAATGGCATGGTACCTGATGCTCCCATTATGCTTGGGTTATTTGCCATTGGTACCTTTGCTATTGGCTGGATAGGTATCCTTCGTCTTTTTTGCATGGTTACAGAAACGCAAATTGTAACAGAGCGGCTTTTGGTGAAGGTACATAGTTTATCAGCCTTTTGTCTGCTTGCCTCCATTATGATGGTAACGATACATTTGATACTTACATGACAAAATTTTTCACTGGGTGGCACGGACAAACGTGTTTGTCCATGTGATTATGAATTATCTGTACCCGCTTCAGTTAACTAATTGAATTCCCGTATGACAAAAACATTCTGGATTGGACTTGCTATTATCTTTGGAATTGCGCTTGGAGGGGTGTTCTATCAAAAGTTCATAAAAAGCCCGCGTTGTGCCTATGATGGGTCTGCAATTCCGCTTATCTATGAGGTTGATATTGTCCTGAAAGACCATGCAACAATGAAATTTTGTTCTATCTACTGCGCCGCACAATGGTTCAAAAACAATGCTCAAAGGATTGATCACGTTATCGTTACTGATGAAATCAGGGGCAATAAGATTGACTCATATATAGCCTATTTTGTTGAAAGTGAGCTTATTACAAACGAGACAAACGATAACCGCATCCATGTCTTTCAGCAGCGACAAGATGCCCTTACCCATGCAGAAAAGTTTCATGGAACGATGACAGACGATCCATTTACCACAGATGAATGAAGAAGAAACAATCTCATGAAATTCTACTTCTCTTCCCTTTCAAATTCGAAAAGGGTGACTGGATACGTAATCTTCGTCCCATCACGATCGATCTCTGCAATGCAGATATCCCCAAATTGTTTTGTTTGAAGATAATGGATCAGTTCCATGATATTTTTCAATGCCCTGTTGTCAATTGACAGGAGGATATCGCCATCCATAAAGCCTGCCTTTTGAGCCGGACTTTTTGGTGTTATTTTTTCAATGACCAGTTTATTATCGTCTCTCTTTTGAAACTGGACGCCCAGATAAATCCGTTTTTTCTCAGGTTCCGGTTCATAGGGGGTGATGGACCAGACAAAATCAGCAGGTTCTAACGGTATCTCCGGCAAAAACGGATGTTGCTCGGCTGATGGTTTACCGCCTTTAAATTCGGTGGTATAAATTGTACAGTACGGCAAGAAGGTGCGCCGAAATACCCTTTTGGGAATACCAAAGTCATAGACGATATGGCCATTTCCGACAAAGGCGAGAAATTTTCTGCCTTTTCCCTCCCATGAAGATAAGTAGTCTGTTATGGTTTGTGCCATGTATTCTTCCCATAAGCATTGTATCGTATGAAACCTCTCCCTATCTGCCAAACCTTTTGTGTGTCCGGGGAGCACTTTTTCCAGGTAAACCCCGTGAAAATAATCGCTGGTATCAATTTCAGGCAAGAGTTTTTTCTCGTCCTCGCTTAAATCTTTCAATCCCTTTGTCCTCACCATGGTTACGACATCCTTCGATGCATTAAGTGCAATTACGGGGATCTTCTTTTCCCGGGCAAAGTCCAATATGTCTTTATACAGTGCATAGTTATATCCCCACTCCCCGTACCACCGGGTGGCTTCTAAAAATTTATCCTCATCAATCTCACCTGCAATCCACTGGTCCAAAAAGGGTTGGTATGGCCTGGTGAACATCTCCATGCCGATAGCCAGGTTGCTTCCAAATCTTTCGTAATGGGCCGTTAATATTTTTAACTGTGCTTGATGGGATGCCTTATTTGCGTGGGTTTCACCCACATAAAAGACACTGGCACAATCAAAGAAATGAGAAAGGGCAGAGACTGGTATCTTTTGACCTGTTGGGACGTGGATGATATCGTCGATCTCAACCTGTGCAGGAAAATTTTTCAACCGATCCGCATCTGGAAAGGCATTCATGGGGAATATAAAGAAAAATGCAAGAAAAAAGGCGATAAGGAAACGAAGACCTTTTGACCATTGTTGTTTGATAGGCTTTTTCATAAATATTGATGGATGATAAACCTGAGATATCCACTTCCGGCAAAGAAATGCTCGTATCTCACCAGAGTTAACAATTCCGAATAAGTTTTTATCGCACTATAGAGAGAACAATTGATCACAGCAAACTTGCTAACATAATATGTTTTCTTCTCCCATTAGTCAAATATTCATTTTGTGAAAGATTTCAGTTCTCGTGCTGTAGTGTTTTACCCAAACTGCATCTCGCGACTGATAAGCAATTTAGGTCGGGACATATGTTTTAGTTTTCATCCTGAACCAGTAAAATATTTTGTAATTGCGGGTGCTTGTTTTATATTATCAGTGAGAAAAGCCATATTATATATGGCTTTTCATACGCCTTTTTTCTGTCAGTCTCTTCAATCCAAGAGGTTACAGCATGAATCGGATGTTTTATATCAATCTGCCAGCAGCGATAGACAGTAATGAGATGGTTATTTCGAACCGGTAGTTAAAGGTCATTTAAAGAATTACTGGTTTTCCCTTGTTTTTATTTCACGAACAATATCCTCGATTGCCATATCTTTAAATAATTCCTTGCGTTCTTTTATATAGTATCCCTTTCCCTTTTCGTAACGAAGGATAAACTTGGTAGCACTGGGAAAGGAGTGGAAAATGTATAAACGCACTGCTTGCACACAGGGGCGTTGTTCTGTATACTATATCGAAATTATCAGGGCATATCAACAATACAATAACACAGAAATGTGCACACTATCGTAAGGAAAATTTAAGGAACGGGATACAGGTTTTAGCGCATGACTACGTTTTGTCTACTCGAACCACAAAGACACAGAGAGCACAAAAAAATCTAAATTCTTGCCTTTGTGCTCTTTGTATCTTTGTGGTTGAATTCATTTTGGTTGCGGCTCCGCAGCGCTAGGATGTAATAATATGGTTTGTTTTTTGGCACAATGGAAATAAACCCGTGGCTAAAGTTTTTGTAAACCCTGCATTAAAAAAATTTCTTTCCTACGTAAAGCCTTACCGTCAGTTGATTACAATAGCCACCTTTTGTGGGCTATTGAAATACAACATTCCTTTGATCTTTCCCTGGGTTTTTAAAGACGTGATTGATCATTTGTTGTCGTCGTCTTCCTATAATGCTGTGAAATTACATTACACCATGCTGGCTATGATTGGTCTCTATATGTTTTGGGCGGCAGTTACCTATTTTCGATCTTACTATGCTGATCAGGCCGGTCAACGGCTTGTTTTTGATCTGCGGCATGAGTTATATGTCCATCTTCAGCGGATGTCTCTTAGCTTCTACGAAAAACGCCAGGTAGGGTCGGTTGCGTCACGGCTGCTGGGAGATATCGCGGTTGCCCAAAACTTTGTGGGTGCTGCCTTTACCAATACGGTTATGGATGCAAGTTCCCTATTTTTGATTGCCTTTTTCCTTTTCCACATGAATTGGCGATTGGCGCTGGTTTCTATTGCTATCTTTCCTTTTTATGTCATGGTAAACAAGTATTTCAAATCCCAACTCAGAAAAACCAGTAAATTAGCCCATCAAAAGATGGAAGAAATCTCCGGAAATGTTCACGAAAAACTCGGTGGTATTTCCATCATCCAGTCTTATACCCGGGAGAAGACGGAAGAAAGACACTTTTTTCAGGATAGCCGGGAATACTTATTCTACCAATTGAAACATATACAACATCACGCTGCAGCCCAATCTATTGTTGGCTTTTTAACTTCCCTTGCACCGGTCCTCGTGGTCTGGTTTGGGGCAATGCAGGTTATCCATGGTCACCTGACCGTTGGCGAGCTAGCTGCATTTTATGCCTATCTAAGCATGTTTTACAACCCTCTGAACCGGCTTACTGAACTGAATGTCCTTTTAGCCAATTCCCAATCTGCGATGGAGAGGATTTTTGAGGTATTTAACACTTCTCCTGAGGTTGTGGATTGTCCTGCCGCTCAGGAACTTGGACCTATTAAGGGAGAGATCAAATTCTTCAATGTCCATTTTGCCTATGAAATGTCAAAAACTGTCCTGAAGGATATCAATTTGCGTATACCGGCTGGCTGCACGGTGGCGCTGGTGGGGCCGAGTGGCGCTGGGAAATCTACGTTTGTCAAACTCATCCCGAGGTTTTACGATGTCTCGGCGGGAAAGATTACCATTGATGGCTGGGATATTCGGGATTTCAAGCTGAGTTGGTTAAGGAGACATATTGCTACCGTGCCTCAGGATCCAATCTTGTTTTCCGGTACGATCCACGAGAATATCCTGTTTGGCAAGCCCAATGCTATTGAAAGAGAGATTCAGTCCGCGGCTATTTTCGCCAACGCCCATGATTTTATTAGTAAACTGCCAAAGGGTTATCAAACGGAAATCGGTGAAGGCGGCCTTAAACTTTCAGGGGGACAGAGGCAGCGTGTTGCTCTGGCACGGGCATTTCTAAAAAATGCGCCTGTTTTAATTTTAGACGAGGCGACTTCTTCCCTGGATTCCGAGTCAGAAAATCTGGTCCAGACGGCATTGAAGAGATTAATGCAAGGACGAACGACCATAATTATTGCCCACAGGCTGTCCACTATTCAATCGGCGGATATGATTGTTGTCTTTGACAATGGAGAGATTGTAGAGATTGGCAGCCATCAAAAACTTTTGCAGCATTCATCTAGTCTTTACCGTCAACTGTATGAAAAACAATTTCATTGCAAAAAAACAGGAGTAGATGTATAAAAATCGCAATCAGTATTATTTTATTTTATTCATAGAACGAAATCCTTTATCGGTATGAGCCTTGGCTATTCAACAATCAAATTTTATTGAGGTGCCACCATCAGGGCTAAATTATGATAAATGAAGTAATAACCAAAAGGTTCCTTGTTATTTCTTTAGGCGGTAAAGATGCAGAATATACATCTTTTCGAGATTATTTTACGCAGAATGGCTTTGATGTTTCTTTTGTTTATGACGAGAGAGATTTACACAAGATACCGGAGAGTAGAAATGGTTTCGATGTAGTTTTGGTAGACGTGGATCGAGATCCGGATAAACAGATAGTGGCTGTTCAAATCATGAAAAAATATTATCCTCACACAGCGGTAGTGCCAATAACAAAGGAAAGCAAGATTGATATTGCATTACAAATGAGGATGTCATGCCTGGGACTTTTTGATTATATTACGAGGCCAATTCATTGGGGGAATCTTGATGATGTATTGAGAAGGGTATTCCGGAAAATTGACACTGATCGTATGTTGAAAAGGATGGAGCAGGAGCGGGAGACCATCCTGAATATCAATCGCTTAGTACTCTCTCACATGAGTTACAAGGATTTTTGTAATGCGTTATGCCTTGAACTCAGAAAGATTATTAACTTTGATTACTTCAGTTTAGTATCGAGAATTGAACCTTCGGGTGAATATTATATGTACTTATTTGATTTAGAGCAAAATGTACACAATTTTCAGAGAGGCACCGAATTGAAAACAACCCTGGAAAGTTTTCTTTTTAATGAGGTGTCAAAGTCCAGTAAGATCATTATTAGAAATGAAGTATGCAAAAATGGGAGTGAGGATGAAAAAGACATAGTGAACGACGGCATCACATCTTACATGGTCTACCCGCTCTTTATTAATAATGCTTTAATTGGTTGTATAAATATTCTCAGTAAACATCGTGCCCATTTTTCTGAAACCCATAGTAACCTTATAGGTCAGGTGTCAGCGCAAATTACGGTTACGCTGATGAATGCCATGCTGCTGGATAGTCTTACTGCGTCGGAAGAGAAATACAGGGACCTGGTCGAGAATGCCCCAGAGATTATATTTAAGATGGATAGTCACGGAAGGTTTTTGCACGTAAATAAGATGGGGCTGGAGATACTTGGGTATAGTGCGAAAGAAATGACCTCGATGTATTTGTTTGATCTCGTTGCTGACGAGCATGGAACTATTATTAAGAAGCAATACGACACGTCAGTCAATTCCCGGAAGGATAATAATTTGGTTATGACCTTATTGACAAAAGATGGCAAACGACTGGACGCGGAAATAATTTGTTCCATACAATACGATACCATTCTTAACGATTACCTGGTCAGAGCCTTTGTTCGCGATGTGACAGAACGACGTATATTGGAAAAAAGAATATTTGAATATCAGAGGCGTTTAAAGGGTTTGCTAAAAGAAAAAACGCTGAAGTTAAGTGAAACCGAAAAAGAAATGTACAATCAAAGAAAATTTCTGGATGCCTTGATACAAAACACGAACGTGTATGTGGTTACCATTACCTTGAAGGGAGAGATTGTGTTTGTGAACCGTGCCATAGAGAAGAGGTTTGGCTACACATTAGATGAGGTCATTGGAAAATCTATCGTCGACGTTTTTATTCCTCAGGACAAGGCAGAAGAATTGTCCGATGATATACAGATGCTCTTTAGTGGAAACAAGGGAGAGCAGATCGAGATACCTTTTGCCTCAAGGAACCAGAAGGTTCGGGATATTTTATGGATTGTGACCTATCTGAAAGACGAGTGGAATACCATCTCGAATATTAACTTGTTCGGTTATGACATTACTGAGCAGAAGATATTAAAGGAACAACTTATCCAGGCCGAAAAGATGAGCAGCGTTGGGACAATGATTTCCGGGGTGGCCCATGAACTGAATAATCCCCTGTCAATTATATTGAATTTCAGCGAGCTTATATTGATGTGTGATAATTTATCAAAGAGTGCAACCAATCGATTGAGACATATTATAGATGCCTCCCAGCGTTGTACCCGTATTGTGGAAAATCTACTTACCTTTGCAACGAAACGAAAATCCGTCAGGAAGGGGCAATATATCTGTATTAACGAGGTTTTAAAGAATGCCCTTGAATTAAAGATCAATGACTTCAGAGTCAATAATATTGAAGTGGAACAATTGTTTTCTCAATCATTGCCCAGGACGATGGCCGATCGGGTGCAGCTTATGCAGGTTTTTATAAATCTCATTAATAACGCTTATGATGCTATGAAAAGTGCGCATGGGAGGGGGAGTCTGGCTATTCGTACGCTCCAGAGGGGGGATAAGATCGTAATAGAATTTGAGGACGACGGACCTGGCATTCTTGAGCCGGAAAAGTTGTTTACTCCTTTTTATACTACGAAAGAAGTGGGAAAAGGTACTGGCCTGGGTTTGGCGGTAAGTTATGGCATTATAAAAGAACATGGAGGAACAATTGTCGGCAGGAATTGGCAGAGAGGCGCTATTTTTACCGTTACGCTTCCTATCAAGGTACAGACGAGCAAAGAGATCAAACTTCCAGTAAAGGGGGATTATAATTTATATGGTTTACGTTTACTGCTGGTAGAAGACGAGGTAGGTATTGCAGAGTCTTGCAGTGAATTATTAATGGCAAAAGGTTGCCATGTAACATCAGTATCCAGCGCAAAAGATGCAATGCAGGCTATCCAGGAGGATCGATTTGATATCGTTGTTATGGATTTGAAAATGCCTGGTGAAATATCCGGAATCCAATTTTATGAATGGATGATGGGCTATATGCCGACCTTGAGGGAGAAGGTGATTTTGATGACTGGGGATACTCTTTCTCCGGAATTTAGGGCATTTATTGAAAAGAGCAAGGTTCCTGTTATCCCTAAACCGTTCCGTTTTAATACTTTCCTTGAAAAGATAGGTTTCACCGCAAAAAAGGCGGGTTTGTTTCAGGTGTGATAATGGTGATAATACTGAATATATTGAAAATTTGTGCTTTGTTTAGTACCTTCTTGTGCTGATTCGCTGTCTCCATATTTTTTTAACTATGCCATCGTCATCCTCATCATAGATTTCTCCTACGACTTCTTCTAAAATATCTTCCAATGTTATAATACCTATAATCTTGGTACTCTCGCGTACAATGGCCATGTGAACGCGATTTCCTTGAAAATTTTTGAGTATTCTAAGAATGGATTCGTTATCATCTACAAAATAAGGTTTACGGAGCAAGTTAGCTAAGGAAAATTCTATTTTGGTATCCATCATAGCTACGAATTCTTTTGTATGAAGAATTCCGATTACCTGTGGTTCAGCTTCATTCAGCAGGACGGGAAGTCTTGTATGTCCACAATCAATGATGACCTTTAAGATTTCTTCCTTGCTCATAGAACTACGAATCGCAATCACCTTGGAGAAGGGGAGCATTACTTCTGATGCCTTTTTGAAGCGTAGTGCAAATAAGTTCAAAATGTAATCCCTATGAAAAGGATGTAGTGATTTTAGAGATAGTTCTGATATTCCTTCTTCAGAAGAAGGAATATGGCGAATACCTATCTGGGAAAGAAATTGCAGTGTTGATTGCTCAAGGATATGGACAACAGGCGTAGCGATCTTTGTCAAAATCGTTAACATGTGACTGGAGGCCAAAGAGACCTCTTCGGGGTAACGAATTGCAATGGCTTTGGGTATTAGCTCACCGATGACAACAGTAAAAAAAGTAAATGGGATGACAAAGAGTGCGATTCCGATAATTTCAGCGGTTGTTCCAGAAACTCCCAAAAGTCTATTGAGATATGGAAGTATAGATTCTTTTACTTCTACGCCCCCGACCGCCGCTGATAACGTTCCGATTAATGTAATGCCTATCTGGATTACGGCAAAGGTTCTATCTGGACGTGTTCTTAAGATAATGAATTTCTTGGCAGCAACATTACCCTTAGAGGCCATATCTCGTAAAAACGGGACATTGGAAGAAGCGAAGGCCATTTCAATACATGAAAACAGTCCATTGAAGAGAAGCAATATGATTATTATAATCCATTCCATAATATGTCAAACCGTGAGAAAATACCCTGTTACCTTTTTTCCTTAAATTATGATAAAATAAAAAAGTAAACCTTTTTCTAAATAAGTATTGTATGTAGTCAACTACACAGATGCGGATAAACCTATAAAACTACAATTAATGGTACTTGTTTTTTAGATAGATCAATCTAATTTTAATAAAATCATCCTAAATAATATGTGTATTTAATTCAACAAAGTAATTAAAAAAAGTTAAATTTTTTAAAAAACATGCCGATATATTAAAGATAAATAGTTAGTGATTGTTACCTGTGAAGAAATAAACTGGAAATTAGTTGACGGATACACCTTGAGAATTTATTATCATTCCAGATATTACGGGTAAGGTATTTATTAACCGGGAGATTTCAAATGCCAATAGAAGATGTTTCCAAAACCTCTTTACACCAAGGAGTTGCTAATATAAACCGTATTGAGATAAATCGGCCACATGCAAAGGTAGAAAAGGACGAACGCTCTGCTAAAGTGAAATTTGATTCAGTGGATATCTCCAAAGAAGCAAGGAACCTTGAGAAGACGATTGCGAGTCTCAAGGCCAGTGTGAGTGAAATGCATGATGTAAGGGCAGCAAAGATGAAGGAAGTTAAAATAAAATTAGAAAATGGTTTCTATGACCAGCCAGAGGTGATCGAACAGGTAGCGAAGAAGGTTGCAGATGTTTTTAGTGTTAAAAAGCAAGAGGCATGATTTATGTTGAACGATAAAACGGCAGATATGCAAAGAATCCGTAAGCGATTTATAGGGGTTAAATTTGATTGCTGTCAGGTATATACACGGATTTACGCTAACAAGGAGGAAACAGCGTACGAGGGTAGATGTCCAAAATGTTTGCGAAAAATATGTATCAAAATACGCAAAGATGGAGTAAATTGCAGATTTTTTTCAGCATTTTAACCTTGAGTTTTAGGCATTTATAGTGGCCTTAAAAGCCTGTCCATTTGTATTTCAATATTATACAAATGGACAGGCTTTTTTAATTTGTGTTGAGGATGTCTTATTCGATAATAACTTTTGGCGATTATAAGAATGGGTTGGAAAATATATCAAAAATTACTAGCATTGCTGGTTGTTTTTTTTGTTGTTGTGGTAACTGTTGTCCACGGAAATGACCGAAAGTCGAAAGTTGTTATTTTTCCTCTTAAAAACAATCAGGATTTAAATTGTCTTATTCAGGGAATCGAAGAAGTAATACGGAGCGAATTGATTCGTTCTGGATATTTTGCCGTGACAGAACAAGAGCGCACCTATGAGTTCGTGAAAGAGGCCGTGCTGTACAACTTTATTAAAATTGAAGATGTGAATGTGGAAGCCGCGTTACCCAGGGCAAATATTGTTGATTTGTTTGCCAAGGTTGATTCGAAGGTAATCATTCGAGTTGCAGAAAGGTTGAAAGCGGATTTTGTGGTTAAAGGGTCTCTTAATCAGTTTGGGGAAAAGTTTCGGGCAGATATTGAAGTTATTGATGTGAAGGCTAAAGAGACGTCAAGCGCTCTAGTAGGTGAATGCGAATCGAAGGAAAAAATTCCGGAGATGATGGAATATCTCTCACAGCAAATCGTTAATGTTTGCAAAGGCGCAAATGTACAAAAGGAAATTGACTATATACGAAGTAGCTATCAACAGGGAAATTTAACTTATGAAGAGACGTCAGATAGATTAAAAAATCTTTCTTCACTGATGCCAGAGTCATTTCTAATTCACTGCGCCTTATTTTTACACTATTTGGGACATCAAGAGATGCAAGATAGTTTGATTGAAGAAGGTGAAGAGGTAATAAATCTGTTTAATCCCGATAGCGAGGCGGATATCAGATATTTGTCTTTTTTAGGCATAGACCCCTTTTATGAACTCGCCAATGTTTATAGTGCGGCGGGAAAAATTGATAACGCAATAGAGGTTTATAATCGGGCAATCCGGGGATATCGCATGAATCACATAAAATACTATAAACAGTTAGGGGTATTATATAAACGAGAGGGTAAAACCGAATTGGCTATTAATGTCTTTAAACAGGTATTAGGCATGAATCCAGCAGATTATGAGACAAGATTGACACTCGCTGCAGCGTATGAAACTAAGGGCGACGTATCAAACGCCATGGAGCAATATCGGCATTGCCTGAAATACACTAAGAATACGAAAGAAAGTTCACATGTAAAAGATATGATTGCACGGCTTCAGTCAAAAAAAGATGTTGAGAACAAATAGACAAACTGGCATATTGTTTGCCTTAAGACAATAAAAATATTTATCGATGATAAAGTGTTGAATTGTTCAACCTATTATGATAACCTGCTCGAATATGTGTTTAGAAATTAAACATTTTTGTATATATCTGATAGGTTGTTTTCTGTAAAAAGGGGGGGGAAATGTCATCGAAGGCAATAATTCTTATTGTGGACGATGAGGAAACGATTCGGTTTTCAATGAAAGAGTTTTTGGAGGGGCAAGGATATGAGGTTGTTGTCGCCGAAACGTGTGTGCAGGCATTAGAGAAGATAAATGAGTTTCTGCCTGACCTGGTGCTGTTGGATTTGAGGTTGCCCAACATGGATGGAATAGAACTCCTTGAAAAGGTAAAAACGAAAGATCCTAATGCCTTGATCATTGTTATGACGGGGTATGGAAGTGTTGACTCAGCAGTCGAGGCAATGAAGATAGGGGCTTATGATTATTTGGAAAAGCCTTTCAAAACAGAACACTTAAAAGTGGTTATCGAAAAGGCCTTGGGTACCCAGGCATTGAGGAGGGAAGTGTTAGAATTACGGGCACAGCAGTGGACTTTTGCTGATGAGCCTGGTGGTGTGATAATCGGGAATAGTCAGCAAATGAAAGAGGTGTATAGCCTTATTAAACAGGTGTCAAAGAGTCCATCAACAACGGTACTAATACAGGGAGAAAGTGGTACAGGGAAGGAACTTGTTGCTCGGGCTATTCATCATTTAAGCTCGCGGAAGAATGGTCGTTTTGTAGATATTAATTGCGCTGCTTTGACAGAGAGTCTGCTTGAAGCAGAATTATTTGGATATGAAAAGGGCTCCTTTACAGGTGCTACTACGACTGGCAAGCCGGGCTTGTTTGAAGTTGCTGATAAAGGAACTATTTTTTTGGATGAAATAGGCGAGATGGGTATTGCCTTACAAGCGAAACTTCTGAGAATCCTGCAAGAGAGACAATTTAAGAGAGTTGGTGGGATTAACGATATCAAAATTGATGTCAGGGTAATTGCGTCAACCAACCGGAATTTGGAAGAGGAGGTGGAATCGGGTAATTTTAGAAAAGACCTTTATTATAGGTTGAAGGTGTTGCCGATCTATGTTCCTCCATTAAGTGAGAGGAAGGATGATATCATGCTTTTAGTGAAACATTTTGTGCATAAATATAATAACGAATTTAACAAAAATGTTCATCACATACCTCCAGAAACAGAAAGATTGCTTTTGGAATACCAGTGGCCCGGAAATATTCGCGAGTTAAAAAATGTAATTGAGCGAGCTGTCTTGATTTCGAGCAATGGTACATTGCAACCTGAATTAGGTGTTACCGTCGATTCAAGAAGAAATACAATTGATAATAATGACATGCATGGGAGTGGAGAAAGCGATAAGGAACTAAATGCTCGTTCGTTGGCAAATATTGAAAGGCAACATATCCAGAGGGTTCTCAATGAGACTTCCTGGCGGAGAACCGAGGCGGCCAAGATATTAGGTATCAACAGGACTACTTTATACAATAAAATAAAAGAATATGGCCTTAGTCCGTCATAAATTAGACGATTTAAGTAACAGGGTTGCATATTTGCATTTAAATTGAAGAAAAGTGTTTACGTTTATTATTTCTATGCGTTTACCGGTATGGTACGGGCATGAAAAAAAAGATTTTGTTGGTAGATGACGAAGAAACGCTACGATGGGCTCTCCAGGAAGCACTGATGGAAGAAGGCTATAATGTAGATAATACCAGTGACGGTGTCAAAGCGCTGGAATTTATCAGGAAAGCTAATTATGATTTAGTGATCAGCGATTTGAGAATGCCTGCTATGGGTGGGTTACAATTAATTTCCGAGATAAAAAAGATACGTCCGGATGTTAAATCTATTATTATCACGGCATATGGCTCAATAGAAACAGTAATCGAAGCCATGCACATCGGTGTGTCAGATTTTCTGACAAAACCGTTTAAAATTGAGCATATTAAAAGTGTCATTCATAGGGTTTTGTACGATTCTTCAATTTCAAAAAATAATGCTGGAGATGGCAGGGGTAGCGGAGGATTGAAAATTAAATACAACAATCCATGCAGACAACCACGCACCTGTTTCCTTGCAAAGGATACGGCAGGAAATGCAAATCATATACTGTATGATTTTCTTGAATTAGGGAAATTAAATGTGCTTCTGTTTGGAAGTGTCTCATATGAGGTAAATACAAATAATTTTGATGTTATGATGAAAACAATCTTCCGTAATGTGATAAAAAAGGATAAATCTCCTGCTTCTTTACTAAAGGAGATTAATTTGTATCTTTGTAAGAATATTTTACAGCGGTTTCCTGTGGCATTATTTTGCGCCTTTTTGGATATACAAAGGCAAATTCTTTCCTATGCAACGTATGGGGAAGAGCTAACAGGTATTCTATGTCTGCCCACAAAAGAAGTAAAGATGTTAGGATCAGCCCCTTTTTCTTTAAATTTGTTTCCGGGAATGATGATTGTGGAAAGTTCTGTACCTTTCGTATCTGGTAGCAAATTAATTTTGATATGCAGTGGACCGTTGTCGAATGGTCTGAGAAATGAAATAATCGCTCTCGATAGGCTCAGGGACGTGATATTCGATGCGAGTACGGCCGGGTGTGAAGATATGGCAAAAGATATTAAACTTCAGATCAGAGAACTCGATAAGCAAGTTGCCGAAGAAAAAGGCATCGCTGTGATGGTTTCGAGCCTTGAGTGTAAGGCAGACACCGCTTGGGAAGAGGTGATATCCCTTCCAATACCTATTCATAATTATGGAAAAATGATAGAACATTTTGATAGAAAATTATCGTCGATTGTGGAGGATAATTTTAAGAGATATCAAATTGTCGCATCCATTAATGAGGCTGTTTTAAACGTGGCGTCTTTTGCATATAAAACGGATGAGGTGGGGGAGGTTTTGTTGAAATTTTCGAAATTAGGGGATGAAGTTATTATAGAGATTTGTGATCAGGGTTGTGGATTTGATATACAGAACTATAGAGAACCGGATGTAACAGTATACAAAGAGTTAACAAAGAAGAGTGGGAGAGGGATATTTCTTATGAAGAATTTAATGGATAGAATGATGATACAATCCTCTAAAGAAATGGGGACCGCTGTTCATATGGCAAAGCGAGTAACCTGCAATGAAAATTGAGAGACAAGAAAAAGAGAAAGCTACAATATTGGTACCAGCAGGGGATTTAGTTTATGAGGGGATAGATGAACTTGAAACTCTTTTTAAGGAATTGAGTGATGATGCCCGTTATGTTATACTTGATCTCGAGAATACAAGATATCTATCGGCAAGGGCACTGGGTATAATGGCGTTTTATGTAAAACTTTTCGGGGATAAACAAAGAGGTTTGAAATTGGTCCATGTGAGTGAACACATAAAAAACTTATTTGATGTTACTGGCATACTGAAAATTATTGAGATATTTGAGAGTGAAGATGCGGCTTTTGTGAGTATCGGATCACAAGTTGGAAAACTAGAGAAAATGTTTTTATGGTCGAATGATTGTTTTAGTTAAAGATTTTGACTGGCACTGATAAGATAGGTACAAATATGTCCGATTTGATTCAACAGGATGAACCTCAGTCCAGAGCGGAAATTGGTGAGCAGACTCCGGCAGTATTGAACGAGATTAGTACGAAATCGGAAGGAAAGAAATTCTCCATGCCGAGGGTAGATATTACTCGAATAATTTTATTGTTTCGGCAATATGGAATTTCAATATCTGTGAACCTGGCAATCTTGGGGGCGATTTGCTTTTTATTCTTACTCCAGAGGGATTGGATTGAAGGGGGGAATAAAGATATTGGGCGCATTGTGGAAGAAAAGGTGATGGAGACCATCAAAAAAAAACCTCTCTCCAGGGAAAGGAAAAAACAATGAAGATTCATTTTCAAATCAAAAAAAAGAAGTGGAATCATTGAATTTAAAGGGCATGTCAGGTGCAGTTGATAACTCGAAATATGTAATCGAGGCCAATAGATTGTACGAACAGGGAAATTATGAAAGCGCTGCGGCTTTTTATGAAAAAGGTTTGGATAAATCAATACCCTTTGTAAACGAAGATTTTGTGATGTATCGTTTAGGGGATTGCTATTTATTGTCTGAAAGATATGAGGAGGCATTAAAGGTGTTTCAGACATTAAACAGTGACTACATTAATAGTTCGTATCAGTTTAAAAGCCGGTTAAAAACAGGAGAATGTTATGCCGCATTGGGAGAATATAAAAAGGCGCGGAAAACACTCTATTCGATTGTAGCACAAGAGGGGAAATGTTGTTCCGATGACGACAAACTAACAGTTGTGGACTCTTATTATAAAATTGCAGAGTATTATATGCAAGAAGCCGAACGACTTCGTAAAGTAGCTGCTGGAGGACCTGGTTACTCGGACCGGCCGCTGGCCCTGAAATAAGTTACTCAATTCACAGTTATAAATTTAAAACCAACTAAGTAGTGGCACGATGCGCCTTGCCATTATTGTTATAAAGTTCCTAGGTTCCTAATTTAAAGATGAAGAAAAATTTGTCTTTTAAGATATTGTTAATTGCCTACAGTTTTCTGACAGTATTTACCTTTTCTCTTGTACAGGGGGATGAAAGCATAAATACTCCATTTGATGTCCATGAGAAATTAGACGCTGAGAAGCGTAATTTGGAAAAGCTTCAGATGCAGTTGCAAATACTCGAAACAGGCAAAGACGAGAATGAACAGGATCAAAATGTTCAGTTTCAAATTGGCGAACTGATCAAAAGTAAATCAATAGGCCAGACTCCAATCGTGATTAATCCGAATGAGAATATTGTGTTAACAAAAGAACTAGGGGAGTATGGTGTCCCTGTGTATTCAATTGATGCAACTCAAGTAAAGATAGCAGACGTGTTGCAGGCATTATCAGCCAGTTTAGGCAAGAGTATTATTGTGGACGATGAAGTAGACCTTTCCAACTTATCTTCTTATGTAAATATTTCAATTCAGAAAAGTCCTGTACAAGATATATTAGAGATGGTACTGGGAATGCGAGGTTTGGAATTTGTTCAAAATGAAGATTCCATATTTGTTACCTCTTTGGCGAAACTCAATGTCGACACGGCCTTTGAGTATTATAGGGATAAGAGCATCCATCTGTATCAAAAGGCACAGATAAAATATCCTAATGATCGTAGGGTTGTAAAGGCATATTTCGAATTAGGGAATTATTATTATGAACTGGGTTTTAATTTTCTTGCATTACAAGAATACCAGATTATCGTGGGAAAATATAGAGAAAGTCCCCAGGCCAAGGAGTCGTTATTCAAAATAGGCCGTTGCTATGACAGTTTAAAGGATCCGGAAAGTGCAAGGCGGGCATATTTCCAATTTATGTATAGTTATCCAAAAGATCCCTTAGTTGGTGATGCACTCTTGTCCGTAGGAGACTCTCTGGCGGAACAAGGTCTTTATCATAAAGCATTAGATGTCTATGAAAAGATTATTCGCGAGTTTGCCACTGAAGATACTGTCACCACCAGAGCTCAATTTAATATGGCAAAAACATACGTCCAGATGGGAGATTATAGAAAAGCAATACAATTGTTTTTAAAGACGAGATGGAAATATTATTCAGATCAAATGAGTGCGGAAATTGAATATCAAATTGGCAATTGTCTATATTTATTGAATGAATATCAGGATGCTGGAAATGTTTTCGGTAATTTTTTAATGAACCAGAAGGGAGAAGAATTTGTAGAAAATGTCAGTTATTTGCTTGGTGATTGTTTTTACAAACAGGACAATTACCTGGGTGCATTTCAAATATTCAGAAAAACAGTTGAGGCTTATCCTAAAAGCAAAAAGATTCCCTACGGAATGTATTGTATGGGAAAAAGCTTAAAAGCAATGAGTATGCCGGAGTCTGCAATAAAGACATTTCGCGAGGGAATACAAGGATATCCCGATGATGATTATGCCAGTAAAATGTTATTCGAAATAGGAAAGTGCTATTTTGATAAAGGGGATTATTGGCTGGCATATAATGCATTTGATAGTTTCGTGAGACAGTATCCTCACAGTGAACTGGCCGCTGAAGGTATGATTGGGATGTCTGATGCGCTTCTGCATGACAAAAAATATACAGAAGCAATAAACAGTTATATTGAGTTATTAAAAACGAGTAATGAAAAAAAGATACGACAATATGCATATAATCGTATAGGTGAGTGTTATAGAGATATGGGAAAGTTGGAACAGGCAATAAAGGCATACCGGATGAGTTTAGGCAGTAGCGAAGATACCATTCAGGAGACGTGGGATATAAATGATTCCTCAGGTACAAAGACCTGTAATGTGGAACATATGTAGTAAAAGTAAAATTGCATTAGATTCCCGTTTTAGTTTAGAATTATTTGAAATTCCCTGCAATAAAGCATAGAGAAAGAAACTATTTAAAATAGTACACACCTTCGAAAAAACATATCCCATACGACTAATTTTGTTTTCTGTTCTTGTATTCATTTTCAACTGATATGTCAAGAGATGTCGATATTTTATCGTTTAAGTGTACGCTGATTAACTATGAAACTAATAATACGAGATAATAAGCAATAATCTTCTTTTTCAAAACAATTCAATATCGCTTGTGCTTAATCTGTTTTTTTTATATAAGTTAAGATTTTTTCAATCCTTTCTACTAATCATTTATATCTAAATATCTAGATATTTTTTGTGACTTTCCTAGTCGTGGCACAACGCTTGCTCTTATTCCTATTGACGATGATGTAGTATTTTGAAACTAACAATTTGGGCAATAATCAGGGTGATTTTATGATAGCAATGAAAGGATTTCTCTATATTGGGATTATTTTGGGATGTATGTCTTCTCTTTTGGGAGAAAATGAAAATAGTGCTTCTCAGAAAATAAATATTTCTCCTGTATCATCGGAAAAAGTGTATACAAAAACAGAAATAAGTAGTGACATTGAAAGACCATTACTAAGACCTGTTAAAGTAGAAAAAGAAGATACTGCTACGAATGGTCTGGAAACGGAGAAATCACCATCGAACCCTAAAACGGAGCAGTGTATAGAAAATATAATGTCAATTCTTGAGGCTGAAAGAAAGAAACTTCAAGAATTAGAAAATGAATATAAAAAATTAAAAAAGACGTGATAGAAAAAGACAATGTTAAAAATTCTGAAATAGACGTGAAAAAGGAGAACGAATCGATATCTATTTCGGGCAGTAATGGTCTTATTAATGACCGCTTGCAGCCCAATGAGAAGTCTGCGATAGTTGGTACATCCTCAGTATTGGCAACAATATATTCATCAAAAGATTCGAGCATACAAAACAGTAACCCGACAGGTCAGCTATCCGTTAAAAATCCGGAAGTGGATATAAATAATGACTTAAATCAACGGTTATCGAAGGTGATTGGGAATGTGAGTATATTTGATCTTGCAGAGTGTTTTTATAAATTATGTGAGTATGATAATGCATTGCAGACGTATAAATTACTTACTCCGGATGATATCTCTTTGGATCAGTATATTTGGTCTCAATACCAGATCGCAAATTGTTATAGGAACATAAAAAAACTCGACGTTGCCTTGGGTGAATATCAGCGTTTTGTTAATCAATACCCTGGCAGTGATCTGATAGAACAGGCAAAGTGGTATATAGAAGATATTCATTGGTGGAAGTCCTGGTATGAGAAGAATACTTTGACCAATAATCCATTACTTGCGGCATCAGACGGCCACGAATCGAGATAAGGGAAGAGGACGAGATTAAAATGATGGAAAATGCATCTATAAAAGAATTCACAAAAAATCGGGATACCGAGCTTGTTGCTGCCTTTCATCTGTTTAATCAGTATACCCAGCGTCTTGAGGAAGCTTACAATCAGCTCCAAAGTAGGGTTAAAGAGATTGACAGAGAAATGGCACATACGAATAGATGTTTGAAGGACAAGGTGCAGGAGTTAGATAGTCTTACTAAGTATTTAAACAGCCTTTTAAGCAGCATTCACAGCGGTGTCATTGCGGTGAATTTAAAAGGTGAAGTGTCTACTTTGAATACGGCAGCAGAAAAAATATTAAACTTAAAGGTATCGGAAGCGATAGGAAAAAGAGTTGAGTTCATTTTCAAGAATAGTGATGGTAGTATACCGTTACTGCTATTAGCGCTTGAAAGAGGGAGGAATTGTATAGACGTAGAACGGAAGATAGAAACAAATCACGGGATGTTGAAGTGGATTGAAAGCAGTGTGTCCCTGATTAGGGATGCAAATGAAAATACGATAGGTGCAGTCGAGGTATTTAGGGATTTGTCAGAAATCAGGGAACTGGAGACGCGCCTGAGAAATGCAGATAAATTGGCCGCTGTTGGCGCTATGGCTGCATGTATTGCTCATGAAATTCGTAACCCTCTGAACGGAATAGAGGGGTTCTCCGCTTTGCTTGCAAGAGACTTCGAGGATTCAGATCCAAGAAAGAAGCTGGTAAAAAATATCATACAGGGTACAAAGAATTTAAATAAGTCGGTGACTGATCTGCTGATATTTGCCCGTCCACTCAGACTGAAATTAAGGAACAATAGTATTTCTGAGATATTGAATAAGACACTTTTCTTTGTGACAGAGGATATGAAACAAAAGGGCATTACGAACATTCTCATTCGGAAAGAATATAATTTTGACACAGACTGCTTGCGATGTGATCCCGAGAAATTGCACCAGGCTTTTTTAAATCTCTGCTTTAATGCGATCCAGTCCATGGTGCGCGGGGGTTGTTTAACGATATTTACACGCCTGGCAGAGGATGATGCACAGGGGAGTATCCAGGTAGGGATAAGGGATACAGGGGCTGGCATTGAGAAAGAAGTTGTTCATAAAATCTTTGACCCGTTTTTTACGACAAAACAAGAAGGGACTGGTTTAGGATTGGCGATCGTGAGCAGGATTATTGAGGCGCATAACGGCAAGATTTATGTTGAGAGCGTGGAGGGCAAAGGGACAACTTTTTATATTAACTTGCCAAGGAATGGTAATTTCAATACAGATATTTTCAATGATGCGAATCTGAAAAACGAAGCTTTGGTGCCGCAGCTTGTATAAAGTCACGGTCTTGTTGAAGAAAACGATGTATGTTTATTTTTTTGATTTTGACATTCTACAGGGGAATTATATGAGTGTAGAAAAGGTATTGGTTGTAGACGATGATACATTGGGTCGAGAATATCTTTGTGAAACGTTGACGAGAGGTGGGTATGATATTGTTTCAGCAAGTGATGGACAACAAGCGATAGCCAGGGTTGGCAGGGAAGGATACGATTTGATTTTTCTGGATATGAAAATGCCGGGAATGTGCGGTATGGAGGTTCTCGAAAAGGTAAAGGCTATTTCACCCGAGACCGTTGTAATTCTTATGACAGCCTATGGAACTATAGAGACTGCAGTAGAGGCAATGAAAAAAGGGGCGTATGATTACATCATTAAACCATTTTCCCCTGATCAGATAGAACGTTTAATTTCCAGAGTGAATGAGCGTCAAAAACTAATTATAGAGAATAAATATTGGAGAGCCAACTCAAATATTGACGAAAAATTGAATCCCGTCTTTAGCCGAAACTCCAGAATGTCCCAGATATATGAACAGATTAAAAAGATCGCGCAAAGCAAGGCAAGTGTTCTTATTCAAGGGGAAAGTGGTACGGGAAAGGAACTCGTTGCACGTGCGATACACTATCATAGCCATCGATGCGAAAAGCCTTTTATTCGGGTTAATTGTGCCGCTCTGGCAGAAACCCTTTTGGAAAGCGAACTTTTCGGACATGAACGTGGGGCTTATACTGGCGCCAATTCAAAACGCGTAGGGCGTTTTGAATTGGCGAATGAAGGTACTTTATTGCTTGATGAGATCAGTGAAATATCACCCAATATACAGGCTAAATTACTAAGGGTTCTTGAAGAGGAAGAGTTTGAGCGGGTAGGGGGAGAAAAGACTATAAAGATTGACGTAAGGATTGTAGCAACGACAAACAGGGACCTAATGGATGAAATTCATAAAGGTACTTTTCGTGAAGACCTTTTTTATCGTCTGAATGTTGTCCCTATCCATTTACCGTCTTTAAGGGAACGACGAGAGGATATTCCTCTGCTTGTGGACTACTATCTCAAAAAGTACAGTATAGAAAATGATGCTATAGTAAAATCTGTAGATAAGGAGACGCTAGATTATCTGTGTCAATACAATTGGCCGGGAAATGTGAGAGAATTAAAAAATGTCATACAAAGATCTGTAGTTATGGGATCATCTGAGGTACTTCAAAGAGAGCAATTTACTGGTCTTTTTATTCATCAGGATCTAAAACAAACAGAAAGTACATTGACAGCAGGAAAAGCCATTGAGGATGTAGAGAAAGACCTGATTTATAATACACTTGAAAAAACGGGTGGAAATAAAACTAAGGCTGCGGAATTGCTTAAGATCACGACGAGGACATTACGAAACAAACTCAACAGATACGATGCAGAATCTAAATCTTCTCAGGAAAGGGAAATAATTTCCTGTGTGAAATGAATATTTTACCTGTTAGCTTTCAATAAGTATTTTCGTGTGTTATATAAGATCTTGCAATTGTGCTAGTTAGGTAATGATCATGTGTTGTGGAATGGTCTAATATTGTGGCATTTGTTTTGCTCAAATTCAGGAGAATTAATATGATTACAGGCATAGACAAAAGTATTAATTTATTAGAAAAAATGTTGGATGTTTCAGCAATAAAACACAAGGTTATTGCGAACAACATTGCAAATATCAATACCCCCGGCTATAAAAAAATGGAGGTAAGCTTTGCCGAACAGCTTGAAAAAGTGATAAAAGATAATTCTATGAACAAATTCGACAGCCTTCAGCCCAAGATTGTTCTTTCAAAGGAAGACGCAAATGGAACCGTGCGGAATGATGGTAATAACGTAGATATGGATAAAGAAGTTTCTTCTTTAATGAAAAATACCCTTTCATACAATATTTATACGCAATTGCTGGCAAAAAAGATGGAGTCGTTAAAATCGGCAATTGAAAATTCTCGAATTTAAAGGAGTAATGAAATGGGAATAGATAGTATGCTTTCCATATTTGATATTAGTGGTTCTGGACTGTCTGCTGAACGGATAAGGATGAATGTAATTGCTAACAATATAGCAAACGCAAATGCTACCGATACTCCTGAGGGGGGGCCATATCGTAAAGAACAAGTGGAATTCTCCTCGGTGCTTAACAAGACGATGCAGAAGAGCGATGTTAAAGGTGCAGAGAGATTGGGTGGTGTGAAAGTTCAAAGAATTTTGAAAAGTACAGAACCGTTTAATAGGGTGTATATTCCTGGTCATCCCAAGGCAGATGCAAAAGGTTTTGTGGAGATGCCCAACGTGAGTGTTATGATGGAGATGGTAGATCTTGTCACAGCAACAAGATCATATGAGGCAAACCTTGCGGTAATAAATTCATCAAAAGATATGAATAACCGCGCCTTATCGATTATTGGAAAATAGAGGATAGATTAATGGACATTTCACCTATTAAAAATAAAGGAACCAGTCCGACAAATAAGGAGCTTGTTAGCTTGGTTGATGAGCAGGAACAAGGTCCCTCATTTCAAAGAACATTAAGCGGTTTCATAAATGAAGTAAACGACCTTCAAACAAAGGCTAATGCAAGTATTGAAAATCTTGCAACCGGAAAAGTAGAAAATGTCCATGAGGTCATGATCGCCATGGCAAAGGCGGAGGTGAGTTTTAAATTTATGATGGAAGCACGTAACAAACTTGTGGAAACTTACAAAGAAGTTATGCGCATGCAGATGTAGGTAGTATTGTAAAAATTGGCAACATGCCAGGAAAGAACATCTCGAACAAACCCCTTCGATTTATAAGCTTCTTTTCAATTGGTTCAAAACCAGATTCTGATCTCAATATTTCAATAGTAGAATGTCATTTCAAAATAATTTTTGATTCTTTCCAACAATTCAAACGTCCTGTTCATAAAGGTTGTTAAAATAATATACAGATGATTAGCGCATTGTATTGGAATTGTGGACTTCCGCATGTAGTCATTTAAATTGATCTGTATGGAGTCGTATGTTGTTAATCTGTAATATCAATTTTAATAATAAGTTAAGACTATTTTGTCTTGAGCAACTTAATAGTGTTTCTTGGTACCAAAATTGCTTTTTTCTCCGTAGACAACTAACTCGTATCAGGGGATTTGAAAATATGGAGAGAGAGGACTATGAATTTTGATTTGAAGAAAGTAATGAGTCAATTCGGAAATATCTGGAATGGAATCAGCTTTTCCCACAAATTTATTATGATTATGATGACTATGGGGTTTATAGGAAGTATGATTGGAGTAACGCAATGGGCAAGGAAGCCTGATTTCGGTTTGCTTTACGGGGAACTGAATCCAAGAGAAAGCGGAGAAATAATAGATTTCATTAAAGAGGAAAACATTCCCTACCAGATTAGTGGGAGCGGGTCTACGATCTTAATTCCTTCTGAGAAGATACATGAAGTGAGGCTAAGACTTGCAGGTAAAGGATTGCCACGGGAGGAATCTGGGTATGAGTTATTGGATAAAGTGGGTTTTGGCACGTCAGATTTCGTACAAAGGGTGAATTACCGCAGGGCGATTCAAGGAGAACTTGCAAAAACAATCAGACATTTAGATTACGTAGAATGGGCACAAGTACACATAGCTTTGCCGGAGGCTTCTCTTTTTGTAGAGGATGAAAAACAACCGACGGCCTCCGTAATTTTAAAGTTAAAAACGAAGAGTGGTGGTATTTTAAAGCCTGAGCAGGTAGTCAGTATTACCCATCTTGTCAGTTCAAGCGTTGAGGGGCTCAAACCAGAAAATGTTACTATTGCTGATACACGTGGGAATCTGCTTTCGAAGAAAGAATCATCGTTGTCAAATGCGGGTGTGAGTAATGACCAGTTAGAAGTTAAGAAAAAGATTGAGGAGTATTTTGTTGCCAAGGCCCAGGATCTGTTGGACAGGATTGTTGGAGCCGGTAAGTCTGTTGTGCGTGTAAGTGCAGAGTTGGATTTTAAACATGTAGATGAAAAACTGGTTGAATATGATCCTGAACGCAGAGTACCCAAGGTCCAGACCGTAACGACAAGGGTATCTGGTGGTGCGCCTTTTTCGGGCGGTGGTGTGCCAGGGATGCAGGCCAATCTCAATCTTTCCCAGTCGGGGATTATTCAGTCCGTAGGGTCATCGGAGGAAGAAGAGACTGCGCAAACTCAATATGAGTTGAGTAAAACGGAACGTATTATTGCCGACCACGGTGCGAACCTGAAACGCTTATCTGTGGCGGTGCTTGTGGATGGTATGTACGAAGAGCAAAAATCCGGGGATGGAAAAGTTCAAAAAATTTATATTCCCAGAAATAAAGATGATTTGACAAGAATTGCAGGGCTTGTAAAACAGGCAATTGGGATCGATGAATCCGGTAATCGTAATGATGGTTTTGAAATACAAAATGTGCAATTTTATGAACCATCTTATGAACAAGAAGAGGCTTCAATAAAAAAAGAACAACAAAAAGAATTTATATTAAAAATGGCAAAGAATGGGTCACTTGCGATTACCGTATTAGCCTTTCTGATGTTTATGCTGAGGAGTATGAAAAAACTCAGAAAGACAAATACTGTTGTAGCTCAAGATGCTCAGAACAACATTATAAAAACACGTGCGAAGAATGCGAACATGCCGGCAGAAGAAAATACATATGAGGAAGAAGAAAAAGATAGTGAGGCAAGGCATTCAAAATTACGTTCACAAATTATTCAGAATGTACGAAAAGACCCGAGTTTAACTGCCAATTCGTTAAAAAAATGGATAACTGCAGATCTCGCGGTTAGAGAATAAATGAATACTATAAATTTAACAGGAATTCAAAAAGTAGCAATCTTGTTATCAACCCTTGACGCTGATACTGCTGCGGAGGTAATTAAGGAATTTAACGAAGAGCAAATTGCGGCTGTTACTGCGGCAATGTCAGATATTGAACGTGTTGAAAAAGAACTTGTCGAAAGGGTACTCTATGATTTATCTGAAGAATTAAAGTCAAATGAAAGGATCGTCAAATATGACAACAATTCTTTCAAAAAACTTCTTGAAAAGGCCATAGGAGTACAAAAAAGTGAAGAAATCATAACAAGTGTTCAGGAAGGGACTATATTCCCTACACCTTTTTCTGCGCTCCGTGAGGCCAGCGATGAGGATGTAATACGTATTCTTGCAGGTGAACATCCGCAAACGATTGCACTTGTGCTGTCGTATGTTGATTCACAGCGTGCTGCGAAGGTTTTGTCGCAATTCCCTACGGAGTTTCAATCAGAGATCATTATGAGAATTGCTACGATGGAACCGCCCCCTACAAAGCTGCTGCTGCAAGTAAATGAAGTTGTTGTATCAAAAATAAAAAGTGATGATCGTCGCCGAAAGACGCCAGCAAAGAAAAAATATAAATTCGCTTCGGAAATTATTGGCAGTATGGATGGATCTGCTGATAAAAACGTAATTGATCAAATAAGCTACAAGAACCCAGAGCTTGCAGATGAGATTAAAAAATTACTGTTTACCTTTGAAGATGTTGTTAATGTCCAGGACGAAGCTCTAAGAAAAATTCTTACAGAGATAGACAATAATGTGATTGCACTGGCGCTAAAAACTGCCAATCCAGAGGTTGAGAAAAAATTCTTCAGCAATATGTCCAAACGTGTTGGAGACTCAGTCAGGGAAGTCAAGGATCTCTTAGGGCCGAGGCTCTTATCTGAAGTGGAATCTGCACAGCAGCAGATTGTTGAGGCGGTAAAACGACTTGAAGCAAAAGGGGAAGCTATTTTGAAAAAGAAGGGCGCTAAGGGGGGTGCTGATAAATTTGTATGAAAAACAAAAAGGTATATCTATCGCCTGATGTGAAAGGTATTTATATTTTACAATCCACTGCCAATCAAAAAAAATCTTCTCCAGAGGACTATGAGATAAAACAGGAAATGGAAGAGAAGGAAAATGAAAAAAAAAGGAAAGAGGAAGAGAACAGATTAAAGGAACTTGAAGCGGTGAAGGAAGAGGCATATGAAAAGGGAAGGCTGAATGCTGAACATGACTTTGCATTGGAAATTGAAGAACTAAGAAACGAATATGGGTCGTTGGTGACGCTATTCCGGGATGCGGTAAAACAGCTAACAGATATAAGAAAGAAAATATGGCAAGAGAGTGAAACCGAGATCATCAAACTTATTTTAACTATATCAAAAAAAATCGTGGGATACGAAATTAATACGAACGGTATTCATGTTGTAAAACATATAGTGAAGGAAGCACTTTCTAGTGTCGGTGAGAAGAAGATTGTTGCTGTTCGGCTTTCTCCTGATGATCTTAGAAAAATAAATACGCTGGAAGAAACGAAAATAATGGATCAGAGCATAAAGGTGGTGGAAGACAGTACGATTGCATCTGGTGGTTGTATCGTAGAAACAAATTTTGGAAGTGTGGAGAGTCAGATAGAGACGCGTTGGGAAGAAATTTTGAAGGCTTTTTTGGGAAATAGTAATGAGCCAACAGTGCATTGATTTTGCACGCTATCAAAAAAGATTATCTGCCGTTGTTCCGTTCAAATACACAGGCAGGGTGGTTCATGTTGCAGGTCTGGTGATTGAATCAAATGGCCCATCCGTTCCAATAGGAGATTTGTGCTATGTTCACTTAAATAATGGGCATGCGCCAGTGCCCGCGGAAGTAGTGGGCTTTAAGGCGAAAAAAATACTTCTGATGCCCATCGGTGAATTAGATAGAATCAGTCCAGGGGCAAAAGTTGTGGCGTCAGGGTCTCCTTTGATGATAAAAGTAGGAATGGATCTCATGGGGCGAGTTATCGGAGGACTTGGTGAACCAATAGACGGAAAGGGGATGATAAAGATGGAAGAGTATCGTTCCATTTATAATTCTCCGCCTGATCCATTAAAAAGAAGCAGGATAAAGGAACCACTAAGGACTGGAATACGAGTGTTAGATGGATTATTTACCTGCGGAAAAGGGCAGCGGTTGGGTATATTTGCAGGGAGTGGTGTGGGAAAGAGTACGCTGATGGGTATGATCGCAAGAAATTCTGAAGCAGATGTAAATGTGATCGCCCTCATTGGTGAACGAGGTAGAGAGGTTCGTGAATTTATTGAAAAAAGCCTCGGTGAGGAAGGTCTAAAAAAGTCTGTGGTAGTCTCTGTTACTTCTGATAAACCGGCTTTATTGCGAGTAAAAGGCGCTTATATTGCTTCTACTGTTGCTGAGTATTTCAGAGATCAGGGAATGCAGGTAATGTTATTGGTGGATTCTGTTACGCGTTTTGCAAATGCACAGAGAGAAGTAGGGTTAGCGATTGGAGAACCTCCAACATCCAAAGGCTATACACCTTCTGTCTTTGCCTTGTTACCAAAGCTTTTGGAAAGGTCTGGAACCGGATCAAGAGGAAGCATTACAGGGTTATATACTGTGTTAGTAGATGGTGATGATATGAATGAACCTATTGCTGATGCTGTCAGAGGCATTCTTGATGGACATATCGTGTTGTCGAGAATGCTGGCCAATCAAAACCATTTTCCTGCGATCGACATCCTGGAAAGTGTTAGCAGGTGTATGGACGACATTATAACGTCAGAACACAGAAAAGCAGCCAATCAGCTAAAAACAGTATATGCCACATATAAAGAATCTGAGGATATGATTAATATCGGGGCATATGCAAAAGGGGGCAACCCCAAAATAGATTTTGCCATATCGATGATTGATCGGATAAAGGATTATCTGAAACAAGATGTTACGGAGGATAGTAAGCTTCATGATACAATTGCCAGACTTGAAAATCTTTGTACAAAAAATGAGGGATTGCGGAAGAATAACGTCATTAAGGCCGAGAAAAATCAGTAATTATTTACACTGATATGAGATTCCATTTTAAATTTCAAAAATTGCTGGAAATTGAAAAATGTCGGGAAGAAGGACTCGTGAAAGAATTGAAAATTTTGCAAAAGCAATTTCATGATGAGGAAAAGTTGCTGGGATTTTTACAGTCAATTCTGACGTTGCAACAATCGGAGATGGGAAAAAAATTATGTACGCAATCTGAAGCAGGAGTGTTTGTCCTCTTTGAATCATATTTTTCAAAACTGAATCGGGATATTGTCGTACAAAGCTCTAAAGTAAAAGAGGTTTTCAAAAAAATGGATCATGTACGGGAAAAACTCTTGATTGTATTTAAGAAGAGAAAAGTCCTTGAAAAATTACGGGAACGGTATAAAAAAGAATATAAAGAGCAGGTATTACGAATAGAAAATAAGCATTTCGATGAGGTTGCTACATCCAGGTTTTTTCGCAAACGTACGAAAGAAGATATCCATTAGTCATTCCTGGAGAATGTAATTATGAGACTTCTGGTAAACAAAAAAATGATGATGTTGCCTGGCATAGGAATTGTTGTTTTTGGAATTTCTGTCATGGGTATGATTTTTATGAGAGGTTCAAAGTCTTCGCTGACAGAGCAGACGACACAAGTAACATCTCAAGATGTAAATGAAGATGATGAAACAAATATAAATCAGATTGCTACTTCTACTGTTAAGAATAAAAAGATACAAAAAGACATGAAAGAGAAATTGGTGACGAAATTGCCTGCCGTATATAAACAAAATGCAACAACAATATTTAAACCTCTTTCTTCAAGTGAGATAGCTGTAATGTTAAAGGAAATAGAGATGGAAAAAAATGAGTATAAGAAAAGGAAGGAGATGTTGGATTATAAAGAGAAAGTCTTGGAGTCATTACGTGCTGACCTGGAAGCTGAGAGAAAGGAACTCGATGCTGTCAAACAGGAATTAAATAAAATTCTCGAAGTCGTATCTACTCAAAAGGTAAAACTAAAAAAAGAAACAGTTCAGCTTGATGAGGCAGAATCAAAAAACATAAAAAAATTGGCAGCCGTATATAGTGGTATGAAACCAGAAAAAGCAGCAATGATTATTAAAGAAATGGATGAGGATACTGCCGTTAAATTACTCACAATGATGGATGGTAAAAGTTCTGGAAGAATCTTGGAGTCTGTTGATCTTACTCTTGCGGTTAAATTGAGTGAAAGATTAAAATTATTGAAGAGTGATTTTAAAAAGGGCAAAAAATAATTTTATCCTTAAAATGTTTATATGAAACCTATGAAAAAGGTAAAGGTGTGTATCTATGGCAAAGAATACGGCAAAAAGTGAAATAGAGGAAACGCTGGAGGAAAAGATCGCAGATCAGCCGACAAATAAGGGGAAAGGTAATAAAACTCTCATAATGATGGGCGGGGTCGTTCTGATCTCAGTCGGATGTGCGTTTGTATTTGTTTCAAAGGTATATCCTTCATTAATAGGAAATACACAACCAGATGTGATGGAACAAGACCAGAAACAAGCAGAAGAGACAGCAGATGAACAAACAGCGAAACTCCCTGAAATAAAGAAGGAACCAGTCTCTACATCAAAAAAGAAGGATGAAAAAGGAAAAGAGGATAAAAAAGAGGTCGCGGAAGAATCCATGATTGTACCCCTCGATACAGTCATCGTAAATCTTTGTGGTTCCGGTGGGAGACGATATCTTAAGGCTAAGATAAACCTGGAAGCAAGGGACGAAGACGTAAAAAAGAAGATCGAAGCCAGATCAGTACAAATAAAAGATCGGTTAATTTCTATCCTTTCTTCAAAAACATTGGAAGATGCTGAAGGGTTGGAAGGGCAGGAAAGCCTTCGAAGGGAAATAAAAGATGCTGTAGACGTAGTATTAAAGATGGAAGACGGGATACTGCAAGTATATTTTACAGAGTTTGTTATCCAATAATGCATCAAATCGAGGATTGATGAAATGTCAAATGCAATACTGAGCAACCAGGAAGTGGATGCACTCCTATCTGCTATAGAAAGTGGGCAAGTATTGGTTGGACAAAAGATTGAGCCCAAAAAAGACAGAAAAGTTCAACATTATGATTTCAGTCGTCCTGATAGATTTCCGAGGGAACAAAAGCGCCGATTACAGAAGATTAGTGAAGAGATGGCCAAAACGATTGGGATTACACTTTCCCGATTCCTCAGAGTTTCAGTAAATGTTGAACTTATTGCTATTGAAGAATTTAGTTACGAAGTGTTTGTGAATTCATTTACTGATCCAGTGTGTGCAAATGTTGTGAACTTAAATCCTCTCGCCGGATTTGGTTGCTTGACTGTTGATGTAGGTTTTTGTCTTGCTATTGTAGATCGAGGTTTAGGCGGACCAGGGAAAATACCACAAAAGATCAGACCCCTTACATTAATCGAAGAGTCGGTAGTGGGTGCGGTGTTATCTAATATTATAGAAGAGATAAGGCTTTGCTGGTTAAAGATGGTTCAACCAGAATGGAAGATAGAAAAGATGGATACTGATATAAAATCATTACAGATTGCGCCCCCTACTGAACTCATGATATCAATCAATTTTGCTGCAAACGGAGATCTGGGTAATGGGACAATCATTTTATGTATTCCTGTCATGAGTCTGGAAATGATAATGGTAAAATCAAAAATAGAAAAAATGAAGAGGGAAGACGAAATTGTCATTATTAAAGATGTTATGAGAGAAACAAAGTTAACTACTTCTGTGATCCTAGGAACAACCCAATTGATGTTTAATGAACTCATTCATCTGAAAGTTGGGGATGTAATAAAACTGGATAACAAGATAACAGAGGATATACGCATGGAGATTGGGGAAAAAACAAAATGTAGCGGTAAGCCAGGCGCAATCGGCAAAAAGATGGCATTTCAGGTATCGTCTGTATCTTATTAGCAGTTCAGAATTTTTGATATGGGTATCTTTTTGTTATACTTCGACTTCACTCAGCGTGAGTTCATTCCGAGCGGGGGGAATCTGATTAATTGATTGAATTACTATAAAGGGGTAAAACATGGAACAAGTAAAAGAGATTGATACAAATGAGAATACAGATGCTGAGACATCAATACAATCAGTACAGTTTAGTCAACTAAACTCCATTGCTACTGACGGTATTAAAGACGAAAGTAAGCGTAATTTAGATTTGATCCTGGACATCTCAGTGCCTGTTTCGGTTGAGCTGGGACGTACAAACATGTTGGTAAAAGATATCCTTGCTTTATCGCAAGGATCAATTGTGGAGTTAGATAAAATAGCGGGTACACCTGTTGACTTGCTCGTTCGTGGAAAACTCTTAGCACAGGGGGAAGTCGTTGTTGTAGATGAGAACTTCGGTTTGAAGATTACAAATATATGCGGTTCTGAAGAACGGGTGAGAAATTTGGGATGATCTGTTCTAATTCCGTAAGTAAATTTTTTGAATCTGAATCGTTATTTTTTGGAAATTTTCAGCTTCCTCTCCGGATGCGTTTTATTTGCCGGTCAGTTCAGTTAGCAGAACGGCTAATAATTGAGATTCACGGTTTATTTCTTCCACGATAGCTTGCAGGCACAATTATTCTCACTGTGGTTTTAAATCATTGCTATTCCTTATTTCTGGATTATTTTGTGTACCAGTTAAACATTCTCCATTAAAATCATGAATGGGGCGATTCCTTTCAACTCAACTCAACTCAACACAATTACACGGGAAAGACATTTTTCGTGTCATAACCAAACGGTCTCCACATTTCTCTGAGATTTTGTTCAAAATTTCCACAAGCAGTACAAAAAGCCTACGATAAATAATTTCTTTCAGGTATCAGAAAAAATTGGGAAAAATTGAATACTTTGCAGGTAGGGAGGTAATGTCTATTTAGTGTAATGTATATATTTATAATATATATACTTATCTTACGGATAGACGGAGATTGATTGTTTTTAAAAATTGTAAGAAATAATGAGGCATCTTATTTGCTCAAAACACAATGGCATGTTGCTTGATAATCCGGCAGATTCAGTAAACCGAAAAAAACAGAAAAATGTTTATATATTTCGTTTATCGATGCTGTCTTTGTGCGAAATAAAATGAAAAAAAAGTGCCTGCTGCTAATTTTTTCCCTATCCTTTTTTGTCTGTGACAAGGGATATTGTATAACAGAGAAACAAGGGAGTGCTACTACAGGATCTGACAGTATTGGCGTCATGTCACCTATTAATTTTCCTAAAATTACCAAATTGCTGAAATCAACGGGAATTGTAATCGTTATTATTGTAGTTACGGTTTTTATTTTACGGAAAAAATTGGGAATTAAAACGGGTATAAATGGAAGGAAGAGATACGTTCACATTGTGGATACGATATCTTTAGGATCAAAGAAGTATATTCATCTAGTTAAAGTGCCCGGTAAGGTATTGTTAATAGGTACTACCAATGAGAGGATTCAATCACTTACTGAAATAACGGAAAAAAATATTGTCGAGTCCATAGAAACAGAATCAAAAAACAACGAATTTATGAGGTTTTTTAAACGTGTTTCCACAGAACAAACATAAATTTATGTTTAAAATTTCAATCTGGTAGCTTCAAAATTGCTGCCAAAGGCAGCCGAATGTAGTGTTACGCAAGGATGATGATATGAGAAGATGGTTGATGATTTTGATCATTTGTGGAATGGCGATAAATTTTGGTTCTCTGGGTGTCGTTGAGGCTGCCGGTGAAACCTCTTTGCCGTTAAAATTAACGATGAGTATCGACAATCTGGGAAAACCCAAGGAGGTAGCCAGTACCTTAAAGATTGTCCTTTTCTTAACGGCACTCTCCTTATTGCCAGGATTATTATTAACTATGACCTCGTTTACGAGAATCATTATTGTGCTGTCTTTTGTGCGGAAGGCGCTTTCATTTCAGACACTTCCTCCGAATCAGATACTCATTGGCATTTCACTCTTTCTGACATTTTTTGTAATGGCGCCTGTATGGAAACAGGTCAATTCTGAGGCGCTTCAGCCGTATCTGAAAGAGGAGATTTCGCAGAATGAGGCATTAACGAAAGGACTCGTGCCGTTTCAAAAATTCATGCTTAAGCAGACCCGTGAGAAGGATATCGCCCTATTTATGAATATCGCAAAAATGGAAAAACCAATGTCGGTTAGGGATATTCCGATGCACATAGTAATCCCAGCCTTTATTACCAGTGAACTGAAGACTTCATTTCAGATGGGTTTCCTCCTGTTTCTCCCTTTTCTTGTGATTGATATGGTGGTTGCCTGTGTGCTGACAGCCATGGGGATGGTTATGCTTCCTCCCGCCATGATTTCAATGCCGTTTAAGTTGATTCTTTTTGTCCTGGTGGACGGCTGGCAATTGATTATACAGTCTTTGATTTCAAGCCTGGCATAAACGATCCGAATACTGAGTGCCAATTGGTATTATTTTATACATGATAATACGGAGAGTTAGTTATGACCACGGAAATAGTCGTCCATATTGGAAAAGAGTTATTACAGATAACGGTTGTTCTTATGGGACCTTTGCTTGTTGTTGCGATGGTTGTTGGTTTGATTGTCGGAATATTTCAGACAATATCGAGTATTCATGAACAAACGATTACTTTTTTACCAAAAATATTTGCTGTTATGGGAGTGTTTTTGCTGTGTTTGCCATGGATGCTGCGCATGATAACTTCTTACACCGTAAATTTATTAGGAAATTTGACCAGATATTGTCAATAAGTTTCTATGGATTATTTCTTGAATATTGTAAATGACCTGCCATTCTTTATGGCAGTTTTTTTCCGCGTGGGAGGGATGATGATTTTTGCCCCTGTTTTCGGTAATGCCAATGTCCCATTGCAAGTGCGGGTTGCTATTGCTTTGATGTTCGCCTTCATATTATACCCCAGCGTAGAGAAAAACCAGTTCATGTTGCCATCCAATATTATCCCCTATGCGTTCGTTGCCTTCAAGGAGATTGCGATTGGTGCTGTGGTTGGTTTTGCAGCCTCGGTTATATTTTCAGCCTTCACTATGGCAGGTCATTTGATAAGTAACCAAATGGGACTTGATACTGCTGCGGTTGTTGATCCAACGTCAGAGACTGGGGAGGAAGAACAGTCAATATCGATCTTTTACAACATGATTGCCATTCTTATCTTTCTTACAATTAACGGGCATCACTGGTTTATTAAAACGACAGTGCAAAGTTTCGGAATAATTCCTCTTGGGAGTTTCAAATATACCACGGTGACATTATCAAGAATACTCTCTCTGTTTAAATCTTTTTTTGTGATGGGAATTAAGATATCGGCGCCTTCATTAGTGGTTCTCATGTTAACAGTAGTTGTTCTTGGACTGATGACAAAAGTCGCGCAAGAAATTAATGTATTTATTATTGCTTTTCCTATAAAGATATTAATCGGTTTTTTAATACTCATCATAGCGCTTCCATTTGTAATTAATGCAATGAAATCTTATCTGATTCCTTTAGAACAAAGCATGATGTCGTTGTTGTCTGTTATATGAGGCTGAAAAGATGGCATTTGGTTCTGATACAGAGAAAACAGAACAACCTACCGGTAAACGTTTAAATGATGCACGAAGCAAGGGGAGTATTGCATTTAGCCAGGATTTGAACAATGCGGCTTGCTTATTGTTTGGCTTTGTATTGTTGTATGCTCTGGGTATAAGCACATATAACGGAATATGTAAAACAATGAAATTGTCTCTGGGAAATTTGGTTTGCAAAGATTTTACAGCTGATTCAGTAGTGAATGTTATCATATCTCAGGTTTATGGATTAATGAAAATACTCTCTCCCATTTTGGGTGGATTATTGCTAATTGGATTGGTTGCATCTTATCTTCAGGTAGGCATGATGTTTAATTTTGGGCTGTTGAAACCCAATCTTGACAAACTCAATATTCTATCAGGTATAAAAAATCTTTTTTCGACAAAATCATGTATAAAACTTATTTTTTCCGTGCTAAAACTTCTTCTTGTTGGCGGTGTTGCCTTTTTTTATATCAGAAAGGAGTTTTGGCATACAAACATAATAGACATTATAGACCTGAGTCTCATTGAAATATTTGGGATAAGTATAAAATTGATGTATGGACTTGCCTTGCGCGTATCGACGGCATTATTCATTTTGGCTGTTTTAGATTTCTTTTATCAAAAATGGCAGTATAAACGCAATTTGCGAATGACTAAGAATGAAGTTAAAGAAGAAAGAAAGCAGTTGGATGGCGATCCGTTGATAAAGTCGAAAATCAGATCAGTACAGCGCCAAATGGCTATGAGGCGTATGATGGCATCGATTCCCACGGCAGATGTTGTGGTAACAAACCCAACACATTATGCTGTCGCATTGAAATATGATAGCACTGCGATGAAGGCGCCCACGGTAGTTGCAAAAGGCGCAGACCTGATTGCAAAGCGCATTAAAGAGATTGCAAAGAAACATAAAATTCCGTTAGTGGAAGACAAACCACTTGCACAAACACTCTATAAAACGGTTGAAATCGGAAAAGAAATCCCACAGAAACTGTATTATGCAGTTGCAAAGGTTTTGTCTTATGTCTATCAATTGAAGAAGGGAAATCAGAGAGTATAAACGGAAACGGCCTCACATTGATGAAAATTGAATATGGCATCCGATAACGAAAATTACATGATTAAAAATTCTTTTGGTAAATTATTTTCACAAGGAGAGATTGCATTAGTCGTAGGGGTGATAGGCATATTTGTGGTGCTTATTATACCGATTCCAACAATTTTTCTTGATTTACTTATAACCGTAAATCTTTCAATTACCCTTTTACTGTTGTTGGTTACTCTCCATGCAAAAGGACCACTGGATTTATCGACGTTTCCTTCCATATTGTTATTTTTAACACTTTTTCGGTTGTCACTCAACGTGGCATCCACCAGGCAAATTTTATTACATGGGTATGGGGGACAAGTAATCGCATCGTTTGGTGAGTTTGTGGTAGGTGGAAATATTGTTATCGGAATGGTGGTCTTTTTAATTATTATTGTTATTCAATTTATCGTAATAACGAAAGGTGCTACGAGAATTTCTGAGGTGGCTGCCAGGTTTACCCTGGATGCAATGCCTGGAAAGCAAATGAGTATTGATGCGGACTTAAATGCCGGCCTTATTACAGAGGATCAAGCCCGCAAACGGAGGGAACTGATTTCCAGGGAGGCGGAATTCCATGGGGCTATGGATGGCGCCAGTAAATTTGTAAGTGGAGATGCCATTGCTGGCATTATCATCGTATTAATTAACATTGTGGGTGGAATTGTTATGGGCATGCGACAAGGGATGCCCGTATCGGAGGCATTGCAGCATTACACGATTTTAACGGTGGGTGACGGCCTTGTATCACAAATCCCGTCTTTCATTATAGCTACTGCTTCTGCCGTCATTATTACCAAAACATCTTCAAGCGAGAATCTGGGCAAGGATCTGAAGGGCCAGCTGTTTAATCAGCCGAATGCAGTGGCCTTTGCGGCGGGAATACTTGCGGTATTTAGTATAATTCCGGGCCTTCCTAAAATGCCTTTCATGATTCTTGCAGGGTTTTTCGGGATGCTATTTCTCGTTCTCAGGAGATCTACCAGGAAATTAGCGACGGAAGAAGTGATGGAAAAAGACGTTAAAAAGGATGTACAAGAGGCACATTCTGAAGAAAGTGTCGAAAAGCTGCTTCACGTAGATCGCATGGGGATAGAAGTGGGATATAAATTAGTCCCTCTTGTTGATCCGCAGAAGAATGGGGGTATCCTGGAAAGAATTAATGCGCTCAGAAGGCAAATGGCCAGAGATATGGGTATGATTGTACCCCCCATTCGGGTAAGAGATAATTTGCAATTAGAATCGAATCAATATGTTATTAAAATACGGGGACAGGATGTTGCAAGGGGGGAATTGTTTCCCGATTGCTATCTTGCTATTGATTCTGGAGCAATTACCAAATCGGTTGAAGGAACGAAAACATTCGATCCTGCTTATGGTTTACCTGCCCTGTGGGTCTTCGAAACAGTAAAGGAAGAGGCAGAGGCTTCAGGATATACGATCGTAGATCCTGTCTCGGTGATGATTACTCATCTCACAGAAATTATAAAGAATCATGCATATGAAATTCTGTGCCGTGAAGACGTGCAGAAACTTATTGAAAATTTGAAGAAGGAGTCACCAGCGGTTGTTGAGGAATTGACGCCAAGCGTAATGCCCCTTGGTAGTGTACAAGAGGTTCTGAAAAATTTATTAAAGGAACAAGTACCAATTCGTGATATGGCAACCATACTTGAAACGATTGCGGATTACGTTCCAGCGACAAAAGATACTGAATTAATAACAGAATATGTGAGACAAAGACTTTCCAGGACAATTTGCCAAAGATACCAGAGTGGGGAAGGTAAAATCGGGGTCATTTCCTTTGATCCTCAACTGGAGCAGACCATTGCCAATTCGATTCATAAGACAGAAAGGGGAAACTTATTGGCCTTGGAGCCGAATATGGCACAAAAGTTGATTGATAAATTAACAGAGGTAGTTAGAGATTCTCTATCATCCGGGTATGAGGTGGTTCTGCTCACATCATCTAATGTAAGAAGTCATATTCGCCGTCTCATTGAAAGTGCATTACCTCATGTAGCGGTATTGTCCTATAAGGAGATATCATCAGGTGTTAAGATTGATTCTCTAGGTATGGTCAAATTATAAATAGCGTAATATTTTGTCGGAGAGTGATACAAAATGACCGCGGGATTTTCTAAAGTAAGGACAATTGCAGTAACGAGCGGTAAAGGTGGGGTAGGGAAGACGAACATTGCTACAAATCTGGCGATGATTTTTCGAAGATACAAAAAAAGAGTTTTATTGGTAGATCTCGATTTAGGGCTTGCAAATATTGATATTTTACTGGGTTTTCACGCTGAGTACACGTTACATGATGTCATTGCTGGTCGCAAGGAAATGAAAGATATTATTCACCATGGTCCCGATGGATTAATGATTGTTCCTGCCAGTTCAGGTGTTGAGGAGCTTACTTATTTAAATGAGATGCAAAAAGATCGGCTTTTTAAAGGATTTAGTGGATTAGATGATGAAGTAGATATTGTTATTGTAGACACTGGTGCGGGGATATCGTCGAATGTATTGAGTTTTGTGCTTGCAGCGAATGAAATATTGTTGGTGACTACACCTGAGCCCACTGCGATAACGGATGCGTATGCTATGATAAAAGTTCTTTCTAAAAAGAGAAAGAATTTAAATATCAGGCTGCTGGTGAATCAATCATGCAGCAAGGAAGAGGCAGAGATAACTGTGAAAAAAATCACATCGGTAACGAGACGGTTTCTGGATGTAAATATAGAATATTTTGGATATTTATTGCGGGATCCGAACGTGCCCATTGCGACCAGGCTTCAAAAATCGTTTGTAAAAGAATATCCTAACACAACAGCAACCAGTTGTCTCAGTAGTATAGCAGCTTCATTTTTAAAAAAAGATGATGGAACACAGGCTTTGGGAATTGAGGGTTATTTTAGACGGATTGCTGATGAAAAATACGTGGATACTCTAAGCCCAAATTCCTGAATGCAAAAATGCTTGTAAACCAATGAAAACGAGCAGTAGGAAGCATAAAAATTCCCCTTAAACCATGGGGATTAACGGAGGGATCTTATGCCTGTGCAACGGAGGTTATTTGGATGGAGAACCTATTAGCCAGTCTTCGTATATATCTCATGGTGATTGTGTTTTTTTCATCGTGTTTTCTAGGGATGATGTCTGGTGTTTCTCTTCCCATCTTAGCTTTGAGAAGTATTGTAATTGTAAGCGCTGTTGGCGTATTAAGTCATTTATTCATTAAATATTTTGTGAGTGTGGCAAAGACTGTTCCGTCTGAAGAGCCTGATCAACCGCATAACTCCGTTCTTCAGAGAGCAGATCATACCATTGATCAAAACAATAAATAAGGTTTATAAAAAGGAAAAAAGAAATGAGCGCGATAAATAAGAATCGGACGAGTTATGCAGGTGAAAATATGGCGAAGCGTGATAAATTAATTACTGACAACCTCTCCCTGGTTAAGTATGTAGTGGGCAAAATTATGGTGTATCTTCCTTCATTTGTGGACAAGGAGGACCTCGTAGAATATGGCATCCTCGGATTGATAGAGGCGGCGGAAAAATACGATTCTAAAAGTAATGCAAAGTTTGGCACATATGCCCTTTCTCGCATTCGTGGTGCAATTTTGGATCACTTGAGATCTCAGGATTGGTTACCACGTTCCATGCGCGATAAGGCAACATTGGTAAGAGATGTGTACATGTCGTTGGAACAGAAACTAAACAGACCGCCGCGTTCGGAAGAGATTGCATCAGTACTGAAAATGAAACCGGCAGAGTGGGATAAATTATTAACGGATATCAGTTTGGGTACGTTCCTTTCGCTGGAAGAATTTTATCAAAAATCAGAAAATGCTGCGGAGGGGAATAGACGTCAGGAAATCAGCGACCCTAAACTCCATGACCCGTTAGGCGATTTAGAGACAAAGGAAGAAAGAGCCTTGCTAGCAAAAGCCATTTCTGAGCTACCCAAAAAAGAAAGATTGGTGATTACTTTATATTATTACGAGGATCTCATGTTGAGGGAAATAAGCGAATTAATGGGCATCTCAGAATCGAGGATATCTCAGCTTCATCATCGCGCCTTATTCTTGCTTCGAGCCAAAATGAGCAAGATTACACTGAATGCGTGTTAAATGGTTATCATTTATTCTGATGGATATATGTCGGATAGTGTTGAACGTATACAGGAAGAACTGTTTTGTGGAAATATAATTGATAGAGAAGCATAAATAAAATGAATACATCAGACGATTATATATCAGTATCCCTGGAAACAATTCGGGTTGGTACAACCGTTGGATGTGATCTTTATCTACAAAACTGTGTTGACGGTGGAACGAAGTATATATTGTATTGCAGTGGAACAAACGCTATTAAACCAGACAAAATTGAAGAGTTGTTACGGAACCGGATAAAAATATTATTTATACGTAAAAAAGATGAAAAAGCATATTTAAAGTATGTTGAATTACGCTTAAAGCACATTATTAACGATGATAAAATACATATTAATGAAAAAGTTCAGGTAGTATATGGCGTTGCTAAAAATATCATGCTGGATATTTTCGAAGACCCACGCTCAGGTGAGCAAGTAGAACGATCTGAGGGTTGGGTATCAAATGCTGTCGAATTTATTCTGTCAAATAAAGCCTCTTTGCCAAACATGATGAGTATGATTTCTTATGATTATTATACTTATACACACTCAGTAAATGTGTCTGTATTAGGACTGTTATTCTCAAAATATTTAGGTTTTAAATATGAAGAAATGCATGCGATTGGGACTGGATTGTTGTTACACGATATAGGAAAAACCCAGATTGAGTCTGCAATAATTAATAAAAAAGAAAGACTGAACGAAAAAGAATTTGCGGCCATAAAAATGCACGTTGAATTTGGCGTTAATATACTCATGCAAACCCGTGGTATTGATAGCACCTCCATCATTCCTGTCATGCAGCATCATGAAAAACAGAATGGGAAGGGTTATCCAAAAGGATTAAAAGGTAATGATATTCATAAATATGGCAAGATAGCCAGCATTATTGATGTATACGATGCTTTAACGACAAGGAGGTCTTATGCTGATGCAAGAAGCCCATTTTCAGCATTGCAAATTATGCAAGATGAGATGAAAGGAAGTTTTGACGATAACTTTTTCAGAGATTTTATATTGTTTCTTGGTTCACAAGGTGAAAAGGAACCTTAGGAATATTAGCGCTTGCCGAAAAAAATAGGATTTATGATTACCGTTATGCCATTCTGTGGATGATACTATCACAGGATTTGGTCCTACCTGTTGCCACATCTGTTTGTATATTAATGTACTAATGAGATAGAAACCTATTTTTCTCATTTTGTCCATTGATACCTCCTGGTTCCTTTTTTAGGCCTTTTACCGTGAATGGTAAAACTTCTTCAAGGGTGAATGCTGCTAAAAACGTGGTATATTTTTTCTCCAGGTATCGGAAAAATTTACATACCTTATGATGGTTGTTTAATAATGTAACCTTTCACCATACCTTCATATGTAATTTTATATAATTATAACTTCCTATTACATAAATAGTTAACGTTGGATTTGTCTGGCAATTGTTTTTAAAATTGTTTGGCACATACATTGCTTGAGCTAAGTATCAGAAACTAAATAATTAATTTAGGTATCATTATGAGGATGGCAATATGACAACAAGCACAGTCGACACGTCGGTTCTGAAAGATATGCAAACAGTGAACGACACATTGCATGATATTAAATGTCTTTCCAAACTATATCATATGCTTCATCATCCCCGGAGTTCAGATATACTGTCGAATGATTTCTGCTATAGTCATAAAGAGCTAAACCTGAGAGAAATTGGACATGCGCTCATTTCCGTGCTTGATATGGAGAGGCTATTTCCACTTGTTAATAATCTTACCGTTTGCGGGACTGGTAGTTTGTCAGGGATTGTAGTATTAATTACTGGAGATGAAGCGCAATTGCTGGCTTCAATGGGCCTGTCGAGCAGTGTGGCAAACGGCACAACATTCAAAGCGAATGATGGTGCAATTGGTCAGGTTGTAAAATCCGGGGAATCGATAATTATCAACGATATCGAAAAAGATGAGCGTTTTAATAAACAGCAAGCTATATGGTATCATGGGAAGACAATGCTTTGTGTGCCTGTAAAGGTACAAGGCCGGGTTATAGGGGTGATCGGCGTGGCGAATAAAAAGTTGGGAGAAAATTATACTGATTATGATGTGCGATTTTTAGAAACCATTGCGGCATATACCTCGATTGCCATAAAAGATTCAGATTTGTACGCGAAAATAAAAAATTCTAATAAATTAGATCAACTTGCATCGACTTATCATGATAAAAATAATACATATTTGCCTGTGACATGGAGAAGTATAAAAACGGGGGCTTTTGCGGAATCCGACCTGTATTTACAAACTGTAGTAAATAATGAGATTAAATATCTGTTGTATTGTAAGGGTAATACACTGTTTGATGACGAACGGAAAGAATCTTTTATTAAAAAGAATATTCGTAAAATCTATGTTGCAAAAAATGGCAACGTACAATATCTGCGATATATGGAATCAAATCTTGAGCAAATTGTTCATGATGAAATGTCTGCGATTCACGAGAGAATTCGGGTCGTTTATGACGTTGCAATAAACTTGTTGGCAGATGTTACGAGGGGTTCCAATATCTTTGTTAACATAGAGAGGGCCAGGGATTGGGTGACAGTCGTACTGGATTTCATACTGCGGGACAGGGAGGTTTATTCACATCTCAGGAATGTAATGATAAATGATGGAAATGTCTTTAACCATTCTGTAAATATAACTGTAATTGGTTTACTGTTTGGATATTATCTGGGTATTTCTGCCAATGATCTTTTGGTTTTGGGTACAGGTTTGCTCCTTCACGATATTGGTAAAATCAGGATGGATCCTTATATAATAAAAAATGATTTTGAAAAGTTAACAAAGGAAGAAAGAGAACTATTGCGAAAACACGCAGATTTGGGTTTTATTTTCTTGTCGAACAGTGGGAATTTAACCAGGGAAGCCTGTCTGATCGCTAAGCAACATCACGAGCAATATAACGGGAAGGGATATCCAGAAGGTTTAAGAGGGGAAGAGATACATTATTATAGCCGCATAGCACGTATACTGGACGAGTTTGAAACGAGCATATCGAAAACGACAGAAAATAGTGTGAACCCTGCATTCCAGGTGTTACAGGTTATGGTTAAAGAAATGGATGGCAGCTTCGACAAAGATATATTAAAGAAGTTTATTGATTTTATGCACGTTAGTAACTATGAAGAGTCTGTTGAAACCTGGAATAGTAACGTAACCGAATTCGTAGGGTGTGATATTCAGGAATAACAACAGACGTCCATGTTATTTCTTATAGTAGATAATTTATTTAAATAAATCAATAGCAAGGAGGTTTTCGGTATGAGTACAAGAATAAACACTAATATTGGTGCTTTAAACGCTCTGAAATCGTTGAATGATATTACGAATCGAATGTCCGTAGCTCAATTACGCCTGGCGACGGGCAAAAGGATCAATACTGCTGCGGACGATGCTGCCGGTTACTCGATTGCAAAAAAATTTAATGTTCGCGCACAAGGTCTTGGCCAGGCGTTAAACAACATTGGATCGGCCAAAAACCTGTTATCTGTTGCAGAAGGCCATTTGAACAATATAGTAGATATCCTGACACAGATGAAGACAAAGGCGACCCAGGCAGCTGATGACTCGCTTGGTACGTCAGAGCGTACGGCAATCAAAGCAGAACTCGCTGCATTGGCAACACAAGTTAGCCTTGAAGTTACACAGGCCACATGGAACTCCAAAGCAATATTCAGCGGTACCGGTTCGAGCAATGCCACTGCCGGCAATGTTCTGTTCAGGTTCCAAATCGGGGCGGGAAACAGCACCACCAATGATTTGCTGCAGTTTAATCTGCTGAAAACTGGAAATGTCAGCTTAGAGAGTGGAAATACCGGTTTTAAGGCTACCCAGATGAGGCTTGATTCTAGTGGTGGCACACGGCTCAGTGGTAACACCCTTGCAGGTTCATTATTAGGCTCATCTGCATCTGCTCAGGCGTTAATGGGTAGAATAGATAGCGCTGTCGCTGATGTATCAGAGGCATTGAGCTATATTGGGTCTGTTGTGAACAGACTTACCTATCAGGAAACAAGCTTAACGGTGGCAAAGACAAATACTGAGGCAGCAAGGAGCAGAATTGAGGATGCCGATATGGCATATGAGCAGTTAGAGGCTACGAAGTTGCAGATATTACAGCAGACGGCTAGTGCAATGCTTGCCCAGGCAAATACAGGACCTCAAGCCATCCTGAGTCTCTTTAAATAAAGAATGTTCAGCTCAATCTATGGATAATTGATATAACGTATAAATATCTATTTTGGCTCGAGTGACGGCTGACTACAGAATAAACTAAGGTAATATAGACACTATAAGTATTCCTGTGATGACCGTTTTACTCGGTTGAAACGGCATCTTTCTTTCATCGTAATATTTGAAAACAGGAATCACATGACACAGCTTTCTGCCTGCCTTATTGTCAAAAACGAAGCCCTGTTTCTGTCCCACTGTATCGAAAGTATCCGTTCATTTGTGGATGAAATTATTGTTGTGGATACAGGTTCGGATGATGATACCGTGGAGATAGCCTGCAGACATGGCGCACAGGTGTATCACTTTGCCTGGATAGATGACTTTTCCACTGCACGCAATGAATCACTTTGCCATGCCAAAGGTGATTGGATACTTTATATTGATGCTGATGAGACCGTCGATGCCATAAATGCAGCTAAGATTCGGCAGGTAACTACACGTAAAGATATCACAGCGGTCACCGTACGCCAGTGCATTCCCCAGCAATCCGGCAACATTGCTAACGCCTTTTATAGCGAATATTGTCGTCTCTTTCGCCGTCATCCTGCCATACGGTTTGAGGGTAAAATACACGAGCAGATTCTCCCTTCCATAGAGCGGCTAGGTGGCAAGGTGTTATGCACTGACATTGTAATTCATCATTGGGCGTATGCTGCCAGTGAAGAAAAAAAACAGCGTCGTGCAGAGCGAAACCTCCGCTACCTATTAACTGAATTGGATAGGAATCAGGATGACCCATTTTTGTACTTTAACCTGGGGATGACCTACCGGGAGCTTGGGCGACGGTATGCAGCGATTCATTCATTTCATTATGCACTTAACAAGGATGATGGCTGCATCAAACGCGAACTCTTAGGTCAGACTCACTTAAACCTAGCCAAACTGTATCTTGAATCAGGGGACAAGACAAGTGCTGCACATCATGCACAGATGGTTGCCACTTTTGATCCTGCGAATCCACTACCTGATTATATGCTTGCAACACTAGCTATCGAAAAAGGACGGTACAAAAAGGCTATTTTTCATCTCGAGAAAGCATTAAGGATAGCAAAAGGTGAAACAGGTGTGTTTTCAAACGTCGAATTAAACCTTGCTCAAATCTATTTGGAACTCGGCAGTTGTAGATGTGCAGCGGGCGATTTCGTAAATGCAGAACATGACTTCGTCCGCTCTATGAATCTTGGCCCTGCCGTTGCCTTACCTTGCCTATTGCTTGGGAACTGTCGTTTCCTGCGTGGAGATCTGGCAGGGGCCAGCGAGATGTTCAAACGAGCCCTGTCTCTGAATCCATTACTGGAAGGCGCCCGTCATGGCCTTTCATTGTGTCATCCTCATGAATAGCAGATAAATTTGCAATTTACAACCAGAACGAGACGGAACAGGTAGTGTGCATTTATGTTGCTTTCATGCGAAATGTAGTAGGGGAGGGGTTACCCCGCCCTTACACAAGGGTCGATACTGAATTATTTTTACTGAAAAATGGTAAAATTGTTTTATTAGGTACTCAAACATTTTATGGAACAAAAGGTGTTCGCTGAAAAATACCTGCGACAGGGAATTGAATTTGCCAGACAAGGCATGTTGCATCAGGCTCTGGCACTTTTTGAAAAGATTCTAACTGTTTATCCTGAAGATTCCCAGGCACTTTTTAACACTGCTGTAGTTCTCGATCAACTGGGACAGCGGGAAGATGCATTGACTTTGTTACACCGGAGTATCGATGCTGATCCAGCGTTTGCTAATCCGCACTATTACCTGGGTAGCTTGTATCTGCAGGCTCAACGCTATTCTGAAGCATATTATGCATTCCGCGATGCAATTGCCCGCGATGTAGAATTTGCTCCTGCTTACGAGGGGATACGGATAGCATCATCTGCAATGGGTCAATTTGCGATGACTGACGAGGCAGACATTGTTTTTTATACCGGCGGTCACCAGTTTCACGGGAGGACAATAGATGAAAAAGGGCTTGGGGGAAGTGAAAGTGCCCTTATCTATATAGCTCGTTCTTTGGCTGCAAGTGGGAATCGGGTTCGTGTTTTTTGTAATTGTGATCAACCCGGGGAATATGATGGCGTACGTTATGATGATCTCGTCGACTTTCATATCTATCGTAATCAGTATACGTTGCCAGTAATTATTTCGTCGCGTTCTTTACGTCCGTTCAAGTTGTCAATGCAGTCACAGGTACGCATTCTCTGGATACACGATGCTGTTAATGTCCCTTTTTTGAAAGGCGAAGCACCAGCCCGCATGCAGATGGACCGTATCTTTGCCATTAGTCGTTGGCAGAGGGATGAATGGTCACGTTATTTTGGTATGCCTATTGAACGTTTTTTTATAACACGCAATGGCGTGGATTTAACAATGTTTAAGCCTGGTGAAAAAAGGATTCGTCATCGCCTTATTTATCTCAGCCGTCCGGACCGCGGTCTCGGCGTGTTGTTGGAACTGTTTCCGCACATCCGGCAGAGAGTTCCGGATGCTGAATTGCATATTTATTCTTATCAGCTGCCGGGAGACAAATTGGATGATCTCATGTTCCAGAAAACACAACAGGCAGGAGTGTACTTGCACGGAAGCTTGCCAAAATCAGGCTTGGCTGCAGAGATGGCCCTCGCCCGTCTGATGGTTTATCCCAGTACTTGGCCAGAAACATCTTGCATTGCCGCCATTGAAGCCCAGGCATCTGGAACGCCAGTTGTTGCGAGTACTCCGGCAGCTTTATCCGAAACAGTACACGATGGGGTAAGTGGGTGCCTTATTCCTGGGGATCCACGTACCGCTGAATTTGGACGTCGTTTTATCGAAACAGTAGTTGCTCTTATGAACGATGATGGTGTGTGGCAAAAGTTAAGTCTGGGTGCTCGCAATCGCAGTGAATTACTCTACGATTGGAATAGTATTGCTAAAGACTGGACGGCAGAATTGGAGAGGCTGATAGACATGAAGAAGCGTGGTTTATAATATTTCAGATTGTATAACGGATCAGGCGTAAAAAAGAAAATACCATGCAAGGGAGGGACAAAAGTGATGTTACCTTTCTTGTGAAATGGAAGCCAACAAACCCCAGGATAATATATTATTTCCTCCCTTGACTATATAATACAGACCTTTCAGAATTTTTTCTTAACATCCACCCTACAATAATGAGTGCCGACTTCTTGATTGCTTCCTGCCGGACCTTTTCGGTGATGTCTGATAGTGTTGTGCAAACGATTTTTTGGTCAGGCCATGTTGCTTTATAGACAACAGCTACCGGGCAGTCATTGCCATAGTGGGGCAGGAGTATCTTTACGATGTCTTCTATCTTATCAATACTCAGGAAAATACACAGGGTAGGGGTAGCCGCAGCGAGGACGCTCAGATGTTCCTTCGCGGGCATGGGGGTTTTTCCTTCCATGCGGGTAATTACAATGGTTTGTGTAACTCCCGGAAGTGTTAGTTCTTGTCTCAGAACTGCTGCTGCAGCCGCAAAGGAACTGACACCAGGAATAATTTCATAGGCAATTTCAAGCTCATTAAGGACATGCATCTGTTCTTGTATTGCACCATAAATGGAAGGGTCTCCCGAGTGTATCCTTGCAACATCCATATTTTTCTCCAATGCTTCCTTGTAGATAACCGCCATTTCTTCCAGACTCAGATTGGAGGAGTCGTATATCTTCGCGTGGGGTGGAAGAGACTTCAGTAATTCGGTATTCACCAGAGACCCCGCATAAATACAGTATCCTGAACGTTGTATGGCCTTCATTCCCTTGATCGTTATTAATTCTGGGTCGCCCGGCCCTGCACCGATAAAATATACTTTCATACGTTTTTAGTTCCCATCCTTCCAGTGTATGGCATTAACAATAACCTTTTTTGATTCTTCTCCCACGATCTTGAAAACGCTATCTTTTATTAAATATGTTGAAGCCTCTTTACTGCCGGTCCTTACCGTAACGACCCAGCACCCTGCGTCCCTGCTCACAGACTCAATTCTCCCTTTCTTTACGCTTATGCTGACATTTAATACGGATTCCTCCTCTCCGCCTGATATTTCCCGGACACCTTCTACAGCAAAGACGGTAGGTAAGCCGGTTTTTAGTCTTATTAAAGGAGCTTCGTAGTCAAAAAATTGTCCAAATGCGGTCAAAGATATACAGCATAATGCAAAAACACATACCAGTATCTTGCTTTTCATTTGCCACCCTCTTATTTTTACTAGGAATTAAATACGAAAAAACAAATATCTGAAAATCTAAAAGGCTATTTTACACGCAGAATGAAGAGGTAGCAACCCCTTTTTGGTTATCGTTCTATTTATATTCTGTTGACACCTGTAAAATTGTTATTTATATTTATCGTAATTGCATTTCCTGGTATTTTTTCTATTGTAAAATGATTAAGATGATAAATGTCAGAAATTTTTCAATAGGCCGGGGGCAACCCTTGGTCTTCATTGCAGGCCCGTGCGTCATTGAGAGCCATGAAAGTTGCCTGAAATTGGCAGAAAAATTAAAAAATATTTTCCAGGCAAAAAAGATACCCTTTATCTTTAAGGCTTCGTATGATAAGGCGAACCGAACATCCATTAATTCATACCGGGGGCCTGGCACGAAGGAAGGTATAAAGATTTTAGCTGATATTAAGAACCGGCTTGATCTACCGATACTTTCTGACGTCCATGCTGCGGAAGAGGTCTCATTCGTAGCAGAAACACTTGATGTTATACAAATCCCAGCCTTCCTTTGCCGTCAAACAGATCTAATCCTTGCCGCGGCAAGGACAGGGAAGCCGGTTAATGTGAAAAAGGGACAGTTTTTGGCTCCGTGGGACATGAAGTCTGTTGTTGAAAAAATACGAAGTACAGGGAATGAACAGATTGTATTGACCGAACGAGGGACTAGCTTTGGTTATAATAATCTGGTTAGCGATATGCGGTCTTTGGTTATTATGCGGGCGTTAGGTTATCCTGTGGTCTACGATGCTACGCACAGTGTCCAATTGCCAGGCGGTCAGGGATCCGTTTCCGGGGGTGAAAGAAAGATGATTGCGCCGCTTGCCAGAGCAGCTGTTGCTGCGGGCTGTGACGGTTTGTTTTTAGAGGTACATGAAACTCCTGAAACGGCACTTTCAGACGCCGCGACCATATTGTCTCTTAACGATTTGCCTTTTTTGATTGAACAGGTATTGGAGATTCACAGGATTGTTGGGTGAACAGTTCCAAATAATTTATTGTAAATAAAAAAGATTTCGTATAATATATTTTTGTTTTATGATACTGTATCTTAAGCCCGCGTAGCTCAACTGGCGGAGCACGTCATTCGTAATGATGAGGTTGTCGGTTCGACTCCGATCGCGGGCTTTTATTTTACAAGGGTTTCAAGCCGTTGATACATTTCTGTTACCCCCAACTGTAGTCAAATTGTAGTCAACTTTTTCCAGAACCTCAATTCCTTCCCTTAAAGACTCCGGGCAATGATGTGCATAACGCTGTGTCATGTGAATGTCACAATGCCCCAACAACTTTGATATTTTATAAAGGTCAATCCCTCTTTGCGCAAGCCGGGTGGCGAAAGTATGCCTTAAGTCATGGAAATGAAAGTTTTGTATGCCAGCCTTTTCCCTGGCAATGTCAAACGTCCTGATAAGGTTTCTGCGGTCGATCTTGGTCATTGCATTACTTGAAAAAACAAAATCGCTTTTCAGGTTCCTGACCTTCGCCTTTTCCATTAAAATATTTAGGGCAATCTGGTTTAAGGGAATTGTCCTCGGTTTACCGTTCTTGGTCTCCTGGATAATTATTGTCTTGCGAAAAAGGTCAACCCTGTCCCAGGTAAGCGAAAGTAATTCGTCTTGTCGTAATCCAGTATGAAGGTCAAAGATAATTATATCCCTAAGCCATTGTGGAGAATTTTCAAGCAGCCTCTTTTCCTCATCTCCTGATAACCAGCGGTCTCTTTGATTGTTTTCTCTCTCTTTTGGTATCTTCAAACAAGGATTTTCCTTAATCCATTCCCATTGTTTTACCGCCAGACTGAAGGCTTTTTGAAGCATTGCCAGTTCCTTGTTTATTGTTGCTGGTTTCTTGCCCTGAGTTTTCCTTGATACCTTGTACTCGTTTATTATTTTTGGTGTTATCGCTGTCAATCTTGAATCACCAAAGAACGATAAAAGATGTTTTGCAGATGTTGTATAACTCTTTTGCATATTCCGGGAAACCTTTGGCGCATGTTCCTTCATAAACCGTTCCATCATTTCCCTAAAGGTCTTATTCTCCCCCTCATGCCGGTCAAAATACTTGCCCTCAATCAACTCGATTCGTAGCCTGGCTTCAATAGACACGGCCAGATTCTTGTTGTCCGTTTCAAGACTCCGCTGAATCTTCTTGCCCCGATACCGGATGCACGCCCACCATATCCCGTCACGTTTAAACATTCACGCCCCCTTTCCCGTGACCGGAAGGTGTCCTTTGGACTGTGTCTAAAATTATATATGCTTTAGCATACATCGGCAATAACCTTTTTAATGATTTTTTTATCATGGCCAGTATCACGCTTTAAAGACGCCATGAAATTATCAATATCATTCAGATCAAACAGGACACGCCTCCCAAGTTTAATGGAAGGAATACGCCCTAAGCTTGCCCATTCGTAAAGCGTTTTAACGGGCAAAGACGTATATTCAGAAACTTCTTTAATATTTGCGTACCGTTTCATTGTTTTCCTGCAATGTTTATAAGTTTAAGTTCGACCGATTCACTATCTATCCTACAAACGATAAGTTTTCAGCCTTGTGCCGTCACAACCAAAAGCGGTGACCCGTCCCATTCCATAATTTGCGATGATGTATCCTTTCGCCGGTGAACCCTCCAGGACAAATAACGATACCCGGTAAGACTTATCACCGTAACTATCCAGTGAAGTTTCCAACCATTTGCGCCCCTCATCCCACCTTTTTGCAATCAATTTCTTTGCCTGTTCAATTAACTGTTCCATATTACCCCTGAAAAATATCAAAAATAAGTAGAATTTAGCGTTTTGATTACCTTCATTGACCTAGACTACGTTGAAGACATCCTGAAACGTTTTTAGAAGGCGAAACTATACGATTGTGGCATGCCTTTTAGAAAATTTAAACCGTTCCAAGTGTGAAGTTACGCCCGCCTTTATTTTAGGATTACGTCCAAGTCTGTACGGATGCAAATAACAAAGACGGTCTTCAAAAAGTAGTTTCCCTGTGCATTTTTTAATTTCTTGCTTGGTTTCTACACAGTCAAGACAATGGGCTTTGATACGCCTCAATGGTGTTAAAGACTGGTTGTTCAATTTGCAAATCTGGCTGTCGCATGAAAAGCTTCTTACGCTACCCATGCACCAACGGCATTCGAGTTTTATTGCTATTGCTGGTGTCATTTTTGTGTCTCCGATAAAAATTAAAGAATCCTTGTTAAACCAAAAATTCTGATATAATCCGCAAAAGCTCAAAGGCTGCAATCCACAAAACTATATCCTGGTAGTAATACATTCTCCGCCCTCCCGCTCTTCAATCTGTTTTTTCAGGTCATGTGCCTGTCTCAACAACATTCGGAATTTCATCAATGCGTGAAAATACTTTAACCACAAATTCATTTCTGTCTCATATTGTTCTTTGGTCATCGTTTTTACCCTCCGTTCCAATTATTCGTTTGACATGAGAATCATGCCATTCGACCACTTGGTCGAAATTAAATCTATAACCCCGGCTAGTTCTCTCATATGGTAAACCCAACTGAATCCAGTCCTCAATTAAGTATCTGCTGACTCCCATTTTTTCCGATAGCTCGCTCAGGTCAATTTTTTTTGCCATTTACACCCTCCGGTCGATTAAGATTGTTTGATAAATTTTCCAACGCCTGGCGTAATTCTTTGCCCAAAATTTCATGCACCCTGGTTTTATCAATCCTACCCGCTGCGTTGATTTCGCCGGCTAAAAGGTCAGATATCCGATTTGGAATGATTAGCAAACCATCCCTGATCTGCCTTGCCTTTAAAAAGGCCGCATCTTTGACGTCCTTCGCCGGTACAAGCTCACCATTTTTTTCCTTAAATTCCAGTTCAGCCAACAATGCCCGGAAGTGCTCTTTCATCGCTCTTGCTTTCGTAAGGCCTTCCGTGTCGCTGCTCTCAGTTTTTAAAAATTTCTCCTGATGCCACTTGATAACCTCGGCCAAAACAAAAAGCTTACCTTTTGCGGTTTGCTCATGCGGACACCCCCGGTTTATCCAATTGGTAAGAGTGGTTTTGCTGATCGAAAAAGCCTTACAAACTTCATTTGATGTTAATTTTCCCATGTTTATAACAACCCCCGAAATTTTTTCTGACACTACGCAAATTCTGCGGTGCTCTGCCCCCCGCACAAAAACGCTTCTGGAAGTACCTTAACCTTTGCCCCGCAACAACTTACAACACGCTTCCTTTTTCATGTGAAGTAATGGCTGCCCGCTATGAAACAGTGACCGGGAGAACGGGCAGCCATGGAGGTCTCCCGGTTTTATCTTGCGACTGACCCCCGATGAATCTTTGCCCGACCTTCCCTTTGCGCCTTCATGAAGGAAGCATAACTATTGAATGACGTGAATTCTCTTTGCAATGCTGAATCATTTTGCCAGCTATGCAGAATTTCTTCCTCAAAACTCATGGTCGGTTTCTGTGGTTCCGGTTCCCTGATCTCGGTTTGTGGATAGCTCCGGGTGAATGGGATCCCCGACTTTAACTTTGCAAGGGCGTTCATCGCCTCTTGCTGTGTTGCTGTGATCGTTGGAGCTTCGGCCTTGCTTGGTGTCTGTGCTTCAGCTAATTGGGTTTTAGGACGTTCACCCTTGCAACCACCGCTAATAAACTGGAGTGTTTCCCAGCGCTTCTTGTTCCAAGGCTGCTCGGCAATATCAGCTTCCGTTTTGCCCTCAAATTTTCTTTCAAGATAAGACTTTATCTTTGATAAAGGTTCATGATTCCCAGGATCATCCGGGCAATAATGTTGAAAACCATCCAAACCAACTGGACATTTTTTCGTGTTTTCCATAACTATCCTTTCGTAAAAAATGTTTAAGAAAGGCATGGGGCGCTATCACGGAACACCCCATGCCAGGAATCGGCCTGGAGGTAGCCGATTAATCGTTCAAACTGTATTCCTCACGCAACTCCCCTTGAATTTGCTGGGTTTCACCGCTGCTGGGATTCGGAAACAGGCAATCCAAGATAAATTGTCGTGTCCGTCCGATCTGACAGCCGATTGCAACTATGGTTCTTATGGTCTCCCTGACCCCACCGGTAATTTTGCTCTCGAATTGCAAAGAAATTTGTTCCCAGCATTGACGTTGCAAAAGGTCAAGTTCTGTGTATCTTTTAGGCAAATCAGTTTCCAGCGCCTTAACTTGCCTGGTTAGTGCATCATGTATTACCCGGCCATCTGCAAGGGATTTCTCGGCCTTTTCGAGCTTTTCACCAGCCTCTTGAAATTCCAGCTCAGTACATTCACCCAGGACAAATTTATCTGCAATCTTCTCACGCTCATGCCTAACCGATTCGCAAGCCCGCTCCAGCTTGGGGAGGCCTTCCCTGGCATCGTCCAGCCGTTTGATTAGCTCTCGTTGTTTTCTTAATGACTGTTCAATCTCCCCCTGTGCCGACCTATACGCTCCTACCGCAACCTCAATATTATTTCTCATTTTTTAAACCCTCCAAAAAAAAAGACTGATAAAAGTTAAAACCCGTAAAAAAAAGATAAGAAGTTTTAAGAATATCGCTACAGTTTTTCATTACCCGAACCGATTCGAAAAAACATTATATTTTAAAATGGCCATACCCGGTTTTCCGACTTCTCTGAACCGAATTTTTTGAATATGAACCTCGGTTTTATTCTCAACGTCAAGAATATCCCGCCAAATGCTCAAGCCACAATCAGCCTTGTTTCGAAAGTGTGCGCTGCCTGATATGTCGTAGAGTGTAGGCACTCCATACGTCCCATCGACACGCTTCTGTAACTTCGTAGGATGTGCCACAAGCCATACATGGATATTATTTCCCTGTGCTAATCGCTTAAGCTTAGAAAGGGCTAGGCTAACGTATTCGGTCTCGGTTTGTCCGTCCAGCCTCGAATGGTTAACCTCATTCCACGGATCAAAGACGAAGCCTTTAACTCCAAACCTCGAAATACATGCCTTTGCCTTGCCGATAAGATCATCGACAGTCAGTCCGGTGTCTGACTGTTCCAAAAAAACGAAATGGTTGTGAACCCATTCCAGGCTATATAAAACCTCGCCCTGACTAAGCTTGTTGAAGGATTTATCCCGATCTACATACATGGAAATTATTTCGCCGATATATCTTGATAAAGGCTGATTTTCTGGTGAAAATACTGCGAATTTCCATTGATGGCGTTTGGCAAAATTGACCATGAAGTTAGTAACCCAGGTCGATTTCCCGTGCGAAGGGATACCGGTAACTATGGTCAATTGCCCCGGTTTCACTGTGTAATATTTATCAACTTCAGGCCAACCCGTGCTAAGTCCTGGTTGCAATCCGCCATTTTCATGGAGTTTCATAACTTCGGCCTCAAGGCTCATCGGCTGGACAATCCCATCAGAGTCCGCCTTGTGATTTTCAAAGGATGATATGAATTCGGACACGTCCGTATATTTTCCAGCATATGCGCCCTCAATAATCCTGGTGGCCAGTTCAATCTTTTTACGATCATTGAAAAGTCTTAATACTTCGTTTGCGTAAAATTCAAAGCTCAATACATGTGGAACCGTATCCTCTAATGCGACAAGATAATCCTCGCCTACCAAATCCAAAAGGTCGCTTTCCTTTAGGGCATACCGCAAATTTGTTAGGTCAATCGGCAACTTTTTGATATGCAATTCGATCATGCAATCATAAAGCACTTGGTTTTTTCTGGCATAAAAGACGTCCTTTTTGCTGAAAATCTGTTGCGCCTTCTCAAGAAGGCTATTATCAAGAATCATACAGCCCAGGACACAGGTTTCAGCCTCAATGCTGTGTGGTAAAGGACGATCTAGGTTCATAACACCACCCCCGTATGTCTTTGCGGAATATATTTGCCGTTACCACTAGACATTTTTAAAAATAATTGATCGTATTTCTCCCGAAGCTTCTGAGTGCTCAAAATATTATTTTGCCAAAAGGAATCCTGCTGACACCAGGCAACGACCTTTTCAATTTCCTCAGGTGGTCGTTTATCAAGCCTGATCATCTTGTCAATATGGGTAGCCCATTTTTGCAAATCAGGTTCTTTGAAATTTGAATTCCTTTGTCTGATCAAATTCAAAAGAAGTTCACTTAGTCGCAACTCGTCAGAGTTGGGACAATATATTTTCTTGTCATTCTTATTTATTATTGTTTGTGTACCTTCTGCTGTACCTTCTGCTGTATCACTTTGATGTTTTTCGTAGTTTAAAATTGTTATAAGTGTCGTCAAGCAACCACATTCTGACTTTTCAATCTGCTGTTCCGTTTTTAGGTATTTTAAAAAATTCCTCACACGATTTCTTGACCACTGCCAACGCTTAGCCATTGTTAGCTCGCTCCAAGCAATTTGCCCCCGCTTTACCTCAACCGATATCCCACGAATAAATATCTTGCCGTCAGCATGATTTGCGTTTAAAAAAAGGTCAATCCACGCCTGGGCCCTTGTAAATGGCTCGGAAAACCATAGCGGGTTATCATCAATTTTTCTATGTAACCTAACCCATCCTTTGTTTTTTGAGGGCATCGTATTTTTCTTTCAATAACTGTGAGCGGTTATGCTTTTGCAGAAGATCCAGTATTCCGGCGATATCGTTTACAGTCAGATCGAAATTACCTACGCCGTACATACAAAAGTTTGCAGCTAGCAAGGCCTGTGCTTTTTCAAAATTTTTTTCGGTCGCCATAGTTATTCCTTCTTGAAGGATTTCCACGATTTGTAATCTTCGTTGATACAATACGCATTGGCATGATTGCCAAGTCGTATTTTGATTATGTTCATACGCTCTAATTTCCTGATAGCTCGAATAACGCTCGATCTTTTCAGCCCCGTTTCGGCGCAAAATTCAGATATTGGAATCTCGGCATATCTGGTTCCAGTTTGTAAATTTGCCATACACCCCTCTCAATAAAATTAAGCTTTGTGTTGATTGTCAATGATTTCGCCTTCTGATACCTTTGGACAATCGACTTTCAAATAAGATGCAAGAGCCTCCCTAGCGATTACGCTAATAGGTTTTTCGAGTTTCCGACTCTCCTTTCTAAGTGCGCCGTAAATGCTACTGTCGATCAAAAAATTTAAATGTCTGTACGTTTTCATAAATTCTACCTCCTGTAAAAAGTGAGTTATGGAAATAAAAAAAGGGCAGTCTGCAAGAATGAAAAAGATGCAAGGGGAGTTACTCCCCACGCAAAATTTTCATTCTCACAGATCGCCCCTTTCAAAAGAAATCTGTGTTAATCGAATTTTTATTTTAAAAAATTTCGTTATCGTATTTTGAAGATATTTTCCTCCCAAAAAAGAAAGCGTCCATTTATTATACTGTGATCCGCCAACACAGATATTACAATAATTAACAGATTATCATGTTGTTTTAAAATGTCAATCCGTTGTTGTAAACAAAACTTGAAATGCCTTGAAACCCCTGTATTTACTGGCTTAGCGGATATGTGGTGTTTTTGTAAATTTCGTTTGTGTGGAATTTTGTTGTGGAAATACTTGGGAGATATCCAAATAAAAAAAGGCTGGAATACCACTTGTTATGCGATAATCCAGCCCTTAAATGCCTTGATATCTGATTTACTTTTATGGCAGGCCGTTATAATTCGTCTGAGATAGGCAATTCTGATGCGTAATGCCGTCTCTGCTCTTTTATTGTTCGTACAATGGTTTTGTAGCCCTCGCCTGGTAAAAACCCTTCTGCGTCCTTAATGAACATTTTTCCGGTTACACGCTCATCAGTTAATAAGTATTCTCCAGCCGTTAAATCTTCCCCGGATATCTTCTCCGTTACTTTATTCAGTACACGGGAAAGCTCTTTTTCTGGTTCGTCACCTTTGCATTCAATTGCGATGATTATGCGCATAACACCCCCTGTTACATAAAATTTGTGTTATTTCTGACCTTGCTTGATAGTCATTAACATCTGGATGATAGTGTCTATCCTCTGGTTAATAGCCCCTATCTCGGTTCTCAATTGGCTAATTTCACTCTTAACCTCACTTCTTAATTGACCAATTTCGTTTTTAACCTCGTTTCTCAATTGTCCAATATCTGTGTCCATTTTTTGTACCAGATACCGAAAATCATCTTCCTGTCGTTTCTTGATTTCTTTTATCTCCGAAACAATCTCTGTAGTTCGCTCATCTACCACTTGGTAGACAAGTTCGAGCGTTACCTTTTTTAGGGTATGTTTTATAATTCCCTTCATGCATGCCCTCTTTTCTCTCAAAAAGAAAAAGGCAACAGCCATGAGGTCAGGTCTCACAGCCGTTGCCTTCGTTTTGCTCCTGAAGTCTACCCCAGGAGCAAAATTATTCAAGCGTCCTGACCACGCTCCAAATTGTAAAATTACCCTTTTCAAGAGACATCTTAACGGTTCTGGTTTGCCATGTCAAACCTAAATAGCTCACTTTTCCCGTGTTTGATTTTACAGCATGTAAATTGTAGTCAAAACGTAGTCAAATTGTAGTCAAACCCATCGGAATGGACAGGAATCCACAGGAATAGGCAGGAAATAAATTTATGTTGCAAGTTATCTCAAAACAAGGTATTATAGTCACAAAGGACACGCTTCTGGCCACTTGTAAAAAATGGCAAAAAATACAAAAATATGATTCGTAATGATGAGGTTGTCGGTTCGACTCCGATCGCGGGCTTTTTCAGTATTTTCAATAGAAATAAAGGTAATTCCCTCCTGACAGTTATCTGACATACCGGAAAGCAAAATATAAGGAAGTTTGACAAAATATTTTTTCTCATGCAAAAGCACCAGGAAAAGATTTAAAATTTGAATTTTTATGGTAATTAATAAGAAAAAAGTTTTTGTACTGGGGTTGGACTCTGTCCCGCCTGAACTCTTGTTTGACCGATGGTTGGATCAATTGCCAAATATAAAACAATTGATTTCTCAGAGCAGATACGGTGAGATGAAGAGCACTATTCCGGCTATTACCTGTCCGGCATGGATGTCCATGATGACAAGCGCCAATCCAGGCAGGTTGGGAATATATGGGTTCAGAAATCGATCGAGTTATGATTATGAGGGTCTCTCCTTTGCTAATTCAAAGGCCTTCAATGTAGATACTGTATGGGATGTCCTATCGAAGATGGGGAAGAAGGTTGTGGTAATCGGAGTGCCTATGACATATCCACCTCAGCCCGTCAATGGATGTATGGTTACCTGCTTTATGACGCCTGATACGAAGGGTGAATACACATATCCTCCTGAGTTAAAAGCTGAGGTAGAGGCCGTTTCCAATGGCTATATTTTGGATGTGGATGAGTTCAGAAGCGATAACAAAGAATCCACCTTAAAAGAGATCTATGCTATGACGAACAAGCGGTTCAGGTTAACCAGACATTTTATCCGCTCTAAAGAATGGGATTTCTTTATGATGGTGGAGATGGGGCCGGACAGGATACACCATGCCTTCTGGAAATATTTTGATCAGGACCACCCTAAACATGTGCCAGGCTCAAAATATCAGGACGCCATTCTGAATTACTATAAGTATCTCGATGAGGAAATTGGTGAGACCTTTAAACTTTTCAACGATGATACCATGGTTCTTATTGTTTCAGACCATGGGGCGAAGAAGATGGTCGGAGGTATTTGTATTAATGAATGGCTTATTCAGAACGGTTACCTGAAATTGGTACACTATCCTGCAGAGGTTGCCCCATTTAATAAACTCACAGTCGACTGGGAAAACACGATGGCCTGGGGTGAGGGTGGCTATTATGGGCGGTTATTTATGAATGTGAAAGGGAGGGAACCCAAGGGTGTCGTTGCGCCTCAGCATTACGAGCACGTAAGAAATGAGCTGATAAAAAAACTGGAAGATTTGAGGGATGAAAACGGTAATATCATCAATACAAAGGTTTTTAAACCTGAAGATATTTATTCGGAGTGTAACGGTATACCACCGGATCTAATCGTGTATTACGGAGACCTCTTCTGGCGTTCCATCGGTAGCGTTGGAAATGGTACCATATGGGCGGATGAAAATGACACAGGTCCTGACGACGCAAATCATTCTCAATATGGTATTTTTATTATGCAAAATGGGAGAGATAGGGAAGGGGTGCGACTTCGTGGGGTAACTTTGTATGATATCGCCCCGACCATATTGAACTATATGGGTGTTAAGGTACCTGAAAATATGGAAGGGGAGGTTATTCAGTAATAACAGGTATGGCGTTGTCTGGAATCAATGAAAAAGCACTTGAAACAACAGGTTACCATCATGAATAAAGAGAAACAGTTTAAGCGGTTTAAACTGTTTCTTTGCAATTATCTTTAATATCCCACGTAAAATAAGTAGGGATTGTATATTAAAGATTTAAGGAGAGTATAAAGGATGAATAAAGGTTTTACGGTTTGGCTTACGGGATTATCAGGATCAGGGAAGTCAGCTATTTCCCATTTCTTGGGAAAAAGACTGAAGGAATTGGGCAGAAACGCTGAAATTCTTGATGGTGATGTAGTGAGAGCAAACCTCTGTCAGGGGCTGGACTTTCGTAAACAGGATCAGGATATCTATGTTCAAAGGGTTGCGTTTGTATGTAAGTTACTGACAAGAAATGGTGTGTCTGTTATTTCCTCTGTCATATCTCCATACCGGGAGGGCAGGGAAAATGCACGTAAAGAAATTGATAATTTTGTTGAGGTTTATACAAAGTGTCCCACTGAGGTCTGTGCCCAACGAGATGTGGAGGGGATGCATAAGAAGGTGCTCAAGGGAGAAATTCAGGATTTTCCAGGAGCTTCAGACCCATATGAGGAACCGCTCAATCCCGATCTTATTGTTGAAACCGATAAGGAAACCGTAGAAGAATCCACGAACAAAATCGTAAATAAATTGATAGAATTAGGCTATCTGAACCAAAAAGGGTCGGTTTCACACGTTTATTCACCGGAAGAAGAAGAGAAGATTAAAGAAAGACTGTCCAGGTTGGGGTATATTTAAAAGACGGAATAGTTCACCACAAGATACTTATTTATTTTGTGCTTTTTTTATTTGCATAAGCCGTTTCTACCACATTTTTTGTTTTTGTTGCTAATTTGGAAATAAGTTTATCCAATTTGGGAACCAGGACAGGACTTGCCGCCTTTGCAAGGAAGGCAAGAAAGGCATTGTCAAACTTCAGGTGGACGGCAGTTTTTACGTTTTCATAAGGCCCTCTAGGGTAGTTTTGTGTTGTGTAATCAATCTCCAGCGCAACAGAGCCTGAGAAATTGAAGAAAATGGCAGCATTGCCATGTCCCATATAGATTACTTTTTGTGGTTTTTGTTCTGCTAACTCAAACTCTCCGGTGATGTGTTTGGCAGGCATGTGTATGCCATACCGTCCATTTCCTTTTACTTCAAGCAACAACTCTTTTTTTCTAAAATCCTTTCCATGCCTTGTGAGTTCTTCTACATGCTCCATGAAGTATTCCAGGGTTTCTCTGTCGGTACGAATTACGAGGGGTTTTTGAATCCTTGTAATGGTGCTGTTATCAATGATGTAGTGCACATTGTGTCCTGATATTGGTTCTGCTGATGCAGGCTTAATAAGCGATATGCAAATAAGCACAATGGAAATCATATTTTTGAAAATCTTTAGTATGGCCCTATTCCAGCCTTCGGGTCCGATTCCATCTGTATAAATAAGGTTCGGGAGTTGTATTCTCTTATCATAATTTTCTGATGCCTTCTTGACGAGGATGGGGATATCAACCGTTGCCAACATGGGCAAATCGATGAGACTGTCGTCCAGTCCGATTGTTTTTATAGAATCAATGAAGTTGTTCTTGTAGATATTTATGAGCATTCTTACGGCCTTTCCTTTATCGATGGTTGTACTGAAGACGTGATGGAAGCGTTCTCCCTCCATAAAATTTAAGCGAGAGGAGTATATCATCTGTTTGACTTCATGGATTGTTTCCTTGCTGCCTTCTATGATTATTGGTTCTGAATAAAAGCATTTTTTGGCAAGCCTGGCTGAAGCGTATCAATTCCCGTTATGGTTGATATTTCTTCCGGAGTCAAATCGGAGAATCCTTTTGTCACGAAACCTGTAGATTTTTTAATCCCGGCCAGCGGTCGATGATCCTATGGTAAGTGGTTCCCAGCTCGATTATGGTATAACGGTCTTCTGTATCCCAGACAGATGTAAAATAACCTTTCGGAATGATTATTGCCCCCCCGTTCTCAGAAATAAAAGGATCTTCGTTGCCCATTCTTTCCCGGTATACCTCGATCCCTGCCTGAGTTTTGCTCATACAAATGACGATAGGGATGTTCTTCTTTTTCACGAGAGATGTGGCCTCTCTTGCCTCTTCAAAGGAATACGTAGAATGGTCCAGTAAAGTTCCATCCAGGTCAGTGAAGATGATGTATACCATAATTCAAATAGGGTTGGTTGGAAAAGTTACAGTCTTGGAAAGGGGTGCAACTATAAAAATATTAAGACAGAGAAGGCAGAGAAAATCAATGATAAAACATTTGGAACAGTTTGGTTGTTTGAATGAAGAGTATGCGCAACTGAGCAAATGGATAATCGTTGACTTTGGGAATTAAGATTGTAAAATAAAAAATCTTATCTCTTTATCATAGAATATTGGAGGACTTGACGATATGCAAAAAAGCAAGGCTGTTACGATACAACGGCATATTGTTGAACAAGAGAGATTGTTCCCGAAGGCCACGGGAGATTTTACCGGGCTTCTCTGGGATTTAACACTTGCCGCAAAGACCATCTCGCGCGAAGTAAATAAGGCAGGTCTTGCGGAAATTTTGGGTCTTACTGGTGAAGTAAATATCCACGGTGATGCTGTAAAAAAGTTAGATGTTTATGCTAATGAAAGAATTTGTAAATCCATGGAACATGGCGGTCACCTTTGTGTTATGGCATCTGAAGAAAATGAAGATGTCATTCCCATACCTGACGAATTTCCTAAGGGTAAATATGTACTCATGTTCGATCCATTAGACGGTTCATCGAATATAGATGCCAATGTGAGTGTGGGAACCATATTTTCTATTTATCGAAGAAAGACAACCGGAAGAGATGCTACTATTGAGGATTGTCTGAGGAAAGGGATGGAACAGGTTGCTGCAGGATACATTGTCTATGGTTCCAGTACTATGATGGTCTATACAACAGGTCAGGGTGTACATGGTTTTACCTTAGATCCCAGTGTTGGAGAGTTTTTACTCTCCCATGAAAATATAGAGATTCCTTCAAAAGGGAAGATATATAGTATTAATGAGGGAAATGCACATACGTGGGATGAAGGTACGCGGAGATATATTGCTTATCTCAAGGAAAACGATCCATCAACAAGCAGACCCTACTCCCTGAGATATATTGGTTCATTGGTGGCTGATTTTCATAGAAACCTACTCTACGGGGGTATATTTTTGTATCCTGCCGATTATAAGGATCCAAAAAAACCAAAGCCAAAACTAAGATTACTTTATGAGGCAAATCCCCTTGCTTTTATTGTTGAGCAGGCAGGAGGTATGGCATCCACAGGAAAGGAACGTATTCTGGATATCCAGGCCACCGAACTCCATCAGAAGGTACCGCTCATCATCGGGAGTAAAGAAGACGTGTTGCTTTATGAGAAGTTTTTTAATCAAAAGTAAAATAAAGGAGTTAACTACTCATGCTGTATCATACGAAAGAAGATTTGTTAAACGATCTGAAGGGTGTTATTGATATTCAAAAAAAATGGTGCTATAAAAATAATCGATAAAGATGCATTGAGAAATAAAAAAATTGATAATATTATTTATAATGCAGTTTTCAATAAAGAAAGCACAATCAAAGAGGCATCCAGGTGGTTGATCCGCAATGCCGGAAATAAGCTGGGCATTGTTTCCTCATCCATTCAATCACTTTATGAAGCCATGGGGAAAAAAGAATACAAAGGGTTCACGGTTCCTGCCATTAATATACGGGGCTTAACGTATGATGTGTCACGTTCCATTTTCAGGGCTGCTAAGAAGAACCACGTAGGCGCCTTTATCTTCGAAATTGCTCGGTCAGAGATAGGTTATACAGACCAGAGACCCGCAGAGTACATGGCGGCAATTCTTGCGGCTGCCATCAAGGAAGGATATGAAGGGCCTTTGTTTATCCAGGGAGATCATTTTCAGATTAATGCAAAGAAATACGAAAAAGATAAAAACGCAGAGATCAACACAGTAAAAGGACTCATGAAAGAAGCTATCGAGGCTGGTTTTTATAACATTGATATAGATACATCAACCCTTGTGGATTTAAACAAACCCAATCTAACTGAACAGCAGCGGCTTAATTTTGAATTTGCAGCTGAATTTACCGCTTACATCAGGTCATTAGAACCAAAGGGAATAACGGTATCTGTCGGTGGTGAAATAGGCGAAGTGGGTAAAAAGAATAGTACCGTTGAGGAGTTAAGGGCATTTATGGATGGGTATAATACTACCCTGGATATGAAAGGCAAGGGGTTGAAAGGAATCAGCAAGCTTAGTGTACAGACTGGCACCAGCCACGGAGGAGTGCCATTGCCTGACGGAACAATCGCAAAAGTAAAGCTGGATTTTGAAACACTAAAGAATTTGTCAAGGGTTGCCAGGGATGAATATGGCCTTAGCGGGGCGGTACAACATGGCGCATCTACACTCCCGCCAGATGCGTTTGACAAATTTCCAGAAACAGGGACGGCTGAGGTGCATCTTGCCACAGAATTCCAGAATATGATTTACGATAGTAGCGTTTTCCCGCAGGATTTCAAAAAAGAAATCTATGATTTCCTTAAGAACCATCCTGATATAAAGAAAGAGTGGAAAGAAGGAGACACCGAGGAGCAATTTTTCTATAAAGTCAGAAAGAATGGTTTTGGCCCCTTTAAAGAAAGGTTTTGGAGCCTTCCTTCAGAAGTAAGAAAGAAGATTGGCGAAGAACTCGAAGTGAAGTTTGAATTTCTTTTTAAAAAATTGAATGTCATTCACTCGAAAGAGATAATAAATAAAACGATCAAACCAGTTGAAGTAGTTCTTCCTAATCCTCCAAACCTTGCATGATTTCTACTGGGGAATGTAACCGTATAGGAATTTCAAACTTTTTCGTTAAGCAATGAATAAACACACCCCTCTCAAGAGGGAAATTTTAGAAGTCCCCTCCTGGGAGGGGTGGGTAAAAATGCCTTTAACACACCCCCGGACCCTCTTTCTAGAGGGGGGTTTAAAAGTCACTGCCACAGACAGCCTAATTTAATGAAAAAAATAAATATGGGGAAATGGTATTTAGTGTCGGGAATTGTTTTGTTCTTGACAATATCGTCTGTATCTCATCACACAGCCTTTTCTGGTGTAGGTGACCCCATTATTCTGCCAGAGCATTTACCTAAAATAAAAAATGAATCTGAAAAGATCAACAGGAAAGAAAAAAAGATGAGCGGCCTGTTGCGTTTACAAATGCACTTGAGAAACAGCTATGGAGAACAGCCGACATCTGAGAGATTGAGCGCCATGCAAAAGATGGGCATGAGGATTTCAACAGCAGAGACTGACAAACAATCGGTTTACATTCATGTAAGAAGAAAATTAAGTGCTGCGAAGATTGCATCTTTAAAGAAAATAGGGGTGATTGTATATGAGAATTCATGGATACCACCCCTGGAAAATCATCCCACGGGTTATGTCATGGCGAGCGTACCCGTGAGTCGAATGTACGATTTGGCCTCAAAAACTTACGTTGTCAGACTTGAGACAGCAGAGCAACTGTTTTTACCCAAGAACGATAAGGCGGCGAGGAGTATCAATGCAGATGATGTCTGGAATGGCTATGGATACGATGGCAGTGATGTTAGAATCGCCGTACTGGATTCTGGTTTAGACACATCGCATAAGGACATTCCTACTCCCGTAGCAAGCAAGGATTACTCAAACTATCCTGATCTGGACGATACCATTGAAAATTTGGTAACGGAACATGGCACTCATGTAACAGGGAGTGTCGTTGGTCGTGGTACTCGGTCAAATGGGAAATACAAAGGTATGGCGTTTGGTGCTGACCTGGTCTTTTTAAAGATTGGGGAAGACACAACCGGGGGTGCTACAGAAAATGCCATTATGGCGGCCATAAAAGAGGCGGTAGATATATATAATGCTGATATTGTTACCATGAGTTACGGTGGCTTTGATGTTTATAATGATGGTTCCGAAGAAACATGTCAGGCAGTCGATTATGCTTTTAGTAAGGGTACATTGGTTTTTATGGCGGGGGGGAATGAGGCGGATGCTAAAACGCATTATTCAGGAACGGTTGCCGCCCGCAAAAAGACGAAGTTTATTCAGATCAAGGTGCGCAGGGGGATGGCAATACTCTATTTTTACCTCGATTGGTTTGATGGTAAGGGGGTAAATAATGATCTGGATTTAATTTTATATGATGCGAAAAAGAGGAAAATACCTTCAAAGAAAATTACGAAGTATCAGGAAGGAGAAAGTCCAAGGGGTACTGAGGCTAAGCTGGTTTTCTACAATTTTTACGTCTCCGGACCTGCACAGTATTATGCGAAGGTGAAGAATAATTCAGGCAATGAGCAGGTTTTTCATATTTATTCTTTTGACTATAATACGACCTTTAAAAAGGCAGACCCGAACTACACCGTTATAACACCTGCAACAGCAGACAACGCCATAGCCGTTGCATCGTATGTGACCCGGCCAAGCTGGACTAATTACAAAGGGCAAACGTACGGTTATAGTAAAGATACAACTCCTGGTGAAATTTCCTCATTTAGTAGTCGTGGGCCTAGAATTGATGGGATTATAAAACCTGATATTGCAACACCGGGACAGGGAATCATTTCTGCAAGGGATAAGATTATTACCTGGCCGGGCGAATATGATGCCCTTGTAATTGACAACGATGGGCTGAATAACGGTAACGGGCATGCGGATTATCTGTTACTTCAGGGAACAAGCATGGCTGCTCCCATTGCGGCAGGAGCAGCGGCATTATTGATGCAGGCTCAACCTTTCTTAAAGGGGGATCCGGATAGTATCCGAAATGCCTTATTTCAAACTGCAAGCAATGAAGGATACCAGTTTAATACCGATGGTTATGGTAAAATGAATGTATTATCGGCATTGAACTACCTGGCGAGTATATCTCATCCCCCAGTGCCTGTTACTGAGAACAAATAACAAACATGATTGATTTTCCCACTCGGTGTTGCTACCACATTATGGCAGGTTTGAACAATGAATATGAAGGAGGAAAAAGTGGGGATTTGGGGATACGCTTACTTCATAATCTTTCAACCACCCATCCTCTCCTGTTTTTTCTGTATTTTAATAAGTAAAATTGGTTTGCTATTCTTTGCCAACGCGACTGAGTTTTGGTTGATAGATACAATAAGGTTCTTCAGCCAGATAGTTACCCGTGTCGTAAAAAGCCCGTGCCCTGCAGCCCTCACAGACCTTTTTGTACTCACACGCACCGCACTTCCCTTCCAATAAATCGGGGTCGCGCAACTTCTGAAAGACGGGAGAATCATTCCAGATGTCTGCAAATTTTTGTTTTTTCACATGACCTGCCTCGACCGGTAAATAACCGCAAGGGAAGACTTCTCCCTTGTGGGAAACAAAGCACACACCTGTTCCGGCCAGACAGCCCTTCGTCATGGCTGCCATACCGTGGGTTTTCGGTGAAATGGTAACCCCTTCTTCCTTCGCGCGTTCCCTCATAATACGGAAATAGTGGGGAGCGCAGGTAGCCTTTGTTTGAATCTTGGCCTCTTTGGAAAGGTCGTAGAAATGATTGAGTACCTCTTCATATTTTTTGGGATGAAGCATCTGGTCGTCGGCAATCTGAACACCGCATCCCACGGGTACCAACATAAAGATATGGAGCGCTTCGGCGCCCAGTTTTACAGCCATGTTATAAAGGTCATCGATCTGATGAACGTTGTGTTTTGCAATAGTGCAGTTGATTTGCATACTCATACCCAGATCTCTGAGCCTTTTAAAACCAGCAATAGACCGTTCAAATGATCCTGGTATCTTTCTGAATTCATCATGGGTTTTGGCATCAGCGCCGTCAAAACTGATTGAAACCCTGGCAATACCTGCATCAGCGATTTTTTTTGCTGTCTTGTCATCAACTAATGTTCCGTTCGTTGCCAGTGCAACGCTTAATCCTTTACTTACGGCGTACTTCGCAATCTCAAAAATATCGGGTCTGAAGAGTGGTTCCCCTCCGCTGAGGACAAGGATCGGTCTGCCTGCCTCGGTAATTGCGTCAACGAATGCAAATGCCTCCTGGGTGGTCATGTCGTCCTTGGCAAGAGTCATACTTACATCGAGTCTGCGACAATGGATACACTCCAGATTACATCCAACGGTCGTTTCCCAGAAAACCAGACGCAATTGGTTTTTCATGTTCTTCATGTATTCGGCAGCAGATTTTCCGGATGTGTCTTCTTTGATACGTGTATACGTTTCTCTTATCGTTTCAGGATGGCCACTGTGTCCCTGGGGCATAGGGTGACCCACCGGGTGTTGACCATGCGGATGATGTGGATGCGGCATGTTGTCCTCCGATTGTAATAAATTGAAAATGACTTTAGTGAATATTTCTGATAGAAATGTAAACAGAAAAAAGTTTCGATTAATTATAAAGAAAAATTCATTCTTTGGTCAACGAATAAATCAAGAAAAAGAGAGAAAAGATAAACTTCTAAATTCTTTTGCATATTATATGGTTTGTGCTTCTTTTAAACTTGACAATGTATTACACCATTGATACCATTTGAAAAATCTTTTTCTGAGAATATTTTAGATTTTAGCTTTGAAATATGGACAAAATATTCATCTACGATACTACATTGCGGGACGGTAGCCAGGGAGAGGGGATATCTTTTTCACTGCAAGACAAACTGGCCATTACTTTAAAGCTGGATGACCTCGGGGTAGACTATATAGAAGGTGGCTATCCGATGGCGAATCCTAAGGATGAATCTTACTTTAAGGAAGTAAAATCCCTGAAACTCCGGCACGCCCAAATTGCCTCTTTTGGAAGTACACGGAGGGCGAATACACGTGTTGAAGATGATAAAAACATAAGAGCGCTACTCATGGCGGATACGCCTGTGGTGACCATTGTTGGGAAAAGTTGGGATTTTCAGGTAAAAAACGTATTAAAGGTCTCACTTGACGAAAATCTGAAAATGGTTTCGGATACTATTGCATATCTTAAATCAAAAGGCAAAGTAGTCTTTTTTGATGCCGAGCATTTTTTTGACGGATATAAGAAAAATCGGGAATATTCTTTAAAGGTATTACACGAGTCTCAGTTATCAGGTGCCGATGCCATTGTATTATGCGATACAAATGGGGGCAGTTTACCTGCGGAAATAGCTGAGATTGTCGGAGATGTCAGGGAAAATATTCAGGGCATGCTCAGTATCCATGTCCACAACGATGGTGACCTTGCTGTAGCGAATACTCTCGCTGCCGTGGGGCGAGGAGTAAGGCAAGTGCAGGGCACGATTAACGGGATAGGTGAGCGTTGCGGGAATGCAGACCTGTGTTCTATTATTCCCAATCTTGTCTTGAAGATGGGGTATCATTGTTTGGAAGATGGAGGACTGAGAAAACTGACTGAGGTGTCAAGGTATGTTTACGAGACTGCTAACTTACTCTTGCGCTCTAATCAGCCCTTTGTAGGGGTCAGTGCCTTTGCCCATAAGGGTGGATTACACGTAAATGCCATTCAGAAAGATAAAGGTACGTATGAACATATACCGCCAGAATCGGTAGGGAATGAAAGAAAGATACTGATCTCTGAACTTTCCGGCAGTTCTACGATCCTTGTCAAGGTAGAAAAATTTAATCTGGCACATGATGGTAAACTTATGAGAACTATTCTTGAAGAGGTACAGAATCTGGAGAATGAAGGGTATCAGTTCGAATCTGCAGAGGCATCCTTTGAATTACTCGTGAGAAAGAAGATCGGTCGGTACAAGACATTCTTCGATTTGGAAGGGTTTCGCGTGATTGTTGAGAAAAGGGAAAACGGATTGCCCCTAACAGAGGCTACGGTAAAGGTCAAGGTAAATAATATTCAGGAACTTTCTGCAAGTGAGGGGGCAGGCCCCGTAAATGCCCTTGACGCTGCATTGCGAAAGGCGCTGGAGCGATTCTACCCCTCATTGAAAAACATGAAACTTGTGGATTATAAAGTACGGGTAATTAATCCACGTTCAGGAACTGCGGCCAAGGTTCGGGTGATTATTGAGTCCCAGGACAAGGAAGATATCTGGAATACTGTTGGGGTATCGGAAAACCTCATTGAGGCAAGCTGGCATGCCCTTGTCGATAGTATTGAGTATAAATTGTTAAAGGAGCAGGAATTCTGATGTTATAGAGAAAGTTCTTGACCTGAGAAACAATTTTATTAAATGTTTTGTTCTAAATGTTAGAAATAAATATCTTGCGATAATTTAAGGAGATGGTAAGATGGGTAAGGTAAAATGCCCGGGTAGTATACGAAATGCGACGCCCACACCAATAGAACGTAAATGTCATAATTGTGGTGTCCTTGTAGAGATGTGGAGCGATGAAGAAAAGGCAGAATGCCATAAATGTGGCACGACGATTTTCAAGGATAAAGTGCCTACCTGTGTCGAGTGGTGCAAGTCAGCGGAAGAGTGCATGGGAGACATACTTGATGTTAAAAAGATTCAGGCAGAGGCAAAAAAGCGGGCTGCAGCCGATGGGAATCCAAAATTCTTTGAAAATGTTACCGAGCTAATTAAAAAGAAGAGAGAAGGGCAGTAATATCACACTTTCGTTTCATACAGAATAAGCCTCCAAACACAGAATCCCAATTCAACTATTCGACAATCGCTTCGTAGTTTTAAAACATTAAAGCACATCTTGATTATTCGCCCCGGAGCTATTGGTGACATAATTGTTACCCTGCCTGCCCTTGGTACCATTCGCGATCATTTCCCAGATGCTAAAATTGAAGTTATGGGCTATCCACCACTTCTGGAGATTATCAAAGGACGGTTCTATGCCGATACCATTAGTCGGTTTGACCAATCGGATATTGCCTATTTATTCATGAAAGATACGAAAATTCCTGAGTCCTTAATGAAAAGATTCGGCGGTATGGATTTGATTATTTCGTTTATTTCTGACAAGGACCGGATTTTATCTGGTAATCTTGAAGCTACTGGGGCACGCTGCGTTATTCATTATGACCCTTTTCCGTCTGGTGATGAATGTGTTCACATTGTTGATCACTTATTAAAATCTCTGGATACATTGGGTATATCTTACGCTAACAAGATTCCAAAGGTGTTTTTGCACGAAGAGGATATACATTTTAGTGATGATTTTATAAGGGATAGAATTATTGTTTCCAAAAAGATCCTGGTTGCTATTCATCCCGGAAGTGGCGGCAGGCAGAAGTGTTGGTCTGTAGAAAGATTTGCTGCATTAATGAACTGGTTAAATAGGGAGATCGAGTCTCATATCTTTGTTGTTTCAGGTCCTGCGGATGGAGAGATCATTAAAAAATTAACGGCGAAAGTTAAGGACAATTTTACCCTGGTTGATCATCTTTCTTTACCAAAACTGGCTGCTGTAATAAGACGGTGCAATCTTTTTTTAGGAAACGATTCGGGCATTACACATTTGGCTGCTGCCATGGGCGTCCACACGCTAGCAATCTTTGGTCCTACTGATCCAAACGTTTGGGGGCCTCAGGGGGAGCAGGTAAAAATCCTTTATAAAAAGGCACATTGCAGTCCGTGTTTGGCAGACATACGAAAAAATTGTTCTACACAAATTTGTTTAGAAAGTATAAAAATTGCCGATGTTATGCATGAAATAAGATCAAGGTTATTATAAAGACAACTTCGTATTTCCGGTAACATTATTCTTTTTCAATTGACTAGGTTATAAGAGTTTTATATACTTCCCCCTCTTTTTGCCAGATTTAAAAATATCGAATTTACGCGTAATTATTTTAAGGAAAGAACAAATGTCTATGTCTAAGAAATCTAAACAGTGTCAGTTACAGCATAAGTATTTATGTAAACCACAAATATCCCCTCAGGTTTTAAAAAAGGATATGAAGATCAAGGATCTTGTTAATGAATACAGCCGTTCCGGGGCATTTAATGCGGGGAGATTGGCAGAAGCATGCAAGTTGTATTGTCACATGATTGATGAGAACGCCACTATTGGTCTTACCCTCTCTGGTGCTATGACACCAACGGGTATGGGCGGGATACTTATCACCCTTATTGAAAACGGATTTGTAGATTTTATTATTTCTACGGGGGCTAATCTCTATCATGACTTACATTTCGCACTGAATCTCCCGATACATCAGGGGGATTTCAGGGTTGATGATACAGAACTTTATGAGGCGGGGATCGAACGTATCTACGATATCTTTATAACAGACGATTTGCTGCTTAAGACCGATAAATTTATTCAAGATGTGGCAAAAAAAATTTCCGCTACCAAGCCTCTTTCCACTGCCGACTTTCATTATATTTTAGGCAAGGCGGTTCTTGAGGATACACCGTCACCTCACCTGAGTTTTGTGGCCCGGGCAGCAAGACACGGTGTACCCGTTTTTGTCTCTTCCCCCGGTGATTCATCAATCGGAATGAACTTGTCTTATCTCAAAATTCAGGATAAAGGGATTACTATTGATACCGACCTGGATGTCCTTCAAACGACGGCTATTGTTTTCAACAGCGAAAAAAACGGTGTAGTTAGTATTGGCGGTGGTTCTCCAAAAAATTTCTATATGCAGACACAGCCTACTCTGGCACAGATACTGGATATCAATAAAGGTGGGCATGATTACTTCATTCAGATTACTACGGATGCACCTCAGTGGGGTGGGCTCTCTGGGGCAACACCAACGGAAGCCATATCGTGGGGTAAGATACGCAGGGAAGAGGTAAAAAATCACGTGGTTGTTTATAGCGATGCTACGATTGCCATGCCGATCCTTGCAGGATATGTGGTATCAGAAAGAAAGCCACGGAAAAAAAGATATCTGTACCGAGATCTCCCTGCACAGATATTAGAGTTAAAGAAACAGGTGAAGTAAATTATTGTTGCCTTTAAATAACATTGTGACCGACTAAACCAGGTAAGAGGCATACAATCAGTTTTACGATTGTCGGGTGATAGTTATTGATGTATATTGCTTGGTTCTATTTAATTGTTAGAACTGGTTACAAAACGTCCGTGGATTTTCCTATCTACCGACCTTAAAATGCTCAGCTCAGAAAGTTCATTTCTCTAAATATCTTCCGCTGAAAACAAAAAAGCGGAGGTGACTCCATATATTGAATAAGCGATGGTGCAAGCACGTTATTAACATAAATGAATACTAAATAAAATTAGGTGAGCATTGCTGTAAGTTGAATATAATAAAGTGTTAGATGTTAATTTATTTTTGGTTATTAACTGCTGATCCACATGTTATCCACAATTTATTTTTTCTGGCATAACAAAATTTATGAAGAGGATGTTTTAATTAAGTAGTATAAATTAATGTGATTTTGTAGCTGGGGAAAATTATCTGCTTCTAAGTTTCAATTTAATATGAAATTACAGATATAATATTTTTCATAATAAAAATTAATGGCTCTAAATATTTTTTACAGAAATTTATTTATTATTCTGCTGCAAGGTTTTAAATTTTTTTAATTATATTATCCATTGAAGTGTTACGAACAACAGGGATGTGTGCCAAAAATGTTTTATTAATGCGAATATCTTTTTGTTTTGACACATATAAATCCTTCTGCTAATATCGCCCTCCTTCAAATAGAAATCTTAATCCATTTCCAAAACAACCTTCTTTTTACTTATAGGGGATAGTAATGGAGTTATACACAAAGGTCTGGGATGACGTTCTTCAAAATATTCGGGAAAAGGTAGGCCCCTTACGATTTAACCTATGGTTTAAGAATACCCGACTGGAATCATTCGATGATAATAATGCAAATATCTTAGTGCCGAATGTTTTTACTCAGGTGTGGTTACAAGAAAATTTTTCAAACGTATTACGAGAAGGTATTGGGAAATTAGTTAATAAAGATTTGAATATAAAATTTTCTGTCTCAAAAAATGGTGAGGATGAAAATGTCCCAACCATGAGTATTCCTTTGTCCGAGAAAAAAACAAATGGGAACAAAAACTACGCACAATTAAATAGAAACCTGCGGTTAGAAGATTTTGTAGTTGGTACCAATAACCGGCTTGCTTATACAGCAGCCCTTGAAATGATTAAGGACAAATATCCCGCTTTCAATCCTCTTTTTATTCATGGTCCTGTTGGTGTTGGGAAAACTCATATCTTGCAGGGAGTTTGGAATCGTGTCAAAGAAGAACAAAACGTGAATGCCATATACATGCCGGCTGAGAAATGGACAAATGAATTTATCTATTCATTACAAAAAGGGAAGATGGAGGCATTCCGGCAAAAATTTAGGAATGCGGACATATTTCTCATCGATGATGTCCATTTTCTTTCCAATAAGCAAGGTGTGCAAGAGGAATTTTTGCATACTTTTAATGCATTATTCGAACTGTCGAAGCGGATTATATTGGCTAGTGATGCGCATCCAAAAATGATTGGACAGTTAAAAGAAAACCTTGCAAGTCGGTTTATGTCTGGTATGGTCACAAAAATAGATAAACCTGAATATGCGACGAGGCTTTTAATTTTGAGATCAAAGGCTGCAAAATTTGATGTACATTTTCCGGAAGAAGTTTTGGAGTTTGTTGCAGAAAAATTTGATGGTAATGTACGAGAAGTTGAAAGTGCGCTGACCACGCTCTCTGCTCATGCCAAATTCAATGAGAAAAAAATGGACCTCCACTTGGCAAGTGATGCTTTGGGAGAATTTTTCTGTGCTGAAGGAAAAATTATCAAAATTAATGAGATTGAAGCGACAGTCTTGAATTATTTTAACATATCGCGCAATGAACTTCACTCGAATAAAAAAATGAAATCTATTTCGTTTCCAAGACAAATATGCATGTATTTGATTAAAACGTTGCTAAATTGGTCATATCAGCAAATTGGGAATTACTTTACCAGTAAGAAACACACGACTGTTATGTTTGCCATAAAAAAAGTGAAAGAACAGATCGACAGTGATAAACAATTTAAGTTGTTTATAGAATCATTAATAGAAAAATTAAAAAGAAAGAAAATAGTTGTCTAATTTGGTGTTTGGATAGATAAGACGGCCTAAAATAAGGCAGCAAAGAGACTTTTTGTTGCAAATTTAGTTACAGCGTACACGAATATGCATTGTTTAAGCAAGCTGAAAGAAGAATTAAAAGGAGAAAAGGTAGATGGGTTTTTAGTCACCAATGAAGTCAATGTTCGTTATGTGACAAATTTTACCGGTTCTGAAAGTATTCTTTTAATTACACCAGATCATGATTATTTATTTACCGATTTTAGATATGTTGAGCAAGCCCGGCTGGATATTCCCTGGATTAAGATTGTAGAAAGAAAAGTTTCTTTAATAAAAACAATCTGTGGGAAATTAAAACGTCTTAATATCAAAAGTCTCTATGTTGAATCTTTGCATCTCACACTCGATCAGTATAATGAAATTATAAGTAATGTAAAAGGAATTCAGATTATTCCAACAAAAGGTATCATTGAAAAATATCGAAAATGCAAAACGCGGGAAGAATTAGAAAAGATACGAACGGCCATTGATATAGCTGAAAGGGCGTATTATAGTATCCTAGAGGAGATTAAAATAGGTGTGTCAGAAAAAAGAATAGCAGATCTTTTGGAATTTGAAATCAGAAATTGTGGTGGTGGAAAAGGTTCTTTCGAAACAATTTGTGCTACAGGCCCCCGTGCTTCACAGCCACATGCACGTACATCAGATCGAGAGATCCAAGAGAGGGATGCAATTTTAATAGACTGGGGTGTAAGCTTTCAGTTTTATAATTCCGACTTGACAAGGATTCGTTTCATGGATAAAATATCAGCCGAATTCAAGAAAATATATCAGATAGTGTTAGATGCACAACATTTTGCCATTGATAGTGTAAGGCCGGGTCAAATGGCAAAAGATATTGATGGTGCTGCAAGGAACTATATTAAGAAAAAGGGATTTGGAAAATGCTTTGGCCATGGCGTAGGGCACGGCATCGGACTTGAAGTTCATGAGGGTCCCACGATAAATAGCAGAAGTAAAGAGATATTAGAAGAGGATATGATATTTACAATTGAACCTGGAATTTATATCCCAGGATGGGGAGGGGTGCGTATAGAAGATATGGTATTGGTAACTTCCGACGGTTGTGATGTTTTAAGTCGGGTACCAAAAAAGTTAACAGAAATAGTAATATAAACTAAAAACCTCTAGAATACCTTTGCACAAATTACAAATTATTAAAAAACGTATCAGCATAATCCTTTTCTTTATTCCATCCCTTTTTCGTTTCATATTTCTCCACTCGGTTTTCTCCACTCGGTACATAACAAAGGTGTCCCGCTTACGCCGTAATAAATGATTTTGTTGGCTTTCCTGCTTAATGATTAAAATAAACTCCACAAAGGAATAAATGATGAGCATTATAGACAAGGTAAAGCAGTTAATTTCAATTATGAATGAAAATGATTTATCTGAGATTGAAATTCAAGAAGATGTCACCAAAATAAGGATTAAAAAAAGTGAGGTTGGATATACCCATACGATTTCACCGGTAACTGTTCCATCATTGCTTCATCCAAAACTCGAACAAGCGCACCCTTCACAGGCATTGCCAAAGGAAAGTGAAAATTTTGTAGAGATTATTTCACCTATGGTGGGCACATTCTATCGAGCTAGTGCACCAGGTGCAGACCCTTGTGTGAATGTAGGGGATTTTGTAAACGAAGAAACAGTTGTTTGTATTATTGAAGCAATGAAAATAATGAATGAAGTGAAAGCCGAGACTGTGGGTGAAATCATAGATGTGTATGTGAATGATGGGGAGGCAGTAGAATTTGGTCAGCCGTTATTTCGTGTTAAACCTTCTACAAAGGCGACATGAGAGAATGGTCTTTTTTGTATGAAAACCAATGAATGACTGAGGGATACCGAGTATTATGTTTTCCAGGATAATGATTGCAAATCGAGGTGAGATTGCTTTAAGAATTATTAGGGCATGTCGCGAGATGGGTATTGAAACGGTGGTAATCTGTTCGAAGTCGGATGAAAATGCCATGTACTTAAAGCAAGCCGACATTACCGTATGTGTCGGTCCGCCTGAAGCGGAGGGAAGTTATTTAAACATTCCGAGTATTATTAGTGCTGCTGAGATAACCGACATTGAGGCTATTCATCCAGGATATGGTTTTTTATCAGAGGTTGGGCATTTTGCCGAAGTGTGTGAATCTTCCAAGATAGTATTTATTGGCCCCCGATCAGAAACTTTGAAAAAACTTGGAAATAAGACCGAGGCAAGAAAAATTGCCATTGCTAATAAAGTACCCGTAGTTCCCGGTAGTGAGTCAGTTATAAAAAGTCAGCAACAAGCGCTGGATGTGGCACATAAGATCGGGTATCCTGTAATTATTAAAGCTTCTTCGGGTGGCGGTGGACGTGGGATGCGTGTTGCACATAATGATATAAGCCTTGTAAATTCACTGGCAGTTGCACAACGGGAAGCCGAAGCGGCTTTTAAGGACCCATCCATTTATATAGAAAAATACATAGAGGATACGCGCCATATAGAAGTGCAAATATTTGGAGATAATTATGGTAATATTGTTCATCTGGGTGAGCGGGATTGTACATTACAGCGCAGACATCAAAAACTTGTCGAAGAATCCCCTTCTCCTAATATTACTGAGCGCTTGCGTGAGGAAATATGCAAGGCTGCAATTAAGATTGCGAGAGCTGTACATTACACAAATGCGGGTACAGTTGAGTTTCTCGTCGACAAGCAGGGGAATTTCTATTTTATAGAAGTAAATACCCGCTTACAAGTTGAACATCCTGTTACCGAGATGGTTACCGGCATCGATTTAGTCAAGCAGCAAATAAGGATTGCTTATGGTGAACGGTTAAATATAAAACAGAAAAAGGTAAGACCCCGTGGTGTTTCGATAGAATGCCGTATCAATGCCGAAGACCCACAAAATGGGTTTAGACCTCAACCGGGAAAGATTAGAATATATAATCCTCCTGGTGGGCGGGGAGTTCGGGTTGATTCTCATGTGCACGCTGGCTACGAGATTCCTCCTTACTATGATTCTTTGATTTCAAAATTAATTGTTCATCAAAAGACGAGAGAAGAAGCCATTGCTTGTATGAAACGGGCGTTGAGTGAATATGTAATTGAAGGTGTTAAAACAACCATTCCATTAGATTTGGAGCTCATTTCACATCCTCAATTTGCGAGCGGAGCTATAAATACTCTTTTTGTGGAAAATCTCTTGTCAAAAGGCCAGCATTAGTTTCACGGTAAATGAATTTTTTCTTGACACTATTAAAAAAGCATGCTAATTTATTCTTCCTTTTGTGTGTGCTACATTATATTTTCAGAGACAGGGCGATTAGACTAATCTTAACTCATGCGGTTTGGCCAAGGAAATAATTTCTGAAAATACCAATTGTTTTAACTTCAACTGTCATGCGGTTTCTATACTACGAATAATCAATAATTTAGAAAAGAATGCCGATAACTCGAATGCTATGCGTGATGTATAAAATTCGAGGTTTGAATGTTATTATGACATAAGAGAGCGAAAATGTTGTAGCTTGCATAGTGGTGTTTGTTATTTATTTTCTTTGGTACAGGAAAGGAGATTGGAAATGTTGGGCAGTAGGAAAGCCGTATATTTTTTGGGGGGTATTGTAGTTTCTGTTTTTTCATTAACTTTTTCACTACCTGCTATGTTAACTGGCGCAGAATATGTTAGCAATAGTGGATGTAAATGCCATATGGGAAAAGGTTGTTATGAGGGTGAAGAATATAAAGAAAGATTGCACTCCAATACTTGGGAAAAGAGGTTGAAGGGAACACCCGATGCTGAAAATCCAGATTGCTTGAAATGCCATGCAACCGCATATGGTGAGAAGATTGCGGAGGCTGGCAAAAAGTATTTGCCCAATGTGCAATGCGAGGCCTGTCATGGTGCTGGTTCTGAGTATAAAAAGGTAAAAGAGAATTACGAAGGTAAGGGAAAGGATGCTTTCAAAGAATTATTAAAAAAGGATCCTCTTATGGCCAGGAAAGTGCAATACGATGCTGGCCTGATTGTGGCTGGTATTAACGGTCCTGCCACTGTTAAAGAACAATGCTTGAAATGCCACTGGGAAACAAAAGACGATAAGAATAAGTGCCCCAAAACGGATAAGGTTATGGACTATAAAGATTACTTTAAGAAAGATGATCATCGTGACAATGATGAAATCGATGATGTAATAAAAAAGATGTCCCCTGAGGATAAGAAAAAATGGGCGGCATTATTGCCAAAGGATGAGATTCTTAATACACCATTAAAACCAAAGAAAAAGGAATAACTCTTTAAGCTTAAGAGTTATGGCTGGGGAGGATTCCGTAGATGGGTTATAAGTCAGAAAAAAAATTGATATTGGGAACTTTATCAGTTTTTATGAAATGTAGATTATCTGTATTTTTGGTTGTAAGTATAGCCATTATTGGCCTATCGCCTGCGGTATCGACTGCAGGCGATAATGGGCCATGTCTCGAATGTCACACGAATCTGGATAAATTAAAGGTCGCAGAAAAGGCAAAAATAGAGCCTATCACAGGGGAAATTAAAGTTGTTTCTTTGCTTATTGATGAAACGATTTTTAAGACGACAGCGCATGGGGGAGAAGATTTTTTCTGCACTGATTGTCATCAAGACCTAGATGGCGCAGATTTATCGGAAGGCCATAAGCCCAATTTAAAGCCGGTTGACTGTATAACTTTTTGTCACGATGATCCGGCAGATGAGTATCTGCAAAGCAGTCATGTCAAGTTGATGAAAGAGAACACCAAGGATGTACCTACTTGTAAAGATTGTCATTTTGGTTTAACATATCGTTTCACTCCAGTTGGAGAGAAATCCCCAATGTATGTGCCTAGGGGTACAGATCCGTTGCATAGAAAATTAACAATCCAATCTTGTGGCTCATGCCACCAAGATTATCTTGATAGCTATAAAAATAACGCACATGGTCAAGTTACTGCATTAGGGCATACGACGACAGATGTGCCTGTATGTTTTGATTGTCATGGAAAGCATAAAATATTAAACTCGTCTGAACCCGAATCCAAAGTTGGAAAAGAAAAGATTTTAGAAACATGTGGAAGCTGCCATGCTAATGCAAATGCAAGTTTTGTTAAACACATTGAACATCCTCAGATAAAGAACATCAAATATTATAAAACTCTGCTTACTGCATTAAAAAATGCGCGTAACGATCCGGAAAACCTTAAAAAAGTTCTTAAAAACCCACAGACAATTTTATGTATAGTGTTTGTGATGTACATTGGAATACTGGGATTCACATTTTCGTCTTTCGGACTCCATTCATTGCTAACTTGGTTCGCGACAGCACGAGACGAGCATAAGAGAAAGGGGCATGCTAATGAGGAGCACCACTAACTATTTAAGATTTAGTTTTTTTCATAGATTTTGCCATTTTTTGATCATTATCAGTTTTTTTGGTCTTGTCTTAACCGGGATGCCATTGGCTTTTCGGGGCTACGATTGGTCGAAATGGTTATATGAATTATTTGGAGGATACCCAACAGCGGGGTTTATCCATCGTATTTGCGCCTTAATAACTTTTTTTGCTGCGTTTATTCATTTTTTGTTTTTATTCGTCAGTATATCAGTTAAGAAGAAAAAAGGGTTTTTCTGGGGGCCGAATTCGTTGCTCATACAGCCCAGAGACATATTTGATATCGTGGGCGATCTCAAATGGTTCCTTGGTATTGGAAAGCGTCCCGATTTTGATCGGTGGATTTACTGGGAAAAGTTTGAGTATTTGTCGCTGATGTGGGGAACATTGGTGATGGCTCTAACTGGACTGATTCTCTGGTTTCCAGTACAGTTCACAAAAATTATACCGGTTTCAATTGCAAGCATTGTAGATCTTCCCAGCATAGCATTGATCATCCATAGGTATGAGGCAATCCTTGCCGCTGGTTTTATCTTTACTATCCATTTTTTCCATACTCATCTACTTCCTGAAAAAATGCCTGTTGATGAAGCAATCTTCACGGGGAGTATAACGGAGGAGGAATTTAGACACGAACGTCTAAATCAATTCAAAAGGTTGGAAAATCAAAGACAGTTGCATGATTTTAAAGTTGCCCCTCCGTCTCTTTTTGTAAGTTTTCTAACCAGGCTTTTTGCTGTGCCTATTTTGATCACAGGTCTCATCATGGTAGGTTTTATGTTTACAGCACTCATCGTTTGGGCTATCTAAAATTTGGTTGTTGACAATTCTATAGGCAAGCAAATTATAATTGTTGCGTCTTTGCAGGTTCTGAAAGTCAAATAGTGCTTTTGTAAAGGTTGAATATGGCCTACAGAGTTCTAATTGCGGATGATGAAGAACGTATGCGCCGTGTGCTTGCTATGGTTTTTGAAGAAATGGATGATGTTAAGGTCATTACCGCAAGTAACAGTTCGACAACCTTAGATTACTTGGACAAAGAGCGTTTTCATCTTCTTATTACGGATTTAAAAGTACAAGAAATGGGAAGGCTTGAGTTCCTGCGAGCAATTAAAAATAAAGCCCCAGATCTCCCAATTATAGTTCTAACCGCATACGGTTCAGTTGTGTCCGCTATCGACGCTATGAAAGAAGGTGTTTTTGATTATTTAACCACGCCTTTCGAAAAAGATATTCTTAAATTAGCCGTAAAGAGAGCTCTGAAAATAAGCTCTTTGACAATTGAAAATAAATATCTGCGTCAGGAGCTTGAATCTCAGTATAATTTTGGAAATATCATAGGTAATGCTCCCCAGGTACTTGAGGCATTACGATTGGTAGGGGAGGTATCAAAAACTGATTCAACCGTGTTGATATCAGGAGAAAGTGGTACTGGAAAAGAGCTGATTGCTCGCGCCATTCATTACAACAGCGATCGGGCGTGCGGCCCTTTGATTGCGCTGAACTGCGCTGCAATACCAGAAAATTTATTGGAAAGCGAGTTGTTTGGCTATGAAAAAGGCGCTTTTACTAGCGCAGAAAAAACAAAAAAGGGACGTTTTGAGTTAGCTGTTGGTGGTACTTTTTTCATGGACGAGATATCAGAAATGAGTCTGGCAGTTCAAGCAAAAGTTTTACGTGTTATTGAAGCTAAAGAACTGGAACGTTTAGGGGGGACCGAAACGGTAAAGGTTGATTTAAGGATTATTTGCGCTACCAACAAAAATCTGGAGGATTTAGTAAAATCTGGGAAATTTAGAGAAGATTTGTATTATAGGATAAGTGTCTTCCCGATTACATTAACACCGCTTAGAGAACGAAGAGAAGATATCATTCCTTTAAGCAAACATTTCTTAAAACGCTTTTCAACTAAAATGGGAAAAGCACCCATTTCATTGAGCAAAGAGGTGGAAAGATTGTTTATGATGCATAAATGGGAAGGTAACATAAGGGAATTGCAAAATGTTATAGAACGTGCGGTAATATTATGCAAGGGTAATGCAATAACCTCAGAACACTTGCCAATATCAATAATGAAGGGCACGCCTTTTATCGAAAAGGATAGATTGGATACTTCAGAAAAATCAGTCTCATTTGATATACCACCGCATGGTTTATCCCTTGATGCCTTGGAGAAACAACTGGTTACTCAAGCGCTGGAAAAAAGCAAAAACAATAAGACAAAAGCTGCTAAGTTATTGGGGTTAACAAGGGGCACATTTCGTTATAGATTACAAAAATATGGTTTGACAAATTAACGAAGATAAATTTCTGCCTTTGTCGATGAGTTCTGAGACTGATTTCAGAAAATCAATGTGTTGTAGTCAAAAATTTAGCGAAGGGACATGTTTTTTGGCTGATTACAACCGTTCCTTGCAAACGATGGATTTTGAAGTTAGAGATGCTGAGGTTTGTTAAGTTATTTTGTGCTAATACATTGCGTGAATTTGTGTTACCTATGTAATATTTGGTATAGTTTGTGCTAACTTAGAGTAGGTTTTTCACGAGGTACTTTACGAGATTAGAAGATAACCAACTATGAAAGGGGGTGAGAAGAGTTATGAAGAGGAGCATTTTATTAGCAGCCGGTATTTTTAGTATTTTTATTTCAGGGGCACAGTCTGTTTTTGCAGCTTGGGATAAACCCTGTGATAAAAGACAGATTTTAGAGGCGTATTGGTGTGATGCTTGCAAAGAAGTTAGAGAATTTAACGAATGTTCTGAGATAGGGTATATCTGGGACTTTGCAAAACATCGAGCTGCGGGTGACAAAACACATACTGATTTACCTACCTGTTGGGCCTGTCAGAAGATTGCTTATAGTTGTGTAAACACTAACTGTAAGAAATATGGCGTGTGTATGCCAGCTCCTGGGGCTTGTGATGAGTGCGGTGATGACATTACAAGTAAAAAAATTTGGGCAAGGGCATTATTCAAATGTCCAAAGTGTGGCAAGGAGGTTCCAGAGGCGGGTAAGGGTTTTACAACTATAAAGGGGCGATATGCGCCGCAAATCGAAAAGGCCGGTGATTGTGAGACGTGCGGAGTACCCTTAGAGGTCATTTGCACAAAATCAGGCACATGTCCGCATGTGACTAAATAGTTGTGTTTTATATCATAGAAGTTATTGATTATACGATTTAGGAGGGAAGGAAGAGCGATGAAAGAGAGAGGATGGATAGGAGCGTTGGTATTGGGGGCGGTGATGGTGGGAGGAGGGGTAGCGAATGCTGGATTTATCCAGGGGACGCATGTGAAGACGGACATGCCATCGCCGTTTTTTGTTACGACATCGCCGGATGGAGGGATGTTGTACATTTGCAATCAGTCTGGTCACAGTGTGACGTTTGTGGATGCGAAGACACAGAAGGTGGTAGGTGAGGTGGCAGTGCAGGTGCAGCCGGAGGCAGCGGCGCCCACGCCTGATAATGCATTTTTGTATGTATGCAATGCCGAGAGTGACAGTGTGTCGGTGATAGATATAGCGAGGAAGCAGGCGATAAAGGAGATCAAGGTAGGAGACTGGCCAAGCGGGATCAAGATTTCCAAGGATGGGAAGACCGCGTATGTTGCATGTTCTGGGAACTTGTGGAACACGATCGATGTGATTGATACAGGGAGGATGGAGAAGATCAGGTCGATCTACACGAGTGATTACGGTCCAAGGACGTTGGATATATCGCCGGACGGGAAGACGATAGCAGTGGTGAATGACACGTGTGGTTCCATCAACAGGAGTGTAAACTTTATTGATCTTGCGACGGGGAAGGTGACGGAGAAGAGGGTTATCAGGGAGAGTTCCAACCTGAGGGACATTGTGTACACGCCGGATGGTCAGTATGTGGTGGTGACCTATGAGACGCCGAAGAACTGGTTACCGGTATGCGAGGCGGAGAATGGCGAGGTATTTACGAACAACATAGCGGTGTTAGAGACCAAGCCAGGCGGGAAGGTAGCGAGGATGCCGCTGGACGAGCTCAACAACTATGACGGGAATCCTTATGGGTTGGCGATGGATCCGAAGGGCCGGTATTTGTACATTGGGGTAAGGGGGATGCACCGCGTAACGATATTGGATATGGGCAAGTTATTGAATATCGTGAGGGGAAATTCCCAGGCTGAGCTTGATTATATGAGGGATGACCTTGGATTGGTGAGGGATTATCTCGTGGCCAGGGTGCCAACGGGGCTAGGGCCTAGCTCGGTATGCTTGTCGCCGGACGGGAAGCTCTGCTACGCAGCCAACTATTTTTCCAACAATGTGACGGTGATAAGGACGCCAGTGGATTAATAGGGGAAGGTCGTTGAGAGAAGCAGGACAGGAATTGAGCATGTTTGTAACATTGGAGTATATCTCGATTATAGGAGGATAGAGAAAGATGAAGAGTAGTCTAAAGATTGGTTTAATTGCGGCCCTTGGTATAGCAGGGGTGATGACAACTGGAGAGTTGATGGCGGGTACGCCGCAGGTAGTAGCAACGATCCAGACGGGGCCGGAGTGGGAGCCTCTTCCAAGGGGTGAGCCATTGACGGTGCCTGAGGTGCATTATCGGGTAAAACACTCACCATTTAAGAGTGAGCTGGTGAGGTACGGGCAGTTCATATTCAATGATGCATCATGGGGGTTGCAGGGTGAGTATGCATGCGCCAGCTGCCATTACGAGAGGGGACAGACGACGGGTTTGATCTGGGACCTTGGAGATGAAGGATGGGGAAGCTGGAAGAACGTGAAGTATATCCGTGGCGGAAGGTATCTGCCTCCGTTCAGGCATGAAGGGTTTACGGGTCATCCGGATGAAATCGTAGGTGCAACAAGTTCTCTGGACAGGGTGTGTGGAAGAGACCCTGGGTTTGTGTTCAGGAGCGAGAACTTTTCGCCGGAGAGGTTAGAATCTTTGATTTGTTACATCAGGGCATTGGAGTTTACGGGAAGTCCGTTCAGGAATGCGGATGGCAGTTTGACAGAGGCGGCAAAGAGGGGTGAGAAGTTATTTAACGACCCTGCTGTGGGATGTGCAGAGTGTCATCCGGGGGATGCAATGGATCCGAAAGCCTTGTTTAGCGATGCACAGACCCATGATGTGGGAACCGGTCGTGTAGGAGTGAAGGGTTTCAGGTCAACGCCGGGTAAGGTATTTAACATGCAGGCATTGAATGCCGGTGAGGATCCCTATGGCGAGGAGAGCGATACGCCGATCATTGGGTTGGACCTGGTAAAGGAATTTGATACTCCGACGCTAAGGGATATCTATGCATCAGGCACGTATTTCCATGACGGGAGCGCCAGGACGTTGATTGATACGATCAACAACACGGTAAATGATAAGGACATGCATGGAAGGACGTCACACCTGAGCGCTCAGGATTTGCAGGATTTGGTGGAGTTCCTGAAGGCGCTATAAGTAGTGGAAGTATTGGAAGAGAAAGTAATTGGTTCAAGTGGAATATTTTAAGAAAGTGAAAGGAGAAGGCCAACAGATGAGTAAGAGGATAATAGGAGGGGTAATGGCATCGGCGTTGGTAGTCGGTGCGTTGGTCTGTGGGGATATCTTTGCATCGAATCAGGTAATGACGGGTGGTTCGAAGCAGGGAAAGGCCTTATGGACGGATTATAGCGGGATGTCGAAAGAGGTACAGGGTCCTGTGGACGTGATATTGTTTACCCAGTCACCCAGGACGGCAAAGGGTGATCCGTATCAGAACTATCCGCACTATGTGTCAGAGGGCAGCCGGATTGTAAGCTACAATTTAAAGACAAAGGAATTGAAGGTATTGACCAATGATTTTGCGTCAGCTTTTGATCCCTGCACGTACTGGGATGGTAAGAAGTTTGCGTTTGCCGGGATCCACAAGAAGGGCGGCGGATGTCAGATATGGGAGATGAATGTAGATGGCAGCGGGATAAGGCAGATGACTGATTATAAAGGTACTTGTCGTAGCCCGATCTATTATGCGGCAGGTAGTATTGAAGAGGGTCAGGGTCGCGTGATATGGAGAGACAGGTATTTTGAAGGAGACTGGAAGGAGAGGGGCACGGTAGAGAAGACGGGGTTCATCATCTTCGCAGGTTCTCCGGATGGCGTGAGGGACGAGTTCCATAATCCGTATGCGTATAATCTTTTCAGGTTGGATACGCAGGGAGGCCATGTGACAGAGAGAATTACCGGTCACGTGCTGTCTGGTATAGAGTTTCCTCATCTGAATACTTCGATAGATCAGATCACTTACAACGTGAGTTCAAACTATGATCCTGCGCTTACGCCGGATGGAAACATCCTGTTTTCCAGCGTCCAGGCCAATGGTAGCAGGGCAGAAGGCAAAGGCAGGGTGTTGCTGGAAGTAGACAACTGGGATGGCGCGTATCCAAGGGCGATTTATGGTAACTGCCCGGATGAGATTGGTGGCGCATGTGGCAGATCTCAGGCCAAGATCACCTTTGGAGACAGAAAGCTGGTATATGTAGAGTCACCCTATATGAACTGGGGTGTTGGTCAATTGGCAGCAGTCAGTTGGGATGCTCCCTATAACAAGACCTACGAGAGGCTGACGAAGGATGATGGTGGATTGTACAGGAGCCCATACCCACTTCCAGATGACAGGATGTTGGTGTCCTATGCAGAGAGAGGTGATTTTGGAATCTATTGGTTTGACTGCAAGAATGGCAAGGCAGGGGAATTAGTATACAATGATCCGGAGTGGAACGATCATCAACCAGCGCCTGTGTATATTAAGTACAAGCCAAGGTGGATCAATACCTTTACCGCAGGGAAGAACTTTGGTGTAACGACAGTGACGTATCAGCCATTTGACCAGGTGAAGGTGGAGGGATATCCACATTCCTGGGGCACATGGATTTGTTTTGACACGACACTGACAGACACGAAGGTTGGCCCGTATCCATCCGAGAGGGCGAAGGTAATGAAGCCGGGCGATGTGAAGGCAGTGAGGATAGTACAGGGTGTGCAGTGTGTGGAGCCTGAGGCAAGCAGGTTCAAGGCTGGAGTTGGAAGCCACCTTTTGGGTGGAGAGAGGTCAAGCAGCAACTCAGGGACTGCATTCCAGCAGAGAAGGATAATCGGGTATCAGTATGTAGAGGATGACGGGTCGGTGGTTACGTCACAGACGGCAGACACCCCTTATTACATTCAGATATTGGATGACAAGGGGATGGCAGTGCAGAGCGGGTTATCATGGGCATATCTGAGGCCATATCATGGCAGGATTTGCAGTGGATGTCATGATGGTTCCTACAGGGGCAGGGCATTCCAGAACCAGCACACGAAGGCGTTGTACAACTGGTGGTATGATGACAGGAGTCACTATGATTCACCATTTGCATTTGCATACCTGAAGCTTGATAAGAATGGTAACTATCAGGGGGTAAAACATGGTGAGGATGTGGTGGTGCCATCGGACGTGTACTATGGAGGACCATCAGGTACGACATCACAGCCAGTGGAAGGTCTAACAGATGAGAAGAGGAGGACGGTGGATTTCCGCAGGGATATTCAGCCGATCATCGATGCAAAGTGTTCGGGTTGTCACAATGCGAACAATCCTCCGGACTTGAGTGGTGGTGGAGAGCTGGCGAGTGTTGATGGTGTTGCAGCATTCAGCCGTTCATACAATAGTTTGCTTGAACCACAGAGGGGTAAGGATCCCAACCTTGGCGGCAAGTATGTTCATCCATCATCAGCCATCAACAGCTTGTTGATCTGGAGGCTGTATGAAGAGGCTTTGAGTCAGTTTGCGCCGAGAGAGAATGTATTCCCGATTGAAGGAAGGGTAATGCACGACAAATTCCTCACGCAGGATGAGAGGTATTTGTTTGTCGAGTGGATAGACATCGGGGCGCAGTGGGATAACATCCAGGGTCCTGATTTTTACCCTGGCTATCTGGCAAGATAATGCCTGAAGGAAATCCCTGAGCTTGTCTTCATGAAGGCCGGGAACCGGAAGTAAGACAACTGAAGAGCTGGGTTAGGCGGGTTTCTCCCCTCCTCCCAGCTCTTCGTGTTTTTAACTTTGCAGAGGTGTCAAAAAAGGAAAAAGTGATCAAAAAGAGGCGCTAATTTCTCAAAAATCGCTTGACAAGATTCATTGTAAATGTATAATGTAAAAGCTTTGTGTTGTATTTGTTTTGTGTCCTATCTGCAACAATACATCAGTAAAGGAAGTTGTGTGGGAAGGGGGTGGTTTGGCCAGGCAGGAGAAATTTATTGTGTCAACTGTTACCAAAAGGAATGTGCTGATATCTTTGGTAATACAATGTAGTGAAAAGGTTCGGGATATGAAAGAAAGGAGAAGTTGTAATGCTTGATATTTTGAAGAAGCCATTATCCAGTGTGATGGGAGCAACTCTTGCTATTGCAGGGGTAACATTGATGGCGTGTACTATGGGAAATGGTAAAGCGCTGGCGGAAGGGCCTACGTTTCAGGATGTAGCATCACAGGTATTTGGTCAGGCGGTTGGTCCTGATAACGATGGTACGCTCTATATTTTTGGATTAACTGCAAAATATACTCAGCCTGAGTATGTTGAGGGAAGAGGTCCATATAAATCATTTTTGAAATTTTTACCTTCGATCCGTTGGTATGATCCAGAGCATTATTGGACGCCTGGAAGTCAGAATGAAGGGGTTTTTAAGAATGAAGAATGTGTTCTTTGTCATACCGTTCAGACTCCTACCATCGTAAAGGATTGGAAGAAGAGCGCTCATGGTAATTTGGAACTCAGGAGGGGGCTTGGTGTAAAAGGGAAAGATGGAAAGCCGGTTGAAGGCACTGTTGGCTGTGATGTATGTCATGGCAACGATCACCAGAAGCTTTTCATGCCTACCTATAAAAATTGCGGTGAGTGTCATCCAAAGGAGACATCGGAGCACAGGTCGGGTGGTTTGGGTTCACACACCCATGCGTTTACGGTAAACGTATTGGAATTTTCATGGCATGTAGGGAAACCAGCTGAAGAGGTTGCTGGTTGTGCAGAATGTCATGCAATTGCAGAAAACAGGTGTGACGGATGTCATACAAGGCATGTATTTAGCCCTGCAGAAGCGAGGAAACCAACTGCCTGCAGATTCTGTCATATGGGTATCGATCATGATGAATGGGCAATGTATAATACTTCCATTCATGGTTGCCTGTATGAGGCTGAATCTGCCACTATGGACTGGAGCAAGCCTTCGAAGAAAGGAAACTACAGGGTTCCCACATGCGCATATTGCCATATGCAGGATGGAAATCACAACCCGCAACAGTTTGGTACAATTTACAGCGATATGGGTATGTTCCAGGTTGATCGTGGAGCGCCAAAGCACAAAGCAAAAAGAGATGCATGGATAAAGAAATGCCAGGATTGCCATTCTCCAAGGTTTGCTGCTGACAAGCTGAAAGAAATGGATGCAGGTGTGAATTTGAGCTTCACAAAATGGAGGGAAGCGGCAGCCGTCATCGTTGGTTGCTTCCTGGACGGTGTTGTCGACCCGATGCCGGAAGGTTCACCTCCAGACTGGTATGGTCACTATACCTTCAGCCTGCTGCCAGGCGGAGATCCGAGATTTTATGCGACTTCGAATTTGGAACGTTTAGGTTTGGAAATGATTTGTTATCTGACCGGCAATGTTTACAAGGCCTACGCTCATATGTCGATGTATAACCAGACATATGGAAACGGTAGCGCCTTCGAACAGGATAGAAAGCTGATCGAAATCAAGACAGAGGCTGCTAAGTTGAGAAGGTTTGCTGCTATTGAGAAGAAGATTGGCTTAGAGCACAAATCCGAAGCGTTCTGGCAACATGGTGAGTATCTGGATCTGCTTCCTGGCTGGAAAAGAAAGCCTGGAGATGTAGATGTTGAGTGGTTTAAGAGAACAGATATACCTCATCGTGCTAATGCAGATGCTGGTGTTGAAATACATCACTAAGCTGTAAATCTGGTATAAATGTCCAGATTTAGTTTGATGGTAAATTAAAGTGGTTTAAACGATGAGGGTAGCAGAAAAAAAGTTTGCTACCCTCATTGTATTTATAAGTATTTTTTATCAGAGCAGAAAGAATGGGATTTACTAAAAAAGGCGGTGTTAAATTATGGTAACTACAACAGTGAAATCTAAAATACAGGGATACGAGACTCCGTCTGTGGGAACTAGCTTGCCAGACAAGATGGGTCATTTTGGGCGTTTTGGTGGAAAGTTTGTTCCAGAGACAATAATGCCAGCATTGGATCAATTAGAAAAGGCCTATTTAAAAGCAAAGGATGACCCATCTTTTAATGCTGAATTAGAGTATTATTTAACAGAGTATGTGGGGCGTCCTTCGACACTATATTATGCAGAGAGACTGACAAAGAAGCTGGGCGGCGCTAAGATATATTTCAAGAGAGAAGATCTGAACCATACCGGCGCGCACAAGATAAATAACACAATTGGGCAGATATTGCTTGCAATGAGGATGGGGAAAAAAAGGATTATTGCCGAAACGGGAGCTGGTCAGCATGGGGTAGCCACTGCGACAGCTGCTGCCATGTTTGGAGTGGAGTGTGATGTGTATATGGGGGAGGAAGATATGAGGCGTCAGGCGCTAAATGTCTTTAGAATGAAGCTTATGGGGACAAGGGTAATACCGGTAACAAGTGGTTCGAAAACCCTGAAAGACGCTACAAATGAGGCATTTAGAGACTGGATGGCATCAGTAAGGTATACCCACTACATCCTGGGGTCGGTTGTTGGCCCTCATCCGTATCCTATGATGGTTCGGGATTTCCAGACGGTAATTGGCAGAGAGGCGAAGAAACAGATTCTGGAAAAGGAAAACAGATTGCCGCACTATCTGATAGCCTGTGTAGGTGGTGGCAGCAATTCGATGGGGCTATTCCATCCTTTTATCGGGGATAAGGAAGTGGAAATGATTGGTGTTGAGGCAGGAGGTTATGGCCCCGAAGTTGGTCAGCACGCATCTACGCTTACTAGCGGGAAGATAGGTATTTTGCACGGAAGTGCAAGCTATGTGTTGCAGGATGATGATGGCCAGACATTGCCGGTGCATTCGATTTCTGCCGGATTGGATTATCCTGGTGTCGGCCCAGAGCATAGTTATTTAAAGGACATGGGAAGGGCCAGATATGTTTCTGTTACGGACGATGAGGCTGTAAACGCATATCAGGAGTGCGCGCGGTTGGAAGGAATTATTCCCGCTCTGGAGGCGGCACATGCAATTGCCTATACAATGAAATTTGCGCCGACGCTGAGCAAAGATAATTTAATCATTTTATGTTTATCGGGAAGTGGTGACAAAGATTCATTTGAGGTTGCTAAAAAACTTGGATACAAGATTTAATCTTTGTAGAGAACATAGTTTTGCAAATAATTTTCCCGGAGACGCATTTTAAGCTACTTATGGAGTCAGATGAACAGAATCGATAAAAAGTTTCAGGAATTAAAAGCCAGGAATAAAGCCGCATTTATACCCTTTGTTACTGCCGGTGATCCGAATCTGCAAACGACAAAGGAATTAATCTTAGAGTTTGAAAAAAGAGGTGCCGACATTATTGAACTCGGCATCCCTTTTTCTGACCCCATTGCTGATGGGCCGATTATTCAGGCATCGTACTATAGGGCCTTGGTTAATGGCGTAAAAGTTGCACATATCCTGAATATGGTTTCGGAATTGCGAAATAAATCTGAAATACCCATTGTTTCGATGGTATCGTATAGTACGGTCTATAAGGGAGGATGTCATGCATTTATTGAAAAGGCGTTAAAGGCGGGGCTTGATGGCTTGACCATCCCTGACTTGCCAGTGGAAGAAGATGCCAAGATGTTTAACGTGGCAAAGATGAACGATTTTAAGATTGTATGCTTTGTTGCGCCGACGACAACGGATGAGCGTATGGCCCTGATTACGCAAAAGACACAAGGATTTTTATATTATATTGCTGTAGTCGGGATAACGGGAGTAAGAGATAGATTGCCGGAGGATGTCGTTCTGAATATCAATAAACTCAAAAAGATCACGAATACACCTGTTGCTGTAGGTTTTGGTGTTTCTACAGCAGAACACGCAAAAATGGTCGGGAAGATTGCCGATGGGGTTATTGTAGGGAGTGCAATTATGAGGGAAATTGAAAAGTATTCAAAGGAACCTTCCGAAAAATTAGTAAAGCATGTTGGTGAGTTTGTAGGACAATTGGTTCTTGGAGCAAAAGAGTAATTTTTATTGACAAATTATAAAGTTTTTCAGATGAAGATGTTGGTTCTGTTTGGTTGAAAAATATCAACTTTTATATTGACTTCAACACTAGATTAAGTATAATGGCTGTCCTTTTATATTGGGACATATATATCCGCAAAGGCAGTGATTTGCACAAGTATGATGGGCATTAATAATAAATGACTCTTGAAAGGAGGTGGTTGGGAATAGCAAGCAGGAGAGCTGTTTTGTTGAGTAACGCAATCGAATGACGATTGTGGCGTATGGATAACGTGAAAGGAGGAGAATTTAAAGAATCATGCATAAATTATTAAAAGTAACATTAGCGTCAGCATTAATTAGTTGTGGGACGATGGGTGTAGTAGCCAATCTGATGACAAAAGAAGCAAAGGCCGTAGAAATCATCACCCACTGGGTGCCTCATGAAGTGTATGGTGTGCCCGGTGAGCCTGATAACAACGGTAAGGTGTTCTTTTCTGGTTTAGGTGCAAAATACATGGGATATCCGAAGCATGAGAATGCTCCGCCTTATCCTGGAAAATACAGCAAGTTCTGGAAGACATTACCTGCATATCGTTATTACATTCCTGATTATATGTACAACAGGGATGAGGTAAGGCCTTCAAACCCAATCAAAGGTACGTTTCAGTTAGAGCAGTGTATTGCATGCCACTCGGTTATGACTCCGGGAATTGTAAGGGATTATAAGAAGAGCGCTCATTCGAGGGCAGAACCGAGCCCAACGGGTTGTGACACCTGTCATGGCAATAACCACCAGAAGCTGACCATGCCGTCATCCAAGGCTTGCGGCACCAGTGAATGCCACGAGACGCAGTACAGCGAGTCTGGCCAGGGTGGTATTGGTTCGCATGCTTCCTGTTCGAGCTTTGCCCAGGTGGAATGCGCATGGTCAATTGAGAGACCGCCAGGGGATACGGCAGGTTGCACATTTTGTCACACCAGCTCAGAAGAAAGGTGCAGCACCTGCCACCAGAGGCATCAGTTTGATCCGAAGGTTGCAAGGAAGGCAGAGCAATGCAAGACATGCCACTGGGGTAAGGATCACAGGGACTGGGAGGCTTATGATATTGGTCTCCATGGTACCGTATATCAGGTGAACAAGTGGGATCCAAAGCAGTTCGACTTCTCAAAGAAGTTGGCTGATGCAGATTATGTTGGTCCAACCTGCCAGTATTGCCATATGAGGGGTGGTCACCACAACGTACAGAGATTCAGCACGGTATATACCAGTATGGGTATGTCCATGGCTGACCGTGGCGCTCCGATCTGGAAAGAGAAGAGGGATCGTTGGGCATCAGTGTGCGACGATTGTCACTCACCCAGGTTTGCAAAGGAAAACTTACAGGCCTTGGATGAATCCGTTAAGGATGCAGGTTTAAAGTATCGTGAGACATTCAAGGTAGCTGAAGACCTTGTCAAGGATGGTGTTGCTGATCCAATGCCAAAAGATCTGTGTCCTGACTGGTCAGGTCAGCATATCTGGAGTTTGAAGATCGGCGCATATCATGATGGTCCTGAATACGGTGGAAAGACTGGTGAGTCAGGTGAGTTCAGGATGTCGAACTGCTCAGATATTGAAAGGCTGTGCTTTGAAAGTGTAGGATACTTCCAGACATACATCTACAAGGGTATGGCACACGGTTCATGGAACGATGCTACGTACTCGGATGGTTCGTTCGGTATGGATCGTTGGTTGGTCAATGTGAAGCAGGATGCTTCTCAGGCAAGGAGACTTGCAGCCATCGAGAAGAAGGTTGGCATTACCTGGGTTCCGGAGAGTTTCTGGAAGACGGGCGAATGGCTTGATCAGTTGACAGGTCCTTACATTGTGAAGAATCACCCTGGAAAGACGATCTTCGATCTGTGTCCGGATCCAGGTTGGTTAGATACGCACCATGCGCCTGCTGAGGAAGTTGAGTACATCAACAGAAAATTGCTGGAGTTAGGCATGAAGGATGGTAAACCTCATCATGGTGAAGGAAAAATTGACGAAGGCGCAAGATCAATGGGGAAGACGCATTAATTTGTAATATCCGTTTTCCCGTATGTAGTGATGAATGAAAGGGAGCTGTGCAATGTTTGCACAGCTTCTTTTTTTTTATGTAAAAAAGTTGAAATCAGAGAATTTTCAAATATACTTAATACGCTACATTTTCGTGTATGGTGCATTTATTAATGGTATTACGGAGAGTCTATGAAGATATATAAACCTTTATTGTTTTTACTTGTTGTGGCTCTTCTTTGCCTGCCAATTGCTTGTGAGAAGGCGAAGAATCATATTGAGATTGCCCATGATTTCGTGGTGGAAGAAAAGCTAGATGAGGCAGTGGCCGAATACACAAAAGCTATTGAGGCAAATACCAATCTTGTTGATGCATTTTGTGGAAGAGGCGATGTTTATTTAAAGCAGGGAAAACTGGAAGATGCGGCGATCGATTTCCGGAAAGCGATTGATATTAATCCGAATCATATCGATGCCCATAAGAAGCTTGCGGAGACTTTTATTCAAATTGGAGCCCCGGATGATGAATTTCAAAAGCGTTTTAAGGCGATTGAAAAGGAACCTGATAATCCGCTTTCCTATGTAGATCTGGGTGTATTTTATCATAAGCTGGAACAGGATATAGACGCCATTGATCAATACAAAAAGGCGTTGGAACTTGACCCGGAAAATCCTTATATCATGTTTAACCTCGGCGTGGGATATTTAGATATGGGCTTATATGAGGACGCAGAAGGTATATTTCAAAAGGCTATAGAAATTGATCCGGCATATGATAATGCGCATTATAACCTTGCCGTGTCTATGCACAAGCAGGGAAAGATTGATGAGGCTATAAAAGAACTGAATAAGACACTCGAGGTTAATCCCAAATATTCTGATGCCTATGTCGTGTTCGGTTTAATTAAACTGAAAGAAAAGAAGTTTGAGGAGGCCATTGCAGAATATAACAAGGCCATGGAGATAAACCCAGACAACCTTGAGGCCCGCTATCAAAGGGCGATTGTCTTTGCCTTACAGGAAAGATATGAAGATGCATTAGCTGAAAACATGAAAGTGTTGGAAAAAAACCCAAAGCATGCCAATGCGGCATATAATATTGGTGTGATCTATCACAGGACGGACCGACTCGACAAAGCTATGGAGTGGTATGATAAAATAGCCAAAAAAATTGATCCACTTTATGAAGATGCCTATTACAACAGGGGTCAAATCTATTCTATGAAAGGGGATCACAGCAAGGCATATAGTGATTTTATCACGTATTCGTATATTACAAAGTGGAGAACGGGAAAAGACCCTGCGGTAGTCTATAAGCAGGATGAGATTAAGGAAATGTTCTTGTCTTCAGTGCCAGCCTTAAAAGGTCAGGTAAAGGATCAGGAATTGGAATTGAAATCAAATTAACATGGTAAAACGATTATTAATTGCTGGAATTATTATGCTGTTGATTTCCCTACCTTGTGGAATCGCAAAAGAAGTCACATCGTCAGGTGACAGATATTTTGATGATGGACGATTGGACGAGGCCATTCGTGAGTATGAGAAGTTGCTTGGAAAAAATAAGAAACAGCCTGAGATTTATTTTAAGCTGGGAAATGCCTATTGCAAAAAAGGGAATCTGGAAAAGGCATTAGAAGCATTTAATCTGGCTACCCAATTCAAGCCGGATTATGCAGATGCGTATCAAAGGTTGTCTGAAGTAAGTATGCAGATCGGAGTACCCGAGGATGAGCTTAGGGTTTGCTTGAAAAAAGTGCAAAAAGACCCTAATAATGCAGATTCACATCTTCAGTTGGGTTTGATTTATTATAAGCGCAATCTTTTTGATGAGGCCAGGAGAGAATACGAAACGGCGATAGGACTCGATCCCAGGAAGGCAGAGGCATATTTTAATCTCGGTGTTTTGTACCAGGATTTTAATACCCACGATAAGGCGGCTGAAATGTATAAAAAAGCGATTGAGGTATCTCCGAACTATGATAAGGCGCATTTTAATCTGGGAATTTCTTACTATCAGATGGGGCGTGTGGAGGAGGCTGTTTCTGCTTATAAACGAGTTATTGAAATAAATCCGAAATATGCAGAAGCGTATGTGAATTTGGGGATTGCTTGTTTTGTAAAAGGATTGTATAGCGATGCCCTTGAAGCCTTAAAGAAGGCTTTGTCGCAATGCTCAAACATTGCCAAGATTCACTATTATCTTGGCAATGTTTATCATAAGATGCACAAAACGGACGAGGCAATAGTTGAATACAAAAAGGCTGTAGAATTCAATCCAAGATTGGTTGCACCACACTTTAATTTAGGTGTTATTTATCTGAAGGAGAAGATGGTGGATCAGGCCATCAAAGAATTTACAAATGTAATTGTGCTTGATCATGATTATGCCGATGCCTATCAAAAACGCAGCAAAGCCTATGAATTGAAGGGTGACAGGGTAAATGCACAGAGCGATTACAATTCCTACCAGCATGCCAAATCGGCCTTTGCAAGGATTTACAAGGAAGAGAACGTATCCTCTTATTATGAAGGTTCAAGTCCTGATAAATAAGTATGGAAAGCACAAAATAGGGTAACTATTAGTGCACTTCTTTGCCTTTATCTTCCTTTTTACTAGCTTCTTTGACAGTTTTTCCGGTTTCTGGTTCATGATCTTTTACACATCGGAAGCCAATGCTCTTGTTTCTGTCCTCTGGTTTTCCAAATATCCTTACGGCACATCGCATTTTATATGCATAGGGGGCAAATAATGATCCCCCTTTGATTACTCGCATGCCAGTGCTGGTTTCTGGTCCTTTTGGATTTACGCTTGGGCTGGTTTGGTAATAATCCGGGTGATACCAATCGTTGCACCATTCCGAAACACTGCCGATTAAATCCAGGCATCCATATAGGCTCGCTCCATATTCAAAACTACCTACAGACAACGGCGCATCAGGGCCGACATTGCTTCGTTTGGCGTCCCACACATTGCCCCAGGGAAATCTGCGCCCGTCAGTTCCCCTGGCGGCCTTCTCCCACTCGGCTTCCGTGGGTAAGCGTTTCCCTGCCCATGCGGCATAAGCATATGCATCATACCAGTCGACACGAGTTACAGGATAATCCGGGTAATCATAATAGGGATAATCCCATCCTGTGTGAGGTGTTCCAGGAGTATGGTCTTTGCCTTTTGGTTCACCCGGGAAACATTTACTGTGGTCGCCGGTGCTTTTTATATATTGCAAAAATTCCCAATATTGGGCATTGGTGACCTCGTATTTATCAATAGAGTATGTATCTAAATATACTTCATGTTGGGGGGTTTCTTCAGGAATAAATTCGTCTTCCAGTGTACCCATAATAAACTTTCCAGCAGGGACTAACGCCATTTCATTCCATTTTTCCCGATTTTCAGCCAAGGCTTTTTTCATCCTTTCATCCCGTTCAGCCAGGGTTAGCTCCTTGCGTTGACCCTTTTCGGATGGTTTTAGCCCTTTTTCTAATTTATTTATGTAAATTTTAACATCCTGCAATGTCTTTTGGTGATTTTCACTTAACTTTGTTTCAGATGGTTGTGCTTCCAATAATGCTTTACATTTGTCGAGATGGGCTAAGGCTTCCTTTTGATTTCCAAGCTTCCAATAAACACCTCCCATATGAAAATGGAGAGAAGGAAGTTCTGGTTTTAATGTTTCAGCCTTTTTGTATTCTTCTAAAGCGCCCTCAAAATCGTTCAGTTCTTCGCGCAGTCGATTCCCTTCCATAATGTGATACATGGCTGCTTTCATCTTTTCTTCTGGTGTAGCATCTGGAGAAAGGTTAATTTCTATTTTTTTGTCAGGAACAGAAGTCTTTTTCCCGGCTGAAGATTTGGAAAGAAGTTGCGTCCCGTCTTTTCTGCAAAATTTTTCTCCAGGATTTGCCTTTTCCTTACAGGTTGGACATATGAAATCTTCCTCGGTGAATTCAGCAAGTTCTTTGCCGTCCACACTGCAGAAATTGACATCTCCCGGGTATATTCTGTTACATTCCGGGCAAAGTTTATTCTTGAGAACATTTTCCTTTGTTTTTAATGAAGATTCTCTTTTGGGGAGTGGATTTTGTGCTTCATTATTGACCGTATCGGCCAGAACAATATTGTATTGTGATGCAGTGAACATAACAAACAGAATAAGCAAATATACAAAATTCACGAAAACGACCTCCTTTAAACCTATAGTATAAACGGACTGGATATATATAAAAAAGAGATACGTTAAAGTACCTCTTTTTGCGTGTTAGTTATAAACAATTTTGTTGGTCCTAAGGTTTCTTTTCTGCCATCTCAATGCCGTGAGCTTCTTTTTCGAGTTTCCAGTTTGACCATTCTCCCCATTCAACATATTTTTTGCCATCGGACAGCCAATATTGCGTTCCTTCTCTTTCCCGCGAACAGGTGAGGTTTTCTACCGCGCGTGCTTGTGTCTGCTTTATAACTTTGAAGAAAAGGCAATCGACCTGATGGAAGTTAATTTCAGAATTGTTCTTTACTTCCTTCATCTCAAGATCTTCAAATGTCAGTTTTTTCTCATTAAATTTTTTTTCATCTACGGGAATTTCATAGGTGGTTATTTCGGTTACTTTAATTGAGACAGGGTTAGGTTTTTCATCGATCCAGGGTATTTGTACCGTACCCTCATAAGGTGCAAACGACTGGTGAAAACTCGGTGACTCCTTACCGGGTTGTTTGGTAGTATCTATAATTCCCCCTCCTGCGTGTTGTGCTTGAACGGTATTTCCCTTTATAATAAAGGTACTTAATAGTATTGATATACCGAGCGCAAGGGAAAAGACCGAAACAGTACATTTCTTAAAATGGATATTCATTTTTTTTCCTTCTGTAAAAGTTCGTGTGAAAATATTTAAGTAGCGAAATTCTAACATGAAAATAGCTTGTTTGTCAATTGTTATAGAAGCGGCTAATTTTGCGGGAAATTTTAAAAAAGTGTACCTGAAAGGGCTGATCTCACAGCTTTTAAAAAATGACTTGAACAACGACAAACTTTGTGGTAGAATCCCCGAACTTTGGTTTTGTTCAATTTTCTCCTATATACAAAATAAACTTTGAAGTATTTTATCCCTAAATTACATTTATAAATAACGAAGATTTATAGATATACTAAAAACAAAGGCACTCATTCAAAAAGATCTTTAGGAGGTATTTATGGAGCGGTTGAAGCAGTTGTTGGGATTTATTCAGAGAAGAAAAAAGCTGGTAGGCTTCTTCACCATAATAGTGTTGGTTGTCTTTTTTGTTACCATAAGAAAAGTTTACCACTATTCAGAGACGAGCGAGTTTTGCGCTAGTTGTCATGAAATGAAAATTCATTATGATTCATTCAAGGCATCAAAGCATCATAATGAACATGTTGAGAATTGTCACGCCTGTCATGTTGGCCCAGGACTCAAAGGGTATGCTCATGCAAAACTCAGCGATGGAACGCACGATTCTTTAATGCATTCATTTCAGGCCTATACTGATGGCGCATTTATCGAGATTGCTGAAGATAGTCTTGAGATACTGAATGGGAATTGTGTCCGCTGTCATTCAGAAGGTTTTACAAAAGATAAATCCCATATTGAATTTGTTTTAAAAAGTACCAAGCACCGTACAGAAGGTACCCATGGGATATCACTTAAAAAGCTGACATGTACAGATTGCCATTTGGGAGTAGTTCATCCGCACATGCCCGGTGATTTGTTCAAGGCTTATGCGGCAAAGAAGATTAAACCATACGGTACATACGAAGAAACGGATTGCCTGGCTTGTCATAAAATGGCCACACCGGAGGTTGTGAAAGAATGGACAAAAGGTGCACATGCTGCGAAGGGCGTTACTTGTATAAATTGTCATGGAAACGATCATCGCAATATCGCAAAGAAACGAGGTCATGTTTCTGCAACTACCTGCGGCGAATGCCATCAGAACCAATATGTTGACTTCCGCGAAAGTAAACACCTTCAGGGTCATCCTGTAGCAGTTCCAAGTAAATTTGATGTGATTAGTACAAGATTGTTGAATATTGAAGGTTGCAAAGATTGTCATAAGTTAAGTTTGACTTATGAGTTCGATAGGATTGGCGGAAGTTGCGATGCCTGTCATCCAAGTCACAAATTCTCGTTGGAAGAAGCGAAGGCATATGATGCCTGTGAAAAGTGCCATATCGGTGGACCTGAACATTCACAGTTAAATACTGGCAAAGGATCTATCTTTGGTAAGGTCTTGGAGTTACGTCACCAAGGTTTGATTACGAAGGATTTGGTCAAATGTCAATCTTGCCATGGTCCAAACAAATCGCATAATTTTAGTAAATCTTTTATACCAAAAGAAATTGATGTGTTGCTTTTTGGAGGCTATGGATATTTGAAGCCACGTACAACACATCAGTAGTGCCAAATTAACTTGAAATAATCCTGTGATTGACTTAACATTAATCCCACCGTCGAAAAACGGTGGGATTTTTTTTATCAGCACAGAATATTTGTTTTTCATAAGCTGTATCGCATGTGTCTATTTCTTGCACATGGGTACTTAATTTACGAATGAAAGGGCAAAGATGGGAAAGAATCTGGTACAGAAAATTTTAGATTCGCATCTTGTATCTGGCAAACGAAAAGGCGGTGAAGAGATTGCTATTTCTATCGATCAGACTCTTACACAAGATGCTACCGGCACCATGGCGTATCTCCAGTTTGAAGCCATGGGTATACCTAAAGTGAAGACGAAACTTTCGGTAAGTTACGTTGATCATAATATGCTCCAGACCGGTTTTGAAAACTTTGACGACCATTTATTCCTCCAAAGCATTGCTAAAAAATATGGTGTTTATTTTTCCAAACCTGGAAATGGTATCTGTCATCAGGTACATTTAGAGCGTTTTGGCGTACCCGGAGAAACCTTACTGGGTTCTGACAGCCATACACCCACATGTGGCGGGCTGGGTATGATCGCTATTGGTGCAGGTGGGCTGGATGTGGCCATTGCAATGGCCGGTGGATCATTTTATATCACGATGCCAAAGGTGGTATTGGTAAAACTGAGTGGTACATTGCAACCATGGGTTACGGCAAAAGATGTCATATTGGAATTATTGAGAAGGTTAACGGTCAAGGGCGGTGTAGGCAAAATATTTGAATATGGAGGTGAAGGAGTAAAGACTCTTTCCGTCACAGAACGCGCCACAATTACGAATATGGGTGCAGAACTTGGGGCGCTTACCTCTCTGTTCCCAAGCGATGCACAAACGAAAAAATATTTAAAGATGCAGGGAAGAGAGGCCGTCTGGAAACCATTAAAAGCCGATGCCAGTGCAAAATATGACGACGTTATTGAGATTGACCTTTCAACCCTGGAACCGTTGATTGCCAGACCACACAGTCCGGATAATGTTTGCAAGGTGAGTGAAATAAAAGGCACAAAAGTTCAACAAGTTTGTATCGGAAGCTGTACCAACTCATCGTATCATGACCTTATGGTTGCTGCTGCGATGTTAAAGGGACGAAAGGTACATTCGGATGTGAGTCTTACCATTTCTCCAGGTTCGAAACAGGTGCTGGAGATGATTGCGAAAAATGGCGCATTGGCAGACATGATTGCCGCAGGTGCGCGTGTGATCGAGGTGGCCTGTGGACCTTGCATTGGGATGGGGCAAGCTCCGCCTTCCGGAGGGGTTTCGGTGAGATCGTTTAACAGGAACTTTGAGGGACGAAGCGGGACGGCAGATGCACAGGTTTTCCTGGTCAGTCCGGAAACGGCTATAGTGACTGCAATCAATGGTGTTATTAGCGATCCCAGGGAATTTGGTGAACCGATTATTATTAAAGATATCAAAAGGGTTACCATTGATGATAGTATGGTTATTCCTCCTTCGGAAAGGCCAGAGGAAGTAACTATCATCAGAGGTCCAAACATAAAACCTTTGCCAAAAAAGGAACCTATGCCTGATACGCTAACAGGGGACGTCCTCTTAAAGGTGGGGGATAATATTACCACTGATCATATCATGCCGGCAGGGGCAAAGGTTTTGCCACTGCGATCAAATATTCCAGCCATTTCTGAATTTGTATTTGAAAAGGTAGATAAGGAGTTTGTGAGCCGGGCAAAAGAAAAAGGTGGTGGATTCCTGATTGGCGGGGTAAATTACGGTCAGGGTTCAAGCAGAGAGCATGCCGCCCTGGCGCCTATGTATTTAGGAGTAAAGGCGGTTATTGCCAAGTCCTTTGCCCGAATCCATCGGGCAAATCTCGTTAACTTTGGTATCTTACCGTTAACCTTCGAGGATGAGAGTGACTATAATTTATGTGATCAGGGAGACAGTATCGAACTACCTGACATAAAGAATAGATTAACGTCCGGGGGCAAGGTCATCATAAATAATTTGACAAAGAATAAGGAAATAAAGGTGAAACACACATTAACCCCTCGTGAGATCGATATCCTTTGCGTTGGCGGTTTATTGAATTATCAGGCGCAAAGCAGTAAATAAAACAAAATGTGACTATAGATATTGCTGTTTATTTTTATCCCTGAAAAGATATCCTGTGAGATAAAGCCATGAGAGTCCTTGGCATTTCTGGTTCTCCTATTTATGATAGCAATACAGATAGGGCATTAAAAGTGGCTTTGGAGGCTACTGGCCTGAAAACGGAATTCATAAAACTGGCAAACTATTCCCTTACTCCATGCAGGGCATGTCTCGGTTGTGTAAAAACAAACAGATGCGTAAATATTCGTGATGATGGAGTTTTTCTGGCAGAGAAGGCAAAAGAGGCCGATGCGTTAATTGTCGCTTGCTATACGCCGTATAGTACGATAGATTCCCTGACGAAGGCCTTTCTGGAACGGCTTTATCCCCTCCGTCATATCCACGGCTTTATGGCAGGCAAACCAGGAGGTGCAATTGTTACCTGTGCAGTCCCTGATAAAAACAAGGCGTTACCTCCTGCCGGTGATATGGGTGTGAATGCCATCATGTTTTATATGATGGAAGAGGGTATGAACTTTGTGGGTGCCGTTAAGATATCGGGAAACGTCCCCTGTATTAAATGCGGGTACGGTAACGAGTGCAAGATGTCCGGTGTGAAGATGATGTTTGGTTCTGATGCAACCGTAGAATCTGTTGGGATAAATAAGTTTGAAAATCAGCAGGATGCCCTGAATGCGGCTAGAGAGCTAGGCAGAAAAATCGCAAAGGTTCTTCGGGATAAATAATTCATAAACAAGTTAAAGGAAAAGAATGGGCAAATTCAGAATGTTTGTGTTTTTGGAGGATATCGTTACCTGACAGTTTACTAAGGAAACTTTGGCCATCAGGTTTTTGTAATTGCCTCTTGAGGGATATCTGTTATTATTATCCATAGCTAATTTATCAGATAAGCACATTTTTTTATAAAAGGAGATAATGTATGAAGCGTATTGGATATCTTGCAGGTGTTGCTATGGTAGCCTTACTTTCAATGGCCTCTTATACTGTCACTAAGGCTTTTGCCGGTGCTGATTGTTGTGGTGCAAAGCAAGCTTCGGCTGCGGAAAAGGCGGAAACGAAATGCGTGGCTTGTGGAAAGGCGATCAGTAATAAAGACAAGGCGGTAAAGGTCGAACACGAGGGGAAAACTGTTTATCTCTGCTGCGAAGGTTGTGCTGAAAAATTTAAAAAGAACCCGGGCGAATGTATGAGAGATAAAGAACAAAAATAAGGATTACACATCCCTCTTGATAGAGGGGAAATGGAATTCTTTATAACTTTTTGCTCCTCATTTCAACGTTTTTGCGAAATTTTGCAGTTAACAATAAAAGGCAGTAAAAGAACAAAACATCAGACAATATTTTGCGAAAAAGGCGTTCCTGTGCTTATAAGGTACATGAACGCCTTTTTTGTTTTCATTGTGATTTTCTTATTCTTTTTCATGGGAATTGTAAAGGGAGAAGATGCTATGCCAGTAAGAGTAGGTGATCCTGCACCTGATTTTCAAGTAAAGGATGATGCAGGGAAGATGCGTACGCTCTCTGAATTTCGCGGTAAAAAGGTAGTGCTCTATTTTTATCCAAAGGATAACACTCCCGGATGTACCAAAGAGGCCTGCAGTTTTCGTGATGGATACAGCACCTTGCTGGAGGCTGGAATTATTATTCTGGGTGTCAGTTTTGATTCACCAGAGTCACACTGGAAATTTAAAGAGAAACAGAATCTACCCTTTATTTTATTGAGTGACGAGAAAAAAGAAGTGGCAGAGGCTTATGGTGCTTCGGGTGGCCTTTTAGGTTCTCTCATGGCAAAACGATACACGTATCTGATTGACGAACATGGTAAGATTGTTCATATCTTTAAGAAGGTAGACGTAAAAAACCATGCAGCGGAAGTCCTACAAGCATTTTCCGAACATTCCAAAAAATAACCTAGTGCTGCACAGCCGCAACCAAATCAACCTGTTCAATGTAGCTGGAAAACATTAAAGATCTTCCGATCTTTTTTGTTTTACGGTAATTCTTATGGAAAAAGCAATTCCCTATCATTTGTTCTGGAAACATTTTTCTGCTATTCTTTGTTTTCTCAAGACAAAAGCAATTCTCTATTATTTATTTTGGAAACATTTTTCTATCCTTCTTTGTTTACCTTTGTTCTTAAAGAAACAATAATTTCCTATCACCTTTTTTATTATGAATGATCTCTATGAATAAGAAATTCATGTATTTGAGTGTTTGGGCTGCTTTATTTATAAGTGCGTGCTCATCAGATAAAAAAAGTAGCGTTAATCAGGAAAAATACCCTGTAACAAATCCTATCGTGATGGATACGACATATACGCATGATTATGTAGTAAATATACATTCATTACAACACGTAGAGCTAAGAGCCAGGGTTAAAGGATATATCGAAAAAATCCATGTTGACGAAGGTGAAATCGTAAAAGCCGGACAAATTCTTTTTAGCATAAGCCGCCAGGAATATGAAGTGGATTTATTAAAAGCGAAAGCAATGCTGAAAAGCGCCATTGCAGATGTAAAAGCTGCTAAACTGGATTTGCAAAATGTAAAAATACTGGTAGAAAAGAACATAGTCTCAAAAACAGAGCTGGAAATGGCTCAGGCTAAACTGGATGCACTTCAGGCGAAAGTTGATGAGGCTCAATCCCATGAAGCAAGTGCTGAATTGAATCTGTCTTATACAGTAATAAAAGCGCCATTTGATGGAATAATTGACAGAATTCCCAATAAAGTCGGAAGTTTAGTCGATGAAGGAACTCTGTTAACTACTCTTTCAGATAATAAAAAGGTTTTTGCCTATTTCAATGTATCCGAAAAAGAGTATTTAGATTTTACCACACTCTTAGACTCAGGAAAGAAGAATGATGTGGTACTCGTTTTAGCCAACAATCAAATTCACAAGTATAAAGGATGTATCGATACCGTTGCAGGAAAAATTGACAAAAACACAGGAAATATAGCTTTCAGGGCATGTTTTCCTAACCCTGATCTTCTTTTAAGACAGGGTTCCAGTGGTGAAGTCAGGATAATAAAAGAAGAAAAAAACGCTTTAATAATTCCGCAAAAAGCAACTTTTGAAATTCAGGACAAAATATATGTATATACGGTAGAATCCGACAACACAGTAAACATGCGAAGCATTGTTCCAAAGCTTCGCATTCCTCATTTCTATGTAATTGAATCTGGATTATCTTCTCATGATAGAATTATTTATGAAGGCATTCAACTGGTGAAAGAGGGAGATAAGATAATTCCTGAATTTATTCCTATGAAACAAATCCTGGCAGAACAACCAAAAGCTCAAACCTTGTTTATGGCTCAAAATTAAAGAGAAAATAAAATAATGAGTTCGAAATTTATCCATAGACCCATTTTATCCATAGTGCTGTCTTTAATCATCACCCTGTTAGGGGCATTGGCTTTAACCAAATTGCCAATGGAGCAATTCCCCAGTATAGCTCCACCAGTGGTAAATGTTACCATAGAGTTTACCGGTGCCAACGCAGAAACCGTTACAAAAGCGGTCATTGTGCCTCTGGAACGTGCTATCAATGGTGTTCCGGGAATGAAGTATATGTCGTCTATTGCGGGAAATGATGGCATGGGTATAGTACAAGTTATTTTTGAAGTAGGTACCGACCCTGATATTGCCGCGGTAAATGTTCAAAACAGAGTGGGTACCGTAGTGGACGAACTTCCTGCGGAGGTAATAAAAAACGGAGTAAAAATTGCCAAGGAAGAGAGAGCTATGCTGATGTATTTAGACATTTTCAGCACGGATACATCTTTAGAAGAAAAATTCCTGTACAATTTTGCGGATATTAACATACTGCCAGAATTAAAAAGAATTGATGGGGTTAGTTATGTAGATATATTGGGAGCTAAGGAATATGCTATGCGTATCTGGTTAAAACCCGATAAAATGCTTACCTATAATATTTCTACCGATGATGTATTGAATGCATTACGGGAACAAAATGTAGAAGCTGCACCAGGTACCGTAGGGGAAAGTTCGGATAAGTCAGCACAAGCATTGCAATACGTAATAAAATACACGGGAAGGTATAATACTGAAGAACAGTATGAAAATATTCCTGTAAAATCGGACGCTGACGGAGGGATACTTCGCATAAAAGATATTGCTGATGTGGAATTTGGTACAATTTATTTTGATGTTGAATCTAAACTGAATGGCAGACCTGCCGCTTCCATTATGCTGAAGCAGCTGCCAGGTTCTAATGCCAGTGAAGTAATCAATAAGGTGAAAAAACGTATAGCTGAGATTAAAGAATCCACCTTCGTTGAGGGTATGGATTATGCGGTTAGTTATGATGTATCACGTTTTTTAGATGCTTCTGTTCATAAGGTGTTAAAAACTCTGATTGAGGCGTTTTTACTGGTATCATTGGTGGTATTTATTTTTCTGCAAGATTGGCGTTCGACACTCATTCCTGCTTTGGCCGTACCTGTTTCATTGATTGGCACGCTCTTTTTCATGCAGTTATTGGGTTTCTCTTTAAACCTTATTACACTTTTTGCATTAGTTCTTGCCATAGGCATTGTAGTGGATAATGCCATCGTGGTGGTGGAAGCAGTGCATGCAAAAATGGAACACTCAAATATTGGGGCAAAGAAAGCTACCGAAAAAGCGATGAGAGAAATAAGTGGCGCTATCATTGCAATTACCCTGGTAATGTCTGCAGTTTTTATTCCAACTTCCTTTATGACAGGCCCTGTTGGCGTTTTTTATAAGCAGTTTTCCATCACAATAGCTATAGCCATTGTTCTTTCAGGTATTAGCGCATTAACGCTTACTCCTGCGCTTTGTGCCTTGTTTTTAAAAAATACCCACAGCAAGCACAAAAAGGAAAATTTTTTACATTACTTTTTCCACGGCTTTAATAGTTGGTACGGAAGTCTTTCGGCAAGGTATCAAAAGCTCCTGGGCCTTATTATCAACCGCAAGGTCGTCACATTCTCCATACTGTTGCTCTTTTGCGCGGGAACGGGTATTTTCGGAAAACTCCTGCCTTCAGGGTTTATTCCCAACGAAGACCAGGGGACATTTTATGCCAGTATCACTACTCCTCCCGGATCAACTTTAGAAAGAACCAAAGAGGTAGTAAATGAAGTGCAAAAAACATGCGAAGATGTTGAAGCTATAGAGTCGGTTTCTTCCTTGGCAGGAGCAAATATCTTATCTGATGGAACAGGCGCCACTTACGGTACTTGCTTAATTAACTTAAAAGATTGGCACGACCGGAAGGAATCTGTTAATGATATTATCGGACTTGTTGCCGAAAAGACCAAACACATTAAAGACGCGGAAATTGAGTTCTTCCCTCCCCCAGCCGTGCCAGGCTATGGAAATGCCAGTGGTTTTGAATTACGATTGTTGGATAAAACCGGCAGCGGGGATTTTAAAAAAATGGAAACGGTAGTCAACCAGTTTATCAAAGACTTAAAAGACCGACCTGAGATATCAAGAGCTTTCACCATTTTTGATGCAAGCTACCCGCAATATATGGTTCATATTGATAACGATAAAGCTGCTCAAAAAGGGGTAACGGTGAATGATGCGATGAGCACATTACAAACCTTATTAGGAAGTGAGTATGCCACAAATTTCATCCGCTTTGGTCAAATGTACAAAGTGATGGTGCAAGCATTACCTGAATACCGGGCCAAGCCTGAGGATATCCTTAAGTTGTATGTAAAAAATAATGAAAATAAAATGGTGCCTCTATCGGCCTTTATGACTATGGAGCGCATCTATGGCATGGATCAGATTACCCGTTACAATATGTATCAATCCGCCGAGCTGAATGGAGAAGCTGCCAGCGGTTTCAGCAGCGGAAGCGCTATCGCAGCCATCCAGGAGGTAGCCAAAGAAAAATTACCGAAAGGTTACGGCATAGATTGGGCAGGTATAACGCGTGATGAAATACTATCAGGCAATGAGGCAATCTATATTTTTCTTATTTGTTTGGTATTTGTCTATTTGTTATTATCTGCACAGTATGAAAGCTTTCTCCTGCCCATGCCCGTTATTCTCTCTTTACCGACTGGAATATTCGGAGCATTTTTACTCTTGATGCTCATGGGTTTAGAAAACAATGTTTATGCCCAGGTAGCCATGATTATGCTTATCGGTTTGCTCGGTAAAAATGCCATCCTGATTGTTGAATTTGCCTCATTAAAACACAGGGAAGGACGAACACCCGTGCAAGCTGCCATTGAAGGGGCCACGGCGAGGTTGCGGCCAATTCTCATGACCTCATTTGCCTTTATCGCCGGGTTGATTCCTTTGGTGCTTGCATCTGGCGCAGGCGCTGTGGGCAACAGAACCATTGGCACAGCGGCAGCAGGAGGCATGCTGTTCGGAACAATATTCGGAGTGATTATTATTCCTGGGCTGTATGTCGTTTTCGCAACCCTTGCAGAAGGGTTCGTGAAGAAAGGGGTCAGAGAAGAAATAGCCTTCACGGAAGTAATTTAATTGTATAGGATCTTCATTTTATTTAAGCGGTTTTCAGGGTGGCACTGACAAACTTTGTTTGTCAGTGTTTTCAGCCACTTGGTAAATTCTCATAACCATTAAGAATGATCAATTCATCGGTAAGAAAATTACAGATAAGTGCATTATTAATATTCATAGGGATTAATTTAAGATTTCTTTCTGAAAATGTTTTTAATGCCCTTATTTTTTTTAATATTCTCCAGATTGGAAATTCTGGTAATAAGTATGATATCCACACACCAGGTGTACCGGATGTGTATGGGGATGCAGCGGTTGTTGTTGTGTTTGCTGCTGCATATTTACTCCATAAGTCTGCAAGTGAAAATATTATCTCACATATTATGGATTATCTGTATGAGAGACGCAGGCAGCGTTTCAAAACCATCAGATATCTAAAGAACTGTATTGTCTGGTCAAAAAAGAACTTTTTTCTAGTTATTACAGGTTTCGGTCTATATATGGTATCCAAGTATCCTTTATCGATAGGATTAGAGATTATTTTCATTGAGGATATTACGATATTATCTTTTATCCTGAATGTTTTTAGAGGCATAACACTATTGTATTCCTCTCTTATTTTTTGCAGTGTTTATTGCAAGTATCTATTCATAAGTAAATCTGTTACTTTAATGATGTATACGTTTTTTGTTATAAGGAATCTTTTTGATACAAATGTGTACTGGTTAATTACATCCTATGACTTGCATGTAGGCGCACCTTTATTAGATTTTTTCTCGCCTATTATTATTGTTTATTCAGTGATTTACACCATAGTTAACGGTGGTATACAAAGTCGAATTTTTCATTCTTTAAAAAATGATAAACATGAATTTGCGCGCATGAAAAAGGACACCTCTCTTAACGTAGAAGACCTATCTTTAATTCCTAGATAAATCAATAAAATGGGTATCAGAAACAAAGTAGGTTGGGTTTCGCTCCCAGACTGGGTCAAATAAACATTCTTATCTTAAAAGTGGGGAGTAAACTTTATAAATTGCCCAATTTATTCCAAATTTAGTGTTTTTTCTCCGTTTAAGTGGGGAATGAATATCGCAAAATAGAGAAAAATTGTTCATTTGACCCAGTCTGGGAGCGAAACCCAACTGGAAATGTCCGAAACGTTTCCAAATGTTTTCGTTGGGTTTTTCGTGCCTCAACCCAACCTACTACCCATGATACATTGATAAAGTTGCCGAAGGCCTCATTTACGTTAAGGAATTTCAAATAACCAGGGTAATGGCAAGGTGCGTCTTGCCACTACGCCGTTGTTAGTCGGCGAAGATCTAATTTAAAACAATGGGAAAATTTAAAAATACAATAGTTTTTGGACTTGTGGTTGTATGCTTACTTGTGGCAGGTTGTCAGGCAACAAAAAATATTGAAAGCAGTGCCATAAAACCAATGCCTGAGTCATTTGCAAACACGAAAGATTCAACAAATTCAGCAACGATTGACTGGCGACAGTTTTTCTCTGATAGTGCATTAATTGATTTGATTGATATTGCCTTGAAAAATAACCTGGATGTGTTGATGACCTTGCAAAAAATCGAAATTGCACGGGCAGATTTAAGGTTGCGCAAAGGGGCTTTGTTGCCAGAAATTTCCGGTGGTGGTTCTGTTTCTCAAAGAAGATTCGGGCGTTACACAATGGATGGAGCCGGAAACAGGGCAACTGAGATTACCCCCGGGCGCATGGTGCCTGACGATCTTCCCGATTATTATATCGGTTTGCAAACAACATGGGAAATGGATATTTGGGGCAAACTCCGCAACAAGAAGAAAGCTGCATTTGCCCGTTATCTTGGGAGCATTGAAGGGAAAAACATCGTGCTTACCAATTTAATTTCAGAGATAGCAATTACCTATTACGAATTATTAAGTTTAGATACCGAATTAGAAATTATCAGAGAAACCATCAAGCTACAGGAAAACGCGCTTTCCATTGTTACCATTCAAAAACAAGCTGCCGCGGCCAATGAGTTGGCGGTACAGCAGTTTGATGCGCAATTGCTGAATTCAAGGGCTTTGGAAGTAGAAGTTCTCCAGAGAATTACCGTGAGTGAAAACAGAATAAATTATTTATTGGGTAGATTTCCACAACCGATTATCCGTAAAAAATCAATCCTTCCAAAAGAAATTCCTGCTCAGGTAAAGGTCGGTATTCCATCAGATTTGCTAGAAAACAGGCCCGATATAAAACAAGCTGAGTTTGAATTGATGGCCACAAAAGCGGATGTAAAATCGGCAAAGAAGGCATTTTACCCTTCCTTTAACATTACGGGGGCAATGGGGTTTCAGGCTTTTAATACCTCGTATTTGTTTAGATCACCCGAATCCATTGCATATACAGCAATTGGTAGTTTAACCGTCCCGCTAATTAACCGGAGTGCAATTCAGGCGCAATTTAAGACTGCACAGGCCAAACAGATAGAGGCGTTGTACAATTATCAAAAAACAATTATTAATGGTTACATAGAAGTATATAATGAAATGAATAATATTAAGAATTTGGAACGGGCATACAACCTTACAACCAAAAAAGTGACTGCGTTAACTCAATCAATAGAAATATCGTCGGAACTATTCAAAACTGGCAGGGCAAATTACCTAGAGGTATTAATAACACAACAAAATGCCCTTCAATCGAAATTAGAATTAGTAAGCACCAAACAGCAGCAATTTAATGCCAGTGTAAATATTTATAAGGCACTTGGTGGCGGCTGGAGATAGGGTTTTAGCAATCGTAAGACCGCCCGAATGCTTTTCAGAAAAGGGTGTTTTCGTTCAGACACGAATTACTTCTCTGCCTCACCTTCTGGTACATAGATTACCTTTCCATCTTTTAGTCGATAAGCTGTCCCCAGTCGAGTGCCTTCTCCCTGTAAATTCTTATCGGTAACTTTTTCAATTCTTATCTGTTTGCCCTTTTTGGTAACAATCTCTACCTGACCAGTGTCGTTTTTCCTGACCATGGTAATTTCTGTTTTTGGTGAGAGGAAGTCAAGCAGGCTGTAGGCGCTAATTAATGCGCCAATAAGACCCACAATAAAGACTACTCCTACATCAAAAAGATTGGCTACACCCGACATAGGATCTTCCTGATGGAGATCGGCTTCCTTTCCGATTACCCGTCGTCTTTTCTTAAGATATCTCATTTCAGTTTTCTTCACCGCAGAGTACGCAGAGGTCGCAGAGAAAAGGAGGCTGAGGAGTTCTGAAGTTTGTCTTCTCAACTTTTCGTCTTCCCAATTTCTCAACGTCTGCTAATCCCTCGGCGCGCTGCGGTAAACTATTCCTCCCTTTTCCATAATACATTCCGTAAAATACTCAAGATTCTTTATATCCTCATGAATCCACCTGTTTTTTATCATAGAAAGAAAATAGGCAATGATTCCAATCGCCAATCCTACGACCGTTGTTGTAAAGGCAATGATGATATTGCTCGACAGCTTTTCAAGATCTCCTTGAGATAATGCCGACAATGCCGGACCCATCGGGATTATCGTCCCCATCAACCCAAGAGTAGGGCCTACACGGATCAGGAGCCGGAGGTTATCCAGATCTTTAACCATTTTTTGTTCCATACTTTGCAATAGATATTCTATGCGAACCTCTCTGCTGCAATTATTCTTTTTTAGTTCGTTGACAAGTTCTCTAAAGTATTCCCTAAAATAAAATGGCATCTCCTGGGTTTCCCGAAATGTTCCATGCAGGATATATTCATTATTCTGTTCCTGTTCCAGAAGAGATTCTACGAATTCCTTTGGTTCCTGCCTGCGGGTTTGTTTCTTCCGTTCCCAATATTCTGAGACAAATCCTCCCATGGTTATCATCATCAAAAAGAAAAAAACTACCAATAAAATTATGACGGGATAAAGCATCGCTGATGAAAGGACAGAAAGAATGGTTTGTAATAGAGTGAGAAGATTCATGATTTCCTCTTTTAAAATTTTAATTTCGAAGGCCTTTTCCTATCCATCCGTAAACGAAAAAACAGATACAGCCCACCACGACGACAATGACAATCCATGGTTTATCAAATTTAGTAACGCTTAGGTTCCTTTCATTCGTTTTTATCTCTTTCATCTCCAATCCTTTGACTATTTCGGCCTTTCCAGCATCTTCATCCTCTGATTTCCACTCATCGGCCTTTTCAATCTTCTCTTTATCCTGTGTTTGTCCGGTATCCTTTCTCTGTTCAATACTTCCCGGGTCAGGTTTTGACATAGACGCCTGAACTTGAACGATCCTGTCCATCTCTGTCTTTCGTTCGTTTAGCAACTTACCGGTAGCTGTTTTTAAGACCTCTGCATACTGAATCAAGGTATCTGGAGTTACGAGACCAGGGGTATTCAAAATATCCGTTGCATAGTGCTGGAAGGCTGGGTTGTTGCAGGTTTGCACACAGCAGGCTACACCGTGTTCTATTACCGTTGTCATGTATTCCTTCGCCAGGGTTTGTTTGATTTTTTCCGTAGGCTGCCAGTAACCTTTTCGTATCGTCTCCAGCATTCTGGCCGTAACGGCTTGATACGCATAAGGGTTTTTCTTACTGAAAAATTCCTTCAAATCCATTCCGTATTTATCCTCGACATAAACTTCAAACGTCTCTTCCCAACGGGCAGAGTCCATTGTCTCTGGTACAGTGACCTGCCAGCCCCACATGTTTTCAACAAATTCAGCCATCTTATTTGCCCCTTCAAAACCTTCCTTCTTCATCCCTTCAATCCATTCCGGATTCCAATAGCGTGACCGTAGTTCCATACCCATCATCCTGTCGATCGGGGTCATTTCCGGCCTGGCTGGATTCATCATGTTAGTAATTACCAATTCAGGTGACTTTCCATCCAATTTCCTGATTGCAGCCGCCGGCCCCCCTGCGTACATGAAAAAGTCATCATTATCAACAGTCCCGTACAGGTTGGTAGAACAGCTATGAACAACCATTCTGGTTCCGCTTAGCACCATTTTATAGACATCCTCCATGGGTTCTCCCCACAAACCGTTCCCATACCCATAACTCATCCGTTTCAGATATTCATCCGCTACGACAGAATCGTCTTCCCAACTTCCACTTGCGCTTACGATGCGTGAGACATTCAGATCATAACGCCCAGGGGCTTCATCAAAGATTCTAACCGCTGCGTATTGTTCGGCCTTCTTTTGCGGCCAGCCTTTTTGAATCAGCCTCCCGGTTACTTCCTTGATATGTTGTTGAATCTGGTTGTCTTTTTCATCAAGTCCTTTTACCATTTGAACGGCCTGGTCGATGTATTGGGTCAACTGTCCAAACATCTCTTCTGCCGCCGAAGAAACGACGATGTCAATTCTTGGACGGCCCAACTTCTCTTTCGGTATGATCTTAATCCCCGTTACCTTCCCCCATTCATTCCAAATGGGCTCAACCCCCAATAAATAAAGGATCTGGGATTCCAGTACCCCTTCGTGGTGTATCGTTTCGGTACCCCATATAACAAAGGACAATTTCTCAGGATATTTCTCGTTATTTTTCGCCCGATAATCATCGAGTAGTTCTTGAGTCAATTTGACGCCCACCTGCCAGGCCTCTTTTTTGGGTATCTTATCCGGATTAAAGGCATAAAAGTTTTTCCCCGTAGGCAGTGAATTTGGATTTCTTACGGGGTCATTTCCGGTTCCCGTTGGTATATATTGTCCATTCATGGCCTTAACCAAATTGGACAATTCCCGCTTTGCCCCTTCCTGGATGTTTTTGTCCAATTCATGGGCAGGGATATCTTTGATAACCTCTTTTATCGCCTGAATGGTGGATGTACGAAGCAATTCATCCGGTGCATTACCGAATGTATGCAATCCGTAAGGCATATTAAGCTGCTTCAATTCCTGAAGATACTCTCCTATTTTATGAATGACTTCGTGACCAAACCTATGCTGGTCATCGCTTTGAGTATCAATATTCAAATACTCGCTAATTTCTATATCTTTCTCAAGTCCCAAATCTTTTACCTTTTTTATAATATTTTCCATGTATTGCCTTGCAAGTGCGGCATCCTGTTCCAGTGCCCGGTCATGGTCACCGATCAGCTCTTCAAGTTCGGCATACTCGTGATAAAGTCCACCCTTTTTTAAAGGAGGAATCATGTGATCTATAACGACGGCTGCTCCCCGCCGTTTTGCGACAAGCCCTTCACCAACATCGTCTACGATGTAAGGATACATGACCGGCAAATCCTGAATCAACGCCTCCGGTGGATCATCACCAGAAAGACCGTTGCTTTTCCCTGGCAGCCATTCATGTGTGCCATGTGTGCCGAAATGAATTACCGCATCTGCGCCAAAGCCATGCTTCAGCCATAAATATGCCCCTACATATTGATGGTGAGGGGACAGGTCTTTACTATGGTACAAGGCTTCTTTATCCTGCAGCCAGCCCCTTACCGGCTGGGGAAGGATAACAACGTTTCCCCGCCTTATTGCGGGAATAACCATATATTTCTTCTTTTGCTTCGGGTCAGTCCACATCATCACATTGGATTCTTCAACCGTTCCCCAATCCTTATGAACGTCTTTCATAAAATTTGCCGGTAAACTCCTCGCCCACCTTTGATACTCTTCCAGAGGCAGCAATACACATTTCCCGTTCCTTACCATCCCGTCAAGTTCGCCTGGTGCCCAATTCCCAACGTTTTTCCCGTATCTTAGGGAATTTTCAAGCAGTATCTCTTTATCCATGGTTTCATTGCCAACGTCATATCCATTTCCCTTCATCATCTTTAACACATTCTCAATACTGGCGAAGACATTCAGGTAACTGGCGCCGATATGTTGCTTCCCTGGTGGATAATTCCAATACAACAGGGCTACCTTTTTCTCCAGGTTGTTTTTTCTCTGTAAATTGATCCAGGCCCTTATACGGTCGACAGCCCGATCAATACGCTCAGGTATGGGTTTTCGTTGTTCGACAAAAAAGCCTGTTTCATCATCTTTTTCACGAATTCGATATGAAACGACCGTAGGTTGTATAAGACCGGCAATTTCTGGAATAGCCAACTGCCAGCTTACCTCCAAAGAACTCAAACCTTCGGGATCGTTCTCCCACGTCTTTCCATCCTTTCCGTAAACGGTAATCAAATTAACCACAGGTATCCCGCATTTTTCCAGGGAGTCTGGAGCTTTGAAATCTGAAAAACGAAAGAGAAAAGACAGTATGCCAGAAACTCGTGAACCCCCTTTGGAATCGACTAATAATTTCTCAATAACAGCATCCTCAGGATAGCCAAATGCTACAAAGGCATTGAATCCCTTTTCTTCAATGGTACGGATCAGTTCATCTTCAACAGATGCCTGTCCTTGCTCATAAAATGATGAGTATGTCAGGATTGCTACCCATTCTGCATTTTCTTTCACGTAGCCTGCATCTCGATACCAATTCTGATATTCCTCGAATGTCTCAAAGAGTTTTTCATCCCGTTGGTAATGATAATAGGCCATCTTTAATCCTTCTTTGGGCGGATTGGCAGTAAGTTCCGGGAAAGGTAAATATTTCTTTAATGAAAGCAGGATCATATTCTTAAAATTCCCGGTGCTTGAATACCGTAAATATGAGCGGATTTCTTTATCGTATGTTAATCCTATGGCTGCATATTGTGAATCCAACCCGGCTGTTTCACCAACGGCAAGAACTGTTGCGCCACGGTCAATTACCTCCTTTAATACTTCAAAATCAAAGCCTGATTGAGTAGGTGTGGAGATACGGATACCGTGCACATCAAATAAAATAAGATTTGAATCCAGAATCTCGTTCGGATTAAATCCCGATTCAAGATCGGTTTTGCTGATGATTTCAAACGTGACCCGGTCTTTAAGAAAGGGGTAATCTTGCCAGATCGCTTTCATTGTCTTGACAACACTTGAGGTCATATAGTCCCCTACAATACAGGTGTATTTCACACCATGTTCGTGATGATGCTCTTCGTGAAGGTGCCCTTCGTGGGCAAAGGAAATGTGTTGAAAAGAAAAGAGCAAGGCAAGCAGGATTGTCAACATATGTCTTTTCATTTTTGCTCTTCCTTATTATGGGTACAAACATCCTTTGTGTATTCCCACCTCATAGAGTCACCCTCACTGAGAATACATTGATTGGCAAAGGATGTTGCACGTTTACCGTTGATGTTGTAATACCACGCCCTGTTTCCAATTTTCATAATTATATTATCAATAGATATAACCAAAAAATATTCCTCATGCTTTTGCGTTTCGATCTTTGCAACAGATTGAAGCGCCTCCAGGGCAGTAATACCCTGTTTCCATGGTATCTCCACTTTACGACTCTGTTGCAGCCCTCCGTAGTCAATTTCTACGGTTACAAGCTGGCTGGCACCGTATGTAGCCGGCAAAAGCACAAAAACAATAAATATTCCTAATATTCTTTTTACGTGGTTCATTTTTTTCCTCCTTACCGATTGCGGAATAACGTCACGGGTTTCAATATGTTACATAAAGTTATTTGTCTCTTTTCATCACCTCCTGATTCTTCTGTTTTATTTTGCTTTTAAAACTTAAATTCCATTCCGCCGTACGCTGTAAAACCAAGGGAACCAAAACCTGTTACCTCTTCGTACCCGTAATCAAAAAGGTTTTCAAACCTGACATACGCGGTCATTACCTTTGTGATGTCATACCGAGTTGCCAGATCAGTGGTCCAGTAGTTGTCCATTTCCTTACCATCACTGTCTATCCTGCCTCTCACCATAATGCCGGTTACATTAATAGTTAATTTCTCAAGGGGTTGGGCATTCATCCCGAGGGTTCCTCTGTTTCTTGGTCTGCGCGGTAGTTGTTGCTCTTTCTCTCTATCCTTTGTATCGGTATACGTATAGGTTCCCGTTAATGAAAGTTTGTTGTAAGGTTTATAGGTTAAGCGGGTTTCAATTCCTTCTGACTCTGCCCTGGCGACGTTTTCTGCCAAAAAACTTCCGTCAGATTGTATCGCGGCCGTAATCAAATCAGTAAAATCATTCTTAAAATACGTAACATCCATGGTAAGTTTCTCTTTGAGGATTTCTTTCTCCACCCCAAAGTCCCAGCCCTTACTCTCTTCCGGATTGAGATTTGGATTACCAAAGAAGGGGAAAAAAAGTTCATTTAAACTCGGCGCACGAAAACCCTTTCCCCACGATCCATGAAGCCGGGTACTAATCTTCTCCATGTTATATGATGCCGTTGTTCTATACGTAAGATTGTTTCCAAAGGTGCTGTAATCATCGTAACGGAATCCTGCGGTCCAATGTAACGATTCAAATAATTTGATTTGATTCTGGAAGAACACAGAGTTGTTCCAAAACTGCTTATCAAAGTTACCGGCATTTTCACCCTCCTGTACCTCATATTCATAGCCTATGGTTACCGTATCGACGTCAAACAGAGTAAAGTCGGATTGATGCTCCAGCCTCCATACTCGCGTAAGGATACGAAACTCGCCCAATTCGTCAGTAGGGTCAAAGCCTTCCAGTTCTGTATCGTTGACTGAGACGAGAAATGAAGGTGTCCACAGGTCAAAAAACGTTTTCCTAACCTTCGTCGAAAAAAGAATCTCATCTGTTGTCTGGCGCCGGTCAGTGTCGTCTACCGGACCAATTCCATATTCAAATGCATCGTATTCAAAATCTGAGTGAGACCCCCGTATCGTTGTATCAACCCTTCCGTTGTCCAGGAAATTCCACCCAAGACGTGAGGAACCGGTAAAATTATCGTAACCGTCCTCTTCGCTTCCACTGCTGGCAGCGGATATTCCATGGGTTTTCAGATAGGAAGCACCTGCTGAATAATCAAATTTTTCCTTTCCACCGGAAATATGAATCGTTTCTCTAAAGGAATCGTGCATTCCGTATTCTGTCCCCACAGTAACTTTGGTATCACCTGAGCCTTTTTTTGTAATAATGTTAATGACGCCGCCGATGGCTTCCGAGCCGTACAAGGTACTTTGAGGGCCACGCAGGACTTCAACCCGTTCAATGTTATCAGTTGTAAGGTTTGCAAAGTCAAACGCCCCGGTTGTAGGGCTATTCATCTGAACACCATCGACAAAGACGAGTGTCTGGGCAGCGGATGCCCCCCGTATGAACAAACTGGTAGTTCCTCCAATTCCCTGTGTTCTTGTGACTTCAAGTCCTGGTAGTTGGCGCAGGACATCGATTAATAGTGGTGCTTTGCTATTCTCAATCTCTTTTTGTGTAACGACAGACAGAGAACTGCCGACATTTTTTAATAACTGTTTCGTTCTTGTCGGAGTAATCACCGTCTCTTCTTTATCCTTATTTTGTTCATCCGGTGATAGATCGTCTTTGGGTATTTCCGGTGAAGGTGTTTGATCCTGAGATAACGGCTCATTTTCAGCAACTGGTGGTAATGGTTCTCTTTTAGTCTCTTCCGGACTGTTTTTTTCTTCTTCTGGCTGTGGATGCATTGCCTCTTTTAGTTCTATCTCTTCTTCAGATTTTGTTTCCTTCACAAATGCGGGTATTTCTTCCTTGTCCGGTATACGAATAATAAACCTTTCTTCCAAAAGAGGTTTCCTTGGAACAGGTTCTGATATTTCTCCAGCTAAAGCAGTTTTACAATAAAAGTTATGCGCTAAAATAATCATCAGCATGATAAATACATATTTCATTTGTATCCTCTCTTTCCCCTCGGAAATAAGAATTGATAAAATCGTGTTCAAGCAGGTCTCCTGGCTGCCGGATCATCCTACGTCCTGCGCCTTCCCATCCTGTTTTTGTAATTGCTTAGTTCATCGCAGAGAACGCAGAGGAAAAGAACAGAATATGAGAAATTGTGAAGATCGGAAGTTGAGAAATGCAATCTCACAACCTCTTAATTTTTCAACATCCTGTTTTTCTCTGCAACCTTTGCGTCTCTGTGGTGAGCCCTTCCCCAATCAGGACCGTGGCATCGTGCAGCGTTCGTCACCGGTTACAGTTGCGGGGCAGCTCCCGTTTCTACGGGATTCCCTGGATATTTGAACAATGATAAATCTCAGAACATTCAGCTAGACACGGATAAACACAGTTTATCCGTGCCACCCTTTTTACGAGTAAAATTCCTCTGTGATTAAATAAAAAAGCCCGTTCCTTCGCATAAAGAAGAAACGGGCTTTTACAGCATCATTATCAACGCTTCACCTCCTTTACTCCGAAGAAGTATTTTCAGCATACATTACAGGCAGGTCTTCTGACTTGCGGATCACCCTACTGGTTGCACCTTCCCGGAAAACCGTTCAATCAGTTTAAACCGTTGAAACGGCTTTCCAGTGGCTCTTGCAACGTTCGTCACCGGATACAGCGGCGGTACCGTTCCCTTTCCTTCTCATTTCTGACGGTAAGGAATAACGCATTCATTACCATCAGAAATTCGTTGAAGTTGGGATTTCCTTTTTATCCCGATAGATATATCGGAATACCTGTATGTGAAATCTCTTGTTTAATATTGAGCTACTCAGTTACATAGTATGTTCCCCCTATATTCAAGGATAGTCCGTCAGTGAGATCTTCTTTCTGAATCTTCCAGGCGAAATCTAACAGGGATTGCCACCACGGATTTAACAGGTGAGTCTCCTATCCGTTCAGGTTGAAATCTCCAACGCTTAACTGCCTTTAAAGCCGCCTGATCAAGGAGTGGATAGCCACTACTCTGTTCAACTTCAACCTGAACCGGTATACCTTTTTTATCTATCTCCACCCTGAGTATCACGAGCCCTTCCTGACTCATTTGCTTTGCAAGTTGGGGATATTCCGGTGGTTGATTCCGGAAATAACCGGGTTTGCTTTTCGTTCTGATCGTTCCTAAAGAAGGACGCGGCATAGCGTTAGCTGTTTCTTGCTGTTTTTGTATTGTTGAAGTAATGGATTTAGCTGTATCTATATTTGATTGAGGCAGTGTCACCTGCTCTTCCTGCGGCATAATTTTAACTGGTTCCTGCTGTTTTTCTGTTGTGGGCGTAGAGGATTGCACCGTAACTACACTTGGCTGTGCCGGTGCCTCCGGTTTTTCCTGAGGTTTTTTCCTTGCAGATGTAATGGATTGGGCTGACTCCGTGTCTGATTGTGACACGGCAGTCAACAGATCTACGTCAATGCTCCCATAGTCTGATTGAACGCTATACTGAACAGGCGTAACAAAATACTTCCCGCCAATAAAAAATAAGATACCATGAATGAATAGTGCAAGGATAAATCCTTTAATCATACCGTGGTTGCAGGATTTGATTTTGTGGTAGCTGAATCTATCAGTTATCATTTTTGCAAAGGGTCTCCCTGCTTTGTCTGAATGGCGACTTTCGTGATTCCAGAAGACCTTACCTCGTCAAGTATTTGAATTGCATTGCCAAAATAGGCTTCTTTGTCCCCATTGATAAAAACCCTCATGTCGGGATTTTCCGTCTTTAACTGTTTCAAGCGCAGGAGTAATAGACCTGGAGCCAGTTTTTCTTGATTGAGGTATACATCTCCTGACTTTGTGACGGTGATGGTTACTGCTGTCTCGCGCTCTTGAGGGGTACCTGTAGCGGCGGAGGGCAAATTCACACTGATGCCCTGATTCTTGACCATTGAAAGAGAAACCATTACAAAGGTTGCCAAAAGAAAAAATATAACATCAATAAGCGGAATGATTTCTATCCTTGCCTTCCGTCTGGTTGTTGGTAGTGGTATCTTCATAGATTTTTGTCCTGCTTTAATAGCAAAAGTTCGAGATGCGTGGTGGCATCCTCAATTTTATGCCTGGCTTCTTCAAGGCGTGCATTGAGATAATTAAAAGGAATAAGCGCGACAATAGCAGTGATTAGGCCGTATGCAGTGGCAATTAAGGCCTCGGCAATGCCACCGGTGATAACCGTGGGAGACTCAAGCTCCCTGCCGCCCAAAAGACCAAAGGCTTGTATCATGCCGGTCACCGTACCAAAAAGACCAAGGAGCGGCGCAAGGGTAATAATGGTGTCAAGCACCGGAAGCCCCCGGTTAAAACGCTTAAGTTCCTTATTTGCAGCCTGCAAAAGGGCGTTTGAAAATGCCTTGTGACGGTGGCGAAGTCCGTAAACAAGAGTGACGGCAACAAAATCATTGCATCCTTCTCCTGCCTGAATCGCTTCTTCAATTTTTCCTCTCTCAACTTCAGAAAATATCTTTCCTACCGTTTCCGGATACCTTGATTTTTTTTCACGGATAAGAAATGCAATCCGCTCTATAATTACGGTTAGGGCTGCCAAAGACGCAACGAGGATAGGCCACATGACAGGTCCTCCTCGTAAAAATAAATAAAACATATTTTCCTCCTTTTTAAATTAAAACCGGAAAGTCAGCGCGGCACGTACCGCAATGGGTTCAACCGGTTTAAAGTGAATGTCATTATGAGGAGCGTCCTCCTCTTTCAAGCGCGATGGATAATAATAATCAATCTCGTGATCCCTGTTGTCAAGGAGGTTGAAACCCTCGACACTGATAGTCCAATTTTCGTTGAAATTATAGCCCACCTTCGCGCTCAACAGACTGGTTGATCCGGAACGGACGCTATTGTCTTCCGTAAGAGGACGGGGGCCAAAAAAACGCAACCGTAGTTCACTGAAGAGGCCACGTTCGCCTGGCTGATAGAACGCAATTCCCGTGGATATAACGCTGTCAATTGCGCCGGGTATGTGCCTACCCTGCACTCCTTCACCCTCAACAGTTTCACGAAACTCAGCGTGCGAAAACGAGAAATCGGCATCCAGGGAGAGCCATTTGGTGGGTGTGTAGTAATTTGTCCACTCGACACCATAACGCCTGGTCGGAGCGCTGGCTTCGGTGCTACCAGCGTCTCCGGAAAAAACCAGCTCAGAATCAATATCCAGCAACCACAGCGCTAACGTGCTTTGCAACCCCTTAACAATAGTTGTGCGTACACCGATTTCCACCCCTTTTGTACGCACCAAAGGATCTGCGGATTCCACAGGATCTCCTGTCTTTGGATCAACATGTTGTGTCACACCGCGTCCAGAATTGCTGTGGAAACCGAAGCCACCGCTCAGGTAGTACTCCGTTTTGGCCCACGGACCGAAGATAAGCGACCCTTTTGGACTAACGAGCGCATCATCTCGTGTGCCTGAGTTGGCGGACAAATCACCGTCTACATCAAAGTAGTAATAATCCATTCGCAATCCAAAAACCGTGCGGAATTTGTCCGCCCATTGAACCTTATTCTCGACATAGGGGGAAAGACTCGCCTCCCACACATCATCCTCACGGGTTGTGCCGGAAATCGTTTCACCGTCATAATCAACCTTATCCGTGCGATGACGGTTGACGGTTTGGAACAGGCCATTTTTAATCGAATCGCTGCGTATTTGCAGGCCAACGGTGTTTTCCATATCACGGCTAAAGATATCGCCATACCATGTATGACTGGCCTTTAGCCCTCCGACTCCCCGCTTGTCTTCTTGCTCAAACTGATCACCCTGAGGACTATCAAGAAAATAGGTGAAATTGGAAAATAGATCAAGGTCATAGTAGAATCCGTATAACAATACTTTCGTGGAAGAATCTGTATCAGCACGGTGCCATTCCGCGGAAAGACTGTGACGTTGCGAGTCGCCGCCGTCGTTTGAACCCAGAGAATCGAAACGGTCAAAACCAGGAATTACATCCAGGGCGCGTTGGGCAATTTGGTCGGTTGCGTTCCAGTTCCCGGCGTATGACATGGATGTTATGCTATAGCCCCACTCTGGTGTGCCCCGACTGTAGCGCAATACACCATTTATCCTCTTGTAATCGTCCGGCTCGGTCCAGGGGCCGTCATTATGGAATAATTCAACGGCAGAAAGGATATTTCCACTTCCGACAAGATGTGATGAGGCATACAGGCTACGCGCATATCCGAAACTGCCGCCTTCCACCTGCGCTATACTTTGCGGAAGAAAACTAACATAGTGGATGTCTGCGGCGCCTGCGGAGGAAAAATCACCGAGGTCTGCATAATAAGGTCCTTTTCGGAAATCCACACGCTCGATCAGTTCAGGGATCATGAAATTCAAATCAGTATAGCCCTGGCCATGTCCATGGGTGGGCAGATTTACCGGAACGCCGTTGACCGATGTGGCAAAGTCTGTTCCGTGGTCAAGATTAAAGCCGCGCAGAAAGAACTGATTCGCTTTACCGGCGCCACTGTGCTGGGTGACGATAACGCCGGGAACCGCCTCCAGCACTTCGCCGGGGCGCGACAGGGTGCGCCATTCCAACTCGTCCTTCCCTCTAGTACCTTGAGATGCCGCGCCTGCGATACCGAGCAGACTGTCCGCTTGTCCAAAGACTAATACTTCCGGCAAAAGAAATGCATCTGCTGCAGAAGACGTTGCATTTGTGGGCTGTTGAACGGTGTCTGTTGAATTACCGGTATTGTTGTCACTTTCTTCTGGTTGGTGAGAAAAATCTATATCTCCTAAATATGACGTCGAAGAACCGGCTTTACCTTGTTCTCCTGTTGCCTTCTGCCATGCTGATTGCTTTGGCATTTCCTCGCCGCCCTCTGCTTCCTTTTCTTCCGAAAGATATTTTGTTGGAGCAGATTCTGATGTTTCCCCAGGTGAAGCGGTTTTACAATAAAAGTTAGGCGCCAAAGTAATTACCAACAAAATTAAAAGATACCTCATTTACATCCATCCTTTCCCCTCGGAAATAAGAATTGACAAATTCATGTTCAAACAGGTCTCCTGGCTTCCGGGTCTTCCTACTTTCTGCGCCTTCCCGGAAAGCCGTTTCAACGGTTTCAACCGTTGAAACGGCTTTCCCGTGGCATTGTGCAGCGTTTGTCGCCGGTTACAGTTGCGGGGCAGCTCCCGTTTCTACGGGATTCCCTGAACATTTGAACAACAAAATAAAATCCACACGGGTAGGAGCCGTCTCCTGACGGCGACCGGCACTCACAACGGTATGTTACATACGGTCGCCAACAGGAGTTGATTCCTACCACACACATACTGAAATAAAAAAGCCCGTTTCTTCGCATAAAGAAGAAACGGGCTTTTACGTTATGAATATCAACGCTTCACATCCTTTACTCGAAGAAGTTTTTTCAGCAATCATTACAGGCAGGTCTTCTGACTAGCGGATCATCCTACTGGTTGCACCTTCCCGAGAAGCCGTTTAAACCGTTTGAGCTGTTCAAGCCGTTTAAATGACTTTCCAGTGGTTTCTGCAACGTTCGTCACCAACTACAGCGGCGGTACCGTTCCCTTTTCTCCGAATTTCTGATATAAGGAATTAAGTATTAATTATTGTCAGAAATTCGTTGGAGTTGGGATTCCCTTTTTCGTCCCAATGAATATATTGGAACACCTGTAATGGGTAATTTATTTTTCCCTAAGCAAATGTTACATATACACTCCTTCACCAGAAAATTCCCTTAACCTGTCATGCTGAACTTGTATCAGCATCTTCCCACGCACAGGAGACCCTGAAACAAGTTCAGGGTGACAAATGGAACAAATTTTATCCCACTGTGTACTGATCAACAGTCGCATGGATGCTTTATAGAGTCAGTGTATTTGTCTTTTTTCGGTAAATTTTACAAAATATTCTTGCGCCCTATTCTTAACATTATTTCATGAAAAATATCTGGATGGTTCAACTCATTCCAATTTTTGTGTATATTGTTGTTAAGACCAAAGGTGTCTTTTTCTCGTGGAAAAACCCACAATCCTTCTTTAGAAGCTAGTACCATCATTTTTGCCTGTAATCTCAGGGCATATGATTTTGCTTGATAGTATGCACCACTAAATTCCCGATGTGTGCTTAATTGAAATTTTGATTCTAAAATCATTTTGGCGAACTCCTCACCTCTTTTTGGATTAGCACCAAATGCATAGTCGGGATAATTTCGTTCTCCCCGCCCCATTTTTATGGGCATCTGCCTAATCCAATCATTCCCACGATAGCCAAGTTTTTTTAAGAAAGGCTCGATAAGATTAATTTCAACAGAACGTTCGTCCTCCAGTTCTACTGATGGCAGATAATCTATAACGTCAATCTTAGGCAATAGAGAGATATCTTGTCCCTTGCGTTTCATTATGTCATGTATCGCTTGATATTCTTCTACCGAAAAAGGCTTTCCGCTAGGACCTTGTAAATGTCCTTTAATTGCCGCTTTTTTTGATAAAAGTGGATGTTCTTTCATTTCTTTGAAAGTAACAGGAACTGTCCTAATTGGAGAACATATCCAGACAGTTCCATGCCAATGAAAAAATGGATCAATAAAACCATCCGAACTCGCTCGCCAAATAGTTTGAATACAGCTTCTTGGTGAAACTTCATACATAAGTAAAATATCGCCACGCCGGGTTGCAATATTGCCACCCCATTGATTGGTTGACGTTTGTGTAGCTTTATCTAAAAAATCAAAATCCCATGTCCCCGCTAAGATTAACCATACTTTTGAAGGATCGGGAAGTTCTTCATTCTGTGCATCTTTAATAAAATTCGATGCAAAATCATATAAAAAAGCACACATTTCATATGGACTAAGACCATACATTGTACGAAACTCATACAAAGACTGGTTTATCTTGGTATAGTACAAACTTCTTTCATTCTTATCATATTTCCCAGGAATAGCGGGAATTGGGATATTGAATTCCTGACAAATTTCTTGAAAGATATGAAACCGGGTGCGAAATCTATATGGAATAAAATATTCAGGGTGAGCAAAGAATAGTCCAAAAGAGACATACTCAACACAATTATAGAAATCATTCGGGCTTTCTTGTCCACCAAAATCACAAAGTTTAACCAGTTTTCCTTTTCTATTTTTCTCAATAAGAGGTATCCCTTTATTGACAATTGATTCATAGAAATTGGCTGCTTTCTCAAAATTTTTAAACTTATACTTCGAGGCATAATCCTTAACTACCGTAGTAATATGAAAAGGGATTGTTTCGGCCCCGATTTCCTTGACATACTTTTCGTGGATTTCGACATTATATTCTTCAAAGTCATCAGTTGCTAATTCTCTTAGAAATCTTCTCGTCCCGAGATTTTTAAAGCGGTTAATTGCTTCTTGTCCTTGTTTTGACTTCTTGTAAATATTCCAAACGTAGTTATTGAATTTCATTTTTTGTATCTACCTCGTTTGTTTCAGTCTTTAAAGAGACGTAAAACCAGATAGCCTGAATCAATTTCAAGAATTAACTTGGAATGAGATTGTGAACTTGTCATGCTGAATTTATTTCAGCATCTCCAACTTATTCCAATTAAAACAAGTTCAACACTCACTCAAATCTCTCCAACCTGGATTAAAGGTATTTATCAAATTTATTTTCCAATCTCTATGCCAATTCTTTAATTGTTTTTCTCTTTTTATAGCACTGTAAATATCATTCGTTACTTCAAAATATACTAATTTCGCAATGTTGTATTTCTTTGTAAATCCAGCTACCAATTTATTTCTATGTTCGTACATTCTGCGCTTAAGATTATTTGTAACCCCGATGTAAAAAACTTCATTCGATTTGTTTGTAAGAATGTAAACAAAATACTCCCTCGATTCTCTGGTAAAATTGGACATTGTGCTATTCCAGAAAATAGGTTTAGCCGGAATTTATCAAAAACTCCAGATTCCGAAACAAGTTCGGAATGACACAGCAAAAAATGCAGAAATGTTAAATCAAATATGCCTCGTTGTCATTTTTTTAATTTTCTAAATGTTAAATTCAGGATAATTTCAATATATTATAGACTGTATTCATGTCCATATTCTCACGAACAATGTCGGCCAATTTATTGTATCTTTGCTCCTTTATGCTTTTAAAACCCACATGACATTCACGAGACGGTTCCAATCCCTTTTTTGACCTGAGACAATTCATGAGCTTTAACCGGAATTCGTCGTTATCAAAGATACCGTGTATATAGGTACCCAGCACCTTGCCATCGGCAGAAACACAGCCATCCAGTATGTTCACTGTTTTTCCAGCCCGTTCGGTAATCCTTGCAAAAGGCTTAAGAGCCTTATGTCCGTTAAATATCGTATCTCCCATGTGAATTTCATAGCCCGCTAACTCATCATTGACATGAAACAAATTTTCATGATCAAGCAGGGACGCCTTTACCTGATAGGTCTGTTTTTCCCTGGCAAAGGTAGTTACGGTGTTTAGTAAACCCATGCCCTGAATACTGTCCGTTGCCGATTCGACATGATACGGGTCATTGATCTGCTTTCCTAACATCTGGTATCCGCCACAAATACCCATAATCATCGTTCCGCACATTGATAGATTTTTGATTTCTTCAGAAATATCCCTTTCTTCCAAAAAGATTAAATCCCCTATAGTATTTTTTGTACCCGGGATAATTAGCAAGTCCGGCTTGCCAATATTTTCAGCCTTATCCACAAATCTCACTCTGACATCTTTTCCATGGGTAAATATATTGAAATCGGTAAAATTTGATATACGGGGTAATTTGATTACAACAATATCGATGAAAGAAGCCGGGAGTCGGGAGTCGGGGGTCAAGGCCTTGTCTCCTGTATTCTGACCCCTGACCCCTGATCCCTGATCCCTATCATTGTTGCCCGAATACTCAAGTGAAACGGAATCTTCGTCATCGATGCTGAGATTGTGAATGTAAGGAATGATACCGAGAACAGGTTTATTGATACGGTTTTCCAGCATATCCAATCCTGGCTGTAATATGCCTTTGTCTCCCCGGAATTTATTAAACACAATCCCCTTTACCCTGTCTCTCTCAGTTGCTGTTAACAATTCTAATGTCCCGACAATCCATGCAAAGGCACCGCCACGGTCAATATCTGTTACCAACAATACAGGGGCCGATGCCATTTTTGCCATACCCATATTGACGATATCGTCATCTTTCAGGTTTATCTCAGCCGGGCTGCCTGCCCCTTCAATAACAATAATGTCGAACCGGTTTCTTAACGTATCATAAGCGCCTTTTATGATCGAAATAAATTCACCCTTCTTCTGATAATACTCCCTGGCAGTCATATTCCCTATTGGCTTACCCATGATAACAACCTGTGAACCACAGTCACCTGTGGGTTTAAGGAGTATGGGGTTCATCTCGACCATAGGCTCAATTCCCGCTGCCTCCGCTTGCGCCACCTGCGCCCTTCCCATTTCCTTTCCGTCTTTCGTCACAAAGGAATTCAAGGCCATATTCTGCGCTTTAAACGGTGCAACCCTATAACCGTCCTGTTTCAAGATACGGCACAGGGCACATACGAGAATACTCTTGCCCACATGCGAACCCGTACCCTGTATCATGATGGATCTATTTGTCATATGTTATGTTTTTCAATGCAGCAATAAGCCGCATATTTTCATCCCTTGTCCTTACCGCTACTCGAAAATACTTATCATTAAGCCCCATAAAATTTGAACAATCGCGAATGGCGATACCATACTCCAATAGTCGTTCACGTAGCAAAGGAGAAGTCATACCGACTCTATTTATTTTGATAAAGATATAATTGACCGTTGGTTTGTAAGGCAAAAGCCCATGAATATCGGCTAATTCGTTGAATAAATACAATCGCTCCTGTAGCATAAATTCTCTGCTTCTCGAAATAAATTCTTCGTCTTCTATAGCGACCCTTGCAGCATATTGGGCTAAAGTATTCACAGACCACGGTTCCTTGTATTCCGTCATTTTTTTTACTAAATCCACATGGGCAACAAGATATCCTATCCTCAAGCCGGGAAAGCCATAAAATTTTGTAAGTGATCTGACTACAATTAAATTACGCACTGTACCAGCATCATTGATAACACTGTATCTTTCCGGTGTATCAACAAAATCCATAAATGCCTCATCCACAACGAATATTATATCCGGATGTTGCCTTGCCATATTTACTATGACGGTCTTTTCTACCAGTTGCCCTGTAGGGTTGTTGGGATTACACAGAAAGACCATCTCTGCTTTTTTGTCATCAAAATGGTCTTCTCGATAGGTAAAACAAAAATCTTCTTCCACCATCAGCATAGTATGAAGTACCTCTGCGTGGCTGCATTTCAGCGCTTCAGCAAATTCGCTGAAGGTAGGCTGGAAAATAATCCCTTTGGCTGGTTTTATTGCACGGGGGATTAAATAAAACAACTCTGTTGAGCCATTTCCTACGATGATTTCGTCTTCTGAATGCCTGATTTTTTGGGTAATACATTTCCTCAGGCTGGAGCAATCAATATCGGGATAATGCAAAATATCGTCGAAATTCTTCCAGATGATTTTTCGAACGTTTTCTGGGTATCCCAGAGGATTAATGCTTGCACTAAAGTCGAGTATCCCGTTGCTTCCCTTCCGTTTGCCAGCGCTACAAGGTAATTGACGAATAGTATGCTTTATATTTCCGCCGTGACCTTTAAACATGGTTTTTCGCTAAAAAATGCATCCCATTTAGCCTGGATATCAAAAATTTTCTTGCTTCTCCAACAGTAAGAGGCAGGGCATCCATAGGAAGATTATCTTCATCTCTGAGTAGTTGCATTAACTGGGCAATCTGTGGAAGCTCCAAACAAGCGTGTTTTATTTCCATCGCATTTGAAAATATATCCTCAGGGGTCCCTGCTCTGAGGATATCACCATGGTACATAATTGCTAAACGGTCCATGTAGACTGGTACTAAATCAACGGAATTTGTTGCCATAATGACAGTAATACCATACTTGTTGTTTAATTCTCTTAGCAGTACCATAAGAGAAGTAACACCAACAGGGTCAAGACCGCATGTGGGTTCATCCAAAACAAGCACCTCGGGTCTCATTGCCAGGACTCCTGCAATACAAACCCGCTTCCTTTGTCCAAAACTCAGGGCATCGACGGTTTTCCTTGCATAAGGCTTCATACCTACCAATGACAATGCCTCATCCACCCGATGTGCAATCTCATTCTTTGACAACCCAAGATTCATGGGCCCGAAGGCTACATCCTCCCAAACAGACGGGGCAAACAACTGATCGTTTGGGTCCTGGAATACAATTCCTACTCTCTGAAATATCTCTTTTGATGTATATTGAGCCAGAGGCTTTTGTTCTAATAAGAGTTCTCCTCCCATTGGTTTTAGTAAGCCGTTGAGGTGTTTTAACAGCGTTGTCTTGCCGGACCCATTTGGACCGAGTATGGCTAAGAATTCTCCTTTCAAGATGTCCAAACAAACACCATGCAGCGCATGTGTTCCGTCATGATACCGGTACTGAACATTGTTAATTTGTAGTATCACCATATCTGCATCTTTCCCATATAGACAAACAGGGGTAAAATAATGACCATTCCTATGACGAGCGTGTAATCTTTTTTATTCCATGACGATAGGTTAACCGTCAATATGCCACCGCCTTCGTAACCTCTGGCATACATCGCTTCATAGGTTCGTTCTGCCCTTTCGAAGGCACGGATGATAAGCAATCCGCCTAATATTCCCAGGGATTTTATTGTTTTTTTCCACGAGGTATGGCCTAAGCGCGATTTTTGAGCGGTCCACATGGTAGATACTTCATCTAAGAGATGGAAGATATATCGATAGATAAAGGCCAGCAGTTCGACTATGGTGTTTGGTACATGAAACCATTTTAGACCCGCACACAGCAGACTTATTGTTGTGGTAAAGGAAAATAGCATGAGTAATGAAATACCTCCCATCACCTTGCTGCAGGTATAAAATCCACTCCGCAGTCCTTCTTCTTTCAATAGTATATTGTATCCTGCAATTGAAAAGGACAGCCACGCTGTTTGTCCCTCATGCAGCCCTTTTATAATCAGGATTAACATTGCAAACAATACCGGCAGAAGCATGCTTCGAAGGATTGCTATAAGAGGAATTTTTACAGAAAGGAGCAGGATGAAAGATACGGAAAGGAAAAGTGACGGGATGCATATATTTTTTGCCCATAGATTTATTGCAAGCAGCGAAATGACGTAGAACAGCTTTACCCTTACGTCAACCCTTGTCAGCCAGTTGTTCTGGCGGGCGTACATATCAGAAAATGTGTGATGGAAAAATGCCATAAGGCGCTAAATTATTGTCTATTTTTCATAAAAAAGTTTTCGTACATTAAATCCGATAACAAACCCGCCAATTACCCCTGCAAAGGTAAACACAAAAAGGAGCAAATCACCCTGGGCGGTATTGATATAAGGGTCACGGGGTGGGTAGCCGTACTTGGCAGCATATTTACCCACAATGCTTATATCAATGCCGGTCCATGCCTCTTCTTCGTTTGTTTGTGCTGCAGGCATATCAGCATTCTCCGAACGTTCTTCTGCAAATAATGCAGTGGAGAGCACAGATGAAATCAGAAAAACAATAAAGAAGATATTTGTCTTATGGCTGAATGGATTTTGTATCATCTCGTATTACCCCAAGGGTTAGCAAAATACCCGGTCTCCGTTTATAAACAAAGACCAGCACAAATCCCACCACGGCGCCCTCAACGACACATAAAATTCCCTGTGATGTCATCATGAACACCAAAAAAATTTCTGCAGTGGCGTTCAAGAATGACCCTCCTTTTCCTACCACAAGAAGTCCCAGCTCAAGAGCTGTGCCTAAATAGGTAAGTAAATCAGAGGCCATGCCGGCAAGAAACCCGCACCAAAATAGTGGCAATCCGCATCGGTATGCTATTTTGAATGCAAAATATCCGGAAAATGAGCCCAGAATACCCATGGAAAATATGTTTCCACCCAGCGTAGTTAGCCCCCCATGAGCGAGAAACAAGGCCTGAATCAGTAAGGCAATGGCTGCCACCAGCACGCTAACAAAAGGACCCAGCAACACAGCGCTCATGCCTGTGCCACACGGATGAGAAGTAGCCATTCCATTCAGGGCAATAACCGGGATGGGAAAACAGGAGAATACAAATACCGCCGCTCCAAGCATACCCACCATAGGCAGAAAACTTGGCACCCTCTTTTTCCTTCGTTTTAGGTGATACGTTCCAATCCCTACAAAAGGCAGTGATACCGCAAACCATGTAAAAACCCATTTGGGAGGTAAAATTCCTTCGGTAATATGCATGGCATATACTACATTTTCTAATGCAAAAAATGATGTAAAAAAAATGAAGGTAATGAATAGTAGTGTCCTTGACATTGCACCTTTCCTAAAACAAAAAAACCCATGTCTCCGATAGGGATGACATGGGTTTTTTTTGAAAAACTTTCAGACCGCGGATTTCATAAATGGCACAGAAAAAATTCCGTGATAGTTTACCACAGTGCGGAGAATTCAGAGAAAAACTAACGAAAGGTAATTTGGCTTGCCATTCTCTGAAGATATTAGTTTTCTCTGCTGGGGGGCTCAACTGTCAGGACGCATTTTCACATATATCTGTGTAATTAGCGAAATTGGCGGTTTATACCCTTCACCTTCTTTACCATCGAAGACTACGTGAAGTAATTACAGGCAGGTCTTCTGGCTCCCGGATCATCCTACCGGCCACCCCTTCCCAGAAAGCTGTTTGAATAGTTTAAACGGCTTTTCCAGTGGTATTGTGACTTTCGTTCCCGGTTACAGCGGCGGGTCCGCTCCTCATCTCATTTGTATAAAAACAAGATATGGATTCCCTTTTAACGCCCACATTGTTTGCGGGAGAAACACCTGCAATTAATTTTATTGACTAAAAAGAGCAAACTTCCTTATGACCAGACAATTTTACTTTATACACCAACTGCTTGTCAAATTAAATGTTTTTCAGTAATAAGGAGTGTAATTCTCAAAGTTCCTCATTTTTCCTTTGATTCTCTGTGATGAGAAATATAAAATACCGCCTAAACGGAACAGTTTGTGATGGTTTGAGATTTGGACTTTTGGGTAATTTTCTTGATAAAGGGGGTGTGATTCACATGGGATTAAAAAAGAACGTCCGTACGGTTTTTCTTCTCACTGCAATTCTCATTGCTATGATGGGATCAGGCTGTGCAATGTTTAAGAAGAGACCTCTCCTGGTGCCTCGAGAATCCGGGGATACCCTTGTAGAGATTACAGACCCCAATCAACTTCCCAAATTTCAGGATGATTATAGCAGAGACTCCCTGTTGAGTTCGATAGATAACAGTCTCGACTATTTTAAAAGGGTTAAGGCCAATCCATATGGTTTTCATATGACAGGTTTTTCACATGAAAGTCTGGAAGATACCTTGAAGTTCTTTCGAGAGGGTTTCCTTCGTTGCAGAGACGCCGAGGAACTCAACGATTTTATTATTAAAAATTTCAGGGTTTTTCAGGCTATTGGAAAAGCTTATGAGGGTCAGGTGCATTTTACCGGTTATGGAACACCTATTTATGATGGAAGTCTTACGCTAACCGGGGAATTTCGTTACCCTCTTTATAAAATACCATCCGACTTTAAAAAACCTTATTATACACGACGTGAAATTGAGGAACGTGGCCTCTTAAAAGGAAATGAAATTGCCTATCTGAAATCAAAATTAGATGCCTATCTTATCCATGTTCAGGGATCAGGGCAAATCAAATTGCCATCGGGAGAGATGGTCTATGTGGGATATGGGGCAGACTCGGGACACAAATACAACAGTATTGGACGCATGTTGGTCATGGATGGCAAGATTCCCGAAGAGGAATTAACCCTTTCTACGCTTATCAACTACTTTGAACAACATCCCAATGAATTGGATTATTATCTCAGGAAAAATGATCGCTTTATCTTTTTCAAAAGAGTCAATTACGCTACCCCGTATGGTTCCATAGGCGTACCTGTCACCCCGATGAGAAGTATTGCTACCGATAAGAAAGTCTTTCCTGCAGGTGGACTTGCCTTTTCTGTTATAGAACCAAAGAAGGCGAAGAAGACCTGGAAGTTTTGGGAAAAGGGGAAGAGTGAGGCAGGAAAATCCTTCTTTGTTCTGGATCAGGATACAGGAAGTGCGATACAAACTCCAGCCAGAGCCGATGTGTATTTTGGGATTGGAGACCAGGCCATGTATGAGGCGGGGAATTTGAATACCTTCGGTCAGCTCTATTATCTCCTGAGGCGATAGATTTCTTCGCAAATAATTTTATTGACAATCTAAATATTTTTTGTTAATAAACTATAGCGAAAAAGGCAAACCTTGGGTGATCAGGGGGCGCAAAGGAAAAGGGTCTTTACCCACCACGGGAAGCTAGGACAATAAAGATAGCCTTACTGCCAAAAGATATTTTAGTAGTAAGGCTTTTTTTATCCAGTAAATAAACAAAACTAAAAAAGAATCTAAAAATATAAAACAATTTGTCTAATGTATTAGACAAATTTGCAAAAAAGTAAAGAAGGAATGAAGATATAAAAGAAATTTTTTATGGAAAATCATGAAAAATCTCTTTGATTTTTTAATCATTACAATAAACATAAGTGTTTGTGATTAAGCCTATTACGTAAATATTAATTCAGGATGCTCCAGTTTGCTCAAATTAATAAAAAGGCATGGTGTTTAATATTTTGATCATTAAGTGAATTAGTGGAATGTAATTTGTGCATTTCATAATACTACGAAAAAAGGCATCAGTTTAATTTTCAGAATAAGTTTTAGCGAATGTTAAGAAAAAGGCGAGCCCTGAGCAATTAGGGGAAGCGAGTTAAAGGGTCTTTTACTTACAGGGATGTGGGATAGGAAAGACAGCCTTACGGTTGAAGGTGTTTCATAAATAAATATTTTTTGCAGCAAGGTTTTATTATCAATAATCAAAAAGGCAATCCGTGTATCCGCATTAACCATGTATTTAGCTATAATTGAGATGCATTCGTGCTGAAGATCGTAAGACCCTTATTTTAGAAAAGGAGGATTAGATGGGAGGGAAGAATAAGATGTATAAATCGTTATTTATTTCTGGCATTCTGGCATTTACTCTTTACGGGTGCGGAACTTTTAAATTTGAAACTGGTGTTGATCATGAGAAAGAGAAAGGGCCACACTATCATGGACATGTTGAAGGGGAACCACCACCAAGGCATCTGCGTGGTCATGTTCATGAGCCAGAACCACCAAAATCAGACATGTGTGTTACAGATGGGGCGTATCCCACAAATGACAAGGATTGTTGCAGTGTAGTTTATCTGCAAAAAATGGGGCCATGCTCTGGGCGTGTTGGTCAGGAATACTGTTATACGGTAAAAGCTACTAACCTTACCAAGAGAAAAGTTAAAGATGTTGAAGTTGTTCAGACCCTTCCAAAGAATTTTGAGATAAAAAGTTCTGATCCTGAAATGGGAAGCGGAAGCGGCGGGGGTGTGGCAAAATGGTTCCTCGGAGAGCTTGGGCCTGAGGAGACGAAAGAAATTCATGTGTGCGGTGTTCCGACGCAAAGCGGAAATATGCCATTCTGTACTGATGTGACATATAAATTACCGGAACTCTGTTTGGATCCGCTTATTACGGAACCGAAGGTGACTATTGCCAAGCGTGCACCATCTGAAGTTCTGCTCTGCGATATGATACCAGTGACTTTTGTGGTAACCAACACGGGTACAGGACTTGCGACCAATGTTAAGGTTCGGGAATCATTGCCACAAGGCCTGAAGGCTCAGGATGGTAAAACTGATGTAGAGTTAGACGTTGGCTCATTAAAACCTGGAGAGTCGAGAGAGGTAACATTAACGGTTCAGGCAGAAAAGACAGGTACGTTTAACAATAGTGCGACGGTAGTTGCAGAAGGTGGTTTAAGTGCAGAATCCAATACAACCACAACCACAGTAAAACAGCCGGTGCTTACGATCGCAAAAACCGGACCTGATAAGGTATTTTTGGGACGCAATATCAGTTACGATATTGTTGTAACGAATGAGGGTGATGGAGTGGCGGCTGCAACGATTATTGAGGATGCTATACCTGCAAACACATCAGTTGCAAGCGCAACCGAAGGAGCTATGATGTCAGGTAGCATAGTCACATGGAATTTGGGAACCTTACAGCCGCAGGATTCAAGGAAGGTTCGTGTGACTTTTACACCAAGAGATATTGGTGTAGTGAAAAACACGGCAACGGTAAAGGCTAACTGCGCTGAGGCAGTGTCCGCATCGGCATCCACTGAAGTATCGGGTATTGCTGCAATCCTGCTTGAAGTAATCGATGTGGAGGATCCAATTGAGGTAGGTGGTAACGAGACTTACGTAATTACAGTAACCAATCAGGGTTCTGAGACGGGTACTGGCATCAAGGTTACCTGCGTGCTTGAGGATACAATGCAATATGTATCTTCTTCTGGACCGACAAATGCGGCAGTCTCTGCGGACGGCAAGACGATAACCTTTGAATCTTTGCCAACCCTTGCATCAAAGGCAAAAGCAACTTGGAATGTTGTTGTTAAGGCATTAAGTGAAGGAGATACCCGTTTCAAAGTTACCATGAGTGAGGATTGCCTGACGAGACCTGTCGAAGAGACTGAGGCTACACACTTCTATAAGTAATGTTTATGAGTAAAGTACTGAATTCAAATCACGGACTTATCAGATAGGGTGGTTTGAACTGAAATGAAGTTTGAGTCTCCATGATGTGTAGTTACGAAATTCAGTAAATTATTTAAGGAAAGCCGGGGCGCTTTACTGTCGCACCGGCTTTCTTTTTTTGTAAAAGTATGAGTTTCTATTTTTCATAGGTGCTCAATAAGCCTTCGAAAGGAGTAAAGTATGGGTTACTGGAAAAGATGTTATACGTTGTTGCTTTTGATTCTCATGGGCACGTCTTGTATGTATGGTTGTCGTTATCAAGAAGGTGCTTTTATACATGATAAACCGCCGTATTACCACGGGCATGTAGAGAATGAACCAGGATACAGACATGAAAGCATGCATCAACGCGGTGAGACAAAAGCGGTTTATGAAACAAGTGAAACTGATAAAATATTTTCTACAAGCAGGAAAGAGTATGGAGTTGTTTCTATAGAAAAGGATGCGCCCGCTGAAATCCAGGTTGGTAAATTATTTAATTATACCATTAAAATTACTAATCATACTGGCGAAAAAATAAAAAATGTTGAAGTCACCGAGACTTTTTCCCATAAGTATGATCTAAGAGGTTCTATTCCAAAGGTGGAGAAGGAGGCCAGAGAGGGCATGGCAAAATGGTCTATAGGAGATTTAAATCCGGCAGAGACGAAGACAATACGGATTACCGGCGTGCCCCTGGAAACCGGGGATGTGCCGTTTTGTACAGATGTGGCATATAACTTACCGCCACTTTGTAATATAACAAATGCCGTGGAACCAAAATTAACTATTGCCAAGAGCGCTCCGAAAGAGGTTTTGCTTTGTGATACAATACCAATAAACCTGGTGGTAACAAATACGGGCACGGGTGTTGCGCAAAATTTGCAGATAAAAGATTCGTTAGCTCCCGGATTGAGGACGGTGGATGGTAAAAATGACATAGTTCAGGAAATTGGTATTTTAAAGCCGGGAGAATCGAGAGAAATTGCCTTGTCTGTTAAGGCAGACAAAACAGGAAAGTTTAGTAACACCGCAACAGTTGTTGCTGAAGGTGGGTTGCGTGCAGAATCTAATACTGTCACGACTATTGTAAAGCAACCGTTACTTACTATCAGAAAAAGAGGGCCAGAAAGGATTTATACAGGCCGAAATATTACTTACAATATTGATGTAAGCAATAAAGGTGATGGGCCTGCGGCATCAGCAATCATTGAAGATATAATACCGGGGAATGCTTCCTTTGTAAGTGCTAGCCAAGGTGGTATATTCGCTGGTAATACCGTAACATGGAATTTGGGAACCTTGCAGCCACGAGATTCAAGAAAAGTTAGTGTGACTCTGAAGGATAAGGGGCTTGGTGTAGTAAAAAATATTGCTACCGTTAAGGCTGTCTGTGCAGCGCCAGTTTCGGCGTCAGCAACCACGCAAGTGTTGGGTATTGCTGCAATCCTGCTTGAGGTAATCGATGTAGAAGACCCAATCGAGGTTGGTGATAACGAGACTTATGTAATTACGGTAACCAATCAGGGTTCTGAGACAGGAACTAATATAAAGGTTGTTTGTATGCTAGAGGATACAATGCAATATGTCTCATCGTCTGGTCCTACAACCGGAACAGTCTCTGTTGATGGCAAGACGGTAACCTTTGATCCATTACCTACTCTCGCATCAAAGGCAAACACATCATGGAAAGTCGTTGTTAAGGCATTAGATACCGGGGATGTTCGCTTTAAAGTTAATATGATTGAGGATTGTCTGAAAAGGCCAGTTGAAGAGACTGAGGCGACAAACTTCTATAAATAGTGGTGTTTTAATAATTAGTACTGGAAAAGTTTATCAAATCAGCAAAGATGGGGAGATTAGAGGTATGAAATCAAATCTACTCAGAAGGTTAATGTTAAGATGAAACATAGATTATAGCTTGACATAAATAATATTCATTAGCTATAATTTTAACTAAATTAGGAGTTTAATTTTAATTATTACTAAAAAACCATCAATAGAAGGAGGGTATTTTTGGACAATGTGTTAAACAAAGAAATAAAGAATATCATCGAAGCCTGCCCGGAAGTTGGTCGTATTCTGGATGAATATGGGATTGGCTGTGTTCCCTGTTCAGTCGGGAGTTGTCTTCTGAAGGATATTGTAGGGATCCATAATCTCGATCCGGAGCAAGAAGCTACCTTGATGTACAGAATAGAAAAAGCTATTTATCCGGATAGGAATGTTTCCAAACCTGTAGTGGATACGACCAAAAAATCATCTCCAAAAAAAATCAGTTATTCTCCGCCTGTTAAAAAGCTCGTTGATGAACATGTATTGATCAAACGGCTCTTGGCCTTAATTCCAGTAATTGTTGATTATGTCGAGAGCAGTATTAAGGTGGATAAGGAACTGATTTTAAGCTGTGTTGATTTTATTCGCACGTATGCTGACAAATATCATCATATGAAGGAAGAAGATATATTGTTTAAATACGTTGACGAAAAAGCAGAGATTATCCTGATCATGTATAAAGACCATGATACGGGAAGGGGTCATATCAGGCAGGTTGTTGAGGGTGCTGAAAAAGGGAATAAAGCCCAGATCAGGGAACATCTCCTTGGTTACAGGGATTTATTAACGCAGCACATCAAAAAAGAGGATGAAATTCTTTATCCGTGGATTGACCGGCAGTTATCCACGACCCAAGTCGGTGAAATGTTCCGCAAGTGTAATGATGCAGACGCCTCGGTAGGCGACGAACTGCCAAGAAAGTATGAAAAGTTAATTGCTGAATTAGAAGAAAAATTTTTACAGGAGGTTACAAAATGAGTGGATGCCCAGGATCAAGAACAATCGATTTTAGCGAAAAGGCGAATCAAGAGGGTAGCGAAACAGGAAAACGCCCTTCTCAACTAAGACAATGGCCAATACAGATGCATTTAGTTTCTCCGCAAGCACCCTATTTTCAGGGTAAAGATGTATTACTAGCGGCAGACTGTACGGCTTTTGCGCTCGGTGATTTTCATAAAGATTATCTGAAAGGAAAGAGTGTCGGAATCGCCTGTCCGAAACTGGATTCAGACCAGGAAGTCTATATTGAGAAGATTAAATCATTGATTGATGACGCAAAGATTAACACCCTGACTGTTATAATTATGCAGGTTCCATGCTGTTTTGGTTTGGCCCAAATTGCCAAGGAAGGCGCCGAAAAGGCCTCTCGTAAGATACCGGTGAAACAGGTAGTTGTCGGACTGGAAGGCAATATTTTATCCGAAGAGTGGATTTAAGACCATACGAATGCCCTGTTGAATCAAAAATTCCCTGGGGAGATTAAATCTCTTCCAGGGAATTTTTTTGTAGTTATTCGTTTCCAGAGAATAGCAATTGATTGAACCTGTCCCTCTGTCTATTGTTTCATTCCCCGGAAGATAAGTCGTTGGGCCCTTGTGCTCTCTCCCCGCATGAGATCTATAATTATTTCAGCGCCTCTCCCCTGAAACTCGTAGACTAATTTTCCACCGTCCTCTGCTGAATAACTATTGTACAAAATCCTTCCACAAACAGGATTGCCATCAAGGCCTGCAGCAATGATCTTTAAGGGCAAGCAACAGGCAGCTTGAAATACAAGGGTATTGTCAAATACGAAAAGGCGTGTGTAATGCGGTCTTCGTATGCCTTTCTGCCTCTTACTGTCATCTGAAGTTTGTCTGGAATGGATATCTGCGTTGCCAGGTTGGGTTTCGATCATATACTTTTCATCGGCATTGGCGATATCTTTCAATGACCGATTTACATCCACCCCTGCAAGCTTAATAAGTGTTTCTGCATCTTTTGCATCCTGCGCAATACTATCTGGTGATGTCTGATTTTCTGCCCTGTTCCTTCGACTCAATACTTTTGGCGAGGCACGATCGACCAAAGGAAGTTTCTCATATGATATATTTACGGAACTTATGAATATCATTTTCTTACAGAAGTATTATATCCACCCTGAATGATTATCGTTATGGTGAAAAGAGGAGAGATTAACTTATATGTAAATGAGGCGATGCCTTATCCTGACGTTGATATTCTCTGATAATCGTTTTTTTGTCAATTTCTTTCATTAAAACTTCGATGTCTTCCTGCTTTGGTTCCTTAAAAGTTTCTCCTACCTGGTAATGAAATATCGTGCTTACACTTTCCTTAAACATATCCTCTGTTGATTTAGGCAAGTCTATCAACCTGACATCGATATTGCTTAATAAATAGGTTATCTGATCAAAAAGAACACTGGTTGCAACCCCTGAATGAATAAAAGAATGCCGATATAAATTGTTTTCGATATCATGCATAAATCCATCGATTTGAGCAATTTGGTTTTGTAAAAGGAGAATTGCTTTTTCTAAATTTTTTCTCGCTAATTGGGAACTTTTTAAATAGTTGATATGAATATCCGGTTCCCTGGATATCTTCTGATCCTTATTCCTAGTGTACGATGAAATAAGGTCGTCAATGCCTTTGACTTCACCGATTAATTGATCGAACTTTTTTTCTATGGCTTCAAACTCCGATATATTTTTATAATAACAGGTATCTTTCAGTTCTTCATGGAAGTTTACGATCTGTGTCAGAAAATCCTCCAATTCCTTTGCGCTATATGAACAAAACGCAATTTCATTTTTAAAGGTATCGATTTTTCTGATTTGGGCACCTTTTTCAATAATATTTTGAAGGCCTGTTTTTATGTCCATAATAGTTCTAAAAACGGGATTTTGATTTAGTTTCAATAGAATAGTGGTAGCAGATTTATTTTTGCTTATAATAAAATCTTCCAGGGAATGAATCTTGTTTATAATTTCCGGATAGGCGCTTTCCTTTAATGGCTTATCAAACAGAAGTTGTTGTAAGTCCTTTACTATTCTCCGAACAAATTCTTGTTCCCTTGAAGTTTCTAATAATCCCCAGTCACTGAGTTCTTTATACAGAATTTCAAATTTGTTTGATCTTGTAAAAATCGCATCAAACGGATCCTGTAAATCTTTTTTTGTCTCGACAGTCTTAATTAATTCCTTGAGTTGGTCAAGGATATCAGACAAATTGGTTAGCAGGGGCACGCACCTTCTCGCTTCCAAGAAGGCATCCCTGGCGCTAACAGTCTTTAACTTAGATAACCTTTCCAAATTTTCATTCAATTTAATTATGAGTTTTTGAACGTCCTCTTCCTGGCCTGTTTTTAAAGCTTGATCCTGCCGAAAAACTGGTTTTGTGGAGATCTCGATTGTTGCAGAAAAAATTGACCCGATGCATTTTTTGACAATTGCTCCAAATTTCTTTGATGACTTTTCTGTATGATTAATCACATCTTGGATGCCGCCTGCTGTTTTGGGGTTCGTACTACGTATCGTCAAAAAATCCAGGTATGCAAGCAACTTGCTAAAGGAATTCAATAGTTCCTGGTAATCACTTTGCAACAACGGATGATTCGAAACTATTTGCAGCTTCTTCAGTTCATTATAATTTGCCGTTAAATTTTCCTGCTCGCTATGAATATCTGATTTGTGTTTTGATAATTTTTTCGTTAACTTGGCAATAAACTTTTCAATGCAGTTTGCATAAGTTAAAAAGAGGTTGTATTCTTCCAGGAGCTTAAATTGATCATTCAGTCTGTTTGCCGCTGAGTAGATATAACCTGTATAAGCCGGGATAGCCTTCCAGTTGTTCTTTTCTATGATATGCTCAAGCCGCATCAAATCTAGGAATAAACTTTCATTAGACAATAACGGATTATCCCTTGAGGCTATGTGATTAAAAATGTCGGCGAAGAAACCTAGATCATCAATCTTTTCCTCAACCATTTTAATGTCATTTTCCTGGAAATTAAGGATTCTTAATTTTAAATAATGTTGCTCTAAATCCAGCTTGAGGATCAAAGAAATAAAATGGAGATTTAAATAAATCTCTTTCAATCCCGTAGTCGTAAAGACCTTGTTCTTCGTTTCAATTTTATTGAATCTGAGTTCCCTGCCAATTTTTTCTGAAGTTAAGGGTAATCCATTGAAAACTAAATAATCACCCAGCCTTCCTGTATATTTTTCATGAGATTCTGCGTGGGTAATATAGTTGCGGTGAGTATAATCCGGTGTGAAATCGTCCAGTTGGCTTTGTTCTTCTTCGTCAATAATCAATAAATTACTTGCATCCTTTGCAATTCCCGTTTTACAGTGCAACACAATATGGGGTTTTGAAAGGTATTGAACAAGGGACTCAACCTCTGAAAGGGTTGCGGTCATTTTCGCTTCTACAAAACCTTGTTCTTTAAAGGTATTGATACTGCCGATTTCGCCTTTAATAAAGAGGCGTTTGGAAATAATTTTAAGGGTTTTCTCAAAAGAAGCACCAATGACCTGCCCCTTAAATCTAACGACAAAAGATTTTCTCGGCTCTTTAACCACCCGATCTTTTATTTTTTCCTGTATTTCGAGTATTTGGGCACGGATAATTTCAGAAGTGTGGTATTTCTTTTTTAACAGATCATACAAATAATTTTTAGCTGTAGAGATTTGTGTTTTCATAATCCACAATGTAATAAAACTTTCCATAACTGTCAAAATAATTTTGAATATTTTTCATGGAATATCCGTTTCTATTTGTTCCCTGGATGCAATCAATCTTTGTGCAAGTTTAAAGACAATCTTTTCGATTGAATCTTCAACGGCAGGACCATATTTGGGCCCTGCAGTTTTCCACCATCCTCCTTCTGTTTCGAAATCGATTAAATCCAGATTCTTTCCCTCCGCAATGAACTCATCTTCAAATATCTTATTGAGGTTTTTACCTGACAAAGAGGCCTGGATCGATAGATAATGTTTCCCAATGGCCCTCCAAGCTGATTCTTCAACAATCAAGTCCAACTCTGATTCCTTCAGCTGTACAGTCAGCACCACATCTAATCCTGTTTTTTCAATCAATTCACGGTTGGGTAATTCGTTAAGAATAGTAACTTTGTCAAACACCATCTTTGTCATTTCTTCTATGCTTCTGGCCAGAGGTTCCCCTATTGGAAATACATAGTGGTGTATTCCCACAATCATGCTTGTTTGCCATTCTTCCTGATTGAAATGACGAAGCGAAGGTTCAATAAAGAGCCCTGCATGGCATGGAATTGACTGCATTGCTTTATATCGTTTATCCAGCATTGGTACAATCGATACCTTCTTCCCTCTGCTATTCGCGCAACCCGTAACGAGAAGGAACATCAAAATAAATACTATTACCTTTTTCATGATTCAGCTCCACTGTAATGTAAGGGTCGAATTGAATTTCTAAACAGAAACATCCAATTGCTGTTGCATGCAAAATGTTGCTTAGAAGCCAATTTCGCCGATGCGGCTGCCCCACACGGCAGACCTGTTGATCTTTTCATTGACAATCCACGCTCTCAGTGGGTCTTCGGGGTCTACGGTTACAGCCGAGTAATCACCCCATCGCTCAGGACTATCGCTGGATGGGTCATAAAAAGTGGAACTGGTGAACAATGTGTCGCCGCTCGAAATGGTGTTAATGGGGTCAGTGTGCAGTCGCCCAGAAAATCTGACCTGTGCGTTTATACCGGTATTTGGGTCGGTAGATGACCATGTTACATATACATCATTATTGGCGTTCGCTGTAATCGATGCATTCCAGTCATTCGACGTGGAGGATGCGGAGATGATGCCACTCTGGATGACCGTATCCGTTGCGGTATTGAACTCATAGAATTTCGGTTTTGGTAAACCATTCACGTTTATCGTGTGAACCTGCCAGAGCGAATTGCCGATCTGCGTGCTTGCGTTGACGAAGCGCATATCGCTTGTATCAAGTGTTTCGGTGGTGCCTGGTTGCTTTGCACTTGGTGGTACGCTGTATGCCGGCACATTTATGATAGATGAGGTGAGGGTGGGAATGCCTCCCGGGTACGACAGCGTATACTTTGTTATTACACCACTCGACGTTGCTGCGACCAGGAATGTCTTATCGTTATTATCCAACACAATAGGAGGCGCAAGGGTGCCTTTAAGCCCTGCGAAGAGCTTCAGTCGGACACTCAAACCATTGTAAAGCCTGGATTTATCTGCCACAACCATCCTGGTTTCACGGTATGAAATCCTCCCAAAGATGTTTGCTGTGATGAGAATCGCTTTGCTGTCGATACCAAGGTGGGGAAAGTCCCAGAAATCATTGTTGTTTTTGAAGTTAATGTCACCGTTATAAATGTAAAACGACCCCAGCGGATCCGAGGTTACGGAGACCCCGACGAAATGGCGCTGTACGGTGGCTGACTCCTGGAATGCCTCAGCTGATATGATCCAGCGGTCTTCAGCGCTATCATATACACACCGTGGATCAAATAGGGTCTGAGTGGTGTATCCGAAAAAGCTTGCCAGCGAAACGCTCTTTACCCGTGCGCCGTCACTTTTTCGAAAGATATCGACATGAGAATTGGTTACCTCTACGAAGTGGTTGAGGCCAACGGCACCATGGGTGTCGGGTGGACGTCCACCACCTGCTTCAGTTTGGTTAACACCATTTATGTTGACTCCTTTTACATTTGACGAGGCATGTGGTACCTTTGAGGATTCCACGTCTGGGTGGTTGATCTCGGTTTCTGCTGCCGCAGCAGCCTTTGCAGCCTTGTAATCAATCTCGCCCATTGTCGGCCTGAAAGGTATCCTGGGTACGACAGGCATTTTGCCAGCCTCCCGCAAGGCAGCTTCGGTTGCCTCCATATCTTCCGGTGTTCGTACCTGTGGGCGTTTGAATTTGATGATACCTTCCTGGATTCCTTTCCCGGCATGTGCCGTGTCTACCGCATAGCCCAATGCCATAAATGCTACAATAAATTGTACCAGCAAAAATGTCTTAAACATCTTATGCATGGTTTTCCTCCTTTTCTGAAGAGTATTGCTAGATTTATCACTGTTCATAACAAGACAATATCAGAGAAAGGTTGTTTGTCAACAAGAAAGAGTTGCCCGATGTTATCAGCGTAAATCCGATTCCTCTACGCCGATGAGATGACGTTGCGGCGAAATTGGTGGGTGACCAAAAGATAGTAACAATGAAATTCCTTGTAAGTAATAAAACTTGTCTTAAAATACTTTGACAAGAGGTTTTTTTGGGCTAAAATCAATGAAAAATTCAGACGGTTCGTTTTTGAGGAGGAAAAACGATGGATACAAAGGATTATCATCTCTCACGCAGAAACTTTTTGAAACATTCTGCCCTTGGCGCCGTCGGGCTTGGGTTGGGGATCGGAAGCTTTGAGGGTTTGCAGCAATGGGCAATTGGGGCAGATAATCAACCTTCTGCATTTGGAAAAGGCAGGGTAATTGCCATAAAAAGCAGTGGAATTATGAGCAAAGGAAAACCTGAATCTGAGGTTGTCCAGAGGATGATGAACGAGGGGATGTTTACCCTTACCGGCAAAAAAACGGTTGCCGATGCGTGGCGAACGTTCTTTACCCCCGATGATGTTGTGGGTATTAAGATCAATCCTATCGGCGGGATAAAACTCTCCACACGGCCTGAAGTGATCAGCGAAATCATTATGGGCCTGAAAGCCGCCGGAGTAAAGGATAACAATATCATTATCTGGGACCGTTTTAGTTACCATCTTATAACAGCTGGTTTCCCCTTGAATCAGGGAAGCAGCGGGGTTCGTTGTTATGGCACCGAGCCAACGGCCGGATACGACAAAAAAATATATTATGAATCACTGGATGACGACTATGCCTTGCGGCAGGACGATGGGGCACGGTCACTTTTCAGTACCATTGTTACCCAGCACGTCACGGCAATTGTAAATGTGCCGGTTATGAAGGATCACGGCATTGCGGGAGTGACCCTATGCCTCAAAAATCTGGCCTTTGGTGCCATCAATAATACACAGAGATTCCATCCGTCACCATACTTCTGTGACCCTGCCTCGGCAGAAGTCTGTGCGCATCCAGTTATAAAAGACAAGGTGCGTTTGCATATCGTTGATGCACTGCAGGCTTGTTTTGAGGGTGGCCCTGCGAGTATGAAGACATGGACTATGTGGAATGAGGAACGTCTCTTTTTTGGGACCGATCCGGTAGCAATTGACAGGATAGGACTTGAAATTATAGACAGGAAACGTAAGGAAAACAATTATCCGACGGTATTCCAAAAGGCCAGACATATTTCCACAGCAGGGAAAAAGGGATTGGGCGTTTATGACAAAGATACTATTGACTTTATAGAACTCAATGTGTAAGTCAGAAAAAGTGTAAAAAGGAGGGAGGTTGCTATGGAGCGGATCTTCGCAAGTCTGTTTGTCATCGCATTGATAGTAGTGGTTGTTGGTCGGGTTTCCGCGGGTGGGAGCGTCCAGGGGAAGGATGTTGACTATAGTTCAGAGGGTATCGTGATGAAAGGTTACCTGTCCTATAACATGAAGATAAAAGGGAAACAGCCGGGGGTGCTGGTTGTTCACGAATGGTGGGGGCATAACGAATATGCCAGAAAACGCGCAAGGATGCTGGCAGAACTGGGGTATACTGCCCTCGCTGTGGACATGTACGGAGATGGCAGGCAGGCGATGCATCCCGATGAGGCAGGAAAATTCTCGTCGGAGCTTATGAAGAACTTTGATATTGCCAGGGCGCGTTTCATGGCTGCGCTGGACTTTCTGAAACAGTTGCCAAATGTTGACCCCAATCGCATTGCCGCTATCGGCTATTGCTTTGGTGGTGCAATCGTGCTTAATATGGCACGTCAAGGCGTTGGCCTTAAGGGTATTGCCAGCTTTCATGGGAATCTAACTGCAATCAGGCCGGCGCAGCCTGGCGGCGTTAAGGCGAAGATACTAGTATTCCATGGCGCCGATGATAAATTCATTACGCAGGAACAGATCGAGGCATTCAAACAGGAGATGAAGACAGCCGGGGCCGATTTTCAGTTTATCTCATATCCCGGCGTCATCCACAGCTTCACAAATCCCGATGCGGATACTTACGCAAAGAAATTCAATCTGCCCGTGGCATACAATGCTGAGGCTGACAGGAAATCATGGGAGGAATTGCAAAAATTCTTTACTATGATTTTCAAGGAATAGGGAACAATAAACGCCAAAAGAATATTTTTCTTAAAAAGAAAATAACCGGTTAGTTTTTTGAAAAATAACTATGCATAATTATTATGCTTGACCCCACCAGGTCTCCACGATGGGGATATAACACCCTTGTGACGATATCGCTCAATCAATGTACCCCAGGTAATAAAAAAATCACCGTATCGATCATTGATCTCGTCCATGACACGTGTTGCTGCCTGCCTTGTCCTGTCGTTAGGAAAGAGCGGAATCTGGGCAACGTTCCTGGTAAGATTACAAACGCTAACACCTACCAGCCTGACAGTCTGCTGGAGTCGTATTGTCTCCAGTATGTCTTTAGCAACCATGTAGATGTCTATGCTGTTATTCAGAGAAGATTTTATAGAACTACGCCTGGTAAAGGTATCGAAGTTGGTATAACGAAGCGTGAGGGTAACCGTCCTCCCTGCATACCCTCCATGGCGCAACCGCCGTCCCACCATTTCGGACAAATGAAGGATATGCTGTTCCAAAGTTTCCACATCACTCACGTCCCTGTCGAGAGTCATGCTGTGTCCAACAGATTTTGCATCGGGTTCCTGTTCCATGGGCACAGCAGGGCTGTCATCAATACCCAGGGCCATAAGCTTTAACCGTTCCCCGATCACGCCGAATTGATTTTTTAAAACGGCAATAGATGCCCTCCCCAGTTCGCCACAGGTTCTAATCCCCATGACAGACAGACGGCTTTCAATCTGTGTACCTATGCCACAGAGTTCTTTTACTGGTAAGTGTTCCAGTAATCTCATAACATCCTCTTGTTGTATAATAACGAGCCCATCCGGTTTTTTCATATCGCTGCCCAGCTTTGCCAGAAGCTTATTGTGGGCGATGCCGATAGAACAGGTCAGTCTTCCGAGTCTTTGGTGAATATCCCTTTTGATGTTTCTGGCAGTGTTCTCAGCGCTGCCAAAGAGGGGAATCGAACCGGTAATATCCAGAAATGCCTCATCGATGGAATAGACCTCTACAATAGGGGTGTATTGCTGGTATATCTCGACAAGCCGGTGGCATGTATCCGTATAACGGCTTGTGTCTCCTCCCACAAGGATAATATGGGGACATAACCATTTTGCCTCATGTTTGGTCATACCTGTTTTAACTCCGTAGGCCCGCGCCTCGTAAGAAGCTGTGGTAACCACCGTCCTTTCATTCGAGCCAATTACCGCGATGGGTTTTCCCCTGAGTGCCGGATTGACCTGCTGCTCTACCGAGGCAAAGAAGGCGTTCATGTCGATGTGCATAATAGTTTTTTTCATACGGAGAAATCAACCTTTTATCGCTGCCTCAATAATTCTACTTATTTCCTTTTGTTTCTCATCAATCTCCCTTTCAATCTCTTTTTGTTTGTCGAGTTCTGATTTTATTTTTTCAACGATAGATTTTTGTTTTTTTTCTGAAAAATCTGGTATTGGAAATTCCCATACTTGACTTGGGAAAATATTGGTATTGTTACCTAAGCCCTTTTTATGCGTGTATATATAATATTGGAAAAAATCGCTTCTAAAATAGTAATAGGCCAATAGAGGGTTATAATTCCTTAGTCGAATTCGCATTGTAAAATCAGCAAAGAGTCCTTCAATTTCTTCATCCTGAATTATGGCAACCTTGCCTATTGTACCCTCACCTGAACGCGCCATTATTATGTCATTCATAGCAAATGACTTATTAAAGTTTGATCTATAAAATTCATCTCCAACTGTTTTGCATTCTTCTTGGTTAAAGTACCAGTTTTTAATATCTGCCATTGAGATATAGTAATATTTTCCTTCTTCATCATAATCATTTGGTGAAATACCTTTACCAAGAACGATTGGTTCAGAAATAAAATCTTTTATCTTGGTTCGAAAAAGTCCTGTAAGATACTTATGTAAAAATTTATACGCTGGGTTATGAAATCTTATTCCACACCTTAGATCTTTATTATTTGCAAAGTCAGAAAGATTAAGAATTTGCAAACGTTGCTTTTTTTCCTTTTCAAAAGCATGCAAGTCAAATTTAAATTCTACTGCAAATATTTTGTTGATAACCGATAACGGCTCTAAGGATTGGGACTGGAGGCGTTTTATTCTTTGAAGTATTGTTAAAATTTTTGATTTGATAGAGTCTTTATTTGCTAATATGGTATCAATTATATATTTTTGGAACCGGATTAATTAATTTAATTTTATATCGTCTTCTTTTAAAGTAGGGTATCCCTTCCCTTGTCTTGAAACGGCATTTAATTGTTTGAATAAAGTTGTTCGCAACAAATAATATAGGATTTCGCTATCTATTTTAGGCCTTATGTGAATAAATGCGGAAGTAAAATAAATATTATCATTTTCGATTAAAATGTTCTTGTTAAGATAAGGGCGGACAGAAGAAATTAATATATCTCCATTTTCGGGTTTTATGATATCCCCTTTTTCAATCTTTATGAAATAATTCTCATTTACTTCATTTCTGTTTGAAAAACTTAAAGTGATTGGTAAGACACTTCCATTATTGTTAACGTTTCCAATTTCTGCATATTGAAAATCATCAAGCTCTTCTAAATTTATTTTCTGATAAGAAACAAATTCAAATAATTCATTCCAACGGTAATATTTATCAACTCTGGTAATATTTTCAAAAATATAGTCAACATCAAACCGAAGACTAGAGTCATTTACCCAAGATTGGGATATGCATTGCCATCTCATTCCCATACTACCTCTTTTCTTACAGCGTCCAAAATTTTCACAATGGTATTTTTGCGAAGCAGCACATCATCACTCCGCCACTGTTGCAGAAGACCCGTAGTGAAGTGGGCTAAAAGTGTGGTATCGGTTCGGTCATAATATTTATCTTTAATCCTGTATCGTTTGCCGTCTTCTCGATAATGAGTATCAATAATTTTCTCGATTTCGGCCTTTTCTTTTGTTAACCTAACGATCTCATTTTTACATTCCTCTAAATCATTCACAAACTGTTCTATTTGTCTTTTCAGTTTTTCACCAGCTTTTTCTTTGTTTTTCTCTTCCGCAATTTTTAATTCTTCATCCAATTCAGTTTTTAATTTGGTTTGATGGTCAATGCGTTCATCATATCCTTGTATAATAGCGGCTTTGTTAAGAAAGGTGGGCGCTATTTCCACATCGAACAAATCATTCGGCATTGGTTTTTCTCCCCGCTTGGTGCGCTTATAACCAATGTTTTCTGTCTCTGCCATAAAGATATGATAGTCACGCTGTTTGCTTACCTCGCCAAATACCCACCAAGGATTATAATAACCAAAAACATCTTTAACGCTGTTATCGAATTCGCTCACTTCTTCAATTTCATTACAATACCTTTCTAAAAGTTCTTTTACTGAAAGCGCTTTGTCCTGTTCTGTGGCAAAATCCTTAAGGAAACGGAAGGTATTTTCTTTTATGGTTTTCTCTTTGTGATCTTTTATGGATGGGAATTTGCTTTGGTCTTCTCCATCAATAAACACCTTGATATAATTGGCAACACGTGTTTTCAGTTCCGACCATTCCTTGCCATATTTTTCCCAAAGTTCGTTCCATTGCTTTACTTCTTCTTTGGTTTTCTTCTGGGCAAATAACAGGCTGGTTTTGGTAGAAGTATAAGGTTCAAATGTGAGTTGAGGCAAACTGACAACTGCCTTTATTTTGAAATATTTGAAAAGGAACAGGCGAATATATTTATTCTCAGTAGTATCAAATACACTTTCTGGCAAGACAACACCGAGTCGACCGTTCTCTTTCAACAATTGATACCAGCGCTCAATGAAGAGATTTTCTGAGTTTTTCTTATTGTAAAACAAAAAGGACCGTTCGACCTTTTGTTTTGTTACATTATCAAGGTCAACGCTGAAAGGTGGATTACTGATTACCACATCAAATTGACCGTTCTCATATTTGTTTCCATAAAATTCTTCGGGTTCCTGAACGATCAGAATATTCTGTCCTCCGGCCGTTTTCTTGTACATATTGAATGGCAAGAGTCCATCCTGAACAAAGATATTGGCAGAACCATCGCCGTGGAGAATCATATTGACCTTTGAAGAGGTTCCTAAATCAAAGTTTTGGTCAATGCCATAGAGAAACTCTTTTGCCCATTGGTTTTCGTCCTCATCGAGGGTGAAAAACCGCTTGAATGTACGCTGTCCCTGATTGCTTGAGGAAATTTCATTGAATCGTTTGCGTTTAAGTTCTTTGGTAATGATTTTCATTGTTTCAATTAAGAATGTTCCACTCCCGCAGGCAGGATCGATAATGTAAGGGAGGGTATTTAATCCATTAATTAATTGAATGGCTTGATTGTCTATCTGTAAGGCGTAGATAATGAATCGAACTATGTTAATTGGGGTGAAAAATTGGCCTTTCGTTTGACGGAATCCTTCACGGGTGATCGTTTCAAAAAAGTCACCCAGAATATCTTTGCCGTCAATGGCGCTTCTTCCTTCCAGCAGGGATATGCCTTCTAATTGTTGAACTGTATAAACTAATTTGCTTAGTGGGAATTTTTCTTCATTTACGACAAAGATTTTTTCTAATTTTCTTTCGTCATCAATGTTGAGTTTATACTTTAAAGCTTGCCGATAGAGCTTGTTGATTCGCTCAAACAGCGTCTCAGGTTGTTCTGTTTCAGAATTACCTTTTTTATCCTGATAGCCCTTTACCTGAAACTCGTATTCCTCTCCTACTTTTCTGGCATCCTCATCGTATATCTTGGCGAGGATAAGATTGACAAGGGAATTGAATATCTCTGTATCGGTAGTGCCACCGCCACCCCATAAAACATTATGGAGTTGTGTAGCCAGACTTTTTAATTCCTGGGGAGTGAGGTCTTTTCTTAAAGCATATTGAGGATCACCTTTTTTATAGGGTGGTTTCTTGGGCTTACCATATCCTCCCTGTAATTCAGTGCCAATCGATGAAGCGCCTGCATTTATCCAATCGTGATAATTAGAAAATTTCTCAAAATCGATGATTATAGCCTTGTCAATACATGTATTGTCCTTGAAATCAACCGTATAATAAACCAGGTATTTAACGTTCTTTTCTTGATGGGCTAAGTCAAAGAGCTGTCCTTCTATTAATTCCTTATCGCTCTCGAATTTGTCCGGGGCTTTTAACTCAATAAATAAAAAAGTCCCATCCTTGTTGTCTCTTACAATGACATCTATTTTTGCTCTGGAAGTTTTAGGCCTTCCTATACTATACCGTTTTTCAATCTCGATATATTCTGGTTTGTAATCAAGTTCATTGATTAACCGGTGAATCAAATAAGCACGCACAATTTCCTCATCACCTTTGATAACCTTTGGATCCTCGTGTTTTTTGATTTTGTCAGTATAAGATACAGCGGTCTTTTCAAGGTTGATGGTAGCGACGTTGTTTTTGGCCGATTTCAGGATTTTTTCAATATGTTCTTTCCAGTTCATATACGATCCCCTTTAAATTTTGACCGATATTAACAGTACTTTTTGTGGAAATCAAAAGATAATACTGCTACCCCGCCATTTCTATGGAATGAAGCGTCCACACCAGGGTGTTCGTATTATAAGAAATGGCAAAGAGATTGGCGCCATCTGTAACGGTAAAATGGTGTATGCCTGCCTTTCCTACCCGCTCTGTCCAAATATACGTGATCTCTCTGACATCGTATTTTCGACCACTCCACACAAACCAGACGGGTTTGAGTTTCTTGTTATTATCACCAAAAATGGCACCCACCTTAATGGGTTCGTTGACTTCTGTAATCATAATTGCCTTATTACCGCTGCAACTGTACCAACGATAGATACATTTGCCTGCCCCTCTTTAATGATAATCGGTTGCATCGTTGGGTGTTCGGGTTTCAATAGTATCGTATCGTCCTTTTTAGAAAATCGCTTTACCGTAGCCTCATCATCGATAAGGGCCACCACGATCTCTCCATTATTGGCCACGGGTTGTGATTTAACGAGGACAAGGTCTCCATCCTGGATATGGGCATCAATCATACTATCCCCCACTACCCGTAAAAAAAAGATATTGCTGCTACGGCATAGTGTTTGATCCACGGAAAGGTATCCTTCGATATCTTCTACAACTGGATGAGGCGCCCCAGCCCTAACCCTTCCCGCAATTGGCACAGACCTTATTTCTGAGCTTCGTGCAGCGGTTCCCTCAACAATTTCAATAGCCCGTGGGCTGTGAAATTGTCTCCTGATGTATCCCTTGCGTTCCAGAATGTCGAAGTATTTTTTTACTATGTTGGTACTGGAAAGCCCCAGCCCATCCATACTCTCCCGTACCGTAGGCGGATATCCCCTTTCCTGAAGATATTTTTTTAAAAAAGATAAAAAATCTGCCTGTTTTTTGGTTAGCGGAGTATTCATGGATTAAGATTTATTGGTGAACATTTGTTCACCCATTATATTTTTTTGTCCCTATCCTGTCAAGCCTCAAAATGTGAGTTTTCATTACAATTTCATTATTACCAAGGCATCTGAATGTGTATTTAAAAACATACACAATTTTCGTTTATAGAGTATAATTTAGTTGAAATAGTACTGTTTATGGATAATATTATGATACTAGAAGAGTCGGCCATGTCAGGAGCGTTCCTGGCGGCTGGGCTTAAGTTTCCTAATGTGAGGAGAAGGAAATGTTGAAGAGATTTGGTTATAGTCTTTTGGTTGTTGGGGCGTTGGTGGTTGGTGTTGGTGCAGTGAATACAGCTCTTGTTGGTACCGCTATGGCAACAGAAGCAAAGTGCGACAAATGCGGACACACAGCAAAAGAGGGTAAAGATTGCAAGTGTGAGTGCCATCACAAGCACTAAATAAGTAAGCTAAGTGTAACTATTTGGCAAAATTCAAAAAATAATTACAAAAAGGCAACTCATTTGAGTTGCCTTTTTGTTTTATAGAGATTGACCAGCATCAATTATTGCTTTTTCTCACAGCCACACATCATCTTCGCCCTTACTAATCTTATCTCTTCGTAGGAATAATCGTTTCCTAATTTCTCTTTTACCGGATTGAGAAACTCCAAGCCTGATTCTTTGAATGCTCGTTGGATATGTAGCTGTTTTTCTGTGGCAACAATGCTGTCTATGGAGATACCAGCGCCATCCAGAATAAGTTTTTCCAGATGAGAAATGATCGTGGATAATGCTAAATTCCGCTTTTGTGCGATCTCATGAATGGTAAGGTGTTGTTTGTAAAGTTCCAGGGTCATTTGAACCGTGGAAGTCTTTGGTTGTTTTACAGGAGATTCAGAACATTTATGAGCAATCTGATTTGGCATGATATGGTGTTGTTCACAGTAATCGGCGATCTCTTTGAGAACGACCTTTCCGTATTTCATCAGTTTTTGATCTCCAACACCACTTATCTTCCTTAAACCAAGCAAGCTTTGGGGATAATAGATAGACATTTCTTTTAAGCTGGTATCATGGAAAATAACATACGGAGGCACTCCTTCCTGATCAGCCAGTGTTTTCCTCAAAGTCCTCAAACGTTCAAACAGCAAGCGGTCGTAATCCTCACCCGCATCAATTTTTTGAACAGAGATTTGTTCTTCGGGTTTTATCAAAAACACCTTTTCGCTAGACAATAATACATTCCGGCACTTTTCTTGTAACTTCAATACGGGATACTTATCCCCATCCAGCCTCAGGTATCCCAATTGAATTAATTCACGGACAAAAGCCTGCCACTGAGACTTTGAATATTCTTTTCCGGCACCGTACGTCTTGATCGTGTTATGCTGGTTCTGTACTATTTTTTGATTCTTTGAACCCTGCAGGATGTCAATAACATAGTTAATTCCGAATCGTTCACCCACCCGATAAACGCAGGATAATATCTTTTGTGCAGCAATCGTTCCGTCAAATCGTTCCTTCGGTTCTAAACAGACGTCACAACTCCTGCAATTTGGTTCATCGAGTTTTTCTCCAAAATAAGCCAGCAATAACCTTCTCCGGCAAACGTTGCTTTCACAATAGTTTGCCATCTCCCGCAATTGCCTGTATGCAACTTGTCGCTCACCTTCGTCCGTTTTTTGATTGATAAAATATTCTATCTTGAACATATCAGCGTAACTAAAGAACAGAATACAGTCGCTTTTTAACCCATCCCTTCCCGCACGGCCTGTCTCCTGATAATACCCTTCGATGCTCTTCGGCAAATCGTAATGGATCACATACCGCACATTGGGTTTATTAATGCCCATACCAAATGCAATCGTTGCCACAATGATCTCAACGTCTTCACGGATAAACCGTTCCTGGTTTTCTGTTCTGGCTTCAGCGGTGAGACCTGCATGGTACGGCAGGGCACGGTATCCGTCCTTCTGCAGGCTCGTAGAAAGCCTTTCTACGGTTTTACGGCTCTGACAATAAATAATTCCCGAATCTTTCTGTCGTCCTTTCAGATAGTGGAGTATTTGATAATAGGGATTATCCTTGGGTTTAATTTGATAATGCAGGTTTTTCCGGTTAAAACTCGCCTTGAAGATCCTGCAATCCGACAACTTGAGATGTGTGATAATATCTTCCTGGACGACCGGTGTGGCGGTGGCTGTTAAAGCCATAATAGGCACCTTTGGGAATCTCTCCTTCAGTAATTTTAACTGGCGGTACTCCGGTCTGAAATCGTGTCCCCATTCCGAAATACAATGTGATTCATCAATGGCAAACAGGCAGACCTTTAATCTCTGTAAAAACTGCAGAAATTCCGGCATAACGAGTCTTTCCGGCGCGATATAAAGGATCTTTACTTCATTGTTTGATAAACTCCGCTTTTTTATATCAATTTCGCCATAACTCAAAGAACTATTAATAAACGTTGCCGGAATACCATTCGCCAACAACCCGTCTACCTGGTCTTTCATCAAGGCGATTAATGGAGAGATAACAATAGTTACACCGTCAAAAAGGAGTGCAGGTAGTTGATAACACAGGGATTTCCCACCCCCGGTCGGCATAAGGACAAAGACGTCTCTTTGCCCCAGTGATTCCTTAATAATATCCTCCTGAAGTGGGTAAAAACTTGTGTATCCAAAATATTTTTGCAGTATCGTATACATAGTATTTCAGGGATAATACTGATTTTCATTTCCCGAATCAATCGGAAACATTTTGACATTAAAATATACTATGATAAACTTTGGTATATGAACAACAGAAACAAAGGAAAAGAAAGTATCCCCGAAGACATGGTACTCATCCCTGAAGGGCTGTTTTTGATGGGGAGTACAAGGGAAGACATTGAAAGATTATTAGACCTTGACCGTAATATTGAAATTGATCGGCTGGATAACGAATTTCCTCAAAGAGAGGTTTATCTCAGTGCCTACCTCATTGACAAATATCCCGTTACCAATGCTCAATATAAGCGATTCATCGAGTCCGGCGGTTATGGTCAAAAGGTCTTTTGGTCAGAAGCCGGATGGCAGTATATCTTACAGGCAAACCCATTGGAAAGTAACGATCTGGATGCCATCTCGCATGGTGAACAGGATTGTCCTGTTGTAGACATCTCGTGGTATGAGGCTGAGGCTTTTGCCAGATGGGCAGGAAAAAGGCTTCCTACCGAGGCAGAATGGGAGAAAGCAGCCCGCAGTACCGATGGCAGGGCATATCCATGGGGCAACGAGTTTGATAAAACGAGATTAAACTGTGCCGAAGTTAAGATAGAAAAACCAACCCCTGTAACGAAATACCCGCAAGGCCAAAGTGTTTATGGATGTTTCGATATGGCAGGAAACGTATGGGAATGGGCCGCCGACTGGTATGACAGTCAATACTATCGCCATGCTCCAAACAAAAATCCACAAGGGCCCACCATAGCCGAAGAAAGCCCTTATTTTGGGAGACCGGAAGACGTAGGTATTTCCATTTATGAATTAAAGCCTTATGCGGCAAGTAAAATGCTGAGTGCCTGCAAGGTATTACGGGGAGGTTCGTGGAATGGGTCTGGTGTTGTTCACGTCCGTTGTGCAAATAGGGATTACGACGAACCCACGTATAAAAACGACACCATTGGTTTTCGCTGCGCAAAGTCTTTGGGATAAATAATTCGTTGTCATTATCCGGTAGATCTTCTGCAGCATGTAAAATATGCCAACTTGATTGTATAGGAATTTTCATTTTATTTAAGCAGTATTTGGGGTGGCACGGACAAGCTTGTTTATCCGTATTTATTTGACTATATTTGAGAAATACAGTCGATTGAAACAGAATTTTCGAGGTCATCGGTTTTGGACGAGAGGATTTTATGTGAGTACGGTAGGCTTGGATGAAGCGAAAATACGGAAGTATATACAAGATCAAGAGGAAAATGAGTCGATAGAAGATCAGTATGACTCAGATTTAAGTAATCCCTTTTAGTGAAGCACGTGTCATTGGTAAAGAACGTTGCATTGTACATTAATAACCGTACAAATGGAGAGCATTCCTGATTAGAAAATAAAGCGGAGAATATCCCTTAAGGGGTACCAGTAACAATGCCCTTTTAGGGCTGGTCAAGCCACTAGCTACGCTGCTGGATTGAGTTATAACCTGACCCATGAAACAATCCTTACAACAATCAACAACTGCACACCATGTTGAGCATATAATCATCGGTACGGCAGGGCATATCGACCATGGAAAGACGTCCCTGGTGAAGGCATTGACGGGGATTGATGCCGACAGGCTGCCCGAAGAAAAACAGCGTGGATTGACCATAGATTTGGGTTTTGCCTATCTCGACCTCGATTCAGACCAAAGAATCAGCATCGTAGATGTGCCGGGACATGAACGGTTCGTCAAGAACATGCTGGCGGGCGCGACCAGCATTAACCTCGTATTATTCGTCATTGCGGCTGACGATGGCGTCATGCCACAAACTATTGAACATCTGGAAATTATCAACCTCCTGGGCATCAGACACGGACTCATTGCCTTAACGAAAAAAGACCTGGTAACTGACGAATGGCTAACAGTAGTTCGAGAAGATATCAAAAATATTGTGACGGGTACAACCCTGGAGCACGCACCGATTATTCCCGTATCTGTGGTCACGGGTGAAGGGATTGAAGTCTGCAAGTCTGCCATAAAAGAACTTATTTCACAGATACAAACCAGGAGTAACACACGCGTATTTCGAATGCCCATCGATCGATCTTTTACCATCTCCGGGTATGGATGTGTTGTCACAGGGCCCATTCTGGGTGGGCAGGTTTCCGTGGTGGATGAAATAGAAATAGTGCCCCTCAAAAAAACCTTGCGTGTCAGAGGAATTGAAGTGACCGGAGAACGGGTTGATACTGCCTTTGCAGGGCAACGGGCAGCGATTAATCTCTCGGGTATGAAATCTACCGAAATACAACGTGGGTATGAACTCTCGGCTCCGGGATACTTGCAACCGGTGAACATTGCCGATGCCTCATTAAGATTGATTCAAAGCGCAAAAAATCCATTAAAAAACAGGACACGGATTCGGTTTCACCTTAATACCTCAGAGGTGATGGGTCGTGTTATACTGCTGGATAGAGACACGCTAAAACCCGGCGAAGAGACCTTGTGTCAATTCCTCCTGGAAAATCCCATTACCACCGAAAGGGAAGACCGGTTTATTATTCGCTCCTATTCGCCGGCTTATACCATTGGCGGAGGTAAGGTGCTCAGGTATAATACAACCCGATTGAAACGCTTTAAAGAAGAGACGCTCAAGACTCTAAGGATTCTGGCCAGTGGAAATCTTTCCGATATCGTGGAACAGATTTATTTAGGTAATACCGTTGGCAGAGGCGAACGTCTGTTTGCCCCTGCCATTGATGATATCTCCAAACAGGTCAATATTCACCCTTCGATTGCTGAAAATGTCATAGCAGGGTTGATAAAAAAGGGGTTACTCCTGAAATTTGTTATCGAGGGCAAAGACGTTATTATTCATCGTGATGTTATCGCTTCTTTAAAGGGGCAGATGTTGAATATACTCAGGGTATTTCACAAGGAAAACCCTTTAAAAACAGGGATGGAAGAGACCCAACTCAAAACACTGGTAGCTGCAGGCTTCACGCCTGTGCCAAAAACTTTAAAAGCAGGGATTGGAGAATTGCGCCAAAAACCAATCTCCGGCGATAATATTCATCCTCTCTTGCTCACTGCGGTGATCTCCGTCTTAGAAAATGAAAAGGCCATTAAGGTTACTGACAACAAGCTATCTCTCATGGACTTTATGATTGAGGTATCTGCGAAAGACAAGGGTGTAGCGGATAAAATCGAAGAGACATTTTGCAAGGCAGGGTTTACCCCGCCTTCCATGGAGGAAGTATCCACAAAATTTGGTACCAATGGTAAGGCTGCCATCTCATTGCTTGTTGAACAAAAGAAGCTCGTTATTGTGGAGAGTGGCCTCTGTTTTCATGCTACGGCACTCAACAAATTAAAAGAAATGATCAGGGATCATATCACCAAACACGGTACGATGAGCGTGGCACAGTTCAGGGATTTGACGAAAACCACCCGCAAATTTGCCGTCCCTTTGCTGGAATACTTCGATGCCATCCATTTCACCAGACGGATGGGGGATGTGAGGATATTACTGTAAAACTACCTCAATTTCTATCGGATCTTGTGCGAGTTCAGATTTGAAATTTATGATATTGATTTTAGAGAGATAGGATTGTATTGGGATCAATAGTAAGGTATTGGATATGAAACGAGGATTTGACGAGAATAATCTGTACGATAATTTGGCGTGGTTATCGGGGAATCAGGCAAAGATAGAGTGAAAGCTGTTTGAGGTAAGGCGGGGGAGGCAAGAGGCCGAAGCTGTTTTTGTATGACGTGACGAGCAGTTATGTGGAGGGGGGAGTAGAATCATTTTGGTGAGTACGGGTGTAATCGCGACGGCAAGAAGGGGAAGAAGCAGATCGTGATTGGCATGTTATGTGATGAATCCCGGGAGCCGGTATCAACGAGGGATGGCGAAGACCCGCCTAGCAAAATTAGAGGGTATGGAGAAATACCTTGAGAAGGAGAATTGTTATCTGGGAGAGCATCCGGGCAGAGGTATTGCCGGGACTGAACATACGGGTAGTCACGAGAAAAAAACTTCTTAATCAAAGAAAAGACCAGGAAAACTAAGGATTTCACGGTCTTTTTGTTTTTCATTTATGCGGTGAATATCCGTTTTAGAAAAGAGCAGCAACAAAAAGACAAAAATACCAGACAAAGAACTAGAAGAATTATTACTACGAGAGAATAAACAGTCTATTTTAAAACTAAGGAACCACAGCCAAATATTTTTTGTTTACTCTTATATTAATTTGTGTATGGTATTTTAACTTAATTTTTGGAGGAGTATATGAGACGAATTGGATATTTTGCAGGTGTTGTTAGTATTGCCTTTGTAGTAATGACCTCTTACGTGGTCAATAAGGCATTTGCCGGTTCTGATTGTTGTGGTACCAAGGAAGTTTCTGCCGGTGAAAAATGTGAAAGTAAGTGTTTGGTTTGTGGAAAAGTAATAGATAGCAAAAGTAAGCCGGTAAAAGTAGAACACAATGGGAAAACCTTTTGCTTTTGCTGCGAGAATTGTGCAGATACTTTCAAAAAGGACCCGGGAAAGTGCTTAAGAGACGAGGATCAACGTCAAAAAGAAAAATAATAGACAATGAAATTGTTACGAGACGATAGGAAACAATCAGTCTGTTTTAACCAAAAGGCGTTCTTGTGTTTTTTTTATACAAGAACGCCTTTGTTGTTTTATCTTTCCGGGAGAACATTAGATATATTGCGTAATTGTACAGTTTGAAACAATCTTAGGATTATGACATATTCTAAATAGAGGGAATGATCTTACCGTAACATCAAAGATACTTGATCATAGCAGTGTCCATATCACGGCAGAGTTTTATATCCATAGAGACCTTAACTCGAAGCATGATGCAATTGGGAAGCTAGTAAGGCATCTCATGAGTGGCAAAGAGGTGTTTCTCAGGCGATGTAACCAAGTACGGCTACGGTACGGCTTGCATATATATGGACGAGTTATAACGCAAGCAGACAAATGACTTACAGAAATTTTTATACATTAAATCTGAAATGCATAATATCTCCATCCTTCACAATGTATTCCTTTCCCTCACGTCTTAAAAGTCCTTTTTCTTTAACCTTTTGTTCTGAACCCGTCGCAATGAGATCGTTATAGTTGTATGTCTCAGCACAGATAAATCCACGTTCAAAATCAGAGTGAATTACTCCTGCCGCCTGCGGCGCCCTTGTTCCCTGTTTAATCGTCCATGCTTTCACTTCTTTTGGACCTGCCGTGAAATAGGTAATCAGGCCTAATAGCCCATATGTTTCACGGATCAATTTTTCCAATCCAGACTCTTCCATCCCCATCTCCAGATAATAGGTCTTTCTTTCGGAGGGTTCCATTTGTACAATCTCCGATTCGATATCCCCCGAAATGACCACGCATTTTGAGTTTTCCTGATTTGCATAATTAGCAACTGCTTCTATGTATTGCTTATCTTTTTCAAAATCAAAAACATTCACAACGTATAATACCGGTTTCTCAGTCATCAAATGCATATCCTCGATGAGATTTCTTTCCTCATCCGATAAAGGTAATAACCTGACCGGTTTATTGCTATTGAGTCCATTCCTGACTTTTTTTAGCACGCCAGCGGCAGCAATAGTGTTTTTATCACCGGTTTTCAAAAGTCTCTCGTTCTTTAATAGCCTTTTTTCTACCGTATCCATATCCGCAAGAATCAATTCCGTATTGATAATCTCGATATCACGGATGGGGTGTATCCCGCCTTCTACGTGAATGATATCACTTTTCTCAAAACAACGCACCACATGTAAAATGGCATTGACATTCTTGATGTGTCCCAAAAATTGATTCCCCAAACCCTCTCCCTGACTAGCACCCTTCACCAGACCGGCAATATCAACAAATTCAACGGTTGTGGGCACAATTTTTTCAGTAGTAATTATTTCTGCTATTTTATCCAGACGCAGATCCGGTACGGCAACCACACCCACATTAGGATCAATGGTACAAAAGGGATAATTTGCCGAGGCGGCCTTGGCCGAGGTCAATGCATTAAAGATCGTGGATTTCCCGACGTTCGGTAATCCAACGATACCACAATTTAAACCCATGGGTAAATCCTTCTCCTGTGTTTATAAATACGAAAAAAATAAACCTAAATTCCCATCTTAAAAATGGAAACTTAGGAATTATCATAATCGCGAATGTTTCTTGGATAAAACGAATAATTACTAAAACAAATAATAACGAGTTACGCCGTAATAATCAATCATTTCTCATCCAAGTTTCTTCAAAAGCTAAACTATCATTTTGCTATCCCTTTTTTGTGGCAGCATCTTCGCTATCGAGATAATGCTCTGCTCAAGTTGATCTCAGGATAATTTCTTTTTTAAAACGTATGATAAATTCGGCGCCTTCCTGAGAATAGAAACAACCACAAAAAATATCCTTTCTTTTGAACTTAGCGTCTGCCCTCCTGTCATCGTGCGTGTACGTTCGTGCCTTTAAAACAGTGTCAAGTATGTTTGTTTATTTCTGGTACCATTTTCCGGTTGGATTTTGTAACCATTCTCCCTTCCTTGCTTTACTGGCAATCTGCTGTGCCCTGCGCTGCCCCACTTGCTCTATGCTGGCCCCTTCTTTTTTAGCAATTGATTCATAAACTTTTCTTCTATCCTGGTTTTCTGCCTGAACGATGTCCTCTTTTTCACGCCTTCCGCCAATAAATTGCAAATATCCCGTATTGTTCTCTCCGATTATTCCTTTGGACTTTAATTCAATAATAATGGGAAGGCGTTTTTCCATTTGTCTTTTTAATGCACTCAGATCATCGGCAACGGATGAAACATTTGCAAAAAAACTTCCGAATAGCATAATGATGAGAAGAGAGACATAAATTTTTAATTTCATTTTTTTCTCCTTTATTTGAAAATTTTAACTTTCGATAGATAACTATTGAGCAGGTTCAGATACTTCTTCGGTTTTTTCACCACCAACTTTTTGTGCGGCTTCGTCTAAATTGCCAAAGAAGTTTTCAAGCTCCCGATCGATTCTAATATTCACGTCGATGGTGATTTGCATTGGCTTTACGTCTACTTCCACTTTGTGTTCAGTTTTACATCCTTGTAAAAAAATAAAAAATACTGCGCAAGAAACTACGAAGACTCTTTTCATTCCCCCTTCTCCTTACGATTATTTTTCAATTATTCGGTACAATAAAAGCATACTTCTCTGTCATTATTATTCCTCCTTATTGGTATCAGTATTTCACAATTACTCAGATTGCAACAATTCACTCATTCCGGCACCGTAATACAACATTTTATCGAGGGGCAGTTTAAAATTGATATCAAACCGTATTCCCTGAAAATGTGCCCTTGGCTCTTCTATTTTTACGAGTCCCTTTGCTTTACTAAAACCAAATGGTAATAAATCGGCAGGCCTTCCGTCCATCTGCATACGGATCATAAGGTCATCACCCTGGCTCAGTAATGAAAGCTTTGCCCAGTCATATGTAAAATTTTTCAGGGCTTCCCGGGCAATTTGCATTTGAATACTCTGCTGAACACCCGATGCTCCTGATACGAGTGTATCAGTACGAAAACTAATGGTACCTTTTTCTCCGGGTGTAGAATAAAGGAAACCATCATGGACTTTTATTTTCGCATCTTTATAACTTATTGGGATCCTTCCATTTACTGAACCTTCACCATCAGCGCTCGCTGCCTTAAACTGTTTTAAGATTGTTGCAAGTTTAAGGCGATCGCAGTAACAAATAATATCGAATTCTCTTCTACCGGATTTTATCCGTAAACCATGCGTATATACATGTCCTCCGCACCAGGAAAAGCTACTCTTTTTAAGAAAAAAAGACGAAAAAGATTCTATCTGGAATTCAACCTCTCCTTCATTCATTTCTATATCGCCCCAGGCAAAGCGCTTAAATTTTAACATTTGATCAGGGGCACTGCAAAATTTGTATAAATCCTGCATATCCAGGTCAAAATCAATGCCTTCAAGTGCAATTTTTTTTTCAGGAACTTCTATCTTTGAATTACGCATTGTTATGAGTGCACTACTTGTTATCGTACTACCAATGAATTTGCAATTACCGTTCATATCCAGATTGCCTTCAAAAAACATTCCTGTCAATTGGGGTGAAAACTTTCCAAGGTTTATTTTTATAGCCTTTTCTGGTTCGGAGGTTTTAAAATCAACTTTCGAAACAAAATTACCTTCGTTGCTCATTCCCGCACTTCCCAGGAAATAAACGCGAAAGTCAGGGAATAAGTCCTTGTGTTGGCCTGCAAAGAAGATATTTAGCCTGTCCTGATAAGGTGTCGCAAAAATTCTCCCAACATCCATGTCCGCATATTTTATTTCATCTATGTTAAGATATCTTTCTGGCTTATTTGTGGATGTAATTTTATCCGTTTCCATCGATGGATATGGCCATTGGAGAGGGATTTTGGCGTGTATTTCCCTTACAGAGAGGCTTCCGGTATGATATTCTGTATCTGTTACTTTTGCAAAGGCTTTTATCGTGGAAAACTGCCCATTATCAATGGACGAATTGCCGAATATCCAAAAATTTGGAATATTGATACGCATATAATCTGAATCATATTTTATATGAGACACTTTCATTGAAAATCGTGTAGTACCATTCGAACCTTTTCCTTTTCCACAGACGGAAAAAATCTTCGGATGCAAATGAATCTTTTCTGTCTGTCCGTGAAATTGTAGCGGCGTATCTGAACCGGTGGAATTCAAAGAGAAATGCCACTGAGATCCTCTTTTTTTACCTTTAAACGTAAAGGGTAAAGATTCGGAATCGGCAACTTTTAACCAGAAACGAGAATTGCTGCTTGTTAATTCTTTATTAATGTTTACATAAATCTTTCCCTGCATATCCATTTGCTCCGGAGAGATGTGTAGATTGCAATCAGTATTTTGTCTCATAGATAGTTCTATGGGAAAGGGCGACATAATACAAAAACGGGAGAATTTCATATGAATATCGTCCTGTTTTTTTGTAACTTCTATCGTTAATGGAACATTGCCAAGGGAATTCTGTATTTGCAATTCCTTATATTCAATATTCATATTAGTAAAGTTAAGCTGTATTCCAAAGTCATTTGTTTTAAAATTATATCTTGCGTCCATAGCTATCTGGGATGCGATTTTAACTCCTGGTAGTGGGTTTATTAGGTTTGGATATAGCCATAATTGCGCTTCATAACCTGAATTTGTTTCATTTCCCTGTGTGGCAAAAGGCTTTGCTTTAATGCTCAATGGGATTCGAAAATTCTCATCTCCTGATTTTAAAAGAATGGTAGCATTCCGTAATGCAAATTCTCCAAAACTTATGGGCATTGTTTGTTGTTGCGAATTGGCCGGTTTTTCTCGCTTTGTATCCGAAGGACTTTGGAAAAGTTTATTGAAATCCATTCCAGCAATACTAAAAGTTCCGTCTTTATATTCAGACCTGATTTCAACGCCGCTGATAATGATCTTGTTTACGTGTTTTTGAAATAAACCAAATAAAGAATAGTCGAAGCGGACAGAGTCAAATGACAGAGAAGGGCTTTCACGTTCTCCCCATTGCAGAGAGGACAGGTCGAGTCCGGTCAGACTGAACTTGCGCACATTGCAGGTGAAGTTGCTAAGTCCGAAGCTTTTGGCAAGGCTGGGAAGCAGTTTTTTCTCGAGAAAAAACGGAATAAACAAATATATGCCACATAACAGGGAGAAAATAATGAATACAATGACAATAGAGCGAAATGCTATTTTTCTATTCAGATCCATAGTAACGGTTCTTTTATTCGAGATTTATCATATTCACTTGGTAAATACTATAAATGCATATAAGCACAAATACAAGCATACAATGATAAAATTTCCTTGATAGCACTGTAAGCACTGATAGAATGAAGAGATGAAATAACAAAAATATGTTCAAGATCGATCTCATATTTTCATGAGGCAAAAGGAGGGGGACTATGGAACTGGTTTATTTTATTATCAGTGTGGTAACGCTGATTGTTGTTGCCTTCCTATTCTACGGGAAAGATCTTTTCAAGCGCAAAAAGAATAATAAAAAAGGGCAGGGACAATGAAAAAAATCCGGTTTTTTTTATGGCTTTCACCCCGAACGGTTATATTCATTATCATGATACTTTACCTCTTTTATTCCGGAGGAATGCCTTTGGCATTTGCACAGAAAAAAAAGATTCCTGCCCCTGAACTAGCGGGTGGTACTGCCTGGCTCAATGTTTCAAAACCCCTGGCCCTGGCTGATTTAAAGGGGAAGGTCGTACTCCTGGACTTCTGGACATATTGCTGTATCAATTGCATGCACATCATTCCCGACCTTAAAAAGCTGGAGGAAAAATATCCAAAAGAATTAGTGATTATAGGGGTACATTCCGCAAAATTTGAGAATGAGCGGGATGCAGAAAATATCCGTCAGGCTATTCTTCGGTACGAAATTGAACATCCGGTAGTTAATGACAGCAATTTTGCCATCTGGGATGCCTACGGTGCCAGGGCATGGCCCACACTCGTACTGATCGATCCAGAGGGGCATGTGGTGGGAACAGATACAGGCGAGGGACATTATGAGACCTTGGATAAACTCATTGGCCAATTGATCTCCGAATATCGTTCTAAAAATCTCATCAATGAAACCGCCATACCACTTTCTTTAGAAAAATACAAACTAGGAGAGGGCATTCTCTCTTTTCCCGGCAAAGTGCTGGCGGATGAGGCATCAAATCGGTTGTTTATTGCAGATTCAAATCACAATCGGATCATTATTGCAGATTTGGGAGGCGCCGTTTTAGATATTGCTGGCAATGGTAAAATTGGCAAGAGCGATGGTGTATTTACGGAAGCAAGCTTTCATCATCCACAAGGGATGGCCATTCACGGGGATCACTTGTATGTGGCAGATACCGAGAATCATCTCATTCGTAAATTGGATTTAAAGGCAAAGACGGTCAAAACAATTGCTGGTACGGGTAAACAGGCGGACTTTATGGATACTGGTGGAATGGGCATGTTTTCCCCTCTTAATTCGCCCTGGGATCTGGTCTTTTTAGACGGGCAACTCTATATAGCCATGGCTGGGGCACATCAAATCTGGGTGATGGATTTAGAAACCGCAGTTTTCCAACCCTTTGCTGGTAGTGGCAGGGAGGGGCGTATTGATGGCCCGTTAGATAAGGCCGCCCTGGCTCAGCCCAGCGGGATTACGGTTTCCGGCAGAAGGCTCTATTTTGCAGATAGTGAGGTAAGTTCGATTCGTTACGTTGACCTTGAAAAGAAAGAAGTAAAGACGGTGGTAGGAAAAGATCTCTTTGTTTTTGGAGATGTGGATGGTCAGGGAGACGAAGTACGTTTACAACATCCGCTTGGTGTATTGAACCACAACGGCCTTATCTATATAGCGGATACCTATAATCATAAGATTAAGCTTTTAAATCCTCTGGACAGGACGTGCCGGACATTCTCAGGTAATGGAAAAGCCGGACATGTAGATGGTAAAGATCCCCAATTCTATGAACCCGGAGGACTCAATATTGCCAATAATAAACTGTATGTTGCCGATACCAATAACCATGCCATCCGCGTGGTTGACATGAAAACGAAGGAGGCGAGTACCTTGCAGATCAAAGGACTCAAAACAGAGGTCTCACAAAAAGTATCGGAGAGTGCACTACCTCCTTTTGCAAAGTCGCTGGATTTACCTTTGAAAACCTTGAAAACAGATACAGAGATACAATTAACAGTAAACATAAACCTTCCCAAGGGATACCATTTGAACCCCAATGCCCCATTGTCATATATGGTCGAAGCTGGTAAAGGTATTCAGATTGAGCAGGGCAATCGGGAAGTGAGACTCGAAAAGCCTGCATTACCTATAAAAATTTCCTTCAAGACAGGTTCTGAGGTATTGAGTACAGATTTAAAGGTCTCCGTGAGTTTTTATTATTGCAGGGAGGATAATCAGGGGGCGTGCTTCATTGATGCGGTAGTCTGGCATCAACCGATTAAAATTGACAAGGACACGGGAGATACTGCGGTGGCGTTGGACTATGATGTAAAATTGCCGTAAAATATTTGAAGGAATGTCTATTGAAAAATTTTAGAAGCATATCCACATTTTACAAAAGAGGATATTCTTACGGCTATTTTCTTATTCTGCTTTATTAAATCTCTTCTTTTCATGCAACTTCAAGTTCAGCAACTTTACGCACGCAGGGAATAGTACCGCTCGTTAATTCTTGATAAATATCCTTTAAATTTTCCTTTAATTCTTCAAGGGATTCACCCTGAGTCTTATAGTCTGGATATTCTTCAAGGTACCCTATCCACATATCTCCATCTTGCCAATATACGTATTTTTTTCTCACCATAGTATTGCCTCCTGTATTTTTACTTTTCATCGAAATAGGGGATAGAGTCCCATAACCTCCTCTGCCCATATATGCCCGAAATCAGAAACACATATATGCATTCGCCGAACGATAAGTTAGATGTAGTTTTAGGGGGATGGCTGTAACGGTCCAATATCGCGCTTCTCGATTGCAATTGGTTGCTCACTAAGGGGCAAAATTCGAAACGTTTTGAACGTTGTTCTTGAGTTCTCATCATACGTTCCAAGTAGAAGGCAGTCTCCCATTTTCTGAATTACAAAGGAGCCTGGCTGATCAGGCAGAACAGCGAAACTACACTGGTTTTCAGTGCTCCATTTTCCAATAGTGCGAAACAATCCAACTCCAACGATAGCAATTACGAACAGTGTAAACACCATGTCTGGAATAGCCCTATTCTTGCAATAGCGTGCGGACAGATACTGTATCAGAAACGCCAAGGTTGCCCAGACAGGAACAGCTATGGCTTTACGCCATCGAAAGTTCGAAAAAATAGTGAAAACAAGCCACATAGCAAGAAAATATAAGAAAAGGATGACAAATGGCCGTATCTTCCCCTTCAGCTTAAGTAGTCCTCCTGGTGTCAATCCAATTAACATATCACCAAATTGAAATAGGATCGTCAGAAAACCCACAATGGTTGAGCCGATAACTAAAAGCGTAGTAGTATCTACAGTGATCAGTTCGGTTGGAACGCCAAAAAACGCAAAATACCCGACCTCATATTGGTAAGCGAGAAAGTAGGCGAAAACTGACGATAGGGCGAGAGTTATTCCCTCGGAAAGTCCTCACTTATGTTGAAGATTGTTTGGCTCGGTTGGCATAACATCGTGAATATCAAAATTTAACTTGCGTTCAAGCAGTGAGATATCGACCAAAATCAGCATCGGTTATCAGCCGTCCGCAGGACTAAGTGTTAGGCTCTTTCTTGAAAAAGTTAAACTCTGGTTTTCCAATAACCTGGTTTACGTCTCAGATGCATATAATGTACCCCAAAAACTGGACAGTATGTTAAGATAGAAAATCATGCCTGGCTAAAGGCAGGCATGGAAGAGAAAAAGGTTTGGAAAGGGGGTATAAAATAAGAGGTGGAGAGGAAGCAATATAATGGGGAATTTAAGGCGAGAGTAGCGATAGAAGCGATAAAGGGGGAGAAGACTGCAAACGAGCTAGCAGGGCAATATGGGGTACACCCAACGCAGATAGCACAGTGGAAGAAGCAGGTAATAGAAGAGATACCGAGGATATTTTCGCTGAAGAAGGTGCAAGATGCCAGAAAGGAGGATGAATTGCGTGCGTCGTTGTACCAGCAGATAGGGCAATTGAAGGTTGAACTGGATTGGCTGAAAAAAAAAGTTGGGATCAACGGTTGAGGAAAGGAAGAGGTTAATAGAGCCAGAAAATGAGGAGATAAGTGTAAGTCGGCAGTGTGAGTTACTGGGGATATCCCGTTCAGTCTTTTATTATAAGGCGATTGGTGAGAGTGCATATAATCTTCAATTGATGAACCTGATAGATGAGTATTATACGGGGTATCCGTTTTATGGGGTAAGGCGGTTGACGGCATGGTTAAGAAAGGAAGGGCATGAGGTAAACCCTAAGAGGGTAAAACGGTTAATGAGGAAGATGGGATTATATGCGATCTATCCGAAGCCTTGGCTAAGTAAAGGAGGTGAAGGACACAAGAAATACCCATATTTACTCAGAGGATTGAGTATAGAGTATCCAGATCACGTGTGGTGTGCGGATATAACGTACATACGGCTCAATCAGGGGTATGTATATCTCATGGCAATAATGGACTGGTATAGTCGGTATGTGCTGTCGTGGGAGACATCAATAACCCTGGATGTGGGATTTTGTCTGGAAGCATTAGACAGGGCAATAAGGAAGGGATGCCCTGAGATATTTAACACGGACCAGGGATCGCAGTTTACGAGCAATGCGTTTACTGGGAAATTAGAGGGAGCCGGGGTAAAGATCAGCATGGATGGAAGGGGACGAGTGTTTGATAACATTTTTATAGAGCGTTTGTGGAGGTCGATAAAATACGAGGAGGTGTATTTAAAAGACTATAAGACGGTAAGAGAGGCAGTGGATGGTTTAAGGAGGTATTTTGATTTTTATAACAACGAGAGATTACATCAGTCGCTTGAATACAGAGCGCCAGCAACGCTGTATTGTAGTAACAAAAAGGCACGGAAAGGAGAGATGGTAAATACTCTTGAACTGACCGGGTAAAAATGGCAAGAAAGCAAGAACGGAGAAATGCACAGCGGATGAGCAGAAAAACTCCATTCCGCTCCGCTCCATTCCGTTTTCCTGCTCATCAAATAATTAAAAGATACTTCGCATAAACAATACTAAAATTCTATCTTATTTTTATTAAATAATTGTCTAGACAATGGGGTACACCTTAGCATGACTGCGATTATTTCTATAAATTTATTTTTATCACGATAAATAATACCATATGGGAAATGCAATAAACTACATTTTCTCATGTTATCATCAATTTTTCTATAAAGTTCAGGGTTCCTTTTTATTCGGTTTATCGTATCAGTTAATGCCTCGATAAATCTCTTTCCGAGACCTTTTTGTTGCTCTTCATAAAATTTGGCTGCTTCGTCTGCTTCTGCGAGTGCTTCTGGATGAAAATGAAAGGGTTTCATGAATATTTCTTTTGGAGCCCAGCAAGTCCTTCATTTCCTGAAATTAATTCTACTTTGCCTTCGTCAAGTTCCTGACAACGTTTTTTGATTTCTTTCATCCATTCCTCACTTATTGGGAAGTCTTCTTCAAAATCTAAGCTTTCAAGAAGTAACTCAGCGAGATATGCTCGAGAATTTGCAGGAAGCGCTAATATACTGTCAATGATATCGTCAATATTTTTTACCATTTTAAACCTCCTAACAGGTAGCTTTTTGTAAATTATCTCATTTTTGTTGCCTAATTTATATTGTAATACTACATTAAATAAGGACGAATATAAAGCATATCGTTATGAAAAAACTCCCAAACAGATAAATTAAATTTGGGTAGGGTGTTTTAAGGCGCTGTTTTTTTGCGCTGAATCCACCTTCACAATACCCACCCCTGAGTCCCCTCCCGGGAGGGGACTCAGGGGTGGGTTCGCTCCGCCCATTGCAATTAACAATTCATCCCTATAATCCAGTTCAAAATTTCTGGTTCAATCTGTAAGATTACGCCAGTCCTGATGGTAGATTCGGCGCAAAAGACAGCGCCTTAATCGTTCGACTGAGCAATCGACGAAGTCCACCCTACCCGTTACTCCCATTTCAATTTCGGTTCGCGGGCGGCCTTTACTTCATCCGGACGACCGATCAGGGTAGTTTGTGGCGTGTTACGTACCACCTCTGGTCGTTGTTCTATGTCTTGAGCTATCCGGATCATGGCGGCAACAAAAGTATCTAATGTCTCCCGTGATTCTGTCTCTGTAGGTTCTATCATCAAGGCCTCTTCCACAATCAATGGAAAGTAAATCGTGGGGGCGTGGAAACCGTAATCCAGTAGTTTCTTGGCGATGTCCAGAGCAGACACGCCTTTTTGCTTTTGTCTTTTTGCAGAGATAACGAATTCATGCATACAGGTCTTTCCATAGGGAATGTCATAGTATTTTTTGAGTTTGTGCCGCAGGTAGTTGGCATTTAAGACGGCATGTTCACCCACCTTGCAAACACCTTCCTTGCCCAGTGACAACAGATAGGTATAAGCCCTGATCATCATCCCAATATGACCGTAGAACGCCCTGACCCTTCCTATGGAATCAGGGTAGTCATAATTTAAGATATATTTTTTCCGTAACACTTCAGCCACAGAGTTCACAGAGGACACAGAGTTATGAGGAAGCAGGGGCGAACGGCCGCTAGCCCCTGCACTTTTTCTCTCTGCGATCTCTGTGCGCTCTGTGGCTAATACATCGATTCGTGGGACAGGTAAAAAGGGTTTTAATGCCTCAGTAACGCCAATGGGTCCGGCGCCTGGTCCTCCCCCGCCATGTGGAGTGGAAAAGGTCTTATGAAGGTTCAGGTGTAGGATGTCTACACCCATATCACCTGGTCGGGCTATGCCCAGGAGGGCGTTCATATTTGCCCCGTCACAATAGACGAGTCCACCTGCATTATGGGCGATCTTGCATATCTCCACAATATCCTTCTCAAAGAGACCAAGGGTATTGGGATTGGTGATCATGAGGGCGGCTGTATCACGAGTAAAGAATGCTTTTAATTTCTCTATGTCAACGAGACCGTTGGCATTTGATTGAATCGATTCGACCTCATAACCACAAAGGGCGGCCGAGGCAGGGTTGGTGCCATGTGCAGAATCGGGGATGATGATCTTGTGTCTGGTTTCGCCCTTTTTCTCCAGGTAAGCACGAATGATCAACATGCCAGTTAATTCGCCATGGGCACCAGCGGCAGGTTGTAAGGTAAATGCTGGCATCCCCGAAATATTTACGAGGATTTGCTCAAGCTCGTAAAGGAGTTTCAGGATACCCTGACATTGCTCAATAGGCTGATATGGGTGTAATTTCGTAAAACCCTCCAGGCGGGCTGCATCCTCATTAATCCTGGGATTATATTTCATGGTGCATGAACCCAACGGGTAAAAATTGGTATCCACGCAGAAGTTCATTTGAGAGAGTCTGGTGAAATGCCGTACGACATCGATCTCTGAAACTTCGGGCAATTTTGCCTCTTGTTTCCTTAGCATCTTTTCAGGGAGGAAATTTGTTATAGGTTTCTCCGGTACATCACAGGCAGGGAGGATAAAACACCGTCTGCCAGGAGAAGATTTTTCAAAGATGAGTGGTTCAGTATTGTTCATAGTCTTTAACTGTATTATCTAGTTTGCAGGATGGATTTTATTTTATTAAGTAAAGTTCTATAAATAGGTTCTGCTGTTTGAATGAATTCCTTTATCAGCATTGTCCGGTTAAGTTTTTGCGTGGTCATAATTTTTAGCATGTTCTTTGAAATTGTAGTTACCAAAAGGAGAAAAGTTTAAGTTTCTGGCTTCATTATTTATTTTGATTCTCAACTCTCTGACTCTTTTGATAGAAACTTTTTCTTTGAAATTATTGTGACAGTAAATAGCAAGTAGAAGATAGGTAATTAACCCTGCAAGTATTTGAACCATTAATCCGTGCTGTGATCGTGCGATAAGATGATAGACCTTGAGGTGGCGCTTCCACCAACCAAAGAATATTTCAATATTCCAGCGAAGCTTGTAAAGAGAAGCGATATCTTCAGCAGTAAGGTCATGGCGGTCAGTTGCAACCCAATACTCTTTAGCGTCTATCCAATACCCGATAAGGCGAACAGGTTTTTCTGTCTGATTCACCTGGGGTGTTCCAAGCAGGACAAGGGCATCATAAAAGACTATGCTCCCTGGCTTGAGAGGATTGGTTTTTATAACGGATTTATTTGTATTCTCTTTGATACGGCAGACAAAATGCTTTCCTTCTGTCTGCCATAGGTCAAAGTCTTTATGGCACTGATAATAACGGTCCATGATTCCCGTCTGACCAGGGGAGAGTATTTTGTTTACGAAAGGGCGTTCGTCACCTTTACCATCGGTAAGGTAAATTTTTGATGGAATAGAATGGTTAAGATTAAAACCAAGGTGGGCTTTTGCTTTTTTTGCCCCCTTTCGGTAATCTGCCCAATGCATGGAAAGGACTGCGTCAATGAATGAACCATCAATACTGACGAGTTCCCCCAGATGTTCATATTCCTTGGGGAGCACCTTTGTGGCATCGGCTTGAAGTTTCGTGAAAATAAAGAGGAGTTGCTCGATGCCTCTGTGGTTGATGGCCTCGAAAAAGCTGCTCTTTTTGATACCGTCGGGAGGCGCTATTTCGGTTCTGGCAAAATCATCCTCTTGGAGTTCCTGAAGGAGATCTCTGCCTGAGGAATGTTCTTCGAGATGGTAATAAATAAGTGCTTTGAGTTGTTGTTCGAAATTCATCTGCAACGGCCTGTTTCCTTTTGATTCAAGAGGTGGCACCGAATGAAAAATATTCTGTACAGGACTAAACAGTTCATGAAACGTGGGAATTTTTTGCTGTTTGCAAAACGGATCAATGGTATATGGCATTTTTATAACTCCTTTATAGTTAAAGTGTTATAAAAATTTTGCCATCATTGACTATTTCAAAAAGTCAAGCAAAAAATACCTCTTTCTAAAAAAATTTATTGTCTTTTGTTTTACGCAAATTTCTAACCGGACAATGCTGTTCCTTTATGGTAGTCCAGCGAATATCCAGGTATTCATGAGCAAGAATGTTTCTCAAGACTGCCCATCGTGAGATATTCTCACCAAAAACCTCATCAAAGTGAGGAGAAGCGCCGAGTTCTTTCAAGATTTCCTTATATGAAGTGGGGTTTCTCCTATCTTCAGAAGCAAGGATGACTTTGGCTATGTCTATGGAACAAGTAACTATATTTTCAATCCATCTCTCGAGATTTCTCCTTGTATCCCTGTCTCCATTATAAGTTTTCCAATCAATTTTTGAGAATTTTTGGAAATCTGATAACTCTGATTTCATAAAGTCAGCGTATCGTATAAGTCGCTCTCTGTCTTCAGGTACTAACACCATGTTTTATTCTCTCTTTCAGATTCCAATATGACTCAACCCATTGCCTGAAATCAATAGCTTCAGAGGTAATTCTTAAAAGAAAGTCCATATAAAGATTATGATTTTTTATAATAATGGGGATGCCTCTCAGTGCGCTGTCTGCAATAGTGGAAGCGGCTCTGTTGAGGATCAGCAGGTCTACCTCCTTTTCAACAATTTTTTCAATATCTAACCAAATGGATTTTTCGTAGTTGCTCCTGAAGTCTGTTTTTTCTCAATCATAACCTTTCCCTTCCGGGACAAAATATATGGCTATATCAACGTCTGAATCAATGCCGTCCTGACCTCTTGCCCAGGAACCAAAGAGGAAAGCGAAGGAGATATCGTCTCTTTTTTCAAAATAGACCTTCAGTTTTTCTACGATTTTATTTGTATTCATTTAGCGATGGTTTTATTTGCTAAATATGTGACAACTCAGTAACCAAACGGTCGATCGATTCTTTGGTCTTCGTCTCTGTTACACACAAGAGCATACTATTGTCCAGTTCGGGGTAAAATTCAGAAAGTTCTAAACCACCAATGATTCCTTTTTTTAGCAGGTACTCGTTGATCTTATTTGTACGCAGATTGCCCTGTGCTTTTAAGACAAATTCATGAAAGAATAGTTGTTGAAATGCCGGTTCAAAGATATTCAGTGAACACAGTCTTTCATACGCATAATGGCTTTTTTGGATATTGAGACGAGAAAGTTCCGCCATACCCTTTTTTCCTAATGCACAGAGATAAATGCATGCCCTTAATGCAAGGAGCGCTTGATTGGTACAAATATTGGAAGTCGCCTTCTCCCTTCGTATGTGTTGTTCCCTGGCCTGCAGGGTGAGGACGAAACACCTTTTTCCGGTGCTATCCACCGTTTCCCCAGCGATCCTTCCGGGCATCTTGCGCAAAAGCTCTTTTTTTACCGTAAAAAAACCGAGGTATGGTCCACCATAGTTTAGATAATTTCCCAAAACCTGGGCCTCGCCAACGGCAATATCGGCATTGTATTCACCCGGTGGTTTCAGGATGCCCAGAGAAATGGGGTTTACACAAGCGATAAAAAGGCTGTCATGCCTGTGGGTAATATTTGAGATGGTCTCCATGTCTTCAATACAGCCAAAGAAGTTTGGATTTTGGATGAGTACAGCAGCGGTGCTGTCGTCAATAACTTTCTCCAGTTGGTTCATGTCCGTTATTCCGTCAGGTGCGTCTATTTCAATAATTTCTGTATGCAATCCTTTCAAATAGGTCTTGAGCACCTGCCGGTATTCAGAATGGATTGCCCGTGAGCAAACAACCTTATTCTTTTCTTTCAGCCGAATGGACAAGAGTGCTGCCTCCGTTAAGGCAGTTGAACCATCGTACATGGAGGAATTTGCCACATCCATACCAGTTAACTCACACATCAATGTTTGGAATTCATAGATTACCTGAAGCGTACCCTGGCTTACTTCGGGCTGGTAGGGTGTATAACAGGTATAAAATTCACTCCTCGACGCCAGGTGGTCTACAACAGACGGGATATAGTGTTCATAGGCGCCGGCACCTAAAAATGAAATGTATTTGTCGATATTGCGATTCTTTTCACTGAAATCTTTTAAGGCTCTTAATACCTGTGGTTCGGAAAGGCCGTTGGGTAATGGTAAAGAAAATTTTCTTAACGTCTTTGGGACGTCTTCAAGGAGCGCTTCAAAAGAAGGTATCCCTATTTCTTTCAGCATTATTTCTTTATCGCGTGCGGTGTTCGGAATGTAATCCATAACATCTCCGTTGAAATGCAAAATTGAGTCTGGGAATAGAGGTCTGTGTTGATGAAAAAATTGAAGCAAAAAAGGGTAAAACAAGCAACGAAAAAAACTTTTGAATGATTTATGTACGATAGTATTCCTGAATAGGTTTGACGTCAAGGCTTCCGTTTTTGAGCGCCTCGATAGCCTTCGTAGCGGCCACTGCACCGGCAAGTGTTGTAAAATAGGGGACATGGTGAAGAAGTGCGGTGCGCCGGATGGAATAGGATGCCTCCTGGGCTGCCTTACCTCCTGTGGTGTTGATGACAAGTTGGATTTCGTTACTCTTGATGTGGTCGACAATATTGGGCCTTCCTTCAATGACTTTTAAGACAGGTGTGACAGGAACGTTATTTTCGGAAAGTACTTTAGCTGTGCCGTTTGTGGCTACAAGCCTGAAACCCATCTGTGAGAGTTTTTTTGCAATGGGGACAATGGGCTTTTTGTCTCTGTCTCTTACGCTCATGAAAACGCTACCCGTTAATGGGAGGCTGCAGTCAGCCGCCATCTGGGATTTGGCATAGGCACGACCAAAGTCCTTATCTATTCCCATGACCTCGCCTGTTGATTTCATTTCCGGTCCTAAGATTGTATCGACCCCTTTAAACTTTATAAAAGGAAAGACCGCCTCTTTCACGGCAATATGTTTTAATTCCATGTTCGTGGAGATATTGAGTTCGCTGAGCTTCTTTCCCATGATTACCTTTGTTGCAATCTTGGCCAGCGGAATACCAATCGCCTTGCTGACAAAGGGTACGGTCCTCGAAGCACGAGGATTGACCTCCAGCACATACACCATTTTATCTTTAATGGCATATTGTATATTGATGAGACCTATTACGTTCAAGGCCAGCGCTATGACTCGTGTCTGTTTTTTTAGTTCGGCAATAATATCGTTCCCGATGGAATATGGTGGGAGCGAGCAGGCGCTGTCTCCGGAATGGATGCCGGCTTCTTCGATGTGTTCCATAACGCCGCCAATAAGCACTTCCTTACCGTCACAAATAGCGTCAACATCAATTTCTGTGGCATCTTCCAAAAATCTGTCAATGAGAACAGGATGTTCTGGTGAGACATGAACAGCATGCGTAATATATTCCTCTAAACCAGCTTCATCGTACACAATACGCATGGCTCTTCCTCCAAGGACATAGGATGGGCGGAGCAGTACAGGGTAGCCTATTTTACAGGCAATAACCTTTGCCTCCGTGGCAGACCGTGCACATCCATTATCCGGCTGTCTTAAATTTAATCGGTTCATTAAGGCTGCAAACCGTTCACGATCCTCTGCAACATCAATACTTTCCGGAGAAGTTCCCAGTATTTTAACACCCTCTTTTTCCAGGGGTATGGCCAATTTTAACGGTGTTTGTCCGCCAAATTGGACGATAACGCCTTCGGGCTTCTCCTTATCAATAATTTCAAGGACGTCTTCCAGGGTAAGTGGTTCAAAATAAAGCCGGTCAGAAGTGTCGTAATCCGTACTTACCGTCTCCGGATTGCAATTGACCATAATCGTTTCGTAACCCAATTCTTTTAAGGCAAAGACCCCATGAACACAACAGTAATCGAACTCAATACCCTGTCCGATACGGTTAGGTCCGCTCCCGAGGATGATGACCTTTTTCTTCTGAGTAGGCTCCGCCTCACACGCCCCTTCATAGGCTGAGTACAAATATGGTGTAAAGGCCTTGAATTCGGCAGCACAGGTATCCACATGTTTAAACACCGGCCTGATTGATTCCCCCTGACGGTACGTTCGCACCGTTTTTTCATCAACATTACACAAACAAGCCAGATATTTATCTGAATAACCGCGTCGTTTTGCCTCAGTCAGCATTTCCTTGTCCAGTGTAAATATCTCTCTGTTTTGAGAGGTATGAGCATTTTCAGAACACTTCCGCCGTATCTCGTCTTCCATGTCCAGTACCTGTTTGATATTGTAAAGGAACCAGCGGTCAATATGAGTCCATTTAAATATCTCGTCCAGACTCATGCCAAACCGTAGCGCATCGGCAATGTGCCAGAGCCTGTCAGAATTTGGGACCATCAATTTCGTTCTTAAAAACTCGTACCGTTGCTCAGTAGACCATTTGTCACTCCCTGAGGGCCATAACGACTCAAATCCATATCGCCCTGATTCTAAGGAACGGATGGCTTTACCGATGGCCTCTTTAAACGTACGTCCCATTGCCATGACCTCCCCCACTGACTTCATATGGATAGTAAGTGTCTGATCAGTATCAGGGAATTTTTCAAAATTAAACCGGGGCACTTTTACGACACAATAATCGATGGTGGGTTCAAAACAGGCAGGGGTATAACGGGTGATGTCGTTAGGGATTTCATCAAGGGTGTAGCCAACCGCCAGCTTTGCAGCAATTTTAGCGATAGGAAAACCCGTAGCCTTTGAGGCAAGGGCGGAGCTTCTCGAAACCCTTGGGTTCATCTCGATGGCCAGCATTTCTCCATTATCCGGGTTCATGGAGAACTGAATATTGGAACCACCGGTCTCAACGCCTATTTCCCGAATAATCTTAATTGCCGCATCCCGCATAACCTGATATTCGACATCGGTAAGGGTTTGGGCAGGGGCAACCGTGATGCTATCGCCCGTATGTACACCCATGGGATCAAAATTTTCAATTGAGCAAATGATCACGACATTGTCTTTTAAATCACGCATTACTTCCAGTTCATATTCCTTCCAGCCTAAAACGGAACGCTCCACAAGGACTTCATGTACCGGGCTGGCTTCAAGGGCTACCTTGATATATTCTTTGTATTCTTCGATATTATATGCTGCATTTCCACCGGTGCCTCCTAACGTAAAAGAAGGACGAATAATAGCCGGAAAACCTATTTTTTCGATAACCGTCATGCCTTCGTCGTACGAACGGACATAAGCACTTTCAGGAACCGGGATACCAATCTGTTTCATGGCAGACTTAAAGAGCGACCTATCTTCGGCTTTTTTGATGGCATCCAGCTTGGCGCCGATCAATTCTACGCCAAATTCATCCAGTACACCCTTTTCTGCAAGGTTAACTGCCGTATTTAAACCGGTTTGTCCGCCCAATGTTGGAAGTAATGCCTGTGGGCGTTCCTTTGCGATAACCTTTGCCACCATTTCCGTCGTTATCGGTTCTATATAAGTCCTGTCGGCAACTTCTGGGTCTGTCATAATGGTGGCAGGATTACTGTTTACGAGGACAACCTTATATCCCTCTTCGCGGAGCGCTTTACAGGCCTGGGTGCCTGAATAATCGAATTCGCAGGCCTGGCCGATGACGATCGGGCCTGAGCCAATAATCAGGATTTTTTGTATATCGGTTCTCTTGGGCATTTGTGTTTCTTGGGTTAATTGAGTTAATTGGGCTTTTTATATCGGTTCTCGTTCTGAAGCAAATAAGTTAACTTTGATATTTCATCATCTCAATAAATCTCTCAAACAGATAACTCGCATCGTGTGGGCCAGGCGAAGCCTCCGGATGATATTGAACAGAAAAGGCAGGTATCGAGTGGCATTTCAATCCCTCTACAGACTTGTCGTTGAGATTGACATGGGTAATCTCAACGTTCCCGTACGGACTTTTTTGCATGGTACCTTCCTGTGGCGCCGTTACCGCAAAGCTGTGATTTTGTGCGGTAATTTCCACTTTTTTGGTGTGTAAATCCATGACGGGCTGATTTCCCCCATGATGTCCAAACTTTAATTTGTAGGTCTTTAGCCCCAGGGTAAGTGCCATCAATTGATGGCCAAGACAAATCCCGAATACCGGTTTTTTCCCTAATAAGCCTTTAATATTTTCAATCATATAAGGAACGGCTGCCGGGTCACCTGGACCATTGGAAAGCACGACCCCATCCGGTTTCATGTTCAGGATAGTTTGAGACTGGGTTTGTGCCGGAACTACCGTTACAGAGCAGCCGGCACTGTTCAGTTTTCTGAGAATATTATATTTTACGCCACAATCATAGACAACGACCTTGAGTCTTTTTGATTTGCCCGCATCTGAGTCAGAATCCTTCCATTCATACAAATTGTTACATGTCACTGACTTTACAAGATCTATCCCAACCAATCCGGGGGCAGATTTTATCTTTTTGGTAAGACTGAAAACATCAAAATCTTCGGTGGAAATAATACCCTGCTGGGCGCCGTAATCCCGTAATCGCCTTGTCAATTCCCGTGTATCTATTCCCTGGATACCCACAGTCTTTTTGTTTTTAAGAAACTCATCCAGACTAATTTGTGAACGCCAGTTACTGGGGAAGGGGCTGTATTCTTTAACAATAAAACCCTCTAAAAAGAGGCTACGAGATTCGTAATCTTTTTCATTGATTCCATAATTGCCAATCAGCGGGTAGGTCATGACCACCATTTGGCCTTTGTATGACGGGTCTGTGAGGATTTCCTGGTAGCCCATCATGCTGGTATTAAAAACGACCTCACCGGCCTTCTCACCGGCGGCGCCTAAAGAATATCCTGTAAAACTTGTCCCGTCTGCAAGAACAAGTATTGCCCGTTTTTTATCCATAAATTTTTACTAAAGGTTGCAAGGTTGGTATGCCTTCCGTAGTCTTAGTTTCTTGATGTCTAAATTCAAGTCGATAAATCGTACAAATAAAAAATGGACGTGTCAAGTCAAAGTTGTTTTTTCACTTGACTACGATGACTCCTTTGCTATATTAAGCCTTACAACCACAATACGATAAACTGTTTGAAAGGGCAATTTACTGCATGGCAATTCTTGTTACTGGTGGCGCTGGTTTTATCGGTTCACATCTGGTGGAAAAATTACTATTATTGGGTGAACAGGTAGTTGTTATCGATAATTTTAATGACTTTTACCCGCCTGCTTACAAAAGAGAAAATATCTCGGCGGTTGTTCGCAATCCATGGTTAACTCTCTACGAAACCGATATCTGTAACACGGCCTCTTGTAAAGAGGTATTTGAGAAACATCGCGTTGAAAAGATTGTTCATCTGGCGGCGTATGCTGGTGTGAGACCATCGATCGAACGACCCTTACTCTATGAAGAGGTTAATTGTCGGGGTACCTTGAATTTGCTTGAACTTTCGAGGATATATAAGGTCAAGCAATTTATCTTTGGTTCGTCTTCATCGGTTTATGGGAATAATAAAAAGATTCCATTTTCAGAAGATGACCCTGTAAACGAACCGATATCTCCTTATGCTGCTACCAAACGGGGGGGGGAACTTTATTGTTATAATTACCATCACCTCTATGAGATACCCATTGCCTGTCTCCGGTTTTTCACGGTGTACGGACCACGACAACGACCCGATCTTGCCATACGTAAATTTACCGAAATAATTGATCATGACCAGCAGATTCCCATGTATGGCGATGGAACGACGCAGAGAGATTATACATTCTTTTCTGATATCATAGACGGTGTGGTTTCTACCTTAAAGAAACAATTTGATTTCGAAATTATTAATCTGGGTAATTCAACACCGATTCAGTTGGCAAGGCTTATTGAACTCATTGAACAGGAATTGGGCAAAAAAGCAAAAATCAAAAGACTTCCAGAACAACCTGGCGATGTGCATAGGACTTATGCAGATATTAGAAAGGCGGAGCGATTTTTACAGTACAGGCCAAAAGTATCCATTGAACAAGGTATCCGTTTGTTTGTGGCATGGTATAAAGAACATAAAAAATAAACGGCCCAATTTCTTACTCCAGACGAAACTGACTCAACGGATGAAACACAGTGGTGATACCTAGTTGCCAATAACAGAAATATCAACAATGAGGTTTTTCCATGTTGACACTCTCTAATAAAATAAGCCTCAGCAGGATATTTTTTATTCCACCCCTGGTGTTTTGCATAACACAGGTCCAGCATAACAATCATTACCGGTATGTCTGTCTTTTTATCATGCTGGTTATCGGCTTAAGCGATGTGCTGGACGGCTATCTTGCCAGAAAAAGAAATGAAATAACAAATCTGGGAAGGTATCTGGATCCCGTTGCAGACAAGCTTGTCCTGGTGGTTTCCTGCATCATACTTTCCTCTGATCGTATCTGGCCGGAACCAAGATTTCCCAACTGGATTCCAACAGTTATTGTCTGCAGAGACCTTTTACTCATGTTTGGTACCATTGTTTCTCTCTTCATTACCGGGAGAATGGATTGTCAACCAACGATGCTGGGTAAGGCTGCCACCAGCCTTCAGATTGTTGCCATCATATCTGTGCTCATTGGAAACCATATTCCATTGCCTGCACTCATCATCATCTGGTGGATGGCCGTTATTTTCACCTTTATTTCCGGACTGTTGTATATGTACAGGGGGGTAAGACAGTTGTAATGTGCTTCCTATTCCCTCCTGCTATATTTATACAAAAAGGCTTTACATTGCCCACCTTTTGTACTAGTATTTATATAAATTTTTTAGTAGGCAATCAGCCCTCTGCAAACAATAAGCAGTGATAGCTGAAAACCGACAGCAGACACTGATCGCCTGCGGATTAACTCATCGAAATTTGTACGAGAGGTTTTTTTCATGCGATTTAACATGATACAAGAGGCCGTAGAAGACCTGAGACAGGGCAAAATGATCATTCTGGTGGATGATGCGAATCGTGAAAACGAAGGGGATATTACTATTGCTGCTGAAAAGATCACGCCAGAGGCTATTAATTTCATGCTTACCCATGCGCGGGGTATTATTTGCCTTGCAATTAATGCAGAACGAGCAGAAGAACTCGATCTTTATCCCATGGTATCCAATAATACGTCAAACTTCCAGACGCCCTTTACTGTTTCTGTTGATGCCAGAAACGGTATTACGACGGGCGTTTCTTCAAAGGACCGGGCTACAACGGTATTAACCGCTATTGACGATAGGGCGACTGCCGATGACCTTGTCAGGCCAGGCCATGTATTTCCACTCAAGGCACAAAGGGGTGGCGTGCTGGTCAGGACAGGACACACCGAAGGTGCGGTAGACCTGACACGCATTGCAGGGCTGAAACCCGCAGCGGTTATCTGTGAGATTATGACAGAAGACGGGAATATGGCGAAACTTCCCGATCTTAAAAGGTTTGCAGAAAAACACAATCTCAAAATCTGCACCATTGCAGACATTATTAAATACCGGCACGAACAGGAGCGGTTAATTGAAAAGCGCGTTACCGTAAAATTGCCTACTGCTTATGGAAATTTTACGCTTCATCTGTATCGTTCCTTCGTTGATGATTATCTCCACCTTGCCTTGTGTTTGGGTGTGGGCAGTGAGAGTGGAAATGCCCCGTCTCCCTTGCATAATGAACCAGTACTGGTAAGGGTGCATGATGAGTGCCTGACTGGCGATATCTTCGGTTCTCTCCGTTGTGATTGTGGTGAACAGCTTCACAGTGCCCTTCGGATAATACAGAATCATGGGAAGGGGGTACTGTTGTATATGCGACAGGAGGGGCGGGGTATTGGTCTGGAAAACAAATTGCATGCGTATTTATTACAGGAAAAGGGATTGGATACTGTTGAGGCCAATGAAAAACTTGGTTTTCCTGCTGATAAGCGGGATTACGGCATCGGTGCGCAAATCTTGAGAGACCTGGGTATAACAAAGATGCGGTTGCTTACAAATAACCCGAAAAAGTTCGCCGCCCTCGCCGGATATGGACTGGAGATCGTGGAACGTGTGCCCATCGTTATGGAGCCAAAGGAAGAAAACAGGGATTATCTGCGGACAAAGAAAGAAAAGCTCGGGCATATCATAGAAAAGGTGTAGTCTGCATTTGGAAAACCACAAAGACCAAAAGGCACAAAGAATAATTTGAAGGGAAAAGGCTGGGGATGGTTTTAGCATACGTTTCAAACTAGCAATGAAAAGACTTTTTGCAAAAAAGGCCCTGCACGACCTTGTCGAGGAATCTAATCACCATCACTTCAAACGGGTATTGGGCCCATTTTCGCTGACTGCCTTAGGAATTGGCGCCGTTATTGGCGCCGGGATCTTTGTCCTTACTGGTCTGGCTGCAAAAGAGTTTGCAGGTCCTAGCCTGATTCTTTCCTTTGTCCTTTCAGGTCTTGCCTGTATCTTCGTAGCCCTGTGCTACGCCGAGTTTGCATCCATGGTTCCTCTGGCCGGCAGTGCTTATACGTATTCATATGCAGCCCTGGGGGAGGTTTTTGCCTGGATCATTGGATGGGATCTTATTCTTGAATATTCCCTTGCCTCTAGCCTTGTAGCCGTAGGGTGGTCACATTATTTTGTAAAATTAATAGGACTTTTTGGTTTGCATATTCCACCCTGGCTTACCAATGATTATTGGACGCTTTCTCACCAGGCACAAGACCTCTTTACTCAAAGCGTGCCGGTTATTTATGGGATCCCTATCGTATTCAACCTTCCCGCCGCTCTTATTATTATCGCCATTACTACCTTACTGGTCATTGGCATAAAAGAAAGCGCACGTTTCAATAGTATCATTGTGGGGGTAAAACTTGCCGTAATACTCCTGGTGATTTTCGTTGGGTGGTGTTATGTAAAGAGCGATAACTGGGGAAATAGTTTTGAAACCTTTGCACCTTTTGGTATTGGTGGTGTTGGTACCGGTGCAGCTTACGTGTTTTTTGCCTATATTGGTTTCGATGCAGTTTCTACTACTGCACAGGAGGCAAGAAACCCGAAAAGGGACGTACCTATTGGCATCATTGTATCGCTGGTATTGTGTACCATTTTATACATTGCTGTCACTGCCGTCCTTACCGGTATGGTTTATTACAAGGATATCAATATTGATGCCCCGCTGGCCGATGCCTTTACCCGGTATGGACTGGTAAAGATATCCTTTTTCATTTCGGTCGGAGCTGTGGCGGGATTGACCAGTGTATTGCTGGTATTACTCTTAAGTCAATCCAGGATATTCTGGGCCATAGCCAGAGACGGCCTTCTGCCCGAAAGAATCTTCGCTGCCGTTCATCCCCGTTTTGGGACACCCTACATATCTACCATAATCGTTGGCACCTGTGTTGCCCTTACCGCCAGTTGTTTCCCCATAGAAGAAATCGCGAAGTTGGTTAACATTGGAACCCTGCTTGCCTTTTGTCTTGTGAGCGCCGCAGTTATCATCCTTCGTATCAAAGATCCACATCATCCCCGTGCCTTTCAGTGTCCTTTTGTCCCGGTAATCCCCATCCTGGGCATTCTCTCCTGTGGATACATGATGATACGACTCGAATTTTCCACCTGGCTCAGGCTCCTTGTATGGCTGGCACTAGGTGCCATCATCTATGCCGCCTACGGCAGACGTCACAGCAAACTGGCAAAGAAACACGCCCTGATGGAGAAACAAAACGAGTCCCTCATGGAATTGGATAAAAGCTATCTGTAGTGGTTTGCAATACCCCTTACTTTCTTTGTAAACAAGGAAGAGTATCCTCATTTTTTCTATTGCTAAATCTATCTTGGGATAGTAAATTGAGCTACCAGACAAACACCAGAATTCCATTGTATCTAAATCCAATTAGACAAATTATCCAGCAGCATTTGTTCTGATTTTATACGAAAAATCAATTTATTGCTATTGTTAATTTTGATTGTTGTTCAGTCAGACGAGTAACAGAAAATGCAAGAGATAGAATGGATACAAGAACGTGTTAGAAAAGGTGAATATTATTTTTCAAGGCATGGAGATCAGGAAAGGCAAAATGACAATCTTACAATTGTAGAGGTCGAAGAAGCCTTGTCTACAAGCAGAATCTTAGAAAAATATGAAAACACTGGGAGAGGAGAAAGCTGTCTGGTTGCAGGGTTTACGAATACGGGTAAACCAATACATGTAGTTTGTGGAGAAAGGGGAGATTGGTTAGTGTTGATAACCGTCTATGTTCCTAGTCCTCCAAAATTCAAAACCCCTTATGAGAGAGGTGAGAAATGAACAAAAGTTGCAATTTCTGCGGGAACAAAAATTTCAAAGAAAAACGTATACAATATATTTACAAACATAATGATCGGTTTCTCGTCATGAATAATGTGCCTTGTGAAGAATGCGAATATTGTGGAGAGCAGTATTTTAAAGCAGAAGTATTAAAAAAGATTGAGAAAATTTTCAAAGATATCTACTTTTCAGGAAAGAAAGTAAAACGAGAAGTTAAGGTGCCGGTTGAAGAATTTGCTGATATTTGAAACTAGATACAGGATATTCGTTGGACGTATTACGAACTGCTGATATTTTCTCTTAAACAAGGGCATTATTAAATCTATTGCATAATTAATTTAAAATGGCATACTTCCCCCGAAAGGGGGTGAGACATGCTGAAATATATAAAGATTTCGAAAAGGCCAAATACCTTATATCGGTCAACGGGATTAACGAGAGAACAATTTACTGCTCTTTGTACAAAACTAAACCCATTATGGGAAAAAGCAGAGAAAAGACGCTTGACCCAAAGGGAGCGAAAAGGCGTCCTTGGACAAGGAAGAAAATATAAACTCTCTACTACAGAGGATAAACTGTTATTCATTTTAGTGTTTTACCGTTATTACCTTACCGACGAACTTATGGGATACCTCTTTGGCATTCATCCAAGCAATGCTTGTAGGCTGAGGATTAAAATGGAACCCCTGGTAGAAAAAGCTGCCGATCCTTCTCTGAGTCAATCGATAAGACGCAGGATTCCTCCTGGTGTAAAAAAGGTTTCTACCTTGGAGGAACTGCTTGTGGTATGTCCTGAATTTGCAGAGGTTGTAACCGATGCTACTGAGCGGCAAAGGCGAAGACCGAAAAAAAGGATACAAAAGAAATACTATTCCGGAAAGAAGAAACGCCATACCAAAGGGAAAATTCTTATGGTAAGTAAAAGCTATCCTGGAAGAACCCACGACTATAACATCTTCAAACAGGAGAATACTGCGAAAAAGTTGCCCACGAAAAATATCCATTATGGAGATAGCGGTACGATGGCGCTCCAAATGACTATCCTGAACACACGATTATACTGCCGGTAAAGAGGAGACGCAATCATAGCAGCTTGAGTCTTTCTGAAAAGCGTTTTAACAGGAAACATTCTCGAATACGTATTCTTATTGAACATGTATTAAGTCGTATGAAAAAATATCAAATCCTAGCCCAGGTGTATTGTCACAAAATGATAGATTATAATCGAAGATTTAGAAACATTGCCGCCCTTGTCAATTTCAGGCTGGCATCTCCTGCTATTTAGAATATGTCATAACCTTAAGATTGTTTCAAACTGTACAATTACGCAATATATCTATTAATCAGAGATAAAGTTTACGAAGGTTTTATTTCTTTCCTGACCCTGGAGGAAATTCTGAAGGCTCCTCATGAAATACGCAAAATATTAAAGAACACAATTAATGAATCGGGACTTGAGGTTTTTGAAGAGACTGAGGAATGTGTTGAGTTAGCAGGTGCTTATTTAAATGATGAAATTATTCCCGTGAAGTATCGTAATGATGCTAGACATATTGCAATAGGTGTATACTACGAATGCGATTTCATTGTCTCGTGGAATTACAGACATATGGTAAATATAACCGTGAAAAGATTGATTAACAGTACAAATTTGAGGATGGGATATAAGTATATTGACATAGTTTCACCGGAGGTAATAGGATATGGAGAAGTGGGAACATAAATCGCTGGAGTGGATCACAGGGTTAATAAATATTTGGGGAGTAAGTCTCTATGGCCTCCTCACTCTCTCCTAATCTGTATGACGTGGCCGTTGTTGGAAGTGGTCTGGCGGATCATCTGCTGCACTTTGTTTAGCCAGACAAGGGGTGAGGGTGGTAGTTCTAGAAAAAGATTCGCTGCCACGTCATAAAACCTGTGATGGTGGGGTGACCTACAGGGCGATCCAACTGTTGCCTGTTGACATCCGAGAGGTTATTGAGTTAGAGTGCTACTCTGCCGAGTTGAATATGATCGATGCCAGCCTTCATTTCTCTACCAAAAGACAACAACCGATTATTTCCATGACCTCACGGGAGAAGTTTGATTTCTTCCTGGTTTCTGCTGCCAAAGATGCCGGGGCTGATGTTTTGGCAGACTGCAAGGTAATTGGCATTATAAATAAGTCTGACAAGGTTGAATTAATTACCAGCAAGGGAATATTGTCTGCCCGATTCGCGGTTGCGGCAGATGGTGCGAGGGGCGTTGTTGCCCAAAAAGCTGGCTGGCAGGAAACTCGTTACCTTATTCCTGCGCTGGAGTGTGAGGTTTTTGTATGTGAGAGCGTGCTGAGGAGATTCAGCCGTGCAGCCAGATTTGATTTTGGTATAGTTTCTTACGGATATGCATGGGTTTTCCCGAAGAAGGAACATTTGTCCATCGGTGTGTTGAGTATGTGACGTATCCCAATCAATCTGAATGAAATATTTGAGTGGCCAAATTGCTGCTCAAGCTTTACTTGATGGAAGGTTTGAAATGAGGCGCGTTGAACAAGTCTATAATTCGCAACTTGCGAAGGTAATATTACCAGAACTGCGATTGGGCAGAATTTTGGAGAAATTGATTTACGATTATCCGAGGATACGCACGTGGCTATTCCGTTTGTATGGACGGAAATTGAGTGAGGTTGTTACCGACGTATTCATAGGTGAAAAAACCTATTGTGGGATGCTACACAGTCCTTTGAATTATCTTAAATTAGGTTGGGTTTTAAAAGGCAAAACTCAACGACTTTTCACTTTTACCCACCCCTTAATCCCCTCTTGGGAGGGACTTCTAAAATTCCCCTCTTGAGAGGGGTAGGGGTGTGTTTATTCATTGCTTAACTAAAAAGTTTGAAATTCCTATACGTGAACTTAAACACGGACAAACTTCGTTTGTCGATGCTACCCTAAAAAATCGCATGAATATTATGCAGGGTCCTATAGTAAGGATTATTTTCAGTTGGCGGATGCTGGTTACCTTCTTCCTGGGAGTAAGCTCCGGCATCCCTCTTTTAGTTACGGGTTCCACGCTTCAGGCATGGATGACCGATGAAAAGGTCAATCTTGCGGTGATTGGGATGTTTTCCTTGGTAGGGCTTCCTTACACGGTCAAGTTTCTTTGGGCACCTGTCATGGACCGATACGTCCCACCATTCTTTGGCCGGAGGCGCGGGTGGATGCTGATTTCCCAGATGCTTCTTATGCTGGCCATCGGCGCCTTTTCTCTCGTAAGGCCTGCCGAATCTCCCTGGATTGTGGCCTTTCTCGCAGTGCTTGTGTCCTTTTTTAGCGCGAGCCAGGACATTGTCGTTGATGCCTATCGGCGTGAGCTTTTACAGGATGAGGAATTGGGCTTAGGCTCCTCTCTGGCTGTTAATGGTTATCGCATTGGTATGCTCATTTCCGGGGCGTTTGCCCTGTTTTTGGCCGATCATATCCCCTGGAATTACGTTTATCTGCTGCTGGCCGTCTCACTTCTTATTGGTATTATTACTACATGCTTGGCACCAAAAAAAGAAGGGCGGATGATTCCCCCGAAATCTCTCCGCGAAGCGGTTATAGAACCCTTTCTTGATTATTTTAAGAGGGTAGGGGCCTTTGAAATTTTGGCCTTTATCCTTCTTTATAAAATCGGTGACGTTATGGCTAGCAGCATGACAACACCTTTCATTTTAAAGATGGGATTCACCAAGACAGAATTGGCTGCAGTTGTAAAGATTTTTGGGATATTTGCCACGATTGCAGGTAGCCTTGCCGGGGGAATTCTCTTATTAAAATTAGGGCTTTGCAAGGGTCTTTGGATATTTGGAATTCTTCAGGCTGTATCGACCCTCTCTTTTTCAGCGCTTGTTTCTGTGGGTGCGTATTACTCCGTACTGGCGGCTATGGTTACCTTTGAGAATTTAACCAGTGGTATGGGAACCTCTGCATTTATAGCATTTATGGCAAGCCTCTGCAATAAGAGGTTTACCGCCACGCAATATGCGCTTTTGAGCAGTCTCATGGGCATCCCAAGGGTGATTGTTGCTTCACCTACCGGGTTTTTGGTTGAAAGATTAGGATGGGTTCGTTTTTTTGTCTTCTGCACGTTAGCCGCTATTCCGGGACTCGTTTTCCTCTTTCGTTTTAAGGCATGGCAAGGGGAATCACATCGTGTTAATGAAACAACCGCCGTTCGTGAAGGTGAAGAACTTTTTACTGAGCCTTAATTTTCAAAATAGTTGCGTGTTACGAGTTACGGGTTGCGAGTTTTTATTTAACCTGCAACACGGGACACGTAGGTCGATTGTATAAGAATTTTCATTTTATTTATGCAGGTCTTGGGGATATGTGTTAATCGATTATGTATTTACTTAAATAATCGGCGGGAGACCTCCCCTTCATCCCTTGTGAAGGAGGAACAAGGAAGACGTTTATCTTTACCTCCCCTTATCTCCTTGCGAAGGGGGGAAAGAGGAGTAGTTATAAATTGAAGGAGTTTTTACTTTTGATTGCAGCGATGCCACGTTGCTTTAAATTCGGAGGGTTGTAGCATGAAAAAATATATTTTCGGTACTATCCTTTTCAGTCTGTTTATTACTTCTCATTCCATGGCACAAGGAAAACAAGTTTCTATTACCATTTATCAGAATAATCTTGGCCTCGTTCGTGATGTCCGGGAAATGGAATTACAAGCGGGAAATCAGGAGATTCGTTTTACGGATGTTGCATCTTTGATTGATCCTACTTCCGTTCATTTCAAATCACTTACTGCGCCGGATCAGGTGACTATCCTTGAACAAAACTATGAATATGATTTGGTGAGCGCAGAAAAGATATTGCAAAAATATATCGATCAAGCCGTCCAGCTCTTCACCAAAGAGGGTAAAATTTTTGACGGAAAACTGCTGAGTGCAGGCGGAAATGTGATCCTGGAGAAAAAAGAGGGTGGAATTCAATCAATCGCAGTAGCAAATATTCAAAATATGGACTTTCCCAAACTACCTGCGGGCTTAATCACCAGACCGACACTGGTCTGGTATCTTTCGAGTGAAAAAGCCGGCAAACACAATATGGAAACAAGCTACTTAACGGATGGGATCGGCTGGCATGCAGAATACGTCGCGTTGGTGAATAAAGACGAGACAACACTGGATTTGTCCGCCTGGGTTTCCGTTAATAATCAATCAGGTACTGATTATGAGAATGCAAAGCTCAAACTGGTAGCGGGTGACGTCCACCGGATAACACCTCCGCCACCGCGCTATCTCGGTTACGAGGAAAGGGCGATGGTGAAAGCCGCCCCGTCTCCTCAATTTGAAGAAAAGGCTTTCTTTGAATATCACCTTTATACGCTTCAGCGTGCCGCAACTATCAAGAATAATCAAATCAAGCAACTTTCGCTTTTTCCAACGGCAACAACGCCCGTAAAAAAGATTTACGAATATGACGGATCCAAAAACGAAAAGAAAGTCAATGTAAAATTGGAATTTATAAATTCAGAGAAAAATGGATTGGGACTTCCTATTCCTGCCGGGAAAGTGCGGGTTTATAAGTCAGATGAAGATCAATCCCAGATTTTTCTTGGAGAAGACCAGGTTGACCACACTCCCAAAGATGAAAAAATCCGGTTGTATGTGGGAGACGCCTTTGACGTGGTTGGTGAACGAAAGCAGATGAGTTATAAACAGTTAAGTGACCGGGCACGGGAAGAAACCTGGCAAATCAAGCTGCGCAATCACAAAAAAGAAGATGTCGAAATCCTGGTAACAGAACATCTCTGGGGTGATTGGGAAGTTCGCGAATCTTCGCATACATATAATAAAAAAGATGCCAACACCCTTGAATTTTTAATTCCACTGAAAAAAGATTCGGAAGTAACCGTAAAATATACGGTGTTATATCGCTGGTAATTAAATTGTATGGAAATTTTCATATATTTAGGATAACTGGCAATGTGCTTAAATAACTGGTGGAAGCCCTCCCCCTTCATCCCCTCCTTGCGAAGGAGGGGAAAGAGGGGTGGTTCTAACCTGAAATGATTGAGATTTTTAAAAGCACGAATCATAGGCTTGAGAAAGTTAATGCGCCAACCGAAGGATGCTGGGTCAACGTAGTAAACCCCAGCGAGCGGGAGGTTGCACAGATCGAGGGATGGGGCATTCCTCCTGATTTTGTAACCCATTCCCTGGACATTGATGAGCGTGCCCGGACGGAAAGGAATAACGGCATCATCTTTATTGTGCTCCGCCTCCCCTATGTGCAGGGTAAAAAATCGCCTGTTCCCTATATTACCGTGCCGCTTGGGATTATCCTGGCGGATACTTTCATCGTAACAATTTGCAAAGAGGAGACGAGCGTCATTCATGAATTTGCCGCTGGTCAGGTGCATGGCCTGTCTACCGTTAAAAAGAATCGGTTTGTCCTGCAGCTGCTCCTCCGTACTGCCGATCGATACCTGGCTTATCTTCGGGACATTGATAACTTTGTTGATGCGCTTGAAGAGAAGCTACATCGCTCATTGCAAAATAAGGAGGTTCGGGAGTTGTTGAAATATCAGAAGAGCCTGGTTTATTTCACCACTGCCCTGAAGTCCAATGAGCTGATGCTGGAGCGCTTGCAAAAAAGTCAATTGTTTCAGGTTCATCCTGAAGACGAAGACCTGCTTGACGATGTGCTTATCGAGATACGCCAGGCAATCGAAGTAACCGCTATTTCGGAAAACATCCTGAGCCAGATGATGGATGCATTCGCATCTATTATCTCTAATAATTTGAACGTGGTCATGAAGTTTCTAACCTCGATGACGATTGTAATCAGCCTGCCCACTTTGATCGCAAGTTTTTACGGCATGAATGTCCGCCTTCCCGGACAGGACCACCCCTATGTGTTCTCGCTGACGTTGCTCGTTTCCCTCATGACATCGTTAATCGTCGTGATCATTTTCTGGAAGAAGGAATGGCTGTGAGAAGAAAGTTTTCATTTTATATTTTCATCATGTTTGGTATATTCTCAAAATGAATCAGCATCACAGCACAGAGTACCCAATTTTTATAAGGAAGTGATAAAGTGATTGAAATAAAACCGATAACCGGAACGGTCGATGCAATCGTTACAGTTCCGGGCTCGAAGAGTTATACAAATCGTGCACTCATTACTGCGGCATTGGCCGATGGAGAATCCACAATCACGAATGCCCTTTTTAGTGACGATACCAAATATATGGCGTCCAGCTTGAATGTCCTGGGAATACCCATCGAAGAACAGCAAGATGTCAATAAGTTCATCGTACACGGAAAAGGTGGAACTATTCCCGCAAGACAGACGAATTTGTTTGTGGGGAATGCAGGGACTGCCATGAGATTTTTAACGGCTATGCTAACTCTGGGCAACGGGGTCTATGAGATAGATGGTGTTACGCGTATGCGGCAAAGGCCCATACAGGATTTACTTGATGGCCTAAGACAGCTTGGGGCGGATGTTATATCGAAACATAACGACGGTTGTCCACCTGTAATAATCCGGGGGAAAGGATTAAATGGTGGATTGGCCGTTGTAAAGGGAGATTTGAGCAGTCAGTATTTTAGCGCCCTGTTGATGACTGCCCCTTGCGCAAAAAAGGATGTGATCATAGAAGTGAAGGGAAATCTGGTTTCAAAACGTTATGTGGACATGACTGTGGCGTTGATGCGTGAGTTTGGGGTAAATGTTGAGAACAATGATTATAAAACGTTCTTCGTAAAATCCGGACAGCATTACAAGGCTACACACTATGAAGTTGAGGGAGACGCATCGGCCGCTTCTTATTTTTTTGCTGCTGCTGCCATTACTGGTGGAAAGGTAAGGGTCGTTGGCATTGGGAGTGATTCCTTGCAAGGGGACATCCATTTTGTTGATGTCCTGAAGAGTATGGGTTGTAAGGTCGTCATAGGCAGCAATTGGGTTGAAGTGCTGGGGAATTCATTGCATGGTGTAGATGTGGATATGGGTGACATGCCGGATGTGGTGCAGACTTTGGCAGCTGTGGCGGTATTTGCCCACGGTAAGACGCGGGTAAGGAATGTAAAAACTATGCGGATAAAGGAAACCGACCGTATTGCGGCGGTGGTAAATGAATTACGGAGAATGGGGATTTCAGCGGTGGAATATGAGGACGGCTTTGAGATTGAGCCGTCTCCGCCACGACCAGCTCAGATAGAAACGTACGATGACCATCGTATGGCCATGAGTTTTGCATTGATTGGGTTGCGCTCAACAGGAATATCGATAAAAAACCCTGAGTGCGTATCCAAAACATTTCCTGATTATTTTCAGAGATTAGAGGCCTTGAGGGGTGGGTTGTAAACTGGGCTTGCTATTAGCCTCAATCCTAATCTCTTTAATAATTCCTGTAGCTAAACCATCCGCCAGGCGGGTGAGAATAGCAAAAGCTATACTGTAGTATCTACAAAAGAAGTCTCCTTAGTGGACGTCCTCCGGTTTCAAAAGTCCGAATCTTACTTGTATAGAAATTTTCCATTTTATCCATGAATTTTTTAGGACGGTAGTGTCATAAAAATCCCCCCTTTGTTAAGGGGAATTAACTGGGTTTTCGCTTTGCTCAACCTGCTAACATAACTACACAGCCTTTTTAATATCTTATGACCGAGTAGTGATAATATATATACATAGCGACATAAGTTTACAACTGTCTGTCATTCCTGGCTTGATCCAGAATCCAGTATTTTTCTGGATTCCCGCTTCCGCGGGAATAACATATTCGTATCTGATTAATGACGCTGGGTATAGCTGTTCTTTCCGGGCGTAATGGTTCTAATAATTGTTGCAGACTCGCTTGCAAGCCACCCAGGAGAATATTTTCATATCGTACTGACAAATCCACCCTTCGGGAAAAAGAGCAGTACAACCATCGTCGGGGCCGATGGAAAAACCGTATAAAGAAAAAGAGACGATCGAAAGGGAAGACTTTTGGGCTACTACCTCAAACAAACAACTGAGCTCTGTCCAGCATGTAAAGACCATCCTTGCGCAACACGGACGCCCTGACATCGTTGTGCCTGATAATGTCTTGTTTGAAGGCGGCGATAGTTGATATTAAGTAATCTGTCGGACTTCCCGGACGTCAGTTTTCTTGCTTATAAAAATTTTCTATGATTGTCCGGCAGAAAAATACTTCGGTACCTTAATCAAAATCTGCATAAATTTCTCCGAAATTTATCCCTGCAATACTCGTTTTCTCATACTGTTTTTTTAGTGATAATCTTGCTTCCTGAAGTTCCGGACTGGCGCTCCCGTTCCGTATTGCATCTGATGCCTCTATGAATCCGGCGAGATGATATCCCTGGTAAGCACCTCCGGCAGGTCGTGGAATAAGCCTGTGAAATAATTGTTTACGCATCTGCGTGCACATGCTTTTATTTCTAAGGAAAACAGATAGGAAAGTATTGCGACAAATAACGAATGTCCCAAAACGGAGGTCCTGGGTATTCTGTGGAGACGAGACCATTTTATCCAAAAAGTGTGTCATGGCACACAAGTGTGACGTCGCAAAAGTGTGCCATGACGCACTTTTTGCGGGTTTTCCATGAACCTGTTGTTCGGAATGTCTGTGCTATTTTTATCTATAACTAGTTTAAAATAAATGACTAATGAAATAATTAATCAACAATATTTGTTTTTTCTGTGAAATGGCTTCTCTTTCGCCCTTGGTGTATATCAGAAAACATTTGATAAAGGTAAACCCTGAGTGATCAGGGGGCGCAAAGTAATAGGGTCTTTACAAGCCGTTTAAACTTTTTGAACCGCTTAAACGGCTTATGGGAAAAGACAGCCTTACTGCCGAAGATGTTGGGAAATATCTTTGCAGTAAGGTTTTTTTGTTTTAGGAGTTTCCCTGAAAATAATGCATATTTTCCTCGTTAATTGGTTATGCTGATCTACGTTAAGCAAGGTTGATAATAGGAGGAACGTTATGGCTAATACGATAACCTGGTCGTGGAATGAAATTCGGCAAGAATTTTTTTCACTCAGCAAAGATTTTGTGTACATGAACAACTCAACGTTTGGTGTGCCTCTTAATTCGGTGAGAGAACGAATGAATGAAGTTCAACGTCTTTACTCCGAGGGTTGCAATCTGGACCTATACGTGGACGAAATCGTAAAAAAGATTCAACAAGTGTATAACATGATGGGGTGAAACGGTCAATTCGTATTCTTATCTGGGCAAACACGGTCTTTCTTATCACGTAGGTAACGTCAATTCTGTGGCCGAAGGAATGTCGCTTGTTGCAAACGGATTATCGTTTAATAAAGACGATATCGTATTAATAACCGATCACGAGCACGAGGGCGGTAACTTAATGTGGTACTTGCAGCGGGACCGATATAAGGACTTGAATATTTCTGTGATAGAGGTGTCGCTAATTGTGTGTATAGTTGGAGTTAACAGAAGTCTTTTGGCCTGCTTTCGCTGGCTAGGTGGAAAATATAATAAGAAGGATTTTTAAAAGGATAATGGCTTAAATAGTGCTATTTGTAAGGCTTTTCAAGCCTTGCATGACACTTAAAGAAAGGAGGGTAACAATTTGTTGCAAGCCGATTTAAAACAACAGCGCAACAGGATAGTCAACGCATCGCGCACTGGATGGGCTACAATGAACAAAGAGATCGAGGCGGCAAGTAAGAACGATCTCGTCGACGTAATATGGGACGTCTATTATGACGAGCTTGGCCACGACATAATCATCCAAGCCAAAGTGAAGGTGAGGTCTGAAGGCGATGTATTGCTCCAAGTATGGCTGAATGATCAGCTTCCCAAACCTTGGATTCCGGAGTTCAGACCGTGGGTATCGAGTGTGAGCGAGTTCACTCCAATGCAACAGGTAAAGGAGGTATTGGTCGGGCTGATTGACTCCAAGTGGCGGAGTGAGGATGTAGGTGAGACGTATACAGCTGCGATCTGGGGCTACATACTGCATAGTGGTGTCATAGAATCATTTGCATTCAATAAGGAGTTCAAGTATCCGGGATAAGAATGCCTAATCCTTGTAAGGATTACCACTATCAAAAAAAATTTCCCAGAAAGGAAAAAAACAAACACCAATCATTACTTTGTTAAAATTTCTTTTCTCATGTATTCATTAAACAGGAGGTAGTAATTATGATGCAGAAAGTTTCGTATTTCTTCTTTAGTTGTATATTAATACTTTGTGTTTCTGCGATAAACAATATTTACGGGCGTGAAGTACCTAATCCAAGTGAAGGAGGTGCTCCATTTCCGTTTAAAACAATACACAATATTAAAATCTTCAAATATGATGGCACTTTGCAATGCGGAATGGGTTCTGAGATACCTCTCTCAGATATGAAAAAAGAATTAGAAAAAGCCGGAGCTAAGGTAATTTCTTGTGAAAAGAAAATCGTGCCATTTTATATACCAACTGTCTGTGGTGCACCGACTGGCAAAGTAAACGTTTACGAAATATCTGTATTAGATTTTGAAAAAGTGAGAACATTGAATTTTGACTTATGGGTTTTCGATACTTCTAGTGTCGAAGTATTTAAATATGACGGTACTTTACAATGCGGAATGGGTTCGGAAATTACTTTGGAAATAATGGAAAAGGAATTAAAAGAAGTAGGCATAAAGGTCATATCCAAACGCAAGGATAATGATGGACTTATACATATAGCGTTATGTGGCGCATCGACGGGGAGAATTAATGTATTTGAAATACCATCTACAGACTTTTATAAAGCATTGAGGATGGGGTTTCAGTTTCTATTTTCTGGTTCTAATAGAATTCTGAAAAAAACGATTTCAGACGAGTTGGTTCTTTCGGAAGGAACAAAAGACAAGACGCTGAAAGCAGGAGGAGACTGGCCATTTCCTGTTGTAGAATTGATTTTAGGCAATGAAATCAAAGTAAGTGGAGGAGGGCCAGGGCCGTTTCCTTGGTAGTTGCTTGGTAGAAAAGCAAAAAGTGTTAACCTGCTAGATTGGTTTATGTAAAGACTGACAGGCTGTCCGAGAATTCAATCGAATCACAAATGCACTGCTAAAATTGTTGTCGTATTGATATTTTGTCATATATATAGTACTTTGTTAAAAATTTAAGCGACAAATTTTTTCTTCAGTCGTTTCGATTTAATTTTAAAATAGCCATCGGCAAGTTTTTCGTTCTTTAATAAGGCATTGGTAGAGATAAATTCGAGCATGGAATTGATAGCTTGTTTGATTTCGTTGAAAGTGGTAGGTTTCATTTCAAGGATTTTCGCGAGATAGGCATTTCGTTTGATCCAGTAGACAAGAGTCCATAGATTCCGGTACCTCTCAATCTTTTCATTACAAAGGAAAGGAATGGAAAAATGATATCTTATAAAAGGAATTTTAAGAAAGATATTTTCATAGTGCTATTGTTTTTGGTTGGCTTAATCTGTTCTTCGCAAGCTATAGCTGATAGTTTATCTAAGCTTATGACGCAAAACGAGTCAAATATTTATTACATTGCTAGCGATGTAGCAATTGGGAAAATAGAAGGAGGTGATGGGAATGTTTCTGTTCAAGAAAAAGATATAAAGCTAGCAGAAATTAAAGCGAAATTATTTACAGGAGAATTTCCTAATAATACTGCCGAATATTTTTATTTTAAACATAAGATAGCAGATGTCTACAGTATTCTTGGTATGATTGGAGTGTGTACTTATGAGTGTGAGGTTGGTATTTGTACTTATTGTCTCGATTCGATAGCTATATTTGGTGATAAAATGAGGATTAGTGCTTATACAGGTTTTGGAAAAGCAGTTTATAAAGTGTTAGTATTTTATCAATAGAGAAATAATCCTAACATTTGATAAATAGGGTGGTGGTGATGGCAAGCCTGTTGCCTGCGTAGCAGATAAGTTTGATGTATTACTTTGTTAAAAATGTACGATAACGCTTTTGGGGTAAAAAGGATGAAGAACTATCGCTCTTCAGAAACTGAACGGACTACTAGATTATCCGATCTTGATTATGCTCCACCATCATTTACGAATGAAGCTGGAGAGAAAATTGTTTTCGTAGACTTTACTGAAGCTGTTTACCGGCTTGAGTTTGACGCGCAAAGCCGTATAGCACGCGTGTTTTCAACTGTTGTATTCGAGTGCAATTCTCCAGGTTTTCCTGCATTCTCTCTCCGGCAGCCCGTAACGGCGATCACTCTCGATGGAGAGGCTGTAGAACTGCGTGAAGAGCAGACTCCAGGGTATCATGCCCGCTTTAAGAGCGTGTCGAAGTCAGTAACGGTGGGTACTCACATATTGTCTATTACAAGCGCCCTCACAGAATTGGGGACAAATTGGCATGAACCTGTTCGATGGTATTCCAATCCGAACCGAGGTCTGAGGGGTCAAATCTTTATAGTTGACAAATATGTCATAAATAAAGATTTGACACCTACCCTACCCACAATACGGCAGTGCATAGTGTGGGAAGAATAACAGTAGAAGACCTACCGATGAGTGGTAGGAGGGTATATTTGCACGTACCGAAGAGGAAATCGATGTGCCTTGAAGATGGGAGTATTCGGGTAGAGGAGCACGAGTGGATAAGGGGGAGATTTACGAAGCGTTTTGTGGAACAGGTGTATCGACTGACCTCAATAACGACAAATAAGGAAGCAGGATGGTTTCTTGGAATAGACGATGAGACGGTGTACCGGATAGATAAGGAGATGTTAGAGGAGTTATCACTGGAGAGAATTGAGAAAGTGAAGGCGCCGCGTCATATGAGTGTGGATGAGGTTGCATGGCAGAAGTGGCACAAGTATGTTACCAATGTTGTTGATGTGGAAAAGCGCAAGGTGATTTGGAATCACGATGGGCGGGGCAAGACAACGCTGGATAAATTTTATCGTAAGATAGGCAAGGAAGGTTGTAAGAGGATAAAGGCAGTGGCAAGTGATGGAGCAAAGGGTTTTCTTACGTCTACGAAAGAGCATTTGAAGAATGCCTTGATAGTATTGGATCATTTTCATGTAAAGAAGTATCTCAATGAGGCAGTAGATGCGGTAAGGAAGGAAGAACTCAGAAAAGCCAGGCAACAAAACCAGGAAGACTTGAGTCGAATTCTTCATTGCAACAAGAGGTTTATATTGATGCAAAATAAGGTTACAAATAAGCAGAAGGACATTTTAGATAAACTCTCAACGCTCAATGAGAAGGTATATAAGGCAATGCTTTTAAAGGAGCAGTTTCTTTCTCTTTATGTAGCAAGTAATCGAAGGGTAGCATATGCAAATCTGAGGGCATGGATAGGGACAGCAATAAGGTCTGGGATAGCATCATTTGTAGAGCTAGGATACAAATTTTTCCGGAAGAGGCATTATGTTCTGAACTATTTTGTTTGCAAAATAACGTCCGCTATATCAGAAGGAATCAATAACAAAATAAAGAGGTTAAAGCGCATGGCATACGGTTATCGAGACGTCAAATACTTCTTACTCAAGATTCATCAACATTGCGGACTTCTTGACCCTAAGCTTTCAACTTAAATACGAAAGACACAAAAAATCACTTAAAGGTTATATTATTCCAATGGATATCATAATCGCTTTTTCTATTTCATTCATCTTTTTGTTGCTTACCCTGCCTGAAAAAGGACCCCTGACAAGTAAGGATTTATCTATGGTTGTTACTTGTTCACATTTAGCCATAGAGGCCTTTGATAAACCACCTTCTCCCTCTTGAAGTAAAACATGGGTAGGAGAGGGTCTTAGGTTTGTAGACAAAGGAATAACAATTATATCATTAGCAAACTTATTCCGAATATCTAAAGAAACCACCAGGGCAGGACGATTCTTAATATCCTTTGGCTTTGATGGCAAATTAACTAAATATATCTCTCCTCTTTTAGGATAATCAGTCATCCCATGTCCTTTTTGCACTTTCCGCCACTATCTCAGTCCATTCTTTGTCTTCTTTATTCTCTTTTTCTGTGAGAGAGAGATAATACGTTTCTATATCTTTTTCTATCATTTTCTTTTTGGATTGCAGCAGCCAATCACGTAACATTTCTTCCATAACCTGGCTCCTTGGGGTCCCTTTTTCCTTTGCAATTTCGTCTATTTCATTAACCACATCGCCACTGATTGTTACTGTCAGCTTTGCTTTACGTAAGAACCTCGCAGATGGCATGTTTAACCTCCTTTCAATCTTATTATTTATAAGATAATAGGGGATTAATTGCAATAAAATATTTGTGCTTTTTGTGTTATTTGATCGTTGCCGTAATCCTTGTTAGACAGGATTAACAGGATCGGCAGGATAAAATGGATAATATTAAAAGGGGAGGTACTTGGGGCCGCATCTTGATTCGTGGCGTGCCCAGCGAAGGGTAGTGTCTTCTTATGGGTGGAAGTCCCGTCATAGTAGAAGCCAGAGCCATGTAGCGTGGATGGCAGGGGGGTGGTGGAAACGTTGCCTTCTGAAGCCAGTCGGCAAAGCCTGTAATAAGGCAGGCGAGCAAATATCCGGGTTGTAACGAACGTGAACGTAGAAGTAGCCTCGTAAAAGTGTAATTTCACTGGCCGAGCCTTTCACAAATAGGCGAAGGCAGAATTCTCATACCATCCTGGTTAATAAGGTATAAGGACGGTGGCGGGGTATCAGCGGCGACACGGATAGAAAGAGACGCAATCAACTGGGGAAGCCCTCCTCGTTCCTTTACCTCAACGAGGTGGATAAGATGATGGAGCGGGCAAGGGAAGTAACCCGCCGCAATGGTTACTACAACTTTGATTTTATTCGGAGCGCAGATGACATGGTCATACTTATTCACGGACATCCGAAAGAAGACGGGCTAATACAGAAAGTTCAGAAGCGACTCAAAGAGGAACTGGACAAATTGCAGGTACAACTGAACAGAGAAAAGACGAAGGTAGTGAATCTGAAAGGAGGAGGATGTTTCAGCTTTCTGGGGTTTGAATTTAGACTCACCAGAAACCGTGAAGGCAAGACCTATGTCAGCAAAACACCCCGTAAGAAGAAACGACAGGAAATCGGCAAGAAGATAAAGGCGGCGCTCAAGGCAAACTGGAACAAACCATTAAGAGAAGTGATACAAACAGTCAATGCAATAATCAGGGGCTGGGTGAATTACTTTGGGATAGGCAATAGCAACAGCACCTTCAACAAAGTCAGGAATTACCTGGAGATGAAGGTGCGAAAGTTTATCATGCGCAGAAAGAAACTGAAAGGCTTTGGCTGGAAGAGGTGGAGTAGGGAAGAGATATATGGAAAATGGGGTTTGTTCAATGACTACCGTATACGATATGTTTACTCGAAAGCAAATCCAAGCCGATAGGTGCATATGCCTTGTTGCGAAGGGCACAGGAAAGCCGTATGAGGGAAAACCTCACGTACGGTTGTGTGAGAAGATGCTGGAAATAGGGTATGGTTGAGATGGTGTGACACTCTCAGAGGAAACGGAGAGAAACGGGGAAGACAAACCTTGACCTGTAGTCACTACGCCTGTGTTTTACTCTACATTATTTAGAATAGGAACGTGAGGTAGGGTAGGGAACTGGTATAATGTTTTAAATGTAATCTCTATTTACATGAGGATATATCCGTTTTTGTCCTTTCGTCTGACAGTGCCTCACGAGCCTCAGTATGTTCTATTTTCAACTGCTCCTCATCAAATATACGTTCAGTTTTTCCCGCATACGGCTTCCAATGAATGTCCACCTTATCAAGTCATGTAACCTATTGATGCATGGGTCTGATGGGCGTTAATTCCTTTAGGGTATGAAATTCACGGACATTTTGTTGACTTAGTCTTTCCTTTCTATTACTTTTTGAAGGTATTAGGCGCATCTTTTCGAGGGGAATCGAAGGAACAGAGATAATACTTTTTAATTGGAAAGGAAATGTTTATGAAAAAAATGGTTTTTGAAAGCAAGTTATTACCGGATGGACATCTGTATTGCCCGGATGAATTCTCACACAAAAAAATGTACGTTTTAAGGTAATTGCGACTTTTGAAGAAACAGAACTTGAAGCAACAGAACATGAAATTGAATTATCAGCTATACAGGACGCTTCCGATGATTTTCTTTACTGAAGAAGAACTGAATTGTTATCTCAATTTGAAAGATTTATGAATAACTTCAAGCGCGGACAGATTCGGTTAGTTAATTTTGATCCAAGTTTCAGACATGAGTATAAAAAAGTTCGGCCTGCCTTAATTATCCAAAACGATGAATATATAGCATCCAGCGATTTGTTAACGGTAATTCCAATTTCTTCAGAGATAACCAAGCAAACAGAACTCGATATTTTACTGAGAAAAGATGCTAAAAATAGGCTTATGACAGATTAATTAAAACGAAACAAATAAGTTCTTTTGATAAGCGAAGATTCATAAAACTTGTTGGTTATGTTAGTGAAGAAATAATGGAAAAAATAAAGAAAAATATTAAAACTTTTCTCTATTAAAGGTCAAAGAAATAGGCTTCACTTTGCAGTTCTCAAGCCATAATTTCGTGTCTTCAATGCTTTTTATCTTAATCGAAATCCGCATAAATTTCACCAAAATTTATCCCTGCAATGCCCGTTTTCTCATACTGTTTTTTTAATGATAATCTCGCCTCCTGAAGTTCCGGACTGGCGCTCCCGTTCCGAATCGCAGCTGATGCCTCTATGAATCCGGCGAGACTATCAGATGCCTTAACGAGTTCTCCATCTCTCGGATTAAATTTGTCATCATTATACCTATCACTGATATCCTCGCTGGTTACTTTCTTCTTTTTCTGCTGTATGGTTACAATGCTGTCGAATTCATTTTCCGTAAACATGGTAATTTCTGAATGCCATTCCTTGGGAATCAGGCCATATACTTCTTTCTCCATCTGTTCCTTCTCGTATTCTTTTATGAGATCACTAAGCCCTTCAACAGATCTCTTTACCGGAGAGATGATATCCCTGGTAAGCACCTCTGGCAGGTCGTGGAATAAGCCTGTGAAATAATTGTTTACGCATCTGCGTGCACATGCTTTTATCTCTAAGGAAAACAGATAGGAAAGTATTGCGACAAATAACGAATGTCCCAAAACGGATGTCCTGGGTATTCTGTGGAGATGAGACCACCGCAATTGGAATCTGAGTTGACCGCATAAGTTAATGAAATTTTCGTATTTCATATGTTTAGTCAGCTGTTCCATGCCTTTTAGGTCGTAATATTTCTCCTGTTTCTCCTGCAGGTCTTTCTTTATCCTGTCTATTTCGTAGCCATTGGGATTTGCACGTTCTATAATGTCAAATTCCCATTTTGTAGCATAAAAATGAGCAGCGCTTAAAATCCTCTTATTTAAGGTATCATCGGTCTTGAGAAAATAACTGTTAAATCTTTTGCAAAGATCATCACCTAAAGGAGACAGAATCGACCTTAACTCGCCGTACACCCATTCATTTAATCGTTTATACTTTGCGGCATCTTTTTTTATTTCATAAAAAATGGGCGGTTTTAAATCGGTAAGGACGAGGCGTTGCAAAAGTTCAAAAATTCCCCCCTCAATGAGGTCTATCCAATGAAATTCACTTTTCCCCTCCTCGAATTTCCCTAAAAAATAGGCAATCACCATCTTATGGGCTTGTTTATCCAATTCTATCAACTCTATCGGGCGTATCTTATCGTTCCATCTTTGCATGTAAGCTGCATCAAATATTTTTAGAAGTAATGCCTTCCTTATCATGGTATGAATACTCCCTTTTTCCGATCTGTAATAATAGATAACGTGTTAGTAGTGTCAGCAGGGAAACCCCGCGCTTTTCTTTGGAATACCATCGGTGACCTGAAATGCCTCTGATGTACGAAATTATTGAAGAATTTCATCCTTATTGTATCTCTTTAAAAATATTCTGGCAATAATTAATATAAGCAGGTTTAATGATGGCTTATTTTTGTTGTTTTCAGTTTAAAAATAAAAGGAGAATATGCAATGAAAATGTTTTTGAAAATATTTATGTTGGGACTATTGTTCTGTTTCCAGAAACAGTGCCTCTGGGCAGGTATTCTTGAAAACGTCATGGAAGGCAAGGCTTCGGTTATTGATTTGACCTATCCCCTGAATGAAAACAATGCCTACTGGCCGGTAGGGAACTATACCCCTTTTAAATATGAGGTCATTGCCAACATTAAAAAGGACATGGTATTTTCCGGCAGGTACAGTACACCGGAACACCTGGGAACGCATATTGATGCGCCGAATCATTTTGAATTCAACCAGCCTTCGGTAGATCAAATTCCTTTTGAGCAACTGGTCGGTCCTGCCATTGTTATCGATGTTACAGACAAGGTGGAAAGGAATCCTGATTACGGCCTGTCACAATCGGACATCTTGTTATGGGAAAAGATGAACGGACAAATACCCGATGGGGCTATTGTATTGTTAAATACCGGATGGAGTAAGCGGTGGAATAATTTTGAGGATTACAAAAACAAGGATAATAACGGGTGGATGCACTTTCCTGGCTATTCAAAAGAGGCAACCGGTTTTCTGGTAGAAAAGAGGCATATTAAAGGTGTAGGCATTGATACCCTCAGTGGGGATTGTGGAAACTGCTCGGACTTTCCCGTTCATCATAGTATCAATGGCGCCGGTAAATTCATCCTTGAAAATGTCGCTAATCTCGATAAGTTGCCTCCGAAAGGGGCCACACTCATCATAGCGCCAATTAAGATTGAGGGTGGATCAGGCGGGCAGTGCCGTATCTGGGCTCTGATGCCAAGGTAAATTGTGAATTATCCATCCTCTAAAAATCTGAAATTTACTTGGGGCTTGAGATTTGGGTTTGTATCATAAAAATCTCTTGAGCTACGGTTTTTCTGAATTATGATTGTACGGACTGTCCAATCATCTCCTTGATGTGGTTCAGAAATGCCTCGTTCGGAGCGTAACTTTCCTGAAGTGGGTTTATGATATGGACAGGTGCATAGCAACCGATCTGGTGTAACCTTTCCTGGGTTTTCATGATATCGTCTGTACTGTCATCTGCATAGGTGTTAATTACTATCAGATCGATCCTGGAGACAATTTGCCTTGTTGAACGCTTGATTTTCGTTTCCCTCGGTGTGGCGACAAGGATGCTGAGGTCGGCATCGTGTACATGCAAAAAACTATTTCCCTCCACGATGACCGAGTCATTTTTATTGAAGTACGTTAATGCCTCAGCAATGCCCGTTTTCAGATATTCAGAGTGGGTTTGAAGCCAGACGACCTTCCGGGCGCCAGCATTTTTAAATAAGGCGGTATCTTTGCCGGATTGGTTGATCTGGAGGGGGTCACTGGTGATTATGTACGGACGCTTCATGGTCTCACACACATTACAGTCGGAATGTCTGGGGCAATTACCTTCGTGTTTTGTGGTGATTTTTAAGGCGCAAAAATCTTCCAGGTGTTGCAGTAAAAACCGTGCAACTGTCGTTTTCCCCACGCCGCTGGCTGTGCCGGTAATAGATACAATTCTCATATTTATCAAGTATACTATTTTCTCCCGATTCCCACAACACCTTTTGCCACTTTTTCTTTATCGAGGATAGGAGCGCCAGACCAGACGATCTTTATCTTATTCCCTTTATTTGTGATGCAGGTTAGGGGATAATTGTAAACAGCGCCTTCTTTTAACAGCTTCTCAAAATCCACTCCCTTAAAAAAGTTTTTCTTTTCTTCAAAGATACTATCAACAGGTTTTCCCAGGAGTTCTTCCTTTTTATAGCCAAGAAGTTTTACGGTGGCGTTGTTCATGGTATGTATATTGGCGTGTTCGTCCGTGGTAACGATGACATCCGGAACGACATCTATCAGGTTATTTACGAAGTCTTTTTCCTTTATAAGCGAGGCATTTTCTTCCATCATTTGTTGACGCAAGTCCTGAAGGCGTTTCAGTAACTTATCCGTATTGATCTCGAGTTGGTGTTTTTCAAACCCCCGTTGGATGGTGTTAATGATAGTATCGGGATCGATAGGTTTTGTAATGTAGTCATAGGCGCCGTGCCGGAATGCCTGGATGGCCGATTCTATGCTGGGGCGCGCCGTCATGATGATGACCAGTGTCTTGATGTCCAGCTTTTTGATGTTGTTCAGGAGTTCAATGCCGTCCATGCCTGGCATGTGGAGGTCGGCGATCACAATATCAAAGTGTTTTTGTTTGAACCTTTCGATGGCTTCTTGTCCGTTTTGAGCTATCTCTGCGTGATAACCCTCATCTTCTAATACGCCTTCGGCCAAAAACAATGCCGATTGCATGTCGTCTACCACGAGTATCTTCGGTGGCTTTTCGGGGATTTTTAATTCTCTGGATAATTTTCGTGCTTCCAGAGAACGTTTAATGCAATCATTTACCTCGTCAGGATCGAGAGGTTTTGTAATATAATCAAAGGCGTTGTATTCACTTGCCTCCCGGATGGTTTCGATACTCGGATACCCGGTTATGATGATAACGATCATGTCCGGCATGCGACTTTTTGCTTCTTTGAGTATCTGCATTCCGTCTTTTTTGGGCATCCGGATGTCTGTGATAAGTATATCAAATGGTTCTCCCCTGAGAATCTTCTCAATGCCTTCTTTACTGTCGGTTACTGTTTCCACCTGATACCCTTCATCAGTCAGAGTGTCTTTCAGTAAGTTGCAGATAATTTCTTCGTCGTCAATGACTAAGATTCTTTCACCTGGCATGGCAAATCCTCCCTATTAATTGTGTATATCGTTAGTTATAAAAAAACTCTTATTTTCTCATTCCTGGTATTTTCACCTGCTGCTTCAGTTGGCAGTAAGCATAATTCACAATGGAAATTTGCTGTCTGCCGCCCCTGCATCTTTTTCGTTGTTGTTACGTTGCTTTTGGATTTTCTCCTGTGTCTGTTTAATGGCTACAGGGTAAGGTTATCGTAAAAGTAGTCCCTTTCCCGACCACGCTTTTTACATCGATGCGTCCGCGATGGTTTTGTAAAATCCTGTAAATCATGTAGAGTCCCAATCCGGTTCCTTTACCTGGTTCACGCGTAGTAAAGAATGGTTCGAATATCTTTGTTAAATTTTCTTTGGGGATGCCTTCCCCTGTGTCAGTAAATTCAATTTCAACAGCGAAAGAATGTATTGGCCTTGTAACGATCGTCAGCTTGCCTCCCTGCGGCATGGCCTGTAGTGCATTGATAATTATATCAGTAAAAACTTGTTGTATCTGAGTATGATTTGCACGGATAGTGGGAATGTCTGGGTTTAAAACCTTGTTTAGTTCAACGTTGTGGGATGATAGCTGATTCCCGAACAGTACCAGAGATTCATCAATGACTTCATTCACATTTACGTTCATACTTTCTGTTTCCGATGTGCGGGAGAATTTCAGGAGACCCTCGATGATTTTCTTACAACGCAGGGCGGAATCAGCGATCAGTTTCATTTCTCTGGGGAAGGTCTCGAAGGCCGGGACTTTCCTGAGTTCTTCGTCCTCTGCCTTTTTCATAAGCCTTTTGGCATATCCTAATACACCACTCAGCGGATTGTTGATTTCATGGGCAATGCCGGCAGCCAATTGACCTATACCGGCAAGTTTTCCAGCCTGGATGAGTTGTGCCTGGGTTCTCTTAAATTCCGTGATATCTTTGCTGATTCCAACGGTTCCGATCATATTCCCCGCAGTGTCCTTGAGCTGAGACAGGGTAAGGCTGATATCAACGATCTTCATTTCCCGTGTGATGAACTGGGTTTCCTGATTGGAGACTTTCCCTTCTCTTTTAATCTTTTCTAATAACATTCTGCATTGATCTTGGTTAGTAAATAATCCGGCGAGCAGCTTTCCTGCAATCTCATTTTGTGAGTATCCCAGGATTTCTTCTGCACATTTATTAAATTCTACCACATTATTTTCTATATCTGTGGTAATAATCATGTCAGCAGAATTGTCCAGGATATTTTGCAGGTAGTCCATGGTATGCTTGAGTTTCTGATTTTTCAATTCAAGCTGTTCTTGTATTTTTGCCTTTTCGATAGCAATGGTTGCTTGTGTTGCCAGGAGTCCCAGAATAGAAATATCTCTTTTGGTAAAGATACGTGGTTTGTAATCGTCTACATAAAGGATACCCACAATCCTGTTTTCCGTGGTGAGAGGGGTGGCTACCAGGGAGCGAATGCCTTCAGCCATAATAACTTTTGTGTCGATTGAAGACTCCCCGCTGATGTCGGGTACCACAAATGGCTGTTTTTGTGAGAGGATTTTGCTGGTAAGGCCGCCGGGTCTTACCTTCCAGCGCGTTGTTTTTAACGAAAACTCCGGGCTAAAACCATGTACTGCAGTGAGTTCCAATTCGTTTTTTTCTGCGTTATACAAAGCAAGACTCCCTGCCGGGGTGTTTGTTATTTCCAGGCCACTTCTCACGATGGTTTGAAACACTTCATTCATTTCCCTTGCGGAGGAAAGCATAATCCCAATGCGGTAAAGGGCCTTCTGTTCAGAAAGGCTTTTTTGGATTTCCTCCTCTTTCTTCTTCCTTTCCTCTACCAGGCTCCATATAAGCTTGGCGCTTAAACCACCCAGGATCTCAGTGTTTGCAGGTTTGTTTTTTTCTATATCGATGAGCACTTGTGGATTTCTTGTGACATCGATAATAACGTCCAGATCTTCCCTTTTTATCAATGTTTCATAATGGGAGTAGGCGGGGATGTTGTATTGTCTGGCGATCTTTAGACCTTCGGCATTTTGATTGTGATCAACAACTCCAACAATTTCGATTTCCTTATCTTCGTACAGGATGGATAAAAGGGCAGAACCGCCCTTTCCTGCCCCGATGAGGAGTACCTTCATATTTCACCTTAAGGTTGTGCTGCCGGACTCTGTTGTGGTGAAGGTTGAGAACCTTTTTTGTTGATTAAGTCTTCGTATTCATTGAGATAATAACGGATGGTAGAGAGCACGGGGTTCGCCGCTGTTTGTCCCAGACCACACAAGGACGCTGTTTTGGTAACTTCGGCCAGCTCCTTTAGTAAACCGATATCCTCGTTCCTGCCCTGTCCCTTAGTGATCCGTGTGAGGATGTCGAGCATTCTCTTTGTTCCAATTCTGCATGGCACACACTTTCCACAGGATTCATCCTGGCAAAATTCCATAAAATACCGTGCAATATCGACCATGGAGGCTGAGTCATCCATTACAATAAGACCACCGGAACCCATAATGGCCCCCACCTCTTTTACGGTTTCATAATCGATGGGGAGGTCAAGGTGTTGGGCGGGTACGCATCCGCCGGAAGGGCCTCCCATCTGTGCGGCCTTGAATTTTTTCCGGCCTGGTATACCGCCTCCAATGTCAAAGACGATCTCACGGAGTGTGGTACCCATCGGTACTTCAACAAGACCGGTATTTTTCACGTTGCCTGCCAGGGCGAATATTTTCGTGCCTTTACTGCTTTCTGTGCCAATGGCCTTGTACCATTCAGAACCTTTCAGAAAGATAACGGGTACATTCGCAAAGGTCTCCACATTATTAATGTTTGTCGGTTTTCCCCAAAGACCGCTGGTTGCCGGGAAGGGAGGACGAGGGCGTGGCATGCCTCTCTTTCCTTCTATGGAAGCTATGAGGGCGGTTTCTTCTCCACACACGAAGGCGCCGGCGCCCATTTTAATATCGAGGTCAAAGCTGAAATTTGTTCCAAGGATGTTATTCCCTAAAAGGCCAAGTGACTTGGCTTGTTCTATGGCAATTTTCAGATGATCCACAGCGATGGGGTATTCTGCGCGTACATAGATAATTCCTTTTTGTGATCCGATGGCATAGGCGCCAATGAGCATCCCCTCGATAACCGAATGAGGGTCGCCTTCGAGGACTGCCCGGTCCATAAAGGCGCCCGGGTCTCCTTCGTCGCCATTGCAGATCAGGTATTTTATATCTCCCTGTGCCTTTTTGACGAATTCCCATTTGTTTCCTGTAGGAAACCCGGCTCCACCCCTACCCCGCAGACCTGAGTTTTTCATCTCAGTGATGACCTGGTCAGGCGTCATGCCGGCAAGTACCTTTGCAAAAGCCGAATAGCCGTCTCTCAGGATGTATTCGGTTATATTTTTTGGATCGATATAGCCACAATTTTTCAGGACAATCCTTTTCTGTTTGCTGTAGAAAGGGATATCCCTGATATAAGGGATGCGTTTGCCCGCCTCCACATAACAGAGGCGTTCGATAATTTCCCCTTTCAGGATGGTTCGGGAAATAATTTCCGGGACATCGGTTTCTGTTACCCGTCCGTAGAAAACCCCCATGGGTTCTATCGTTAACACAGGCGCCCTGGCACACAAGCCCTGACAACCCGTGTCTACAATTTCTATCTTCTCGGTGAGTGATTGTTTTTCAATCTCGGCCTTGAATGCCCTGCATACTTCTTCTGCCCCGAGTGCCCTGCAACCTGTGGTGCAGATAAATATGCGTACCATGTCGGGGCGATGTTTCGATTCAATGGACTTCCTGAACTTCTGGAGATCATCAGCGTTTTTTAATTTTTCCACGTTAAATTCTCCTTTTTTTAATTGCAAAAACTCCTTCATATTTTCCTTCGGTCTTTTTATAAAGCATTTAAATAAAGAAATAAAGTCGTTTTTAATTTCTCCATATATCCCAGTATATTATTTGATTTTCTAATTTTCAGTTTTTGCCTTTCTAACGATATCAATACTTCCATGGCATAATGAAATAATAAATATGCAATCTTTTTCTGTCTTATAAACAATCCGGTAATTATGAAATATTATTTCTCTGATATTTTCTTTTTTAAATTCTGGTACTATTCTCCCGATTTTTGGGAAATTGCCAAGCTTTTCAATATCTTGCAAAACCCTTTCAATAAAATTTATTGCATAGAAAGGAGAGTCGTGTGCAATATAGTCAGCTATTTCTTCAAGATTTCGTTGTGCCGTTTTTGACCAATGGATTTTACCCATTTAGTCATCCTTTTCCTGACTTCTGCATGAGTCATGGTTCTTCCTTCCTCAATGTCTTTTAAACCCTGCTCTACCTTCTGTTTGAAATAGAGTTCAGCCATAATGTCAGTAATCGTACATTCATCTGGTAATTTCTGAATGAGTTTAATAGCTTCCTCTTTTGCCTTTGTCATAAAAAAACCCTATTTAAATATTTTTAGTCTCGTTCTTGTTAAATTTCGCCCGTTGATTTCTGAATATCGTTTTTCAACATCTCAAGTGGTTGGTTCCAATCCGAATCTATCTTGTAAGTTACATTTGGGGAATTTATTAAATTTGATAATTCTGATAATTTTATTTTATTCCATAGCAAGAAGAGTTAGTAACGCTAAGTAGGTTGGTGGTCCAATTTTTTCTAAAAACAAGACAGTTGTAAAAAGTTAAATACCTATTATTGCCAACACTGCTGAGATTGCAACTTCGATATTTATTTTCTTGAAAATTATCTAGCATATTTAAAAATATTTTAATAACTTTTTAGTATAGTCTCTGTTTTTTCTACGGTCAGTTTTCCGTAATATCTATCGTCAATCATCATGACCGGCGCCAGAAAGCATGTTCCCAGACAGGCTACCGGTTCATACGTGAATTTGTAATCTTCTGTCGTCTCTCCCTCATTGATATGAAGAACTTCCGTGATTTTTTTCTTTATATCAGATGCGCCTTTGATATGGCATGCTGTACCGGTACAAACCTTAATCGTATGTTTGCCCCTGGGTTCCAAAGAGAATTGTGAGTAAAAGGTAATGACGCCATAAATCTTACTCAGGGGGATGCGTGTCCCGGCTGTTATTTCTTCCAGAGTGTTTCTGGGTAAATATCCATACGCATCCTGCATTTGCTGTAAGATAGGGATGAGGTCTGCAGGGGTTGCGTTGTTATATTTTGAAAGTATGGCCCGACATTTGGCTAAATCAACAGCAGACGTATTTTCTTTATTTACGGTAACAATTTTCTGCATAATGTCATATCTCCTTTTATTCAAAAACTCGTTTTCACGTATTGAACTGCATTTTTGAAAATGAAAAAACCGTCTCCCCATTCCTTGGGTCCGTTGCGTGTCCAACGCGGATGTTGCGCTGGTTCTACGTGTCTCTCCGGGTGGGGCATCATGCCCAGGATTTGACCGGTTGGGTCACAGATACCGGCTATATTCTGAATCGCCCCGGCAGGATTCCATGGGTAACCGGCTTCTTCACCTCGTTCGTTCACGTACTTAAAGACTACCTGGTGATTCGTTGTAATTTCATTCAGAACTGTTTTGTCCTTTGTAATAAATTTTCCTTCCCCGTGTGCTATGGGCAGATATAGTGTCGGAATATCGGTATCCTTAATAAAAACTGATTTGTTCGAGCAGACTTTTAAATATACCCACCGATCTTCGAATTTATTCGAGTCATTAAAGGTCAAGGTGGCCTCCTGGTGGTTCTTATTAACCGATGGCAGCAACCCTGCCTTTGTCAGTGTCTGAAATCCATTACAGATACCCAGGATGAGTTTTTTTTCATTGATGAAGGTCGTAATATCTTCTTCCAAATTATACTTGATCTGATTTGCCAGTATTTTACCCGCTGACACATCATCGCCATAGGTAAACCCGCCCGGCAGGGTTAAAATTTGATAATCTTTCAGAAGTTTTTTGCTGGCAAGGAGGATATTGATATGAACAACATCCACCTTTGCCCCTGCCTTTTCAAAGGCGTATCGGGTTTCATAATCGCAATTTGTTCCAGCAGTTCTGAGTATTAAAACTTTTGGTGTCAACATGTTGCTTTATTAGCCATTTAAACATTATCCACGTAGTAATGTATACGGAAATATACTGTGGATATAAGACTCTACAAGATACCTTTTTTTGGCAAAAAGACAACAAGAAATTCCTCATTTTTTATAACAAATGAGTCTTTTAAAAGATTTCGATAAAAATGAGATTGTACCTCTGTCAATCTGTATAAAGGGCTAAGCATTTTGAGCAAACGCTTAGCCCCTATTTTAGGCTAAATCTTTTCCACTTTTATGGCACACACCTTATACTCCGGGGTGAGCGCCAATAAGTCTTCTCCGGGACCAGTCAGGATATTCGTTGGGGTTTCCGGGAAGTGGAAGGACAGGAATATACTTCCGGGTCTGGATTTTGTCGTGACATGTGCCTTCACTTCCAATGAACCGCGCCTTGATTTCACCCTCACGGTATCCCCTGTTTTTATACCCAATATTTCAGCCTCACCGGGATGGATTTCTGCGAATTCCTCTGAACTGATCGCATAAATTTCCGGGTTTCGTAATGACATGGATCCGTTGTTATAATGGTAAAGACGGCGGCCTGTGGTTAAATATAAAGGATAGTCACTATCGGGCAATTCCTCAGAAGGGGTATAGAGAAGATCATTTAATCTCCCTTTTCCCCTCGTGAATGTATCTTTGTGTAAAATGGGCGTGCCGGGATGTTTCTTATCCCATACAGGCCATACCAGGCCATCTCCCTCAAGTCGCTTAAAATCGATCCCTGCAAACTCCGGGGTAAGGCTGGCAAGTTCATCCATAATTTCATTTGGATGATTATAATGCATGGGATATCCCATAGCACTGGCAATCAGGCATATAATCTCCCAATCGTGTTTTGTTCCCTTAGGCAAAGGAATGGCCTGATTGAGCCGTCTGACCCTTCTTTCTGCGTTGGTAAAGGTACCGTCCTTCTCAAAGAAACAGCCGGCGGGGAGTACTACATGGGCAAGTTTTGCCGTCTCCGTCATAAAAAGCTCCTGTACTACAAGAAGATCAAGTTTTTTCATGGCTGACCGCACATGATGGATATTGGCCTGCGTTGCAGCCGGGTCATACCCAATGATATACATCGCTTTTAGTTTTCCTGCCAGGGCTTCCCGGTACATTTGTGGTTCCTTTAGGCCAGGTTTTGCGGGAAGCTGGCAACCCCATGCTTCAGAGAATTTTTTATTGGCGATTGGATCATCGACCTTTTGATAACAGGTGTAGACGTCTGGTAATGCCCCCATGTCACATGAACCCTGGACGTTATTCTGTCCGCGAAGCGGATTGATCCCGGTATTTGGCCGGCCCACGTTGCCCGTAATCAAAGCCAGATTTGCCAGGGACATGACGCCATGAGAGCCGGCCTTATGTTCGGTCATTCCCAATCCGTAGACAATCATACCCTTCCGCGTACCGGCGTAAATTCTGGCAGCCTTGATGATTTCCTCTTGTGGTACCCCGGTAATCTCCTCTGTCTTTTCAGGTGTGTACTGGGCTACTACCTGCCGTAACATGTCTATGTTTTCTGTCCGTTGCCGGATAAATTCCCTGTTTTCCAGACCTTCTTTTAAAATGACATGCAGCAGGCCATTGATAAGGGCTACGTTGGTGCCCGGTTTTAAACGTAACCACACGGTTGCGTACTGGACGAGTTCTATCTCGCGCGGGTCGATTACGATGAGTTTTGCCCCATTTTGCCGTACCGCTTTTTTAATTTTTAAGGCAGCTACCGGATGGGCCTCGGTGGTGTTGGAACCGCTGACGATAAGGACTTCCGCTCCCTCAATATCAGCCAGGGAATTCGTGGCTGCACCACTTCCCAGGGCAGCTCTGAGTCCCGTTACTGAAGGGGCGTGGCATACACGTGCACAGTTATCCATATTATTGGTTCCCATTACGGCACGAGTGAATTTTTGAGCCAGATAGTTTTCTTCGTTTGTACCCCTTGAAGAACTGAGACACCCAAATGAGTCAGGACCATATTTCTGCTTGATCTCCATCAGTTTTCTGGCTACCAGGCTGATTGTCTCATCCCAGCTTGCCTTCCGAAAGGGCTGATCAATACGATCACGAATCAGCGGGGACTTTAAACGGTCCGGGCTTTTATAAAACTCGAATCCATATCGTCCCTTGACACACAAACTGCCATAATTTGGGGCATCATGGGTATCGGACGTTACCTTAAGAATTTCACCCTCCTTCACATGAAGCACAAGGCTGCACCCTACCCCGCAGTAACTGCAAACCGTGCGCACCTTCCTGGTTTCCCAGGGGCGGCCCTTTTTTGCAGCGGGTTTATCCATGAGGGCGCCTACCGGACATACAGAAACGCAGTGTCCGCAAAATACACAACCTGAATCTTTTAAGGGTTTTTCGAAGGCTGTTGCGATTAAGGTTTGCATCCCCCGGTTTGAAAATGCCCAGATATGCTGGTTTTGAACCTCATCACAGATCCTGACGCATTTTCCGCAGAGGATGCATTTGTTCATATCCCTATAGATGCCGGGATTTGAATCATCTGGCGTTGAAGGTGGATTCTGTTCTCCAAACCGTGAGGCTTTTACATCATATTCGTACATAAATTTTTGAAGCTGGCATTCCCCTGTCTTGTCGCATGTAAGACAATCATTGGGATGGTTAGACCAGATAAGTTCCAGGTTGAGTTTTCGTGCCCGTGTTACAGATTCACTCCGGGTAGAGACCTTCATGCCTTCTGAGACAGGGGTTGCACAGGAGGCCACCAGGGACTGAGCGCCTTCTACCTCTACTACACACATCCGGCAGGCTCCGGAAGGGGCCAGGCGCGGGTCGTGACACAAGGTAGGGATGTGAATCCCCACTTTTTGTGCTGCCTGCAAAATCGTTTGAGTTGATTCAGCCTCCACTTTTTTCCCATCTATTAATAAAGATACCATGATTGCATCCTCCATTAAAAAACCGTAAATAAACAGATTATCCAATTAACTATTGGACGAAGTGACGGTATCTTTTCCTGGTAAGACGAAGCTGAAATGGGTAGAGGATAAGAATTCTTGCTGGATGATATAAGTACAGAGCAAGGGAGGAATGCCCCTTGCATTTTTCGGGAATGTACTACAGGTAATCCTTTAAGAGTCTATACCCTGTCCACTTAACTTGGAAATGGCGCCGCCACTTCAGTAAGTGCACTCACCCGTATGTATATGACGTGCAGTTTTTCCAGATCATAGGTTAGACTCCAAAAAAATGATAATATTAGTTAGGCTGCCTTTGGCGGCAACTTTTAGGCTCCCCTCTATCAAGAGGGGCTGGGGGGTGAGTTATGGCAGATTTACACACCCCTTCATCCCCTCTTTCTAAAGGGGAAATAACCAGCTCTAAATTCCTTTACTTTAAAGTAAACCTTAGGTAACTTATTTTTACCACAAAACACTAAATATTTTCAATAGCAAATGATCATAGATTATACCGGTGAGCCGGTATTTTGCAATATCAAAAAGTTATGGTATCCTGCAACTTCGCGACTTCACGGTAAGTTTGAATTTCTTCAGCGGGGACTTATCTCACCTGCCACACGGAACCTGTCTGCAAGAAAGCAGCGGTAGGTTGACTCCACAATATAAGAGCAGATGTTGGAGCATTGCTATAATCGTGTATAGCCAGATGTTTTCCAGGAAACAGACGGGAAAGTTTCTTCATTGTTTTCTCCTTCATAAATAAAGAATTTATAACATTTTCATTGACATTAAATTTTATTTTGATAAATATATACTGAATTGATTTTGAGTCTCAGTATCATTATAGTTTTGTTTAACAGCAGACCGGCTCATATGTACAACTGTTAGACAAAGGGGACGATTCCAGGGAAAAACGGAGTTCTCTTTTGCCGGGCTTTTTTTGTTTTTCAGGAGCATTTTCAAGCAAGGCAACATTTTAGCTTTTTGAAATTCGCTGTCAGATCGGGAGAGGAACCGGACAAAACTCTGGAATAAAGCGGAGAGCAAATATGGATGATACAAAAAATGAATTCAACAAATCTATGAGCGAAGGAAGCAGTTTCTTAAAAGAGATTGTCGAAAAAAATATCACACAGAAGCTGATTCCTAAAGGGATGAGCTGGTTTGGATGCATGGGCGGGATATCACTGGTTGCGTTTCTCGTACAGACAATTACGGGTATATTTCTTATGTTCTATTTTATTCCTGGCACAAAAGAAGCAATGGCCAGCATTCAGAATATAACACACCATGTTCCCTTCGGATGGTTTGTCCAGCGCATTCACGCTGTAGGTCCCCATATTATGATCGCCATGGTAATTAGTCATATGGTACGTATTTTCTTTAAAGGTATTTACCGTCATCCGCGGGAGTTACACTGGGTATCAGGATCGTGCCTGTTTATCCTCACCCTGCTCATGTATTTTACGGGAAATTTACTGTCTGTCGGCAATATGAGTGAACTTTTTACCATCCGCTTGTCTTTTCTGTATGCTGTCCATGTGGCAGTCATTCCGGCCATCATGGGTTTGTTTATGGGTATGCACTTTTTTATGATTAGAAAAACAGGAATTTACGAATCATTGTAATAATTGTACGTATCATTTTTTTTGACAATACGATTTTACCGATAAGGAGGTTTACGTGAAAGATTATACGCAAGGAAGGACTCCGGAGATGCTTGAGCCGTTTTTCCCGAATGAAATGTTCCGGTATATCATCGTGTCCTGCTTTTTACTCGTTGTTGAATGTATTGCCGTAGTTTTCCTGCCGTTGCCGTTTTCCCTCATCGAGAAACCGGATTATGTTCCCTGGTTTGGATTACCTTTTTATGAGTTGCATAAGTATTTGCAAAATGACATTTTGCTGATTTTTCTTATGGTTTTCTGCGCATTGTTTCTTGTTTCATGGCCATTTCTTGAAAACGCACTCAGATACAACCCGAAAAACAAGCTGTCGTTGAAAAGGATTCCGGCCAATGAATGAAAAATGAGCGGGGGCAGACAGTAAGCGTTACCGCGTAAAATCCTTTTTCCTTTCGTAGATTTCCCCCCCTTCTCCGCCCCCGATAGGGGTAATTTGGTTGCGGTGTTGCTGCGTTAGGGTATGTCTAAAAATCAGGAAAATTTTACAACAATCTCAGGAGATTTCTATGGTTACCCCGAAATATGTAAGAACAGTCAACATTTTTTGTGCAATCTTTCCCTTTGTAATACTTTGCTGTTGTCCATTTATGGCATTCATTTCGGATGCACAAGGGTCACGGGCTTCTGCGACTGAATTAAGGGAAACGCAAGTGCAGGCACAGTCTTCCTCAGAGAAGGGAGAAATCGTAGGAAAAGTGCGCGACACCTCCGGGAAACCCCTTGCAGATATAACGATTAGCATTCAGGCCCTTACCAGAGGAACACCCTATGGGTACGCATTTGAAGAGGTAACCACCACCGACAAAAAAGGCAAATTCAGAATAACAAACATAAGTCTCGGCACCTATGTTGTCAGGGCTACCCCGTCTTCGGATGAGTCTTATTTGCCCAATGACGAGGTTATAGCAATTAACTCAACAAGAAAGTCCCATCGTATCAGGTTGAAACTTTCTTCGTCAATTCCTTCCGGCGCATTGTACGTGGGGAGCGAGGTGTGCCTGGGGTGCCATGGTGAATATAAGGAATGGAAGCAAACGGCACACGCTAATTATATACGCACCAACATTACGTCAGACACCGTTGTTGCCCCATTCAATGGAGAAATTGTCTCCACAAGCGATGGCAAGGTTAAATTTAAACCGTTCATACAGGATAATGTCTATAAGGTTACCCTTTATGATTTGAACGATGAGTCCGTTTCGGCAACGTATACGGTAGTCCGCACCCATGGAGGTTCGGCGGTGGCAGGAAAGCAGAGATACCACGTGAAAATCGCCGGAAGTCATTATATCCTTCCTATTCAATACAACTTCCGGAATGTCGATGAAAATAATCCCCATGGTGCATGGGTCTCGTATCGCCCGCAGGACTGGTATAACAGCGACCAGTCTCTGATAACTACCGACGTGAATGAACCTGGTTCACACCATTCCTCAGAACAATACTGCGAGGGGTGCCATGTAACGGGACTAAATATTACACAAACAAATGACGGAAGGTTTATCTCCGGTTCCCAGGAATTTAATGTGTCCTGCGAAAGCTGTCACGGACCGGGGGGAGATCATGTGCCACAAAAGCTCCAGGGCAATCCAAAGGCGTACATCATCAATCCAAGATACCTGGCTGCAGACAGGGCCAACGAAGTGTGCGGCCAATGCCATTCACGGGTAAAAAACAAAACGGGTGAAAACGGTTCCGCGTTTGAGACAGAATATCCGTGTATTATTGACGGCAACAGGACCGTTCCCTTTGTGCCCGGCAAGGCGCTGGGAGACTACATCGAGATAACTGATTCCACAGGCAAGACAACTGCCGGCTACTGGGGTGACAATGATAGCGCAAAGCTGGGCGCAAATGCTTCACGGAACAATCATTCGAAGCAACATCATCAGCAATCGGATGATTTTCTAAAAGACACTCATTTTTCCCTTTCCGGGATGAGATGCATTGTCTGCCACGAGTCTCACGGTAGCGGTAAAAAAGGGACTGCACAACTCCTTGAAAAAAGCGAAAACAATAAACTTTGCATTGCATGCCATAGCAGCTACGCAGCCACGGAAAAAAAACACGGGAAGGAACGGAACCTGCATGCAAAGCATTACTTCAGCCGGAGCGATGCGGGGGGAAGCCGTTGTACGGGTTGTCATATGCCCAAAACAGCCAAGTCCGGCGTGGACAATGACATCTCCTCTCATATCTTTGACATTATAAAGCCATCTACGAGCAGGGCTATGGCCGACAATAATACGGCAGAAGGCAAAACAAACAGCCTCGGCACGGTTATCACGAATTCCTGCTACGGTTGCCATCCTGAGGAGACGGATTACGGCGTTGCACTGTGGAATAGCTGGTCAATACTTTTTATCCCATGACCTTTTCACGAGCAGGAAACAGCATTTCCTTGTACAGAAATTTTTGAGTTATTTCAGCGGGTTTTGAGGTGGCACAGACAAACTTCGTTTATCCGTGTTTCCCGTAAAACACAACGACCATGTTTCTTGAAGTAAAAAGATTAAATAAAAGACTTACCATCAAACTGGGAATTTTCTCCCTGGTTGCCATAGGAGTTGTCGTTGTTGTCATGCTTGCTACGGTATCATCGCCAAAACAATCAAGGTTTTGTACCAGCTGCCATGGGGATGTTGTCTTTACGAACGCGTGTAAAAAATTGCCATCGGAAGATATTGCATGTCAGGATTGCCATAGTCATGAAAACTCCGGCGCGGTTACCACAGATCTCATGAATACGGTGAATGCTTTTGCTACTATGGACGTAAAAATAAAAAACCGGTATTGCACACAAGGGTCATGCCATCCATTGAATACGTTAACCTCTGCTGAGGTCCGATACAAAAAGATCACGCCATTTCAGCATAGAACGCATACGGTCAACTTTCGTGAAAATCTGAGTATGAGATGCACTTCCTGCCATGCAAATCTTGGCGGAGAAAAGCATTTTCAGACGGATACGAGGACATGCAATACCTGCCATTTCATTTATACCCAGAAACCTCTTTACACTTATGAGGAGAAACCCGTTTCGGATTGCACGGTGTGTCATAATAACATTGAAATAACCAGGGACATATACGGAAAGACGTTTACGCATCTCAAATATGAAAGAGAAAAAAAGGTGCGTTGTTCTGACTGCCACTTTACCATCGTTCGGGGAACGGGAAGGGTGGATGAGGCAAGCTGCAGTCAATGTCATTCAGAAAAAACCGATCACGCAAAAGATGCGGCGCGAATGCATTACTATCATATCGTGAAGAACAAGACGCCATGTACTCCATGCCATACCTCTATTAAGCATGGTTGGGTGAAGGAAAATGATGATGATTTTAAAAACAGCCATAGTTTGCGACCTACAGAATCAGGATATGAGATTCAGAATTTGATTATGATGGGGGCCGGTGGCAAGGGCATAAAAGGGTTGCCAGATCCTATGTATCTTGCAACATTGAATTGCTCTGCATGCCACAAAGATGAATTTTACGCAAAGGTAAATCCAGAGGTATGTATTGCCTGTCATGAGCGCGGGTTTGACAAAATACTGTTCGAGCAGAAACTTTTTGTGTCGTCCATGATGAAGCGGCTGAAGTCTTTAATAAAAGCGGCAGAAAACCAACAAACGCCCGATACCTTATCCATCATCCGGGAGGCGGCGTTCAATTATGAATTTGTCACAAAGGACGGGAGCTTTGGTAGCCATAATATTAAATACGTAAAAAACCTCCTGAATCATAGCATCGGGCAATTAAGGCAAATAATACGAAATAAACCAAAGACTTAAGAACAAACATTCCTGGAGATTGAATTGATATGTTTTTACGGCTTATCTCTTCCGTATGCCTCCTGTTCGCTTTGGCGCAGCGCCTTGCAATGGGCGATAGCAGTAACTACAAAACGCAAAAAATGCCTCTATGGTCATCATCAGACGCTGTGCAAATTACCCGGAATGAAAACGGAGTAAAAAAATGCACGGGGGAAAACCATTGGAATGAGCTAAAGCAATCTGACTACCAGGGTGTTACTCATTCTTGTATTGACAGATGTCATGTGAATTATCTTGCTTATGAAAATCCTTATCAGAAAAGGGTCTTCCGCCATAAAATCCATTCTCCCGGTAAGGGGTTTGAATGTGGTCTCTGTCATACAAACGATGCTGTTGGGTCAAAAACACATGGCAAACTCATTGTGCAAAACAAGGATTGTCTGACCTGCCATCATAGGGATAAGGCTGCCGAAGATTGCTGGCACTGCCATGAGGGAATAAAGGAATATATGGAAGGGAATATCGAGAGATTTAATACAAAAGTGCCGGATCTTATGGCCAGAGATGTTTCCTGTACAGGATGCCATGAACTGGCGCCAGACGGGGCATCATTTAAGCCTGTGCGAGAGTGTTGTATAGAATGTCACGACTCCAGCGACAGTTATGGAAAGATTTATGATATCTGGAAAAAAATACTTCATGATGAGTGCAAGCAATGCGAGGAAAAGGAGATGGATATTACTCTGGCAAATCAGCATGCGATTTATTACCCGGACTCTTTTTTTGTCTCGCGGTTGATGAAGGCAACTTCTCACATCCTGGCCCGCGACATACCGAAGTTGCATGATGCAGGGGAGAAAAGTGAGGTGAAATCGTTGCAGAAAAAGACATATTCGCCGGTTGATTTTCATAACCGGCAAGAGCTCTTGCAATTTATCCGGGCGAACGGTATGCATAATATCATATTATCACAACTCCTTTTACAACACATCAAAACGGAACAACAACGGTTGCGTAACGATAGATGAACGCTATGCTGCAAAAGTATCTGCAGGTTGTGGATGAGATACCTGAGGGTAAAGAAGGCTTCGAAAATCCGGAGTGAACGTCCGTTGCACTATCAAATACTTGTGGTAGTGTGTAATTTCTCCAAAGTCTCCCATCGGTGATAGGCTTCTGCCAGTTCGTGTTCCAGGGATGATGCCCTGGCCCTGATATTGGCGATCTCGTCTCTTCCCTTTTGAAAGAACAGGGGGTCACTCATGGTTTGATACAGTTGCCGTTGTTCTGCTTCCAGGGCTTCAATACCTTGTGGTAGGGCTTCCAGTTCTCGCTGTTCCTTAAAGGTAAGCCTGCGGGGCCGCTCACGCTGCCTGCGTACCGGTTCTGTCTTCGCCTGAGTTTTCTCCGTGACGTCTTTCTTTTTTCTTCACTCTGTCGTTGCCAGTCGTCATACCCGCCGATATACTCGCTCACCTTCCCTTCCCCTTCAAACACAAAGATGCTGGTTACCACATTATTAAGAAAGGTTCGATCATGGCTAACAAGGAGGAGTGTGCCCTGATAATCTAAAAGCAGTTCTTCCAAAAGCTCCAGCGTCTCTAAGTCCAGATCGTTCGTGGGTTCATCCATTACAAGGACATTGGACGGTCTTGCAAATAGCCGTGCCAGGAGGAGCCGGTTGCGTTCTCCGCCGGAAAGGGCATTCACCGGAACCCGCACCCGATCGGGGGAAAACAGAAAATCCTGCAAATAGCTGATAATATGCCGTGGTTTGCCGTTGAAGACAATGACGTCGTTCCCATCCCCTACGTTGTCAAAAACCGATTTGTCCTCTTTCAATTGAGCGCGAAGCTGGTCGAAATACGTAATATTGAGACGGGTGCCATGACGTATGCTGCCCTGTTGGGGAGACAACGCTCCCAGCAGAAGCCGCAGCAGCGTGGTCTTGCCCGCGCCATTAGGACCGATAATCCCGATCTTATCGCCCCTCATAATCGCTGCGGAAAAACCGCTGACAACCGGTTTAGTATCATAGCTATAGGTGACGTTCTCAGCCTTTATCACGAGTGCACCGGAACGTTCAGCTTCCTGGATCTGTATGCGCACCGTGCCCATGACCTGACGCCGTTCCCGCCGGGCCTTACGCATATCTTCCAGCGCCCGCACACGCCCTTCATTCCTGGTACGCCTGGCCTTGATGCCCTGGCGGATCCATATCTCTTCCTGTGCCAGTTTCTTGTCAAAAACAGCCTGCTGACTCTCTTCTGCCTCAAGGACGGCCTGCTTGCGCACGAGAAAGGTTTCATAATCACACGCCCAGCTCGAAAGCCTTCCCCGGTCAATCTCAAGAATGCTGGTTGCCAGTCTTTTCAGAAACGTACGGTCGTGGGTGACAAAGAGTATCGTGCCCCCATAACGCAGGAGAAATTCTTCTAACCAACTGATCGAATCGGCATCTAAATGATTGGTTGGCTCGTCGAGTAACAGGATATCGGGATCACACACCAGCCCTCTGGCAAGTAATACCCGGCGTTTGAGTCCGGAGGAAAGTGTATTGAATTCGGCATCCGCATCTAATTCCATCTGCGAAATTATCTTTTCGACCTGATGCCGCCTTTTCCATTCCTGATCGATATCTCGTGTGGATTGACAACCATCTGATGACCCAAGCCCATCTGATACGATATCGAACACGGTGCCATGCAATTCCCCTGGAATCTCCTGGGAAAGATAGGCGGTATGCAGCCCTTTTTGCCGGACAATCTCACCTGAATCGGGTATCAGGTCTCCATTGATCAGCTTGAGCAAAGTAGACTTGCCGGTGCCATTGCGGCCAAGGAGGCACACCCTTTCACCCCGTTCTATCTGCAAATTTGCGTGTTCGATCAGCAATGGCCTTCCAAAGCCCGTAGTTACGTTCTGCAAGCTTATCAATGCCATGAATATCCTCCCCCACCAATTTAAAATTCCTCAGAGTCAGGTGTAACAGCAATGTAATGTAATTGTCTCTAACCGTTTTCTAAAAATGCCATGATAATTTTACCCGGAATGTCTGAAAATACAAGATAGGGAAAATATATCCAGCCCATTTGCAATAAATTGGATGTACATCTCCCAAAAATTTCTCTTGACCTGTTGCAGAAAATACCGTATTTTCCAATCACCAATAGGAATGCAATCCATGTTTTCAACCCCACTGAGAATCGTCCGGGTAATCGCCCGATAGCGTTGCATGCGTTGAAATATTGGCATTTTCTGAGGTGTACAGAGTGTGTAAGTTACGAACCGTTTCATAAATAAGGATATTTTGTCATAGCATCATGAAAGACCTTACCCCCGACAGCACCGGTATTCAGACGCTTTTGCAGGAATTGTATCATGAGAATGCCGGGAAGGTGAGGGAGACCCTTGAAGAGATTGGCAGGATTGGAAAGGGGAATGGGGAAGTCATGAAGGCGCTTCAGGAATTTTTGAGAAGAGAACAGCGCATGCCTCTTCGTATTTTGGCTACCCAAACCATTTCAAAAATAAAGGAGTTTTCTCCGCCTTCTGCAGAGAAATTTAAAAAGCCCGGCTTCTTTCAATGCCCCGGTGCTGAGAAGATAAAAAGGGTAGAGATTATCGATGTAACATGTCCGCATTGTCATAAGAAGGGTACGGCATCGGTGGCTGGCTTCGAGCATGAGTTTGCCTGTGAGAGTTGCGGGGAAACGGTGCAGAGAGAAGTGCCGGAAAGCTGTATTGAAAAATGTCCCGTGGGAAGTGAATGTGTTGGTGAAGAGCGTTATCAAAAATATTTAAAAGGCAGAAAACATCTTAAATAAAAATGTGATCGTGTGTCATAATGGAAGCGAGCCTAAATCAGGATAGAACGATATTTATTCAGGAAACCATTTCAGGGACAAACCTGATGCAGGGGGATTTCTCGAACAGACGTCTGATTGGTAGTACGGTTCAATCCTTTAAGATGCAGGATGGGCGTTGCCGCTATCTCCGGGCGCAGGGTACCCGCTTTCAGAATTTTTCCATTGACCATGTCTTGTGTGATCAGGGGAATTATCAGGACTGCGCATGGTCAGGTTTAGAAGTCAGGAATTCTTTTCTTACCGGGAGCCATTTCTCCGGATGCACATTTGAGGCAACGATGGGAGAACTCAGTTCATTTGGTTTATCCTTTTTTTCCGATTGCAAACTCCAGGGTTCCCGGCTTAGCGAGGTCTCCTTTAGCGGCACCTGGTGGAAAAACTGCTGGTTTGAACAGGAAGATTATTTTTTTGTCCGCTTTCCCTCTTCGGTCTTTCTTGAAACAAGGTTCGTGGGATGCCGTTTGCAAAAGGTCATTTTTCGGGAGGCAACCTTTATTCGTTGCTCTTTTGAGAAATGCACGCTCAACGAATCGGTATTCCATAAGGCCAGATTTATCGATACGCAGTGGATTGATACCGATATGCAACAGGCTGCAAACCTGAAAGAGATTCGATATGATTAGCCCGAACATTTCACCAAATTCATGTCACACACGCATCGTACGCTGGTTATCGTATCATGATGAATGATCTGATATTGAGACGCTTTACGGTAGGAAGCTATCCAATTAACGGTTATTTGGTGGCCGATCCCGGCACCCGGATCGGGGTATTTATCGATCCGGGGGGTTTTAGTGCTGAGATTGAGGACTTTGTAAAAGAACGGCAAATCGTGCTGCGGTATCTCTTTATTACACATGGCCATTGGGACCATACCGAAGGTCTGGCTAAATTCAACAACCGCTATCAGGTACAGAGCTATGCCGGAGAGGGAGAAGTCAATGCCGTTAACCATTTGTTACGGGGTGGTGAGACCATCGAGGTCGGATATTTACGATTTCATGCCTTGTCTATACCGGGACATACGCCGTATGGCATCTCGTACTACGTGCCAGGTTGTGTTTTTACCGGTGATGCACTTTTTTGCGGGACGGTTGGCGGGACAGGTTCGCTAAAAGACGCCCGGCGTCAAATCGAGCATATCAGCAAGCGTATCTTTTCCTTGCCGGACGAGACCCTGATCTTTCCAGCCCACGGACCCATGACCACCGTAGGTGTTGAAAAATATACCAATCCCTTTTTCAGATAAGTGCGGGCTGCATATTCATACAAAAAAAAGGATAAATATTCGATGTAATTACTGAAGGGTTTCGGTCTCCTTTGTTACCCAATCCAGGTAACCCTTCGAACCTTGGGTGATTGGTACGGCAATAATCTCCGGTACCTGGTAACTGTGTAGTTGTTTGATGCGTTTTTCCACCGTATCAAACAGGTCTTCTCTCGTTTTACATATCATTAACACTTCGCGTTCAACCTGTAATTTACCTTCCCATTTGAAAATAGATTCGACAGGCTGGACAATGTTACAACAAGCGACTCGGCCCTCTTCTACCAAAGTTTGACCTATTTTTCTTGCTTCATCAGTTGAACTTGCTGTCACAAAAATTACAATTGCTTTTGCCATGTTATCTGCCCATACGTTCTTTATCAAGGGTGTTCCTGTCGCACATGCCGCCACACCTTTTTAAAAGAGATTCTATTTCCCTGCTACCTTCTTCGTCCCGTGTTACATATACAAGGGTGCAGCGACATCCTTGAGTACTTTTGCAGTCTGAATGGGGGGGTTTTATACGGTGGAGCATTTTGTGATCAGGGAGGATATGCATCCCATCTAAAGACATACACACATCACAGGTATTGCCATCTTTTGCCGCTGAATAAAAAACGTAGGCAATTTCTTTCAGGCGTGTAGCAGCTACATCTGTTTTTTTATCCGGAGGATGTTGGGTCGTGTTCCCTGGCGCCTTGCTTTTTAAACTATTTTTAAAGAGATAATAAATGACATAGGCAGCTATCAAAAATACAAGAAAGCGTGTCATTAATTATACGGTACCTTTAGGTTTTCTCAGCATAAACAAAAATAATCCGCCCAGGACCAAAACCGTTTGCGTTAATATGATGCTCTTGATCCATATCGCGAAACATTTCCACAATAATTCAGCCCCGCGTACCTGTTCAATTGTAGTGGAAACACGCTTAAAGGCGTAGATAGCAATCAATGAGATAAGCGCTGCCATTGCTAGTATTATGATCGTCTTTAGTTTTTGCTTCATAGTTGTTGTCTTTCAAATATCATGGGTCATGTTTATCAAATGTAACAATCACCTTCTCAGATTCTTCTTGTGTATTCGCGGTTTTTCCGTTATTTTTCCCCGGTTCACTTGAATGTATATCCAGCGCCTTTTTATATTCTGCAACCGCTTCGTCTATCATCCCCTTTTCCTCATAAGCGTATGCTAAATTATAACGGGCGTTTGCATTCTCGGGATTGGCATTTATCGTCTTCTTATATTCGACCATAGCATCTTCTACCATGTTTTTTCCCGCATAAGCCATTCCCAGATTAAAGTGGGCTTTTGCCGAAGCAGGATTTAATTCCAATAATTTTTTCCATGAAGAAATTGCTTCGTCATATAAACCTTCCTGAAGATAAACTGCCCCCAGCTTATCATATACTTCTAAGAAATTTGGATTAGATACAATTGCCTTATTATAAACGGCAGCAGCCTTGTCCAATAACCCTTTCTCCGTATAAGCCTCACCAAGTTTATACAGGGCTCGGGTGTTATTGGGATTGGTCTTTAGTATGGTTTCATATTCCAGAATTGCCTCATCACAAAGTCCTTTTCCAAGGTATGCCTCGCCAAGACTCAATCGTATGAGAACGTTCGAGGCATCTCTGGTAAGAATTTCTTTATACAAACGAATGGCATCGTCCAGCATCCCCTTCATAGCATAAGTATGACCCAGATAGCAAGATGCCATCAAATCAGTGGGGTCTTCATCCAAGACCTTTTTAAATGACATGATAGCTTCGTCAAAAAATCCTCTTGAATACTGATTGTATCCGGTGATGCTTCCGGGGGCTATTTCCTTGTTTGCTGTTTGATATGCCCTGGTTTTTTCATATACCTTTTTTTCTTCTTTGGCTAAGTCTAAATTCTTCTTTGCTTCTGAATCCTGAGGGTTTATTTTCAGCGCCAGATTATGTTCTGCAATTGCCTCATTAAACAAGTTTTTGTTTCTGTATGCGAACCCCAGGTTATCATGCGCCTTTGAATAATCCGGATTAATCTTAATTGCCAGTTTAAATTCGGCTATTGCATCATCAAACATCTTTTGCTTGCAATAAGCAACGCCAAGGTTGTTATGCGCTTCTGCAAAATCAGGTTTCATTAAGAGCGCCCTCTTAAATTGCACAATCGCCTCATCGGTCATATCTTTGTTTACGTATTTTGCGCCGAGATTATTATACTGCATTGCTAATTGATATTGATCGGCCTCGCTATTATATCTTTTATTTGAAGAGGCACAGCCAAACATACTTAGAATGAGACAAATACCTATCAGCGTTTTTTTCATTATAGTACCTCTTTAACGATGAGACGTTATAAATCTATCGATATATTCTTAAGTCCTTGTATAAATGTATATTGAATCAATATCAAAGTCAATAATAAAAAACCTTAGCCCAGGGAAATTCCAGGTTTCTCAGAGCATTATAGTAAAAATCGGAGCATGTTTTGTTAAAATTATACAATGATATTGAAGAGCAGGCTATCGCGAGGCAAAAACTTGCAACCTGCTTCATATATTCCCATTAATTCTTTTGCACGAATTACTTCCACAAAAATCTTGTTCCCAATATGATCATAATCAGGTGAAAACGTCAGAATACCTGTCTCTTCTTTTTTCTCAGGAAAAATGACCAGAATATTACCTACGGCTATTTTTTTCTTTGTTTTTAACCGCAATCCACCCTGAGAAATGTCAACAACCATCCCTAAAAAGGCTGGTTTTCTCAATTCATGTATCTTTTTAACCTTACAGGGAAAGATATCGTATGATCGTTCTTTCCTCAGCAGGCCTGGTAATTTTTCTTCTGTCTTGTTTGTTTCTTTTTGCGGTTTTGTGGCAACTTCCTCCCGTTTTGTAATCAAGTGGTCAATACATGTCCTGGCCTCATGAAGTTCGGGCAGAGATAAATCTTCTAATATTTTCATTATCTTTTTTTTAGAAGACATGTCCGCTAATTTCTTGTTTCCTTTGGGTAATTTTATTCACACTTCTGCTTCGATTTTATACATTATTATACATCAAATTGAAAAAAACAACTCTTTTTTATTGTTTATAACCCATCAACTCCGACACCTCTTGCTGTAATTTGTTTATTACATAAATCGTGTATTCCCGATCTGTCCTTGAGCTGTCAAAAGAAAGAGGTTTGCCGAAGGATATTCTCACAGATCTCTTTTCCGGGTGGGATAACCACCCGCGTTTTGGCATGAATTGATTACTGCCGCAAATGGCCATTGGCACGACCCTTCTTCCTGATTTCAAAACAATCAGTGAAATACCCCTTTTGAAGATACCCAGTTTACCATCTTCACTTCTTGTTCCTTCGGGAAATACCACAAGCGACTTTTTTTCCGTTAGTTTATTAACAGCCGTTAAAAGGGTAGCATATGCCTTTCTGTCTTCCGTCCTTTGGATGGGGATATGTCCCGATGCAGTCATATATGCCCCCAGAACAGGGACATAGAAGACCGTATCCTTTGAGATAAAGCTAAAGTTTACGGGGATAAAGGCGAGAGAGAGTTTAATGTCCATCATGCTCTGGTGGTTTGAGATGAAAATAACCGGCTCATTTCTGGGTATATTCTCTAAACCTTGAATTTCTACCTTCATACCAAGAAGTTTAAATGCAATTCGGCTAAAAAACCTCTCTATCGCATTGAACACATTTTCTTTCTCTTTCGTGTCCATACTTAAAATTACAGCGGTTAACGTAGAAAGCATCCAGAGTGAGACAAATAATACCCATGAATAAATGGTAAACATCATTTGATACAATTTGCGCATAATGCCAGGTTTTGTCCCTCACCGCTTTTAAAAACTCACGAATCTTAAACAGGTATTTTTCGATTAACCATTACAAATCATTTTAGCTTTAAATTTGCGTTTTTCAATAAATAAGATTTTGTTTGACAAATGGGCACCCAAGACATAACCTTAATTTTGTCATGAAAGGGGATTACATTATAGCGATATCTTTACGTGGAATCAAATTCATGAAGGGACTCTTTCGAAAATCAATTCGAACCGTGAAGGATTTAGTTGATTTTCTTATCCTTCTCAATTTCAGAGATACAAAGTCGCAAAACAGCCGGGACATGATAAAGTTGTCCTTACGGGCGGTTTGTAAGAGCGCCATAGTAAACCGGGTATATGGAGGAATGGCGCTCTTGTTATCCGTAACGCTGCTTCTCTTACTAGTGGGTGCGGCAAGTATTTATGGCCTTGCACGTTTTCCGTTCGGCCTTGGTATCTTTTCTGTCGGCAGTCTTATTGTACTATGTATTGTCTTTTTCAAGGTATTGCTGGTTCCTTTGTTGTCTTCATTGAACAGGGAGAAAGTTGCACTATTAATTGAGCAAAAATATCCTTCCTTAAATAACTCCCTTATCAGTTCAATACAACTGACTGCTGCCATACCAGGCAAAAAAACCGTGGGGTATTCAGAGCAATTGATTTCGATGCTGGTAGATGATACGGCCAATCGACTACGACAGTTAGACATTCATCAGGTAGTGAGTAAAAGATTCCTGCGATTAAGCTCTGCAATCCTGATCGCTTCCGTGCTCATCTTCGGTATTGTTTGCGGAACCAAACCTGCATACTTTCACAAAAATATACCAGCCCTTTTTAGCTACTTAATGACTGGAAAAGCTGTTGGTGGAAAGGAACTGGTTGCTTCCTCCGGTCCTGTCATCGGAGATATTACGATAAGTTATCGGTATCCTTTATACGCAGGATTACAGCCAAAGACCCTGTACAATACCAGCGGTGATATCAGGGCATTAAAGGGTAGTGAAATACAGATAAGTGCAATCAGCGATAGAACCCTGATATCCGCAGAGATCGTTTTTAACAATTCAATGAAAATACCGTTTGTTGTAGAAAACGGTAACACGATAAAGGGCGTTTTTTCGTTGCTCGAAAGTGGGACGTATATTTTTGAAACCGCAGACTCAGAGGGCAGGATTTTTCAGGATGCGACATCCCATACAATTCAGCTGGAGGCTGACCAATTTCCCGAAATCTTTATCAATGCGCCGGCAAAAGATACTACGGTGAATGAAAAGGATTCAGTCGGCCTTAGATACACAGCGAAAGACGATTTTGGTATCGGTGAAATTTTCCTTGTGTTTGAACAAGAGGACGAAAGAAAGACCAGAATACTGAACACCTTCAGCAAAAAACAGCTTCAGTACACCGGGGAGTACTTATGGTCATTGAGCGAATTGGGTTTACGGCCCGATGATAAAATTGCATATCACATAGAAGTAAAAGACAATGATACGATATCCGGTCCCAAGATCAGTAGCTCAAAAACGTATTATCTGGAGATATACAGTTCTAAAAAAAAGCACCGGGAATTGGTTCAATTGCAAGAAGCGCTCTTGCAGGAAACGATCCATATGTTGTCTGACGACCTCACAAAGAGGATTGACGATGAAAAGTGTGCATCGAAAGACTATTTGGTGATGACACAGGATGGTATCCAGGAGCGTGTGGAAAGAATTATCAATCTTTTTACTGATATTTTGGTGGGCATGCAAGATGATACCATGGCAAATTATAGCGTGTATTATTCCCTCGAAAATCTGAAAAACAAATTCCGCGATGTAACGGATAAAAAACGGATGGCCATTCGGCAGTCTGTGCTGACCATACCGGCGGATACGATTTCCATTCCCTTGTTGAACGAATTACAAAAAGTCCAGGATGAAGAGGTGGTTGAGGTGGAAAATGTTATCCTCTTCCTGAACGACTTAATAAAGAAACAAAAGCTCGAAGAAGTTCTGGATACGGGAAAAAACCTGATTCAATCCCAAAACAATATTGAAAAACTGCTTGATAAATTACGGGAAGGAGAAGATGCTAAACTCAATGAAAAGGTGCTCTCTGAACTCAAGCACATCGAGGAAACTATCCGGCAGATGATGGAAAAACTTATGCAGATGGCACAAGGGGAACATATGGATGAATTTTTAAATGCAGATGCCCTGAAAAAGCTCGAGCAGGATGATATTATGAAGGAACTGGATGCCATGAAAGAGGCATTCAGCAAAGGGGATTTGAATGCAGCCCTGCAGGCCGCCCAGAAACTGCTTGCTGCCCTCCAGGAAATGATGAATCAGATGCAATCCTCTGGGCAAAATCTTGCAGATTCATCCTATTCAGACATGTTTGAGGATACGAACCAATTACTGGACAAAATATCAGAACTGGAAAATAAAGAGAGAGAATTGACGGAAAATACTGACAAACTGAAGAGAGATATTCAAAAGCGCACCTCAGAATCAACAAAAGAAACCCTCAAATCATTTTTTGAAAAGCAGGGGGAACGATTAGCGGCAATCAAAAAAGATATCACTGACACGAAAGAAATCCTGGCGAAAAACGAATTGTTACAGGAATATTTGCAGATAAATCGTGAATTAAAACGTATGTCGGAAGAAAGAGAGACGATGGCAAGCCGGTTTAGCGAATTTTTTGGCGATGAGGAAGGCATGATTCCGCCTCAGGAAGAATTTGATAAGGTGGCGGAAACAGCAAGGAAAAATGCCGCATTGAACAGGGAAATCAACAAAGACCCCCTCCAAAGGGATTTTCTGAATATGTTCCGGGAGCTGCCGCAGGCGGAAGAAACGCTATCCCATCTGGAAGAGATGCTGAACGGGTGGGATGTAAAAGAGTCATTGAACCTGGCGAAAGAATTGTCAAATAACTTAAACCAGTGGAATGGCCGTATGCAACACACCCTGGAGCAAAAAAGGCTCGCCAAAAAAGAGGAGGTATCCAGGAAAGACCGCGAAGTGCCGGAAAAGGTCGGGGACGCCGCCCGTCAAAACCAGCAGATTATTAAGGACCTCGAGTCTATGATGCAGGCCCTTGAAGAACAGCAGCTTGCCAGTCTGACACAGGAAGATCAGGATGCTTTACAACAATATGCGAAAAAGCAGAAAGAACTGCAAAAAGAGGCGGATGATCTCAAAGAGATGGCAGGCCAGCTTTCTCAGCAAAATCCGTTTATGGATGAAAACGCAGATAACCAGCTTGATATGGCATCAAAATCCATGGAAGGAGCCGGGGAGAAACTGGAAAAACGCGATGCACAGGGCGCTGTTATTGATGAGAGGGAATCGTTGTACCGTCTCGCTGAAGCCAAAAAAGGCATGGAAATGGCAAAGGAACGTATCGCGAAAGGGATGATGGGCCAGGGCATGCCCATGCCAAGACCTTTCCGTGGCCGAATGGACGAAGGCCAGTTTGGCGCTTCTACAGAAAAAGTTGAAATACCTTCTGAAGAGGCATATAAGGTACCGAAGGAATTCAGGCAGGATATCCTGGATGCACTGAAAGAAGGATTGCCTGAAAAATACAAAGACCTGAACAAAGACTACTATCAGAGATTGGTGGATTAAATGAAAAGAATTTTTATTACCTCGGTATTTATCGTAACGGTTATTACCTCATTCGTATATAAGGTCATTGCCCAGGAAGAAAAATTCTTCGATGCGATCGGTGAAATAACCTACGGAGAGGAATGTTTGCAGTCATGGCAAGTTGAGGAGGCATCAGCCGTTGCCGACAAACTGCTTTTAACTGCCCCGGAAAATCCCTATGTATGCTTTTTTGCAGGGGAAGTACGTTTCTACGAGGGAAATTATGAAGAATCCTTATCCTTTTTAAAAGAGGCGCTAAAAGAACCGGACATCGTGCAAGAAGGTCAAAAATTCTATGACTTTGTGGAAAAGATTTATCAAACGACGGGCAAGTTCAAAGAGGTCAAAACCGAACACTTCCTGTTCCGCTATGTGGAAGAGAAGGATGCGATACTGGTCGATTATGCCTTAGATACCCTTGAAAAGGCTTATGACGCTATCGGGAACGACCTCAACTATTTCCCCGCAAAACCTGTCCTTGTCGAAGTATTCCCCGATGCAGAAAGCTTTTGTACCATCTCTACACTCACCAAAGATGAGATTGAAACCTCCGGTACCGTAGCGATCTGTTTATTTAACCGCGTAATCATTACAAGTCCCCGCCTCCTACCGAGGGGGTACCAATGGCTTGATACCCTGACTCACGAGTATGTGCACTACGTAATCATGAAAAAGACTTACAATCGTGTACCTATTTGGCTTCACGAAGGCATTGCCAAATTTGAAGAAAGGCGCTGGCTTGAAGGTGTAACTCCCACACTTCCGGTCTCTCTGGAAAGTCTGATGGCCGAGGCAATAGAAAAGGATTATTTTATTACATTCGGGCAGATGCATCCCTCCCTGGCAAAATTAAAAAAGAAAGAGGACACAGCCCTTGCCTTTGCTGAAGTCTTTACGGTAATCGATTACCTGTTTAACCAGGGCGGTTATCCTTTGCTCGTATCCATTCTGGACGGTATAAAAAACGGGAAATCGACAGAAGATGCGGTATCTTCTGCAATAGAAATTCCATTCGTTGATTTTGAAAAGAATTGGTTGCAAGATTTGAAACAGAAAAAATTCCGGAGGATTCACGGCATTCAGATACTTCCCACAAAGCTCAAAGAATCATCAACAATCGTAGATGATATGGAAAGTGTTGCCGAAATAGAGGTAAAGGATGCAAAAAAATATGCCATTCTTGGCGACCTCCTGCGCCACGAAGGACTGCATAATGCGGCTATCATAGAGTATGAAAAGGCATTCAGGAAGGCAGGCCACATTTCTCCGCAAATCCAGAATAAATTAGCAATGTCCTATATCATGGATACGCAATATGCAAAGGCAGAGGAAATCCTGAAGGTGGCTCTGGAATATTATCCGGAATATACTACCACCTATATTTCCCTGGGTGAACTCTACCAGCGAAAGGGCGAGTACGCCGCCGCCCTAGAAATTTTATCACAAGCCAACCGCATCAATCCCTTCAATCCCATTATCCACAAAAACCTTGCACTCTTGTATGATAAACTAGGCAGGAAAGAGGATGCCGCTGGGGAACTCAGGAGACTTATGCTGCTGAGCAAATGATGGTTGCGTAACGGAATAAGGAATACCTTACATCGACATCGATCCCGGATAAAGGGGGGCAGCGTCTCTGGTTTTATGAAGGCTGGAAGTGGACGTGAATTGCGGGTGTCTCTATTCAGAAACGGCAGTGCGGATATGTTTGTGAAAAATGGGAAGGGGTGCGTTTGTAATCACCCCTTCCTGTTAAGAACTGCTGAAGAAATCAAATCTTGTTTATCGTATTACGCAGTTTTCCTGTATTTTTGTGCCAATAACGGCATTTCTCCGCTTACAACGGCGGGTGTAACGAGAAACGTTGCGTCACCTTTGTTGGAAGGCAAATGATACATGGCATCTAACATAAAAGTCTCAAAAATCGACCTTAATGCCCTTGCGCCCGTTTTCCTTTCAAATGCCTTTTTGCTGATTGCTACCAATGCGTCGGGAGAGAATTCTAACCCGGTCTCTTCCATCTCAAAGAATTTTTGATATTGCTTGACCAGCGCGTTTTTTGGTTCCGTCATGACCTTGATCAGGTCTTCCTGCGTTAGAGGCATTAACGGAGCAAGTATAGGAAGTCGCCCTACAAACTCCACAATCATTCCAAAATCAATAATGTCTTCCACCTCTATTTTATTCAGGATTTCACCGAAAGATTCATCAGGCTTGTTTTCCTTTTGTGTATCAAACCCGATATTGGTTTTTCCAATTCTTCTCCGGATAATTTCCTCTATTCCCGTAAAGGTACCGCCACAAATGAAAAGGATATCCTTCGTGTCCATTTGAATATACTGTTGTTCGGGATGTTTCCTGCCGCCCTGAGGAGGTATATTGGATATCGTACCTTCCAGCATCTTCAGCAATGCTTGCTGGACGCCTTCACCGGAAACATCTCTTGTGATGGATGGATTAGGATTTTTTCTGGCGATCTTATCAATTTCATCAATGTAAATAATTCCCTGCTGAGCCTTCTGGAGGTTAAAATCTGCATTTCTTAACAAGCCCAGGAGCACATTTTCCACATCTTCTCCCACATAGCCCGCCTCAGTGAGGGTAGTTGCATCCGCAATGGTAAAGGGAACATCAAGGATCCTGGCAAGGGTACGCGCCAGGAGGGTCTTTCCGGAACCGGTAGGCCCTATCAGTAATATATTACTTTTTTCTATCTCAACCCCATCAGTACTGGATCTGGTAATCAAACGCTTATAATGATTGTAAACTGCAACTGCAAGGGTTTTCTTTGCCTTTTCCTGGCCTATGATATATTCATCTAACTGGCCTTTAATCTGTGCCGGAGTGGGTATCTTCCCCATGGGTTTAGCCTGGACGTGCTTTTGGTCCTTTTTCAGAAGCATGTGGCAAGCCTCCACGCATTCATTGCAGATGAAAACATCTGCATCCCCTTGAATCAACCGGCTTACGGCACCGTAGTTTCTTCCGCAAAAGGAACAACTCTTTTTACCTTCCGTGGCCTTTTTAGCCATATGATCCGCACCTCAAAAATATCAAGAAATTCGTGATAAAAATATATTCTAAAACACCAAAAATGATAACAGACAGTTTCATATTATGCAAATGTTTTTAAAACATTTCACTACAATACAACATTGCCTTAATTATTTCAAAAATACCTTGACAAATTTTTGCTAATTTATATAATTTTCTTCATAATGTTGAGAATGAGTCTCAGTTAACCTTTGTTGGGGTGATATAATTATGCGTTATTTAGGTCTTCTTATTGTAGTGACTTTGTTCCTGTTTGTTTTTATTGCCAATGGTTTTGCACAATCTTCCGAAACTGAGGCTTTGAAAAGCAAAGTTGAAATGCTCGAACAAGAATTGAAAGAGATAAAGGATCTGCTCAAGCAACAAATTGAAAGGGACGCCCAAAAAGAGAAGGAAATTGCATCCTTAAAGGAAGAAGTGCAGAAAAAGGAGGTAAAAATTGCCGTAGAAGAAGCTCCTGCTCCTCCATCTGTCAGAGGGCCTGTTGTTGCAGAGGAAGAAAATCGCCACACTGCCGAGGAATCGTATTTAGCCAAGAAGTCGGCCGAATTATCTGAAAAAAATCTTGCCCCGACCTTTGGAGGTGTCTATACAAAACCATTTCTGAGGAGATACGGCAGAAATACCTATCTGGGCGGTTACATGGACTTCGAGTACAGGACAACCGAAAACGAAGCCGATCCGCAGGGTTTTACGCAAAAGAGATTTATTCCCTTTATTTACTCAGATATTTCAGACCGGGTGAAACTTGCGGCAGAAATAGAATTTGAATTTGGTGGCGTAGGAGGCGGCAGAAACGGAGAGGTGATCCTGGAATTTGCAACCATGGATTTCTTGCTGACCGACTGGATCAATTGGAGGGGCGGGTATATCCTTACGCCCCTGGGAAAGTTTAATTTAGTGCACGATTCTCCTTTGCAAGACTTTACAGACCGGCCTCTGGTAAACCAGTTAATTATTCCGACCACCCTTACCGATTTAGGAATGGGGTTCTTTGGTACCCTTTATCCGTCAGAGCTCAGCAAACTTGATTACGAGATTTATGTTACCAATGGTGTGTTTCGTGGTTTAGATGAAGACGGTGAGGTGCGTTTCGGAGAGGTAAATGGATTGAGGAGCTCTAAAAGTGGATATGTCAACGATAACTATAATGAAAGCCCTGGTATTGTGGGTCGTGTGGCCTTTAGTCCTTTTATAGGTTTGGAGTTCGGTGGGTCTGCTTACACAAGCCGGTATGATGAAAAAAATGATAATCAGTTAACCATTCCAGCCTTGGATTTTATCTATCAAAGAGGGCCCTTTGAGCTCGTCGGTGAAGGGGCTTATGCCTTTATGGAAACAAATAGCTTTGCAGAGGATGCCGGTATAACCGATGATATGTGGGGATACTATCTGGAAGCCCGGTATCACTTTATGCCGTCTGTGTTAAGAACCCTGGCCCCTCATATTTTTACAGAAAATTCAACCTTTACATCCGTTCTGCGCTGGGATCAGGTACAAACGGCAGGCAGGGATGACGATTTTAAAAGGGTTCATTGGTTAAGAAACCGGCTCACGCCCGGCCTGAACTATCGCTATACCGAAGACACGGTCTTCAAGTTGGACTATCAGATAAATATGGAAGAAAAAGACATGCCTGATACATCGAACAACGCCTTTTTGTTTTCTGTCGCAACCTATTTTTAATTTAATTGTATAGGAATTTTTTGGGATACGGATAAACACGGATTATCAGGATTTTGAAACAAATAAAATGAGTTGTTGTATCTGAGTAAATCTGTGTCCTGGCAATGTAAAGGAGTGCGGAAAATGAAGAAAAAGATACTCGTGCTTGGCGGTGGACCTTGTGGTCTGTCTGCCGCCTGGGAATTATCCCGGTACGGACATGATGTTACCGTCATTGAAAAGGAATCCAGGGTAGGAGGATTATGCATCACGAATGAATATAAGGGGTACCGATTCGACCTCGGCGGACACCGTTTTATCTCAAAAAACAAGGAACTTGTTGAAAATGTTTGTAACATGATGGGAAATGAACTCTTAACCGCTCAGAGAAAGAGCGTCATTTTGTTGCAAGGAAAGACGTTTGAGTATCCTCTGTCCGCCAAGGACATCTTTCTGAAGATGGACCTCTGGACAAATTTGAAGGCATTTACATCGTATGTAATCGCTGCTATCTCCAGGGTTATTTTCCGGAAAAAAGACATTTCTTTCGAGGATTGGATTGTTAACCGCTTTGGAAGAACACTCTACAACTTCTTCTTTGGTCCTTATACCGAAAAACTCTGGGGTATATCCCCCAAACTCATCTCAACCGATTGGGCATCTCAGAGGATTTCCTTGCTGAATCTTAAAGACGTCATTTTCCGGCTCTTTAAATTGAAGAAAGGTACTCCGAGAACCTACGCCAAGGGTTATTTCTACCCCAAAAAGGGTATAGGCCAGATGTTTGATATCATGAGTGAGGAAATCTCCAAAATGGGCGGGAGAATCATCCTGAATGCAACTGTTTCAGGCATACAGATAAGCAAGAACGGAGTTGAGAGTATATGTTACACTCAGTATGGCGCTGCAAAAACAATTGACTGCGATGCTGTCATTTCCACGATTCCCCTGCCAGATCTTATAAAGGTCTTTCCGGGATATCAAGTGCAGGATGTTATACATCATACAGCCTCGCTAAAATTCCGGTCGGTTAGATTTTTAAATATTCTGGTCGACCTCCCTGATATTAGTGATAACACGTGGATGTATGTCTCAGAAGGGAAATATATCACGACACGTATTCAGGAACCAAAGAGACGGAGCCCCTTTAGCGCTCCGGAAGGAAAGACATCCGTTATGCTGGAAATACCTTGTAACGAAAATGACGAAATCTGGAACTGCTCCGGGGAAAGTTTATTGAAACGTTGTCTTGCGGATTTAAAGGAACTGGGGATTGACATTCAGGACAAGGTTATAGATTATTTTACAACAAGCGTAATCCATGGCTATCCTGTCTACAGTCTAGATTATGCAATGCACAGGCAGAAACTTTTTGATTTTCTGGATCAGTATGAAAACTTGATTACGTGCGGCAGACAGGGTACATTCCGGTACATCTTTATGGACACGGCTATGGAGATGGGAATAACAGCCGCACAGAATCTCATGCTGGATAATGCGTGCAAGAAGACAGACGTGCAATTGATGCGTTCTGAAAAGGAATTGATTGAGGTAACCTCTGTAACTGCTTAAAAGGCAACTCTCGGAAAGGTACGGGAATATCACAGAAAAGAATAAGATATTCGAAATTGGAATTCAAATACCGGAGTGTAGGATTGTACCTTCTGGCTTCTTATGGCCATTCCGTGTAACTCCGCGAATATCTGTGGTGAATTGTTTCCGTAATTTTATTTATGCTAGCAACTATCAATGATACAGTGAATATGCCCTGTCAGACGAGAAAGGTTTCCTTACAAGGTTACCTGATTCCAATAGGTGCAGTGGTGGTTTGTTTCCTCTCCCGATTATGGTACTTTGGTAAGTACATTGACGAGTGGGATAGCGTAAATTTCGCTTTTGGTTTATCAAAAGGGTATGACATCCTGCATGATCAACCACACTTTCCTGGTTATCCGGTTTACATGTTTGTAAGCTGGATTTGGTACAAGATTCTTGGGTCGGATATGCAATCGTTGATCTTTTCTGGTATCTTGTTTAGCAGTCTTGCCGTATTTCCGCTGTACGAACTCTCAAGACGTACGTTTTCCCGGGAGGTCGCTATTCTTGCAGCTGCCTTATATATTGTTAATCCACAGCTTTGGTTGCAGGCGGAAAAACCACTCTCGGATGCCTTTGGTTTATTTTTTGTTATTACGGCTATCCTGTTTTTTTACATGGCATTGGAACGTATCCTTGAAAATACTCAATCTCCGCCTTCACTGAAATACCTCGCGTGGGGTGGCGTACTCTTAGGGTTGGGACTGGGTGTCAGGGTTACCTATCTTGCTTTACTACCCATAATGGCATATACGGCATATCAACTGAGCCAAAAGGTATTCGGCAGGAGGGTAATAGTATGGGGATTGTCTGGTCTGGTTCTTGGTGTAGCCGCATGGTTGGGTTATCTCATTATTCATTTTACTCCATACAGGTTTTACAAGAAATTCCTGAGTCACGCCGATTATCATTTTTACCGGGAAGGAAACTCCATCATTACCACCGACGATTATGGCGAACGCTTTTTCGACATTTTTCACAATCTCAGCGCACACAGTTTGGGTACCTGGTGGACAGATACACCCCTTATCAGGATCGTTCCAACGATAATTCTTGTGGTTTCCCTGGTGTATTTTTTTATCCATGAAAAATGGAATCTCAGGAATAAGTTTTTTATGGCGTTTTTTATCCCCTACTTTTTATGGATTGCCCTCGTGCAAGACGCCATTCGGCAGATCATGGTGCTAATACCCTTCCTGGTTATTATCGTGAGTGCGGGTTTATGGCATCTATTTACTACTCACTTGAAAAACAGGAAATTTGGCATGGTATCTTTTTTTGCGATAGCGCTTGCCTTTGTTTTTTCTCAAGCGATTGATTCAGTAAGGATCGTTTCAATGAACAGGAATGAAGAACCGCCCTCTGTTTCTACGATAAACTATATAACAAATAACTATGATAAGAATGACACGAAATTTTATTGTTTAAACGACTGGCGTTTGTTTCAATATTATGCCCCGGAATGGTGTGACAAGAAGAATAGTCACGTCTATTTCGTGTCACGGATGAGTGGGGCTATCAAGGATCTGGAACGTTTAAAGAAGAAACCCGGACACATCCTTATCTCATCCAAGCTCTTTGAGCGGGATAAGTACAAGGAAAGACTGAAAAAGCTGGAAGAATTTCAAAGAAATAGATATTGTGTAGCAGATTATAATTGGCTGGCTTTGTATCGTTTTGAGTGGAGGTGATTTTAAACTACAGAAAGGCAAACTACAGAGAAAGAGAATTATGTAAGAGCGAATGTCCGTTTTGCCCTTACCAAAACTGAACAAAAAAGATTTTTTACGTTTTTCTTCCGTGACGACTGTGGTTAATTTTTTAACAAGATGCAAACTTTTTCCAGGAGGCCAAAAATGTTTAAAAACATGTTTTTGTCGTTATGTCTTATGGTGACCGTTGGTTCTTTCTTTTTGTATACCTGTGCAGATGCACAAACTACAGGAAGTATATCCGGTGTAGTAACGGATGAATCAGGAGATCCGGTGAGTGGCGCCGAAGTAACGTTGAAAAGTAAGAAACTGCAATTCAAGGATAGTGGTACGACGGGAACAAATGGTGAATATGAATTTTCGGGTTTAAATGCCGGCAAATATACCCTGAAAGTAATAAAGTCTGGCTATAAAAAAAAGAAAAAGCAGGTGAAACTCAAAGAAGGGCAGGATAAGGTGTTTGATATACAATTAAAAACTCAAGGTTCGGGTGGCGGCAGTGGCTCTGGCTCTGGCAGTGGCTCCGGAAGCGGCAGTGGAGGTGGCTCTGGAAGTGGGAGTGGTTCTGGAAGCGGTAGCGGTTCATAAACTGGGAAAAGATAACTCGTAAGCACTTATGTAATGTAAGGACAGTTGCCGGTGCGAAAGGATTTATTTTTTTTCATATTCTGGGATTTAAAAGCAATCATGTAGTGACAAGGTATACCTTGTCACTACATAAGTCCATTTTTGCAAAAAACAGAAGCATTATGATTAGAGAGAATAATACTGTAGAATGTCTCGTTTGTGAAAATAGAAAGCCCGTGGTGATTGTTGTATTTTTTTTATTCTTAATTGTTGAGATTGAGTCTCTGTTAAACGAAAGGGGTGTGAAATCAATGTTTTCGTTAAACAAGTTGTTTATGCCATTAGGGATTGTTGTTGGTTTGTTTAGTGGCGCCTATTTGCCGGATATGGGTATATCTGCTCTTCAGGCGGCTTCAATCGTTGGCGTAATTTCAGATGAAAATGGTGATCCCATAGAAGACGCACTTATCATGATCAAATCGAAAAAGAATACCAGTGGAAAGAAGTCGAAAAAAACGGTTTCAACAGATTCTGAAGGTGTCTATGAAATCGATAATGTAAAAAAGGGGAAATACAAACTTACGGTTAAATCCAAGGGTTATGAAACGGTAACCGAAGTTTTGACGACAACCAACAACAGTGAAGAGGTAGAAAGGGATTTCGTCTTAACATTTTCAACCTACACAAAAACCAGCGATACCAAAACGATGGATGCGGCGGTCGCTTCCTACAACGAAATTGGTGTGCTGAGAAAACAGGTTCCGATTGATGGCGATGCCATAGCTTCAGCCTATGAAGGGGAATTGCAGGATTTAACAAAAGAGGTGGATGCAGAAAACACGTTAACCCTGGATAGTGATATTTTGGCTGCCATTGAGGACATCAAAAATAATAATGAGCCCGATTTGGCCGTACAAGTTATTGATAAGACGCTGCAACGGCTGTTTTACTTAGCGATTCTTGAGCGTATTACCGATGTCCGTGATGATTTTCATGATGGAAAAAAGTCAGATCTTAAATTCTTATGGGATGAGGCATACGCAGCTTATCAGGCCATTGCAGGCACGGCTGACAGGGAAAATAAGGTGATTACCGAGGACCGCACATCTATCGAAACAGGAAGTAATCCCAATCTGGAAGACAGGATAACGATTGCCTTTGTCCGGGGACAAGATGCCCTGGATAGAAAAGACCATGACGAAGATGAAATTACCGTCGGTGTACAGCGGCAGGTAATCAGACTTTCCCTTGTCAGGGCATTCTATATAGCTGTTCTCAGGGAAGTAGAAGGTGTCTTAAATAACAAAGACAGCGACCAAGAGAAAGCCCTTGTGTACCAGAAAGAGGGTGAGGTTTATTACAGGATCATTGAGGAATTCGTCTCACGTGATAACCCCGAAGGTAACGAAATCATAAAATCCCAGCTTACCGGTGATTTGGCTGATGTGAACGCCGATACGCTTGTAAGTGAACTGAGCAAAGGTTTTATTGGCAGGGTAAGGGGAGAATTGGAATCGAACGAATCTGCTCTCAATGCAAACGACCGCGGTGATGCTATGGTGACTGCTGAAGAGGCGCTCCTCTATTCAGAGGTATTTTTGGAGGATTTGGAGTTGCGCCTTGGTGCCGATGACAGCGAGGAGATAGAAGATGTCCTGTATGAATTGAAGGATGCCAGTGACGAGGTTAATAAAGAAAATGCAGATACCGCCAGTCAAACAATTTCAACCATTCTTGATAGCTATGAAAATGTATTGCTTTAGAAGCTGAAAACAACCACGGAAGTTCTTATAAGATCTTTATCTCACGAATTACTGATAAAAAAGAGGGGCAACATGTCTAAAAACAAAATGAAGTATTTTCTTATCTCTCTCGGAATCATTGCGCCTGTTTTTTCCATAGCAATCCATCTCCGGTCAGGGAATGCAAGCAGTCAGCTTACGGTGGAAGAGAAAAACACGGAAATGAAATTAGCTCAAAAAAGGAAGAAATCCATTAGTTTTACGGATGATGTCTTACCGCTTTTCGTAAGGTCTAAAAAGAAAGGCAAATCGGAATCAATTCCTTGCATCAAATGCCACTTTTCCAGCCTTACCATAGAAAGCAACGGCATTCCTGAAAACGCCCTGACCGAATTAAGCCTGGGCTCATATAAGGATATCATGGCTGGCGCCGATGCGGGTACAGAGCCGATCATTGATACTGATAATCCCGAGAAGAGTCTTCTCCTGCAGAGGCTGGAAGGGGAAGGAGAGGATCTCGGCATGTATGATGGCCGCATGCCGTATGGAGGCCCTTTCTTTACAAAAAAAGAAATTGCCATCATCCGTAAATGGATCGAAGAGGGGGCAAAAGACGATACCCCGTCCCCCGATTTTAACCGGGACGTGCTCCCCTTACTTACGGAATCGGTAAATGGCAGTACTCCATGTAGTCTTTGTCACTATAACAACAACAGTGCAACATCCAGGGAACGTTCCCAATCTCAGGCATGTCTGGACCTGTCCAGCTGGGAAGGCATAATCTCCGGCGCTGATGGAATTCTGCACGAAGCCCTTATCGATTTGGAAAATCCGGCAAACAGTATGCTCTTAAAGCGTCTGCGTGGTCAGCAAACGGAAGAAGAAATTGAAAGTGATCATCGCATGCCCTTTGGCGGGCCGTATTTTACGGAGTATGAGATCCAGAAGATCGAACGCTGGATAGCAAATGGCGCAAAAGGTCCCAATGGAGAAGACCCCAGCGAGGCCGATATTAGTGGTGCGGGTGAATGTATGGGTGGAAGCGGAAGCGGCTCCGGCAGTGGTAGTGGCAGCGAGTAATAGGACTATTTGGTAATGAAATTCACAGAGAAAGAGGCGAAAGGAGACAAACTATGTCAGCGATGGTAATCAGCAGTCTTGATAGATTCATTAGTATGGCACGAAAACTGGAAGCTTATGGGGTGACAAACATCCATCTCTGCTATGCAAAAAGTACTGATGATTTAGACATATCAGTAATAGCGCTCGTGCCGTTTGTTGACTATGTGATACTGGGCCAGGATGCCCATTACTTGCCGTATCTTAACCAAATAGTAAAGGAGGCACAGCTACGGCATATCCCTGTTTTGCCGGAAGAACGTATTGTGGCAGTAAAAAATTAATAGTGAAAAAAACGCGGTGCGGCGCTGCCGCAACCAGAAGCCCTTCTTTCTTCCTCCCTCAAAGGGGGACACGGGATGCTTTCCAGAGAAAAGTTTTTACTGGATAAACATCTCCGTGGGCCATAATAGCTCACAAAGGAACATAACAATATCACCCTCCCCTGATGGAATCAGGGGAGGGAAATCTTCCGCAGGTCCTTGTGGTGGAATCTCCGGCTGTGGGTTATTTTCGTGCCAAACGCTATCGTTGTAAAGCAAACAAATAGTCGGAAACAATGACGGATTAGTGCTTTCCATTCCGGAACACAAACAGACGACGGTGGAAGAGAAATTTACCAACATTTATAAAATTTTTTCATAAATTAATGAGAACAAGACTCAATTGCAATCTATGTTCTTTTAGAAAGACGCCTCATTGTATGAGGCGACCATTTCAGTGTTTTGATAGAAAGAACTTTAGCAAGGAGAGAATAATCATGGCTCCGTTAAGTATTTTGCCGGGTAGAATAAGGTTTGAAAGCCAATATCTTATTGGAAAACCACATATTTGCAGGTATTTAAAGGAAAGCATCGTGAATTATTTAGGAGGATTGAAGGAGGTAACTGCAAATCACAAAACAGGGAGGATCCTGGTTAGGTTTGATGAGCGCCAGATTGACAGGCAGACCTTAACACAACATATCAATCAGATCGTGAAAGAAGGTATGGAGAAGGCGGCCAATAGCTGGCGGTTTTCGGCAGAGGAAAAGAATTCAAAACCACCCGTTTCAAGGCATGCCTTGCATGCCTTGACGGATGTGGTTGCCCATGCGATATTGCCGATGCCATTGAATGCCCTGATCCCAATGGCAATAAAAGCAGCGATGGGAAGGTAATGCTTGGTGTATCATGAGATTAATTTTAGATACAAAAGGAGGTCTTTATGGAAGAAAAGGTTGAGGGGAAAGGAGAAAGCAAAAACAATGAAAATGAAAGGGGGAAGCATATGAGTGGTTTTTTTATAAGCAAACGCAGTCTCTGGCTGGTGGCAGGTGGTGCATTGGGTGTCCTTGCTGCCATTGGAATTGGTAAGCTGTCAAAGAAGATGAGACCCGCTGCGGTTGGGGTTACAAAGGAAGGTCTTGCATTTAAGGAATGGTTAATTGCAAATTACGAAAAAGTGAAAGAGGATATAGAAGATATTGTGGCTGAGGCAAAACATGTACATCAGAAAGACCTTGAGACGACGACAGAAACAGAAAAAAAGGAGGAGGATATACTCAGGAAGGTGGAACAGATGGTAGAAGAGGCTTTACGGCAGAGGTCAAAAAAGGAGGAAACATAACCATGGGTATTATCAATAGGACAAGAACGTATCTCGGTTCACTAGTAACCATAGCTGGTGGTGTTGGTGCAGTCCTGGTTGGGGCGTATATATTTTCCAGAATTAAGGAAAGACAAGAGAAGGAAACCCGTCTTGAGAGAATAGAGCAAATACTCCAGAAACTGGCAGAGGAACAGAAAAAGAAGGAATGAATTATAGAATTATTCACAATCTTCCCCAAAGGATGAGGATCAGTCTCACCTTACCCAAAAGGCATACCCCGGAAAATTCCCAGATAGAGAGATTATTTTTGGCTATTGATGGGGTTCAGAAGGTATCCTTCAATTGCCGAACCAGGAATCTCCTGGTTAGTTATAACGGCGATCGCACTGTGAGAGTTGTCTTGTTAAAGATAATAAAGGAGACGTCCTTGATTTTTGTAAAAAAAGAAAATTTTAAACAAGATAAACTTGAACAGAAAAAGAAGGCTGCAGTGTTGTCGGGAGCTCTCTTGATTGCGCGACCAATTATACCATTCATACTAGCGCCATTATTTGCGCTGTATGGCGCCATGCCTGTTTTGAGAAGAGGTTTCAGGGCAACCCTGAACAGACGTCTGAATGTTGATACCCTTGACTCTGCAGCGATAGGTATTTCATTGCTGAGGGGTGATTACCTGACAGCAAGTTTAATAACATTCTTTCTGAAGGTTGGCGATTATCTCGAGGAGCGGATACGTCAAAAATCGAGGAAAAGCCTTTCAAAGATGTTCCAGAGTCAGGATGGGTGGGCATGGATAAAGAGAAATGGCTGGGAAATGAAGGTTAATATAAAAGATATAGCTGCAGGCGATCTTGTGGTTGTAAGGACGGGTAGCAGTATTCCTGTGGATGGTATTGTGGCAGAGGGTGTGGCACTGGTCAATCAGTCGTCAATGACGGGCGAGCCCGTGTCTGTTCCTAAAATGGCAGGATTAATGGTTTATGCAGGTACAGTACTGGAAGAAGGTCTTCTAACAATAAAATCAATAAGAGTGGGTGATGAAACAAGGGTCTCCAAAATAATCAAGGTGATTGAGGAATCGGAAGGTTTGAAGGCAGATGTGCAAAACTATGCAGAAATGCTTGCAAACAAGATTGTTCCCTATAGCTTTTTGTTGAGCGGGCTGATATACCTCTTTGCAAGCAACCCATTAAAGGCTGCCTCAGTGCTGCTGGTAGATTACTCATGCTCCATCAAATTATCAACCCCTTTGACAATTATGTCGGCAATGATCGCAGCATCAAAGCGAGGTGTCCTCATAAAAGGTGGCAGATTTATAGAAAAATTGGCGCAGGCAAATATCTTTGTTTTTGATAAGACAGGAACCCTTACAGAGGCAAAGCCAAAAGTTTTCGATCTCCTCCCCTTCAACGGTTTTAACCGGGAATACCTGTTAAAAAATGTGGCATGTGTGGAAGAGCATTTTCCACATCCGGTGGCAACTGCCGTGGTGAAAAGAGCAGAAGACGAAGGACTTGTCCATGAGGAGAACCATGCAGAGGTTGAATATGTCCTTGCCCATGGCATTGCATCAAGGATTGAAGGCAAAAGGATACTGGTGGGGAGTAAACACTTCATATGTGAAGATAATAAGATTAATGTAGAACGTGAAGAGCCTGTAATAAAAGATTTTATGGACAGGGGATATTCAATACTTTATGTGGCTGTGGAAGATAAGCTTGCAGGTGTTGTAGCTATTGAAGACCATGTAAGAGAAGATTCGCAAAAATTTCTCAAGATGCTTAAGAATTTGGGTGTGGAGCGAACCATCATGCTTACCGGTGACAATGATGCTACTGCACGTAATGTGGCAAAAAGACTTGGGATAGAGGAATACTACGCCCAGGTCCTTCCGGAAAGAAAGACAGGAATAATTAAAGATTTAAAAGGGCGGGGTTATGTGGTTGTAATGGTTGGAGATGGGATAAATGACTCCCCTGCTATTTCTTATGCGGATGTTGGTATATCTCTGAAACATGGTGCAGATATCGCGAGAGAGGCTTGTGATATTTTACTTTTAGATGTAGCGTTCGAGGGGATTATCGAGGCAAGGGAGATTGCACAGGATGCCATGTCCCGCATCAAAAAGAATTTCGGATATATAATTGGAATTAACAGCGCCTTGATAGGTCTCGGTATCTTGGGGGTAATAGCTCCGGTGACTTCAGCCTTTATACATAATGCAACAACAATTCTCGTAGCCGCAAATTCACTGAAGCCCTATCGTATCTCTCCTTGCAGGGGAAGAGAGGATAATGGTCTGAAATAGAGACAGAAAAATCCGTAGCATTCCAACTGACGACATTCTATCCCTTATAAAATCTGCGGAGTTTTTAAAAACTGTGACTATGAAAAGGTATTTCTTTTTACTACTTTTGCCGTGGAATTTTATTCTTTTTTCGAGTATATCTTCGGGGCAGTCCTTACTTGAAGAAGGGGAGCCTCCGGAAAACTACCAGTTTCAGGTCTTCCTGGAAGAAGAGGGGGCCATTGCAAAAGTTTTTGCTGGTTGCGATCAGGTCGAATCTGAGATTCTTGCCCTTACTCCTGAAGGACTCGAGTATTTCAAGGGAATATTGAAAAGACCGGATCTTGAAGCAACCTTTGAGGTCTTTATAGGTAAAAAGGGTCCGGTGATAGACCGGTATGCTATTATTACCGAAGAAATGGGCTGCTTTCACCCAATTACGTGGATTCTCAGTACAAATGCAGAGGGAAAGATTCTTGACATTGCTGTGATGATCTATAGAGAAAGCCGTGGGCAAGAGGTAAGCCGGAGGAGGTTTTTGAAGCAATTTGAAGGCAAATCCTTAAAAGACCCCCTTTCGACGAATAAGGACATTATTAAGATTACTGGCGCTACTACGTCTGTACAGGCAGTTTGTCGGGGCGTGAAAAAGATGCTTGCCTTTATTCAGGAATTTTACATCAAAAAAAATCACCTCTCCGGAACCCTGGCCCAGCGCCTGACTCCTGAGGAAGTTCACGCCACGAGGGCAACTCACCGGCAACTCTTTACCACTGCAAGAGTTATTGATGGAGTGAAAGCAGTAGTGGCTGCTGAAGCGGACAGTGAGAGGCAATTTTTCCCCCTGGCAGAAAAGGCATTTCGTGAGATAGAACGCATTGAAAGGCTTTTTAGGAAAGAATTGCAGGCGTTAAACAGGAAGGCTGGAAAAACTGCTTTTCCCTGCGACAAAGAGGTATTTGAGGTAATGAAACGATGTTACCAATATGGGGTGATTACGGAAGGCGCTTTTGACGTAACAGTATCTCCGTTACTGGAGCAACGGGGAATTTACCAGGGTAAACGAAAGGAGATAAAGGAAAGCAAGCTTGGAACCCTTCTTCAGGCGGTCTCCTATAAAAATATAAAGATCCATGATGATGATAAGGTAATTTCTTTCGCTCATAAACAAACAAAAGTCCACCTGGGGCCTGTGGTAAAAGGATATGCAATAGACAAGGCATTGGAACTTTTTCATAATTCGGGGCTCACGAATGTTTGCATTAACTACGGGGGTATGAGCCGTATGCTCAATGCTCCTTCTGGGAAAAATGCGTGGAAGGTAGGGGGTTCCTCACCCCATAAAGGAGAATTTTATCGTAGGTTCTCTTGATTTGATTAATCAAGGTGTGGCATTCGTTGGTGATTATTCAAGATATCCTACGGTACAGGACAAATTTTATATGCACCTCGTGGATCCAAAAACGGGAATGCTGAACGGGAATGAAAATCTAGCCGTTATAGCTACAGCACCTACTGCAGAAGAAGCGGGAGTATTGGCAACAGTCCTTTTTATGAATGGTACAAAAGATAGAAAAAACCTATCAACGATTTTTCCAAATACGGGGTGGTTGATTCTTTCTGATAAGCCACAGAATAGTATCGTATTTCAGGGATCACCAGGATTAATGAAAAAATTCAAGAAAGGAGAAGAAAAGATTTTTAAGTTTGGCAAGGGTTCTGGTTGTCCCTTTAGCCCATGACGGCAGGAAGCAGTTTCTCGCCTCAGACCTTTGTTCCTCAACGAACCACCACAGTGTCTGAAAATGTATCAAAAGATGCACTGAAAGACACGATGCTGCTGAAAGTTGCTGAAGACCTGATTGAACTGATCCGTACAAGCGAACCTTTGTTCAGCTGATTTTCCCGTTTTTACGGACTAACATCAGCGATTATAAGGAGGTTACACATGTTAACTGACACATTTTTTGTATGTCCAAATTGTGGTAACTCTAAAAAATTTGTAACTATTCAGTGAAAATATTTTAAAATATGTTTGACAGGATATCCGGGACAGAGAGTCGTTTGGATTAGTTTGTGGCATATATGGCCTGTAGAGGTGGTTAGTACAGCCTACATGAGGAGAGAGCACAGACATGGACAGGCTGGTGTTGGTAAGAGGAATTCGTGCTTTTGTCGTGTCTTATAGCGCCAATAAAAAGGATGAAAAAGCCTGTGATATAATAGCCGCAGTAAATAAATGGGTGGCTCATCATACAGGCGGATTCATTGACGATAGACAATATAGACATAGAGGTAACGCTCCAAAAAGTAGAGAAGCTTCTTTCTGAAGAGAAAGTGCTGTCGCCAGCCATGAGGTCCATGGTAGAGTTATTGGTAGTAGTAATAACGCTGCTGGTTGGTCGTTTAAACCGTAACAGTCGCAACAGCAGTAAGCCTCCCTCAAGTGATCCGAATCGCAAGAGAGAAAGCAAGGCGAAGGGCGAGAGGAAGGCGGGTGGACAAAAGGGTCGTGAGGGGGTGACGCTGAAAAGGGTTGAGAACCCTGATAAGGTGGAAGTGATAAAAGTAGACCAAAGGAAGTTGCCGCGTGGGGAATATACGGTGGTGGGTTACGAAGCGCGCCAGGTGTTTGATATGAAGATTTCACGGGAGGTAACAGAGTATCGTGCAGAGATAGTTGAGGACGCGGAGGGGAACCGATTTATCGCGCCCTTTCCTGAAGGAATAACAAAGGCGGCGCAGTATGGGGCGGATTTGAAGGCGCATGCAGTATATATGTCACAGTATCAACTGATACCCTACAAGAGGATTCAGGAGTATTTTGAAGAGCAGATGTCGATGCCGGTGAGTGAAGGTTCCTTGTACAATTTTAATCAGGAAGCCTACGAATATCTGGAAATCTTTGAGGAGAAAAGCAAAGCAGAACTCACCAAGTCAGAGGTGTTGCATGTGGATGAAACGAGTATTAACAAGAACGGGGATAGATATTGGTTGCATAGCGCATCCAATAGGCAGTGGACATGTTTTTATCCTCACGAAGGGAGAGGGACAGAGGCAATAGATAGCATAGGAATATTGCCCCAATTTCGTGGGATTCTTTGTCACGACCATTTGAAGGCGTATTACACCTATCCCTGTACGCACGCGCTCTGTAATGCGCACCACCTGAGAGAATTAGAGGGTGTGTGGGAAGAGGACAATAAGCAGCAGTGGGCGAAAGAGATGAAGGCCTTGCTTGAAGAGATAAATCGTGCAACATGCGATGCCGGAGGAATGTTGGGCGCCGATGAGTCTGAAAAATATCGGCACAGGTACCGGGTGATATTGCAAAACGCAGAAGCCGAAAGCCCTCCCCCTGATGAAACAAACCGTAAGGGGAAAAGGGGGCGAGTGAAAAGGACAAAAGCCAGAAATCTTCTGGAACGATTACGAAAGTATGAGGATGATGTCCTGAGGTTTATGGACAATAAAAACGTCCCTTTTACGAATAATTTGGCTGAAAACGACATCAGGATGACAAAGGTTCAGCAGAAAATATCGGGCTGCTTTCGTTCTTTGGAGGGAGCCAGGATTTTTTGCCGCATTCGCAGCTACCTCTCAACTTGTCGAAAACAAGGGGTAAATTTGAGACAGGCATTAAAGATGCTATTTCATGGCGAATTGCCTGATTTTGTTCGCTCATAGCAATTATGAGCGAATATACGCTGAATAGTTACAAAAATTTACAGTATTTACGAGTAGCTTCCAGGTGATTGAACAATCACAAGAAACAGGGGTGCGTATCCATGAAAGTAGCATATTACCCAATTTAAGGCAGTCAGATAACTACATTGAATGCCAGCCATGTTCTCAAAGATATGAGTACGATGATGCATTGAATATTGGTAAAAAACATATTCAAGTGACTAAAAGATTTTTCAGTAAATTCACACGGTGAAGGAATGTATTTCTCTCTAATAATGAGACATCCTCACGCTCAATAGAACAGGCAAAGAGTGCCAATTTTTAATAAAATATACCCAATATTTGAGGTTTTCTAAAAAACGAAATTGATACGATAAAAGGAGGAGAATTATGTCTATCGTTTGTCATTTCAGAAAGGTATTATTTTTAGCTTTATTTGTGATTTTGTCTTTACCAGTCGTTTCCTATGCGAAGGATATGAAAGATATTACTTCTACGGATTTGAAAGAGGTCATTCGGTCAAATACAGGTAAAATAGTTGTAGTAACGTTCTGGGCAACGTGGTGCAAGGTCTGCAAGGAGCATCTCCCGGAACTCGATACCCTCTACGGAAAATATAAAGAAAAGAACGTAGAAATAATAGGGGTATCGCTGGATGATAAAGCGAAAGAAGTGAAAGACTTTGTTGAAAGAAAAGGGATTACCTTTCCTATTTTTCGGGCTAAGGATAAAGAGGAGATGAACTATGTTTACAACATCAGGAAAATTCCTATTATCTACTATTATAAAAATGGGGAACTGGAACACGTAGAGGAAGGCTATACCGACCCTAAGCATATCGAAGAGGATCTGCGCAGTTGTATGGAAGGCTCCAGGCCTCCCCACAAAGAGACGACTTCGACATCCCGGTAGCCGTCGATTTCTCTATTTGTGAAACTGGCTGAGAATCGAAAGTCTAAAAAAATAATTTTCATTTGTGGCATTTTATGGTAAAAAATTCGGGTTGCTCATCTTTTTACGAAAGAAGCATATGTTTCAATTTATTTTCATGACAGTACTATGAAGACTGGTATTGCACATCTTCCGCTTCACGGAGGCAAGGCGCCGTCCTGGCTGTTTCAGCGGATGAAACGCCTTGTGCGTGAGATTATCATTGCCATTGTGAACGAGTATGGACCCCAGGAAATGCCCAAAAGACTTTCTGACCCATTCTGGTTCCAGGCGTTGGGCTGCGTGTTGGGATTTGACTGGCATTCAAGCGGTGTGACCACAACCACCTGTGGGGCGCTGAAAGAAGGTATCAAGGGGCTTGAGAAGGAACTGGGACTTTTCATTGCCGGAGGCAAGGGCGGGACTTCCCGGAAGACGCCCTCGGAGATTGTGGGTGTGGGTGAGCAATTGTCGTGTGATCCGGAAAAACTTGTCTATGCCAGCCGTATGAGCGCCAAGGTGGATAGTAGCGCTGTGCAGGATGGGTATCAGATCTATCACCATTCGTTCATCTTCACGAAGTCCGGGGATTGGGCCGTTGTCCAGCAGGGGATGAACGATGCCAATAAGTATGCCCGCCGGTACCACTGGCTGGGTAGTAAGGTTACAAATTTTGTCGTGGAGCCACATCAGGCCATTTGCTGCGATTCCAGGGGAAATACCTTGAATATGGTAGCGGGGGAAAGTGACGAAGCAAGAAAGATGACGGTCATACTTTCCCAGGTAAAACCGGATACCTTAGTAAGTGAAATCAAGAAGATGCAGAACTTGTATTTGCCTTCCCGTCATCACGTCGATGTCCATGATATTCACCCCGACAGGCTCTATAAGATATTCACAAAAACCTACGAAACTGTTCCTAAAGATTTTGAATCCCTGCTGGGAATAGAAGGAGTAGGACCAAAGACCATTCGTGCCCTGGCCCTGATCTCAGAGATTGTCTATGGTAAAGCCCCCAGTTTCAATGACCCAGTAAGATACAGCTTTGCGCATGGTGGCAAGGATGGACACCCGTTCCCTGTTGATAAGGAGGTTTATGATCGTTCCATTGAGATATTGAGAAAGGCCCTCAAACAATCGAAGGTGGGAAACAGTGAGAAGATGGACGCTATCAAACGATTGAATTACCTTGATGCGTAGGATTTTCAATTTTGATAATTAGGAGAGGAAGATTCTATCCGCAGGGATGTCTATTACAAGAAACAGTGTTATCTTATCAATAACGCAAGTATGAATTAAAAGGTTTTAAGATTAGTATATATTTCCAGTCTAACGATAAGTTAAGCAGCGTGGTCGGGGAAGTACCTTTGTTTGAAAAACCATCGCTTCTACCCAGCAAACATGAACCTGTTACGAGGACGACGCGGCCACGTCTGTCTTGAACGCCGTGTTATCCCTCGTTTTTATTGCGAAAGACGTGAATTACTATTTACAATTTTATCGTATTGCCGCCGCAAATAAATTATAGCTAWGATTTTGGGCTAGCGACTAAATTAAACTTATTTAGCAACCAATTGAGTAAAACTCTTTGGTCATTAATTGTTGCACGACGTGCTTGGGAGAGCAAATGAATTTGGTCGGGTTTTGGTAGTGCTGTATTTTGTAAACCTTCATTACAGTTAGTACAAATAGCGCGAAGATTTTGCGGTGTATCGTCGCCACCTTTTGATTTATCTAAAATATGGCCAATTGTTAAACGAACAGTGCGAGGGCCTCCTAGAGGATCTGGGTCACCTGCTGCAACGCCGCACATTTGGCAAGTAAAACCATTGCGTTCTAAAACCTGAGCACGCGTTTCTTTTGAGATGCCACATTTAAAAGCAGGGATACGAGCAATTGTTTCAAGAAGATATTGGCCTGGCTTTAAATCAGAACGGTCTTTGTGAGATAGAATTTGATATCCTTCTTCATCCCGTAGCTCGCGAACCCGACGTGCCCATTCAACAGCGCCGCCACTCGCACGCTGTATTTGCTTTGAATCTAAAACTTTACCAATATTTGCTAAAAAGTAATTTAGAATTAATTCTTTAGATCCGGAGGGCTTTTTGGCAGCCATAGCTTATGCGTTCCTTTGAAAAAGTGGAATATTTTGGATTTAATTCAATAAGAATAGCACTCCGATCTAATTCTTGAGCAACTACTCCTGTGGTTCCAGATCCACCAAATGGGTCTAATATAGAATCGCCGACTTGGCTACCAAGAAGAACGCAACGGCGTACTAATTCACGTGGAAAGGTTGCTGGATGGTCATTACCACTGCTGTCAGGGCCAAGAAGCCAGTAGTTTCTCAAATTAGCACCAGACGCTTCTCTTACGGCGGCTGCATTGTAATAATAAGTTGGCGATTTTGACATTAGAAAAATATCTTCGGTTGCATTTGTTGGTCTGTTTTTTACGCTTTCCGGCATGGCTGTTTTTTTAACCCAAGTTATTCTTGACCTAAATATCCAACCGTCTTCTTGTAATGCAAAGGCGACACGCCAAGGGATACCCATTAAATCTCTATCTTTCAAGCCCCAACAATCTGGAACTTTGCAATTTCGTTTTTGAATAAGCTTTTTTGTATTACCAACTACTGCGTTTGGGCCGCAACTACCAGTTCCACCATTTCGTGCATAACCATCGCCAATGTTTAACCAAAGAGTACCATCTTTACGTAAAACACGCCAAACTTCGCTAAAAACCTCAACAAGGCTTTTTACGTATTGAACTGGTGACGGCTCCGCACCAATTTGGGAGGAATGGTTATAATCGCGAAGACCCCAATATGGTGGAGAAGTGACGCAACACTGAACTGATTCTGCAGGGAGATTAGGAAGGATTTTGCGGCAATCCCCTGTAAATATTTGTAAATCATTTATCTTAAAATCTGGTATCATTTCTCTCTCATTTTTTTTTCATGGTATGGTTTGGCAGCGGTGGTTTGGGTTTTAATGCATCAAATATACCGAATTCCGGAGCTTACTCGTAAGCCATTTGCCATTGTCTTTATTGCGGTATAACATGATTATACAGTCTGTATAAAACGGCATACACCGAATCTCTCACTATATATATATAAGAAGTTGCCGTGTCTTCTTGTCACGCATTGTAACTACTTTCACATCAGCTTTTTCTGCATTTTTCGCCAATCGTCCATTCCGGATTATACAGACTGTATAATCCGACCTACAACCCATCGACCGGGCTTCGGACACCGTGACCTCTTTTGCTCAAGATAGGGGTGTAGATCATCGTCATGCTGATGTCTTTGGCGAAGACAATCAGAGATTATCATTTACCGTTTTGCAATGTCAAGCTTCTTTTACATGGAGAAATGCCAGAAAATTGTTTTTCTTTGAAAAGGATAATAATACAAAAATAAAAATGCAAGTATTTTATGGTTTTTCCGGGAAAGAACGAGGGCGAATCTTTCCAGGCTATCCGAGAATAGATAACAATTGAGTTTTTTGAAAAAGCAACGGACGAAGCATTTGCTTGTTTGGGTATGAATGCATTTATGCAAAATTATAGCAAATGCCTCGCTCCTACACAGAGCGGCAAACATCGCTATTATTGGAATTTTTCAAAAAAAATAAATTGTCACAAAGGTACATTCACAAGTTATAAATTTCACCATACTTGTTCTTTAAGTATGCAGTGAAAGAATAGGTCTGTAAGAATTCGCCGGTGATTTTATTCGCAAGCTCGTTCAGGGTGAACTTGCGGCCATGGGTATGCAGATTCGCGCGCAGCCAATCGAGTAATATATGAAACTCACCTTTCTTAAGGTGGTCATCGAGACTGGAAATGTCCTTTCTTATTTGGTCAAATAATTGTGCCGCGAAAAAATTGCCGAGGGAATACGTTGGAAAGTAACCAAAGCTGCCGTGCGACCAGTGGACGTCCTGAAGCACACCGTGCGCATCGTCCGGTGGTGTTATGCCGAGATATTCCTGCATCTTACTGTTCCACACTTCGGGCAGGTCGTTCACCGCTATGCGCCCTTCGAGCAGTGCATTTTCCAATTCGAAACGGAGCATGATGTGCAGGTTGTAGGTGACCTCGTCCGCCTCCACGCGAATAAGCGAGGGTTGTACGCGGTTTACTGCGCGGTACATCTTTTCGGCATCTGCATTTTTGAACTGCTCAGGAAAAACGGCTTTCACACGCGGCATGAAAAATTTCCAAAAAGGGCGGCTGCGCCCAACGAGATTTTCCCACATCCGTGATTGCGACTCATGGGCACCAAGGGATGCGCCGTCCGCAAGTGGGGTACGTTCGAGTTCGTGGCGTATGCCCTGATTGTACAGCGCATGGCCTGTCTCATGCATCGTTGCAAAAAAAGCGGCAGGAAAATAATCATGCATAAAGCGTGTCGTGATGCGTACATCATCTATAGAAAAAGAGGTGGTGAATGGATGCGGTGAGCGGTCCTGACGGCCGCGTTCAAATGCGTAGCCAATGAATCGGGCCGCTTCGATGCCGATATCCCACTGTTTTTGCTCATCAAAAGCCTGGTGCAAAAAGGAATTGTCAACCATATGCTGTTTTGGCGCAATGGCATGAACGAGCGGCACGATTTCTTGTTTGACGTTTGCAAAGATAGCTTCTACCTGGGCTGTTTTCATACCAGGTTCATAATCGTCGAGGAGTGGGTCGTAGATGCGATCGGTATAGCCCAGGCATTCGGCGTAGCGCCTTTTCAAGTCGAGATTCCGTTGAAGATAGGGTACAAAGTCGGAGAACCTGGATTCGGCTTTGGCCTTTCGCCAGACATCAAAGGCCTGGGCGGTGGTATGTGTGATTTCAGACACAAGCGTGGATGGTACCCGGCGTGCCTTATCGTAGTCGCGTTTTGCCACCCGAATGAGGCTTGCATCGTCTGAATCGTAAGGTAAACCTCCGGCATATGCGCGCAGGTCATCCAGGAGATGTCCGATTACATCATCGGTAAACTTTTCGTGTGCAATGTGGCTTAAGGTTGCGAGTTGCCGGGCACGTGCCGATGCACCACCGGGCGGCATATAAGTTTGCTGATCCCATCCAAGTACGGCTGCTGCGTTATTGAGATCACTTATTTCAGCCAGTCGATTTTTTAAATCATTCAGTTTCTCTTCCATGGGGTCTCCCGAATATGGTAAAGGTAATCTCGTTGCTCGTGGTCTATTCAACCTGCAAAATGTCCGGCAGAAAAACTTCCCTGCATTGCGGGACAGACAAAATTCCCCTCACTATTCAAACAGGCAATGGAAATTCATTCAAAGGGAAACTCATTTCTGAAAGATTAAGTTTTGCTGCCACCGCGGAGAAAGCGGCGGACATTGGGCTAATGCCTGTGCTGCCGTAACATCAGTTCTGCGGTTACGCATGATTACGTACGCTGCGGCAACGGTCCACTGCGGGAAAGGCCGATCTCTAAGAATTAAGGTATTTCCGGCCTCCACAGATCCCTCCTGCAAGACACGAAAATACCAGCCGGTCTTCCCTGTCTGTTTAATACGCGTAGCCAGATCCCTGACACCCCATCTCTGTTCTATCTTCCAGCAGGGTTGCCGGGGTTGTGAAACCTGCACAATGGCCCCGCCGGCCTGAAACACATCACCGATGCAAACCTCGTCTTCAAGTAAATCGCAGGTCGTAAAATTTTCTCCGAAGGCGCCGTACGGCATATCCTGTATCTGAAATTCCTGCTTCCACTGAGGGTAATGCTCGGATGGATACACATTAACCGCCTTGTGTGAGCCGCCGTGGACTGATAAGTCTGCCTGTGCGTCTCCGGCAAGGTTGAGTTTGTTCAGCCATACAGAACCGCAAACCGCCGTCTTGAAGATGCCTGTCGTCCAGGATTTTTTATCCGATCCGGTTGTCCCGGTTCCGCTGAGCGTTTTGGGCAAGCCAACCTGAATTGAGAGGATTCTTGCTTCTTTCATAAACAGATGCAGATGACAGGTCACTAAGTACAGGTCTGACTCCGAAGACATGCTTGATTGTCAGCATAAAACATATTTCTCGCAATTTTACCGAAAAACTACCCTATTAATACCACCAAACAGCGAGAAAATCAAAATGAAAGATGAATAAACGATCCGAAATTTTGGCCTGACCCGATATTTTGTCTGGTTATTGTGTATCATGAGACAAAATACTTGTTTTTTGAGATAAAAGCAGTATGCTTTAATCAGTAAAAGTTTTGATTGCAGGCACATCATTTACATATTTAAAGGAGTTGCGAAATGAAAAGATTTTCGATGTTGTTTACCTTTGTTCTGGCCTTGACGACCGCAGTTTCAACTCAGGGTATTTATGCCAGTCCCAAGAAGTTAAACAAAACACCGCCAGAGCACGTATACATGAAAGAAAAACAAGATGCGCCCCTTCCTCAGGAAGTATCCGCTCTCTCAGGTAAGGTTGTGGAAACCATGAATAGCGGCGGTTATACCTATCTCTGTATCGAGAAGGACGGTAAAAAGACCTGGGCGGCCGTACTGGAAACAAAAGTGGCTGTCGGACAGGAGATCGCCCTCCAGCCTGGTTATGAAATGGTCAATTTTACGAGCAAGACCCTTAACCGGACATTTGATAAGATCATTTTCTCGACTGGTCCCGCCTCGGCGGATAGTGCAGTTGAGACAAAAAGTTTCCATGGTAAATCTGTCAGCAAAGGCGCGGAGGCCCCTTCCGGTGAGAAAATACAGGTTGATAAGGCTCCCGGTTCAGATGCTTATACGGTAGCCGAGCTCTATGCAAAAAAGACAGAACTTGATAACAAAAATGTTGCTGTCAAAGGTAAGGTCGTTAAGGTTTCATCTGGCATCATGGGAAAGAACTGGTTACACATTCAGGATGGAAGCGGAAATCAGAATGATGGTACTAATGACCTTGTTGTAACATCAAAAGACCTGGCTGATGTTGGAGATATTGTTACCGTAAACGGGATTTTATATAAAGACAAGGACTTTGGGAGCGGTTATAAGTATGATGTAATTGTAGAGCAGGCAAGTATTAAGAAATAATAAAAAAGCAAAGTTTTGGAAATTCAAAATTGCCATAAAGACACTGAGGCGCCGGGACTTTTCCTGGTGACCCGGTGTCTTTGTGGCGTAAAAAGTTGCCCAGCGCTTCATGGAATTGCGCGTAATTACTTCAAGTCCACACCCCCGGTATGAATTGGTCACAATTTTTGCATTTATTCTCTTTCAGATGGTTTTCCAGGATAGAGAAACCAGCCCGTTTAATAAGGATATTCCGGCAATGTGGACAGTAGGTGTTTTCTCCTTCGTGCCCCGGCACATTGCCCACGTAAGGGAAGTGAAGACCCGTGTCAATGGCAATTTTTCTCGCCATCTCCAGGGTCTTTACCGGCGTTGGCGGTAGATTCTTGATCTTGTAAGTTGGATGAAAGCGGGTAAAATGGACAGGTACGTCAGCCCCAAGATTTTCCTTAACCCAGACACACATGTCCTTCAATTCCTTTTCACTATCATTGAGTGTTGGTATCACAAGCATAACAATCTCAAACCATATCCCAATCTTCTTCAACGTCACCAGAGTATTTAAAACAGGTTTCAGCTCGCCGGTGCAGGTCTCCTGGTAGAATTTTTCAGTAAAACCTTTCAGGTCGATCTTCACTGCACTCAGGTGTCGGCACAACTCTGTTAAGGGTTTTTCCTGAATGTAACCGTTTGATATCATTACGCTTTTCAAGCCGCGCTCATTACCTAATCGAGCCGTGTCATACATGTATTCATAAAAGACCACGGGTTCTGAATAGGTGAAGGCTATCGTTTTGCTGCCGTTCATGCTGGCATCCTTTGCCGCATCCTCAGGTGTTAGTTTGATGCTTTCTATCTGTTCAGGCCGATATTGAGAGATCTGCCAGTTCTGGCAGAATTTGCACTCAACGTTGCATCCCGCTGTTGCCAGAGAATAAGCCTTTGTGCCTGGCAAATAGTGGAACAGGGGTTTCTTTTCGATAGGGTCTACATTCAGGGCGCAGACACGGGAATGCACCAGGGTGTAATACGTGCCGCCACGATTTTCCCGTACACCACAGTAGCCACGTTCCATATCAGCAATGGTGCATTTCCGGGGACAGAGTTCGCATTCTACCCTGAGATCTTCCAGTTTCTTGTAATGCATGGCCTCTTTTACGGGGAACCCCTGGTTCATGCCTTTCAGCGCTTCAGGGGTATAGACATCCTCCGCCCATGCTTCCAATGTGTCTCCAAGACAAAGACTGCACGTCCCCAATACCCCTGCCTTTAATAACGATCTTCTGGTAATCATAAAACACCTTAGAGAAAGAGAAGGATTTCTGCCTTCGTAGGATAACTATGGGTTAAAAAACACTATTTCGTAAATTATAGTATCATTGTGCCGGTGAGTCAAGAAATGCAGGATACAATTTCTGGTTATGTGAGGTGGGGGTTTTGAAAAAATTTCCTGAGTTTTGTTGAAAACCCCATTTGATTCGTGTATATATATCACATTAAAGATCCACTCCCCTTTCAGCAAGGATGTTCTTATTCCAAAATATTTGTTGGGAAAGCACGTATGGAACCAATTAGGCGATTAAAGATCAATTTCGATACGGAAGTCATCTCTGCAATTCAAATCTACTTAATGAATATCCTGAATACCAACGACGTCGTGTACGATGTGGATGGAGAAATGATTAATGAAATCAATGCCTCTGCGTACTGCAAGACACTGCGGTTTGTCAGTGAACGAAAAGATTTATGCCTTTCCTATAGCAGGGAACTGGCGAAAAGCGCTATCCATTTCAAGAAATCCTTTGAGGAGGAGTGCCCCGGTGGTTTAACGTTGCTTTCAATGCCAATATGCCTTGACGAAAATACGGTGATAGGCGCGCATTGTGTGACGATCTCCAATCCATTTCGTTCAAAATTCAGTGTATACGATATTGCCGCACAGTTTCATGTTGATGCCCGTATCTTATGGGATGCCGTGAAAAAAACACCGCCCATACCAAAACCAATTCTGAAGATCGCCCGGGAGCAGGTTGTTTTAACAACCGAACTGATGTCAAAAATGCTTGATCGCATTCATACTTTGAAACAGAGCGAAGCGTCAATGTCAAAAAAATACCACGATATTGAGGCGCTTTTTAGGGGACAGAGGAGCGAATAAGTGGGTAATTTTGTTTTATTTATAGCTTGCAATTTCTATGAGAAATGCTAAACTTTCTGGCAGTTTGCTCAAATGTTCTTCTATGACATAAATTTTTGTTTATGACATAACAATAAAATCTCCAGCGTTTGTGCCGATTACAAGACCTACCTGTAAATAGGAGGATGTACGGAATGAGAAGTATTGCATTGCTTAACCAGAAGGGGGGCGTGGGAAAAACCACTACAACCGCAAACTTGGGTGCATGTCTTGCAATGCTGGGCAAAAAGGTATTGGTCATAGATATGGATCCGCAGGCCAACCTGAGTGTTCATCTCGGAGTTGACATTCATAATTTGAAGTATTCAGTGTACAATCTCATGAAAGGAGAGTGTACACCAGAAGACGTGCTTTTAAACACTGGCGTTCAGGGTCTGGATATTATTCCTGCCAATATAGAACTAGCCGGAGCAGAGATTGAGCTGGTGGGCGTTGTGGGGAGGGAGACGGTACTAAAGGAATATTTAGGGCAGGTGCTTGACAAGTATGATTATGTTCTCGTCGATTGCCCGCCATCCCTTGGTTTGTTAACCCTTAATGTCCTGACATTGGTGCAAGAGTTGTTTATTCCCTTACAGACCGAATTTTTTGCGTTGCAAGGGGTAAGTAAATTGTTAGAGACGTATGAAGTTGTTCGGAAGAGATTAAATCACGATTTGGAAATTACGGGAATTATTTTCTGCATGTATACCAGCCGTACCCGTCTTTGCAATGAGGTTATCGGAAAGATTAAGGAATATCCCCCACTTGGGGATAAGGCCTTTAATACGATCATTCGAAAGAATATAAAACTCTCAGAATCGCCCAGTCATGGCAAGCCGATTGTCTCTTATGCGCCGGATTCGCACGGTTCTGAGGATTATATGGCGCTTGCAAAGGAAGTGGTGCAGCGAGAAAATAGTAGGAAATAGTAATTCCTGTTACACGTAGACCGCTTTTGTAAATCTATTTGGGAGAGAATAATGGGAAAGGATAGTGTGCTTGGACATGATCCATTGGGTTGGATGAAGATCACAAAAGAGAATAAAAAATCTTTTCCAACGGTGGCTGTGAATGCAACAATTCAAAATACCGGCAACAGTGACCGCCAAACGGGTTCTCCGGAAATGTTTCCCCAACAGGCATCCGTTCCGATAAATAAACAGAATGATAGGAATCTTGACGTTTCAAAGGTATCGCCCCCTCCCGGCAAAGACGATAGTGTGAAAACTGACAGTATAGCGGATGACACCACAACACCGAAACCCAGGGTTGTAATTGGACGTTTGTACGAGAAACCATCTACGGAAAAGGTAACGTCAGTGCGGCGTAACGAAGGTATATTTCAGGAGTCCAAACCTCACATCAATCCGTCATTTCCTGCATCCAGAACTCCGCAACCGATGAAGAGAAACGATTCTGAAATAAATCGTGTATCCCGTCCTGTTTCTGCAGACCGCTTTTCTACCTATATCATTATTACCTACACAGCGCTTTTGCTTATTCTGGGGTATTTTGTGTACAACGACCTCTCAAAACGGACGAGCAGGATTGAGGCGCGACTTTTTGCCCTCGAAAGGGCTTTGCAACTGAAGCAGTAGCCGTGGCGTGAAGGGTTTGTTGATGATCAGAAGTGGAAAAAAGATGAGAGAATGGGAAGTTCGAACTTTTCTAACCTCTCAACCTCCTCAAAAACTCTTACTCTCTTATGGTTTTGAATGTTTTATCACAGACCCGAGGCAACGCCTCTCGGGTGTTTATTGTGGCATGCTCTCCACGAAATATCTTTATCTGGCCATTATCGAGCTTCAGCATTAAGCCACCGTTATTGGAAATATCAATGACCTTACCGCTGTACTCCGTTTTACCCTCGGTAACGGTTAACTTTTGGCCTACCGTGACACAAAGTTCCTTCCACCGGTCTGCAATGTAGCGAAAATGTTCATCCCTTAATATAGAATACCACTTGTCAATATCCTGAAGCAATGCCCTTGCAAACAGGATGCGATCTACCAATCCTTTGTTTTCAATGGCAAGTGACGTTGCAGGGAGACGTGTATGTTTCGGTAACTCTTTTTCAGTGATATTGACATTCAGACCAATTCCAACCAAAAATAGCGATTGCTTTTGGGATCCCTTTTCTAACTCTACCAATACACCACCTACCTTTTTCCCGGCAATCAGGATGTCGTTAGGCCACTTGATTTCCGCAGGCAGTTGGAGAGTTTCGCGGATTGTTTCGGTAATCGAAATAGCCATGGTGCCCGTTAATAAGCATAGGCGGTCGTGTTGTATATTGTGTGAGAGTAATAGAGTAAAAAGCAGACCTTTATGCCTGGGACAACACCAGGAATTACCAGAGCGTCCTCTTCCACGAGTTTGTTCTTCAGTAAAAATTACGGTGCCGTTTTTAAAACCCGTGCGTGCAATCTTTTTGGCAATATCCATCGTAGAAGTCGTTCGTTCGTAAGTAACTACGGCACTTCCAACGACTTTCGTCCTTAATTCCTTAGTAATTTCTTCCGGGATTAAACGGTCTTGCATACTGGGTGATATGACTCCATGTCGTGTTTGTTTGTGTAAATCATGCAGGGGATTATTGTTTCTATTAGTTTAAGACTAAAAGAAATTGAATTTTTCTTTGCGATAATTTCTGATTTTGAAATATATGTCATAAGCAGTTTAAAAGTCAATATGAAAAGATAAAACATCTCCATTTTTGCCTATTTTCAAAAAATGAACAACCTCCTGCCATACTGACAGATGCTGTTTGTGTCGGAATTTTTCCGCTGTCACAATGGCATATTTCATGTAACTAACTCATAATACAGATTTTGTTTGACTAAATATAAGATTTTTTATCGTAATGGTTTAAGGTGTATTAATGCATAAATATAGTTAAAGGCATCGGGTTTGCTAATTGCTGTTAACCGATAGTTTTTTGATAGTTATATTTTTTCTCAAAAATAATCAACGGATTGAAAGGAGGTACTCAATGGCGAAGCAACTTACCTTTAATGAAGAGGCAAGGGCTGCTATTGCCCGGGGCGTTACAAAACTTGCCAGGGCAGTCAAGGTTACCCTTGGGCCAAGGGGAAGAAATGCTGTGTTGGATAAGGGATACGGAAGTCCTACAGTGACCAAGGATGGTGTTTCGGTGGCTGAGGAGATCGAATTAAAAGACCCTTATGAAAATACTGGCGCAAGGTTGGTGCGGGAGGCCGCATCCAAGACCAGTGATATTGCAGGTGACGGTACGACTACAGCAACGGTTCTTACTGAGGCTATATTTTTGGAAGGGTTGAAGTGTGTGACGTCTGGGGCAGATCCCATGGCGCTCAACAGAGGAATGCACAAGGCGCTGGATACGGTTGTAGAAAAATTAAAAGAAATGAGTAAGAAAATCAAGAACCAGGCTGAAATTGCGAGCATTGGTTCTATTGCGGCAAACAATGATCCTGAAGTTGGAAAGATGATTGCTGACGCAATGGAGAAGGTAGGAAAGGACGGTGTCATTACCGTGGAAGAAGGAAAGGGGCTTGAGACCAGTGTGGACGTGGTAGAAGGTATGCAATTTGATCGTGGCTATCTCTCCCCCCACTTCGTTACTAATCCCGATTCCATGGAGGTTGAATTTAAAGATCCATATATCTTGATTTACGAGGAAAAGATATCTGCCATCAAAGGGCTGGTTCCGCTATTGGAAAAAATAGCAAAGACCGGGAAGCCCCTTTTGATTATTGCAGAAGATGTGGAGGGAGAGGCATTAGCTACGCTGGTGGTTAATAAAATTCGGGGTACGATTAGCTGTGCCGCAGTTAAGGCCCCCGGATATGGTGACCGCAGAAAGGCTATGCTGGAAGATATTTCGATTCTTACCGAGGGTAAGGCGATATTTAAAGATCTGGGTATTCAGTTGGAAGGCATAGACATCCGTGACCTGGGACGGGCAAAAAAAGTTACCATTGATTCAGATAATACGACTATCATTCAGGGTGCAGGGAGTACCGATGCCATCTCCGGGCGTATTAAACAAATCCGGAATGAAATTGATACGACGACGTCTGATTATGATCGGGAAAAATTGCAGGAGCGTCTTGCGAAACTTGCGGGAGGCGTCGCCCAGATATTTGTTGGTGCGGCTACAGAGAGCGAGATGAAGGAAAAGAAGGCCAGGGTGGAAGATGCGCTGCACGCCACAAGGGCTGCGGTTGAAGAAGGTATCTTACCTGGCGGCGGTGTTGCGCTGCTGAGGGCTGCGGAGGCATTGAGCGACCTCAAACTGAAGGGTGACGGGGCTATGGGCGTCGATATTGTGAAGAATGCCCTGTCCGCTCCGGCAAAGCAGATCTTTAAGAACGCAGGGCTGGAGGGATCGGTGGTTGTCCGAAAGATATTAGAATCCAAAGACAAGGCATTTGGCTATGACGCTGAGAAGGAAACGTACTGCAACCTGATTGATGCGGGCGTTATAGACCCGACGAAGGTAGCGCGAAGCGCATTGCAAAATGCCGTAAGTATTGCAGGTATACTATTGACAACGGAATGTATCATTACCGACATCCCCAAGAAAGAAGAAAAGATGCCTATGCCGGGGGGTGGTATGGGCGGAATGGGTGGTATGGGTGGTATGGGAATGTAATTCAATCGCTGAGGAGTTAAGTACAATTTTGAGCAACTTTACATATTTTGACTGTTTATTTTTCACGAGGAGGTAAAGAGAGAAAATGATCAGACCATTAGATGATAGGGTGGTTATTGAACCTATGGAAGCTGAAGAAAAGACACCAGGTGGAATTGTTTTGCCTGATACAGCAAAGGAAAAGCCCATGAAAGGAAAGATTATTGCTGTGGGAGACGGAAAGATGCTGGAGAGCGGGAAAAGGGCAGAGCTTTTAGTAAAAAAGGGCGATAAAGTCCTTTACGGAAAGTATGCAGGCACCGAGGTTACTCTTGACGGTAAGGAATATCTGGTTATGAGGGAAAGTGACATTTTGGCCAAGATTGAGTAACAGGGGTAAGGCTTTAAAGTTTTTTAATGGTTAAAATTTTTTGGAGGTTATAAAATGGCAGCAAAACAGTTACTTTATGATGAAGATGCCAGAAAGTTGCTCCAAAAAGGGATTAAGCAGCTCGCCGATACCGTTCGGGTAACCATGGGCCCTACGGGAAGAAACGTGATCCTTGAAAAAGGTTTTGGTTCACCTTCAGTTACGAAAGACGGTGTAACGGTTGCTAAGGAAATTGAACTGAAAAATCCCTTTGAAAATATGGGCGCAAAGATGGTTTGTGAGGTTGCATCAAAAACCAGCGATGTTGCCGGAGATGGTACCACCACGGCTACCATTTTTGCCGAAGCTATCTTTAACGAAGGTCTGAAGAACGTGGTAGCCGGCGCAAACCCAATGGCAATTAAAAGAGGTATCGATAAAGCTGTGGAGGTTGTGGTTGCGGAACTGAAGAAGTTAAGCAAACCGATAAAGGGGCGCGCTGAAATTGCCCAGGTGGGGACGATTTCTGCTAACAACGATACTTCGATCGGAAATCTGCTGGCCGATGCTATGGAAAAGGTTGGCAAAGACGGGGTAATTACCGTAGAAGAAGCGAAAGGAATTGAAACTACCCTGACGGTTGTAGAGGGCATGCAATTTGACAAGGGGTACCTTTCACCGTACTTTATTACTGATGCGCAGAATTTGGAGGTTGTCCTCGAAGATGTCTATATTTTGATCCATGAGAAAAAGATATCAGGCATGAAAGACCTTCTTCCCCTGCTGGAAAAAATCGCCACCAGTGGAAAACCTTTACTGATTATTTCTGAGGATGTGGAAGGTGAAGCGCTGGCAACCCTGGTGGTAAATAAACTCCGTGGCGTGTTGAGTTGCGCAGCCGTAAAGGCGCCGGGCTTCGGAGATCGCCGGAAGGCAATGTTAGAGGATATTGCCATATTAACGAAAGGACGCGCTATTACAGAGGATTTAGGCTTAAAGCTGGAAAGCATAGGAATTGAAGACCTTGGTCGTGCAAAACGGATTACTATTGATAAGGATAATACGACGATTATTCAGGGTAACGGAAAGAAAGCGGATATACAGGCCAGAATTGCTCAAATTAAAAATCAGATCGAACAAACAACCTCCAATTATGATAAGGAAAAACTGAGCGAGAGACTTGCAAAATTGGCGGGGGGGGTGGCTGTTATCCATGTAGGTGCTGCTACTGAGGCAGAGATGAACGAGAAAAAAGCGCGTGTGGAAGATGCACTGCATGCAACGCGGGCTGCGGTCGAAGAGGGCATTGTGCCGGGAGGCGGCGTTGTCTTTATTCGGGCAATACCGGCTCTCGATGAGGCACGGAAAAAATTCAAAGGCGATGAAAAAGTTGGTGTGGACATCATTGCGAAGGTGCTTGAGTCCCCTTTACGTCAAATTGCCTCAAACACAGGCGTTGATGGCTCGGTGGTCGTTGAAGAAGTGAAAGAACTGTCGACCAATATGGGATACGATGCCAATACGGGAAATTACGTGGATATGTTTGACGCAGGGATTGTGGATCCGGCAAAGGTGTCGCGAGTTGCCTTGCAGAATGCCGCTAGCGTTGCCGGGCTCCTGTTGACTACAGAAACCATAATTACCGAATTAAAGGAAGACGAAGAAGAAAAAGAGATTGAAGGCAGTATCCATTAATTGGATGTTTATAAAAAATTGAGACATCATAAAAATAAAAAGGCTGCGATACGTAGCCTTTTTATTTTTATACTTTTGTAAGCGCTATTTCAAAGCGAATTAGCGAATAGGTAGATCTGTTTTTTCGACATGGTATGTAAAACATCCTTGATTTTATGCAGTTTGATATACTATAATTTTGTGGTAACAATATTCCTGTCTGATGGCATCTCTTTATAAAATCACTACTTATTTTATATATAACAATACATGGAAGAAGATTTTTACAAAGTACTCGGTGTTGATAGAAACGCAAGTGCAGAAGAGATAAAAAAGGCGTATCGAAAGATTGCCTTAAAATATCATCCCGACAGAAATCCCGGAAATAAAGAAGCTGAACAGATATTTAAGAAGGCCGCAGAGGCTTATGGTGTATTAGGAGACAGTGACAAGAGAAGGAAATATGATCAATTTGGGATGGATGGCCTGAGAGGTACGGAAACTCATGGATATAGCACATTTGAAGATATTTTTGACGCCTTTGGAGACATTTTTGGTGGCGGAAGTATCTTCGAAGACTTTTTTGGGGGGGGGAGAGGGCGTGGAAAGGCTGCCAGGAGAGGAGCGAGTCTAAAGTGTGATATTGAGGTTGATTTTAAAGATGTTGCTGTCGGTGTTGAAAAAAAGATTGAGCTAACGAGAAGAGAAGTCTGTGACACGTGTCGCGGGACCGGTGCACGAGAGGGCACTTCCCCGGTAACCTGTCCGTATTGCAGAGGTAAAGGGGAGGTGCAGCAGTCGCAAGGTTTTTTCACATTGCGTACAACGTGTCCTAAATGCCATGGTAATGGTAAAATTATAGAGTCTCCCTGTACGAAATGTGGTGGTTCGGGGCGTTATCCAAAAAAGTCGATCATCTCGATTCAGGTTCCGCCTGGTGTGGAAGATAGTACACGGCTGAGGTTATCAGGGCAAGGGGAACCAGGTGAAAACGGGGCGCCTCCTGGGGATCTGTATTGTGATATCCATGTGAAACCCCACCCGATCTTTAAGCGGCAAGGGGATGATGTTATTTGTGAGGTCCCGATTCCTTTTGCGCAGGCGGCTTTGGGTTGTACCATTGACGTGCCTACCCTTACCGGCAATATTATCCAGGTAAAGATACCCAAAGGAACACAAAATAATGAGGTTGTTCCGATACGGGGAGAAGGTTTTCCCAACCTGCACGGGTATGGTAAGGGTAACCTCCTGGTACAGGTGATTGTTGAAGTGCCTACAAAAATGACTCCGAGGCAGGAGGAGTTATTGCGTGAATTTGCAGAACTGGAGAAAAAAAATGTTTCTCCCCGGCAAAAGAAATTTTTCGAGAAAATGAAGAATTTTTTTGTTTAGATTTTGTAAAAAAATAGAGGAAAATCTTAAGTATCAAATGACATTTTTTCGGGAAGGAGGTCAGCCACTTGGTTCTTGATTTGGATAATAGGTAACCAGATCAATAACTGGGTTAAGGAATATGCCTACATACGAATATCGGTGTAATAGTTGTGACCATTCTTTTGAATTATTCCAGCACATTACAGAAAATCCCATTAAAAAGTGTCCTGCGTGCGGGAGATTGAAGGTAGTACGGGTGATAGGGGCAGGCGGTGGCATTATTTTTAAAGGTTCTGGTTTCTATCAGACTGATTATCGCAGTGAGGAATATAAGTCAAAGGCCAAAAAGGAGACCGAGCCGGTAAAATCTGAAAAACCGGAAACAAAGGCTGCGGAAAAGAAATAACGAGAAGAATACATATGCCAAGAATTAATTGTCCTCATTGCAAAAAGGAACTTGTCTATTTGAATAGAAAAGATTTACCGTACTTCCCTTTTTGCAGCGAACCATGCAAGCTTATTGATCTTGGAGCATGGCTGGATGAACGGTATCGTATCGAGGAACCAATGAGCCCTGAAGCGTTGAGTCGGATGGAAAAAAAAGGAGGGGAACATGGGTGATGCAAAGGTGGTAAGGCATGATTGTCGTGATATTTTTCGCGCCTTTAAAATGGCTTTTGATCCCAAGAAGATGTTCCTTGGATATGCCGGCCTTTTAGCCAGTGTGGCATGGTGTGTGGTTGTGGTTACGTTTTTTTCCGCGCTGAAACTGATTAGTACTACGCCCGATATCTTTATAAAACTTATCTTCTATTCGGCCAAAGAAGACATATCAATTCTTATAAACAGTTTATTATCGGTAATTATGCCCCTGGATTTTGGGGAAATTTTCGTTATATCGATACTTATTTTTGGTCTCTTGGCAATATGGTCTTTCGTGGGCGGGGCAATTACTCGAATTGCCGCCCTGGACTATGCCAGGGATGAAAGTGTTTGTTTGGCAGATGCCCTGAAGTTCGCCAGGAAAAAACTCTGGTCTTATTTTTGGTCGCCACTGGTGCCAGTTATTGGCGTTTTCTTCTTTGCCGTGTGCAACGTGGTTGGTGGTCTGATAGGACGGATTCCTGTTTTGGGTGAAGTCGTGGTGGCGCTGGGTTTTCCCTTTGCCCTGATATCCGGGTTTTTAATGGTTTTTATCGGTGTCATAGGGGCACTGGGACTTTGTTTTATGTTTCCCACGATCAGTGCGGAAGGATCTGATGCCTTTGATGCAATGAGCCGTGCGTATAGCTATGTCCTTTCACGTCCCAAGCAGTTTCTCATCTACTGTATGGTGAATATGCTGTATGGGTTGGCTTGTTTGTCTGTGATTGCGTTTGTGGCGTGGTTAATGATACGCCTGGCTCTTTTTACGGTGGGTTTGGGTATGGGACAGAAGTTGCACATGGTTCAGTCCTTTATAGCACAAAAGTGCAATATTGCCTGTCTTGGATTTTGTAGTGCAACCTCCATGGAGGCAAAAACTGCAATTGTTTCCCTTGACCACTGGTCGCTGAAATTTCTTGCAGGCATGGTGCTTGTTTATATTTTCTCGATTAAACTTGCGGTGTGGAGCTTCGCGGTGACCTATTTGTTTTCTGCAAAGACGATTATCTATTTTCTGTTAAGGAAGGAAATTGATAGTACAGATGTAACCGATGTGTATAGAGAAGAAAAACAGGAAGAAGCAACGGCAGCGACATCGGATACGGGAGTTGAGAGACCTTCTTCATCAGAAGATAAAAAAGAAATTTATCCTTCAAACGAAGGAGCAATGCCGAATAGTTGAGAACTTGCAAATCTCAACTCCTTAATATCCTTCACCAGAACCATCTCCCCCCGAGGGGGGACGGAACTTTCTTCCCCATTATTTTCCTCCCTTGATGGACGGAGTCAGGTGAGGGTGACAAACTTCTGTTTTTCTTTTGTATCAGGCAGACGCTATAATTCTATATTCTATTTAATATATTCTTGATATGATCCTGAACGTTTACTTCCAATTTTAGGTTAAGCAATGACTATTCCCGTTGTTACCATCGTTGGCAGGCCGAATGTAGGAAAATCTTCCCTGCTGAACTGCCTTGCAAAGCGCAGAATCTCTATCGTTGAGCCCACCAGTGGGGTTACGAGAGACCGTGTCTCGACAGAAATTCGATATAAGGATTATGTATTTGAGTTAGTCGATACAGGTGGAATGGGGGTAAAGGATGTGGACGGACTCACAGGGGAGATCGAAGCCCAAATAGAAATTGCACTCCTTATGGCCGACGTAATTCTCTTTGTGGTTGATGTGCGGGAAGGTGTGACTCCTTTGGATAGTATGGTTACCGAGAAGTTGCGTCGTCTGGGAAAAAGAATTATTCTTATCGCCAATAAAGTGGACACACCCAGGTTTGAATCCCAGGCAGCAGACTTCAATAGACTGGGGTTTGGCGAACCGCTCTTCCTGTCTGCCCTGGAGGGGTTTGGACGATCTGAACTGCTGGACAGGATTGTTTCAGTATTACCAGCGCCATGCCCGGAATTGGTTTCTCCTGAACCCATGATGAAACTTACTATTGTAGGCAAGCGGAACGCAGGGAAATCTACGTTAATCAACACCCTGGCTAAGGAGCGAAGGGTAATTGTCAGCGAAGTACCGGGCACTACACGGGATTCGGTGGATGTACGATTTGAAATAGAGGGCAAACAATTCCTGGCCATTGATACGGCCGGCGTGCGGAAGAAGAGGCAGGTGAAGGATTCCATCGAATTTTATAGTATGGCGCGGGCCGAGCGATCCATCCGGAGGGCAGACGTGGTGCTACTTCTCATTGATGCCACGCTAAAAGTATCCGAGGTGGATAAAAAATTGGGTGATTATATTATCTCCGAATGTAAGCCGTGCATTATTGTAATCAATAAATGGGATTTGGTACACGGGGTAGAAACAGAAAAATTTAATAATTATATTTACCAATGCCTGCCCGGACTTTCCTTTGCGCCCATCTCTTTCATTAGTGCAAAGAATAATGAGCACGTTGTAGAAATGATGCATTTGGCCATGGAACTTTATGAGCAGGCGAACACCCGCATTACGACTTCAGAATTGAATCAGGCATTGGAAGAAGCCCTGACCTTGCATCGTCCGACACGCAGGAAGACGAAGTCGCCAAAGATTTATTATGCCACCCAGGTGGGTGTATCCCCTCCCACATTTGTCCTTTTTGTTAACGATCCGAGACTCTTCGACAGCGATTACGAGCGATATCTTTCCAATCAACTCCGCAGTAAACTCCCCTTTTCGGAGGTTCCCCTGAAATTTCATTTCCGGGCCAGAACAAAAGTGCAATTGAGCCATGCTTAATGTGAGCGTGTAACAGTTTGGTTTTTTGAAAAACCCTGCAGGAATGTATTTAGTGCAGGGGGTTCAAACCGGCCCCTGCCCAGTATGTGACACATTGTTATTGTTGGAAATTTTTCAAAAAATAAATTGATTGTAAGGAATTTTCATTTTATTTACGCGAGTTATGTGGTGGCATGGACAAACTTGTTTGTCCATTGGTCTTTTATTTTTTTATCATTCTTAAGGAAAAAGCAATTTCCTATCATCTTTTGCGAGAGGAGGGCTGGAATGAAAAGGCAATCTGAAAGGTTAGCCGGATTGCCGGAGGTAATGGCAATTCGGTTCTTTTCTACGTATTTCAAATTGTTTCTTTTTCTGTGGCTCTTCTATTGTTGCAATGCAACGTCGGCAGCCGATTTGAACGATCCGGCCTTGAGTGATCCGTTTCCTCTTGACCAGTTGTATCAGCGCGCAACTAGGACGGGTGAACGGTTGCAGGCAGTATACGACAGGGTGCAGGAACGGCTGTCGGAAGTGAAACAGGAAAAGGATCGGCTCGTCGCTTTATATGAGCGGCTTCGGATCGATGCATCCGAGCTTGAAGCTGATTTGGATTTCCGACCAGACCCCTCAATCTCGGTTCGGTTTTTACCGCTTAAGCCTCCATCTGAACTTGAACCGGCCGTTATCATTCCACCCGATCTAATTCACACCACTGGATTTTCCCGTTTAGTACAATCCTATCGAAACGCAACAGATGCATCGAAGAGCGCCCGGTGGCGTTCGTCTTTTACCCAAACCGCTGGCATTCAGGCATGGGAGATGCTCCTTCGGGCACCGGAGGTGATCTACCGCTACGAAATTGCTCTGGCAAAAGCCCGCGCTGCGATCATTGCCTACAGAAATTATTTGGAAAAATGGCAATTGGCCAAGGCATACATGTTCGATGCTATGGAAATTACGCGTCGCTTTCCGGACGATGAGGAGATGGTAAAGGAACGTCGGGTCTTGATTCATGGCCTTCGGGGAAGATATGCCGGCGAGGAACGGCGCATAGACCTTCGTGATTATGCTGAATGGCAGGATACGGTACTGACCATGGAGAGCAAACGAGACCCGATAATCGATGAAATAGATGCAACAGTCGAAACACTTGCAGAGCATTATCCATGGATATCCACTCAAGGGGAGTTGGACGATACTGAAGCGTCTGGCGCGCCCCTTACTCCCGAACGTCCTCGCTCTGCGAGACTGCCTGGTCTGCCAGCCTCCCCGTTAATGTCTGCCAACCTTGCACCTCTCGGTTTCCGTCAGCTCAACGACGCCCTTTACGCGGCGCGTAAATTTCGTGCTCTTTTGCAAAAACCCGTCTGGGAAACCATGGCGTTATACAATGTTGACGTCAGGCTTTCGGAACTACACTTCAGGGAACTTCCCGGGACAGGCGATCCCGCATTCTTCCGGCCCGAAGGACTTGTTCCGCGGTTTCGCGGTGAACCGGTCAAACATCATGGTGTCGTCAGTACGTTTCTTCGACTCGAGACATTCAGGGATACGAGGATATCCATATCTGACCCCACTGATGTGGTGTGCGGCGTTGTCAACCATATGCCTGAACCAATGCCTGAGGAAGAGGACGAAACAAGAACGACAGGTGCCGGAGGATTACCGGATCCCACGCAACTTCGTGAGCGAGCAGAGACAGCATTACGCTTGGTGACCGGTCGAATCGAAATACATGAGGAAGACCTCGAAAGATCGTTACAACTGGAACAGCGTCTTCGCGATACTTATGAAAGTTACGCGGAACAAGCCCGGCTCATGCAAAATGAGCTGCAACAGATACCTGACCTTGCAATATACGCACCATTTCCCCCGACTTTCGAACGAAAACGGGTCGGTTCTGAAATCCTCGGCTCCATCCCATTCGACCTGTATAACCTGTCGATGCTTGAACAACGACGGCAGCTGGTCGTCGACATGTTTCAAGCGTTGACAAAAACATTTGATCATTTGCAGAATCCCGGGTATTCGGCCGATGCCCTCGAACGGGCGAGCCGATGGTCCGCAAGGCAGGCTCTTGGTTTCCTTCATGCTGCTCCTGTTCTCTTGATTGATAATCACCTGCTGATGACACAAAGGCTGCTGGAGGACTTCTATTATGGGGATTACCTGGAAAAGTGGAATCTGCACCGCGAGTTTATCCAGAAAGCTCGCGCGCTGCACTTGCAACAAACCGCAGGAAGAGGAGAAACTGACCTGAACGAGCGCGAACAGCTCCGCAATGAGTACAGGGGAAAGGAAAGACTGTTACACAATAAGAATCATCAGGCCTGGGAAGAACTTGTCACTGCACGCACAACGACCTTGAATGAGTTGTTCAGGGAAGTGGAACAATTGCTGCGGGGCATACCGGAAAAATTATGGGATGGCCGGCCGTGGCTCTACGAATTGCCCGTGGCGAATCAGAATTGGCCGGGAAGCCGGGACTTCAAAATCATAAAGGACCGGTTCGGTGAGCTCAAATCACACTGGATCAATATTACCTCGCTACATTTGTATTTGTTTTTCAGACATCCTGCCGATTTTGGGGATTTGGCATTAAAATCTCAAACACTGGCATTCACACTCCCGGCATTCGAAGAGAGTGAGCGCGAACCCGGTGGAGGTCTCCCGTCCCCTTTTCCCTCCCCTGCACCAGGGGAGGCACCGAGGGCACCATTTGTTATAATCCCCCGGGATGCATCGAAGCCGGAAGGACCCAGGATTGTTGTTCTTCCCAGGACTAGGGAACCTTTCGGGAAAGTCTCCGGGTATCAGGAGGCCCCGATAAATGCACCCTTTGCCGGCATTGGCGTACATTTAGCAGATGGTTCCTTTGTACACCGGACATCGGACATAACGCTTCGTTCCTGGGATGATGTGGACTTCGATTTTGTTCGATCCTACCGGAGCAATATCACGTATGAAGGTGTGATGGGTCCGAATTGGGACTTCAACTACAATCAGCGCCTCGTACCGGTGGGAGGAGAACGCATCCCCATCAAGGATGCACCTTTGACTTATGGCGAAGAGTTTCCCCGTAGTGACAGAACAGGGCGGGGTAGTGATCTCCAGTTTTTCGACGGTGACGGACGTCTCTTTCTGTATACTTTCAAAAAAGCCGAGTTCAGAAATACGGCAATCTGGGGCGTATGGAAGGGAGATGCTCTCGTATCGACCTATGACGCCCCAGCAGGCCGTTTCGATGAACTGCTTCGGATCGTTATCCTGCCCGACAGGAACCAGAGGTTCTCCACCGACCTGGACAGTTCAATCGTGCCATCTTCGATTTTCTATGTGCGACGGGAAAAAGACGGAACACGTTATTTTTATAATTGTCATGGTCTTCTGACCCGCATTATCGACCGGACAATGTTTCGGGAGCTTCAGTTCGGATATGCAGGGCCATTCAATCCCCTCACCCTCACGCAGACGTTGAGTGCTGTCAAACTCGTTCATACGGGAACGGTCATCAAATTCGAATATGAGCTGCGTTCCGAAAGAGGCCCTCCACGGTTGCTACGGTTGGTTGCGCGCAGCTATCACGGATTGGAAAAAACCGTTGAATATTCATACAATGACGAAGGGCGATTGCACGAAGTGACGCTTCCGGGGAGTACGGAGCAGAATCCAATCGTACTCCGGTATACCTACGGGGACAAAAATCTCCTCACCACAATCACGTCGCCCAGGGAAGTGGCGCGGGATGGGATCCATTTTTTGAAGAATGAATACTCCAATGGTCGTGTCTCTTCGCAAACGTGGGGGGTGCCTCCCGAAGACGGCGGAACGTATATATTCAAGTATGATGGTCTGTCAGTTGAGGTTACGGATCCGGGGAAAAACAGAACGGTTTATACGTTAAAAACGGAGAGTGGCAATATCGTTACGGAACGAATGACCGAAATGGGAGCGGAGGAGGGTAAATCGTGGTCGACGTCATTCGATTACTACCCCTTTCTCCTCTGGCGCCGCGTCAATTTTCCAAAGGGCAATGCCGTGGAATATGGACGGGATGCAAAGAACGATTTCATAACACTCGATAGTGAACCTTACAATAAGCTGAACCAGGGTAATATTCGTTCCATTGCACGTATCAGTAAGAGCGGGAATAAACTCGAACAATTTACTTACACCTACGAGCCTTACTTCAATGAAGTGGAGACGGTCACCGATGGACGCCATTACACGACGACCTACAAATACGAACCGGGCTTCAAGCGTTTCGAGGCGTATCAGAACGGTCGTGCCGTCAAGATCATCTATCCTGATTTGACGACCGCCAATGGTACGGTTCACAAAGATATTCATGAGATAATCGAATGGACTCCCTTCGGTCCTCTCAAGATCACCGATGTTGGAAAACACGTAACCAACTTTATTTACGCAAGCACACCGGATGGTTTTTTTCCCATTACCAGGCAGCATCCCGATTCGACGACCCGCAACGTGACCTATGACGATTGGTGGAACGAAAAAACCATCAAGGACGAGCGTGATATCGTTACAAAGTTCGAATACGACGGCCGTGACCGCCCAACTGATCGTTATGATGACGTAAATGGTTTCAATATCCACACCTCTTATAAATATGACGAGAATGATAACGTCACACGGGTAGAACACGAGTGGAAAGATACGTTCGACAGCAGTCTGCATCCCGCACTCTCTCGTCTTCCCGCGCAGCCGAGGAAACATGTTCGCACCTATGATTATTATGTACGGGGCATGCTGAAATCAGAGACGGTGGAGTTGGATGATGCTGCCCTTACAACCACTTATTACTATGATGGCTATGGCAACCGGCGAAGAATCGAATCACCCCTCTCCGGAGTCACCCAGCGTTTTTTCAACGAGCGCAATCAACTCTCGCGAATCAGCAAAGGCTCCCAGTCGGAAGTGCTGATTACCGAAACGTTTGAATATGATGGCAACGGCAATCTCGAAAAGCACATAGACAACAGGGACAACGCAACCACCTACCTCTATGATGATTTCGACCGTTTTCGGGGGATCACCGATGCCGCGGGCAATAAAATCGAGCACCTATTGGATGATTCTAACAACATCAAAAGGACGAGATTCTTTGGGCACCCCGGCGGTCCTACTCCCGTTGCAGACAATAACCCACAGATTCTCTTGCGCGATATTGAATTCGAGATCGATGAGCATAACCATGTGCACACGCGTCACGATCATGTATTGGAAATCAAAGACGGGGAGAGCGTCAGCAACGGAATACTGGATACCCGCTATATATATGATAAGGAGGGACTTCTTGACTTCGTTATCGATTCTCACGGGCACAAAACGGACAATGATTATGACAGCCGGCACCGGCTGACAAAAGTTACCGATGCAGCCGGCAATTATACCCTGCGGATTCTCGATGGGAACGGGAATATCGAAGAACTCCACGAGCATGAGGCTGCACAGGAGGGCGCGGCTGAACCTTCCGGGACATATGTTACCAAGTCGGAGTACAACAGCTTGAACTACCAAATCGCCGAAACGGATCCGCTGAACCGGACTACCCGGTTCTTCTGGGACAGTCTCGGCAACCTGCGGGCGCAGGTAAGAAAGAGTGGAGTTCCGGATGGCTTCGCGACTCTCTATAGCTGGGATGCATTACACCGGAAGAAGGAGAAGCGGACAGAATGGGTGCGCCATAAGAAAGAGGGCGGGCTGTGGGCGACAAAGTGGGACGATTTGGTAACAACTTATAAGTATGATTTAACGGGCGGCGCCCTTTCGCTCACCATCATGGAGAAACTGCAAGGCCTGGAAGGTGACAGGAATGATGAAGATTTTAGCAGCACAACCGAGCTGCACTACGATGCAACGGGACGGCATATCAAGACAGTTCGGCCTGACGGAGCGACATTTGAAGTTATGGAGTATAACGCCGATGGTAATCCTGTGCTCATGAAAGACGCCAATGAGACAAAAGTCACCAACACATACGATGTTCTCAACCGGTTAGTCAAGCGAACAATTGAACCAGGTGATGGCATCGGGGGTGTTACCGAGGAACACTATGAATATGACGGGTTAGGACGGATGACGGCAGCCGGTGGTGAAGGATACGTGGGTTTCAGCTACGACTCATTGGGGCGCATATTGAGCGAACAGCAGGCATCGCGGGCGAGAGTCGACGATGAAGATAATGGACGGCTCAAACCGGCGGTCGCCTTTCGCGCCGGAAGGCCGCTCACACCCCGTGAACCGAAAGTTGTCACAACGACATACAAAGATACCGACCACCTGACTGTTACATACACCTACCCCACCCTTCAGTTTCAGGTTGAAGAACAGTATGATCCGCTGGAACGTGTCAGTTCCACCGTCCTTCGCTCCAAAAATGAGGAGAAAGGCCGGGTAGCGTATCGTTACATTGGGAAGAACCGTGTAAGCATCCGGACCTATAGCAACGACACGAAGACCCATTATTTTTATGATGATGATCGCCTGTTGCAGGGTATCGCCCATTTCGGCCCCCAGGGGAGAAAACTTCCCCGGCAATTAGAGCCGCCCTTGAGTCCCGAAGAAATGAAAGCCGTCTGGGACGATGTTCGCGTTCTCCTTCGTAGCGAAGACCCCCTCTTTGCAACAAGTGAACCGCTTCTTGCAGCCTATTTCACGTTACGCGACAAAGAAGGAAATATCTATCTTCACGATCACATCCATCCGCTCCCCCAGACTCAGCCCAATACGGATCATTGGCGCCAGGAAAGAAGAATCTTTGCTTATGATAGTTTCAACCAGATTCAGTCACAAAAACATTTCATCTCCCTGTACCGGAGAGAACGTGCCGGAGGCTCTCCCCTTTCAGAAACCTCGGCTCAATATCACCAATACCGTGAGACCGGGGCACGAATGATCACGGACATCGTCGAGAATTACGATCCACCGACAGGTCTCGAAGGAAATGTCAAGCGGCGGGAACTCACCATCGGGCGTACGGCTATCGGCAACGTTGTCCGCTACAATCCCATAAAGGTGGATCGGCTTGACAAACTGACGGATCTGATTCCACCGACGGAAAATCTGATTTCTGAATCTTTCGGGTACGAATTCGACAAAACTGGCAACATGATCAGGGATAAGATGAACAACATCGAATATCATTATGATTACCGAGGGCGGCTGGTTTCGGCGCGTTCCGTGGATGACGGCACGAGTGTACGGTACCAGTATGACCCCTTTGACCGGCTGATATTACGGGACGTCGAGCTTGGCCCTGAAAGCGATCCCCAAACAATCGTGACATGGTTTATTTACAATGGTGAGGCGTGCATCGAGGAGTTCCCCTTTGGTCCTGAAGTGACACCGCTTAACAGGGGCCGCACCAGCTATGTATGGGGCGGCAGCCCCGGCGAGCTTGTATGGATGAGCCGTGTACTGGATGTTTCAGCAGATACCGAGTCGGCGGTGAGAAATTATTTTGTACACGAAGATTTCAACGGCTCTGCGCAATTTTTCTCGACTCTCCGTTTGGTAGAGAAAGCCGGCATGCTTGAAATTCATGATTGGCGTTGGAAACGGCGTGCCCCTAGTATCGGAAAGGAAACGTTTCTGCCGCTACCGGCGCTTGGTACGCGTTACGAAGCCTATTTCGAAGGGAATCTCCTCGGAGGCCGCCCCCTGTTTGATTTTGAGAAACCCATCAACTTCTCGTCCCGACACATGGAAGAGTTCAGGGCCGAGCTCACCCGGCGGCGATGGGAAATGGATTCATGGGTACTGTCCCGCATACTCACACCTTTCGGTGGCCCTGTTGCAGCCGGTATAGAAGGGCTGGGCTGGGTCGCCAGGCTGGGGCTCATAGCAACCGGTAACACCTCTCCCCAGTGGGACAGGAGGTTGGAAAATGCGCTCTTCATTGCTGATGTACTTGCTTCCTTCGGTTCTCTGGCACTTGCAGGCCCGGATAAATGGACCCGCATGGCTGGAGAGGTGGGAGGCAGCCCGGAGATGTGGCTCAGGGCGAGGCGGTTGGCCCGATGGGCACAGATCAAACCTCATCTCCCCTTAATTGGTGCCAGGATTTCAGCTGGTCGGACTGCCATCACTCCTGGGGGTGCCCTGCAGATTGACGCCAACGCAGCACGGCTCCGCGTTATTCAAGCTGCAAGTGAAGGTTCGAATCTGGCAGACGACCCATTCCTGGACAACAATATATTGGTCTGGATTTACGAAAAACAAGCCGGTGCGCTGAAGTTCGCCCAGAAATATCATGGCTTGATGAGCATCGACTTGACCGTTGCGAGCGAATTCGTCGCGGGCGGGCGCTCTCTGCGAGCACTTGGAGAATTGATGAGGGAACATGACATTCGATTGCTTGAGGCAGCCACAGACGCCGAGGCGACAATTGTGATGAAGGGGATAGGGAGAACCAGTCTCTCAAACGATATCCGAATCATTGCAACCGCCAGAAAGCATGGAGTACACCTGGCTTCGGGAGACAGGAATCTCATTGCCGGAGCGGTTCGTGCAAGCCTGGAAAGCGTTGCATTCGGGAGCAATATCGAAGTACGGGCGTTCCGTTTTGTCGATCCTGCCATTCCCTTTTACAAGCGTGTCATATCAACATTACGCGCACAAGGAATCAGCACACCCCGTGATTACATCGGACCACTGACAGATTTTCCGCGGGCTCCCTGAAGAGGGCGAAATGAAACCAGAGCGACACATACAAACATTTCTTGAACGATTCGGACCTCATACCCAGGAGTATTCATATTACAAAACCCTTTTAGACATACTGGTTGCTCTGAATCCTCCGCGAACCAAAGTGTTTGGCTTTGGCTGTATGATGATGCTCGAATTTACGACTATCCGCTTGCATGATGGACGGGAAATCGGGGGCGACGAGGATGTGATGGGCTCTGTTGGTGATATAGCGGAAGCCGTTGCCATTTTGTTCGCATCTATCGAGCGGGATCCACTATGGTGGAAATCGAGATATCCCAGTGAGCTTTCAGATCCCCAGGTTCAAAAAGCCGCGACCGAGCTCACATCGAAGCTCGATCAGCTGGATATGGTGAAACAGGTGGTGAGCGATTTGGGTTGAGCAGTGAGTAACCTGGAGTTGGCGGGTAGGATGGGAATTGGTGAAAAGTTATTTCACTTCTTTTGTTGTATCAGTGATATCCGGCAGCTCGTTTGTGATATAGTCGCATTCGGGATACTTGCTGCATCCAAAAAATATGCCGCCCTTTTTCGAGCGACGTTGAATCAGGTCTCCACCGCATCCTTCATTAGGACACTTTACCCCTGTAGGAAGGGACTTGATATTCCTGCATTTGGGATAGGAGGAACACCCCATAAACCGGCCCTTTTTGCCGGACCGAATGACCATGGGACTGCCGCATTTTTCGCATTTTTCTTCGGTAGGTTCAACTTTGGTTGTTTCCCCGGTAAGGGATTTTGTGTTTTTGCAGTTTGGATAGGCAGAACATGCAAGAAATTTCCCATGACGGCTTGTCTTAATTACCATGGTGCTGCCACATTTTTCACACTTCTGGTCAGTGGTTTCTGGAGGGGCAGGTGCACCCTTTTCGTCTAAGGGCAGCGTATTTTTACAGGTGGGAAATGCTGAACATCCTAAAAACTTTCCATGTCTTCCCCATCGTATAACCATGGGTTGGCCGCAGATGGTACATATCTGGTTACTTTCTTCAGGAATTCCCTTTACGCTTTTCATCTCTCCCACCGCCTTTTCCAAATCGATTTTAAACGGCTCATAAAATTCCTTAAGCACGTCAAGCCATCCAATTTTTTCATCTTCAATCTTGTCTAATTCGTCCTCCATGTGCGAGGTAAATTTCACATCCATTATTTTCGAGAAATGTTCAATGAGTTTTTCAGTGACCAGTGTTCCTAACTCCGTTGCATAAAAGGCACGTTTCTCTTGTTTAACGTATCCCCGGTCTTGTATTGTGGAGATAATCGAAGCGTAAGTGCTGGGCCTTCCTATGCCCATTTTTTCCAACGTTTTCACGAGAGATGCCTCGGTAAAACGCGGAGGCGGCTGGGTAAAATGCTGGGTAGGTACTAACTCTAGTAATTCAAGTTTCTGGCCTTTTTCCAAAGGCGGGAGGATTTGTTCGTCCTTTTCCATCTCGTGTCCTGAAACAATGGTGTGGCCGTCAAAGAGTAATTCTCTTCCTTTGGCCTTAAAAGTATAACGTCCCGAAGCGATTTCAACATCTGTTACCGCATAGAGTGCTGGGCTCATCTGACTGGCAACAAACCGATTCCATATCAGTTCGTAAAGTCTGTGTTGGTCTTTTGTCAAAAAGTTTTTTATGGATTCGGGTGTATATTCGACTCCTGTGGGCCGGATGGCCTCGTGAGCACCCTGGGTTCCCTTTTTGTCGGATGCATGCACATTGGGTTTTTCCGGGAGGTAATTTTTACCGTATTTCTCTGCAACCAGCTTCCGGCAGGATGTCAGCGCCTGTTCGGAAATATGAAAAGAATCCGTTCTCATATAGGTGATAAGCCCTACCGCGCCTTCCGTGCCGATATCAATCCCTTCGTAAAGCTGCTGGGCAATGAGCATCGTTTTCTTTGCACTGAACTGCAATCGTGTGGACGCCTGCTGTTGTAAAAGGCTGGTAGTAAACGGGGGAGGGGCATTGTTGCGTTTGGTTTGTTTTTTTACGTTTGCAACAACATACTCTGCCTTTTGCAGTTCATGAACAATGTCTTTCGCTTGGGATTCATTTTTTATTTCGACATTCTCGTCATTGAACTTTTGCAGAATGGATTTAAAAGTCTTAATATCCCTGAGTTTATCTTTATCTTCAGAAGTGGTCTTTAATTCGGCAGTAATCTTCCAGTATTCTTGTGGTTTAAATTCCTTGATCTCCTTTTCACGTTCCACAATGAGCCGGACTGCTACCGATTGAACACGGCCTGCACTGAGCCCTTTTGAGATTTTCTTCCACAACAAGGGACTTATCTGATACCCCACAAGGCGGTCGAGTATCCTGCGTGCCTGCTGGGCGTTAACCTTGGCCATGTTGATAGGTCCTGGATGTTTAAAGGCTTCCAGAATGGCGTCTTTTGTGATTTCATTGAAAATAACCCGTTGTGCCTTTTCATCAGGTATTTCAAGTGCTTTCGATAGATGCCAGGCAATTGCCTCTCCCTCACGATCAAGATCGGACGCCAGGTAAACGATATCCGCCTTCTTTGAATCAGCCAGTAATTCGGAGACCAGTTTTTTTCGAGCGGGGATTATTTTGTATTCGGGAGTGAAATTGTTTTCTATGTCAACGGATAATTTTTTTTCGGGCAGGTCTCGCACATGTCCCATCGATGAGCAAACGAAAAAAGATGAACCGAGATATTTCCCAATGGTCTTCGCCTTGGCAGGGGACTCAACAATTACCATATTTTTCTTTGCTTTAGCCATATTTACAACCTCAGAGTAACGTTAAAACGAAGATTTAAGCAGAGGCTTTAAACGGTGTCAAGACTTTTTTCTCCTACTGATTTTTCCGGAGTTGCATAATTTAGCGCTTTTCACAGAAATATAAATGTTAAAAAACCATTTGATAATTGTAAAAATTATAGATAAAATAATTTTTTGTTTTATTTTATCTTTTCGTTATTACTATTGAGAGTATTCGATTAAGAGGGAGATATGGTCTCGAGTTCTTGGTTCAGGAGGCATCAAAAGACGGTTTATATCGTCATGATCTTTGCAATGTTTGTGTGGGGGATCAGCTATTCTGCTATGGAGATGATCCCTAAAAAACCTATAGGAAAGATGTTTGGCAGGAAGGTTACGCAGAATGAATTTGCAGATATGTTGGGACGATGGCAAAGATTGTTCTTCCCGCAGGCGAAAGAATCCGTTGTTTCCCTGGTATGGAAACAGCTTCTGTTTGTGGAAAAAGCAAAGAGGATGGGGATGGTGGTAACAACGCAAGAGATTGAAGACGGTCTTCAAAGACTTGCTTTACAGATATTTGGCGCGAAGGAGAATATCAACCGGTCAAGCCTCATACAATTTCTCTGTAATAATTTCAGGCTGAACCAGGAGCAAATAATGCGTACCCTGGGGGAAGCGCTCCTTGTCGAGAAACTGGAATCTACAATGCGGATGTCCGTAAAGATGACAACGGATGAAGCCTGGCAAAGATACTCCCTGGAAAATGAACAGGTAAAGCTCAAGGTGCTTACCATGAAGGCAAAGGATTTTTCAGGGTCAGTTCATGCAACTGAGGAAGAAATACGTGCCTTTTATGAGAAGCACATGAATGATGAATACCGTGAAGGCTCTGAAAGACCGGGATACAAGCTTCCAGAAAGGGTTAAACTGGAATGCCTGATTGCAAAATATGATGATGTGGAAAAGCAAGTGTCGGTTACAGAGGCGGAAATGAAAAAATATTATGAAGAAAATAAGGATATACAGTTTAGGGCTGCGGCTGCAGAGCAGAAACCTGCAGGAAATGAGAATAAGACTGCAACCAAAGATGAATCTCCGGCCGACAAGCAGCCTATGAAAAAAGACGAGAAAAAGTCGACCAACTATAAATCATTTACCGAAGTGAAAGGGGAGATTCAAAAGACCCTTGCAAGACAAAAGGCAATGGAAAAGGCTGCTGAACTAATGAATAAGCTAGACGAAGAAATATATGAGACTATGGATAAGGCAGAACGCCCGAGTTTCAAGGATCTGGCAAATAAATATAAAGTAACGTATGAGATTCCCAAAGGTAAGAAGTCCAATAATGAATTTCTTACGGAAAGTGACCTTATGGAGATATTCCCCGGTTCTAACCAGATAGTACAGGTTGCATTTGACAGGGATAAATACGAGGCCTCCGTTCCTCTTGAGTTTGTTGAAGGCAAGGTCGTTTTCCAGATAATTGATAAAAAATCAGCAGCAGCAGCGCCATTGGAAGAGATTCGAAACACGGTGATTTATGACCTTAAACTGGAAAAGGGACTCCTTAAAGCAAAAGAAATCGCCGAAAAACACGTACAAACCGCTAAGAATGGCTCTTTTGATGATATTGTAAAGGCAATCAGCGCGGAAAGTGGAAAAAAAGATATTCCGGTCTGTGAAACTGATTACATTGCCCGTCCCATGAAGCTTTTCAATAAGGACTCGAGATATATTGAGGCGCTTAAAGAGGACCGTCCCAACGTGGCAAAAAAGGCATTCGAGTTGAAACCAGGCCAGCTGGGAATAGCGGTAGAAACCTCCGATGAAAAGGCTTGCTACATTATTAGCTTAGTTGATAGAAAATCTGCTGACAAAGCGGCCTTTGAAAAGGACAGGGAAAATGTAACCAAGCGATATTTATATGAGAAACAAGAGGCCTTCATGACTGACTGGCAGAATGATATTAACCGGCATGTGGAAATCTATACAAAATTCCAATAGTAAAACAATGTAAATCATCTATTTTTCCATTAAGACGCCTTCCCGAGTATTCAAGAACTCCGCAGTAATCCATTACCCCAGAAGGAACGAACGTTGAAAAAGATTTATGGCATAAAGGAATTGCCGGGAAAGATTAAGTATCCAGTGGTCACTATTGGAATGTTTGATGGTGTACACCGGGGACATCAAAAGATCATCGAGTGTATAAGACATTACGCATTGACGGGAAAAGGGGAGTCGGTTGTGATTACCTTCGACCGTCACCCGAAAAGTATCATTGAAAACAGGCCTCCTTCCTTTATTACCTCAATGGAGCATAGATTGTCATTGTTGGAACGTCTTGGAGTGGATCACACGGTAGTACTCCAATTCGACCGGAAGCTTGCGGAAATGACCGCAGAAGATTTTGTTCGTGAAATATTGGTCTGCTGGTTGGGTGTAAAGTGTATAGTATTGGGGTTCAATTGCCACTTCGGAAAAGACCGTGAGGGGAATATAACCCTGGTTCGCAAATTGGCTGAAAAATATGATTTCGAGGTATACGGGTGTCCACCGGTGATATATCGGGGTCAGATAATTAGCAGCACGGCCATTCGTCGGGCTATTCTCAATGGTGAGTTAGGCAAGGCGGAAGCTATGCTTGGCAGACCCGTTTCCATCCTGGGTACAGTGGTAAAGAAGTCTGGCAGGGGCAGAATATTGGGGTATCCTACTGCCAATCTGGACCTGCATCATGAAGTCAGACCGCCCCGGGGTGTCTATGGAACAAGGGTTCGATGGGCTGAGCAAGACTATCTGGCTTTGACCAATATTGGTTTAAGGCCCACGTTTGCAAAAGAACCGTTTACGAGTGAAGGTGAAACACTGGAGATCGAAGTACATATCCTTGATTTTCAAGGGACGCTGTATGGGCAAAACCTCGAGGTTCAATTCCTCTTTAAGATAAGGGATGAAATACCATTTCAGACGGCAGAGGAACTCAAGACGCAAATCGAAAAGGACAAAGAGATATTACTGAAAAGGACATTAACTGTCCAGCATATGGAAGAATAAACATTGACAATAATTTAGTGCCTTCCCAAAATTATTTTAGCAGTTTTAGATCATCATGCCGCTTTAGCGGCACCCAGAAACGATGAAAATGTGCCTGGAACTTGAATAATCATTTTTACCATATTATACTCCTTTTTCCTTGGGCAAAATTTAGAAAGTATAAAGGAGCTATAAAACTGCATACTCTCATGGATTTGCGCGGCAGCATCCTTCGTTTATCAAAATTACAGACGGTAAGGTTCATGATATAAACGTTCTTGACGATCTTATTCCAGCACCGGGTTCTTTCTACGTAATGGATCGTGGGTATCTCGACTTTGCACGGTTGTATAACCTTACTGTGTGCTTAGCATTCTTTGTTATTCGTTCCAAAACAAATCTCAAATTTTGGAGAATATAGTCACATCCGATTGATAAATCTCTTGGTCTGATATGCGATCAAACCATAGTTCTTTCAAATGCTGACTCAGCAAAAGATTATCCGAAAAACTTACGGCGAGTGGGCTATTACGATGCTGAAAATCAAAAAAATCTTATTTTCCTGACGAACAACTTTTTCCTTCCCGCCATTACCATTGCTCTTATTTACAAATCTCGATGGCAGATTGAATTATTTTTCAAGTGGATGAAACAACACTTGAGAATAAAAGCATGTTACGGTACTTCTGAAAACTCGGTAAAAACTCAAATATGGATTGCAATCTCCGTTTACGTGCTTGTTGCAATTATTAAAAAGCGTCTAAATTTAGACATGAGTCCTCTACACAATTTTACAAATTTTGAGTATTACACTATTTGAGAAAGTCCCTATTTTACAAGTACTTACAAGTTCTGATTATAAAAGCGAACCATACTTTCCTTATAAACAATTGTCTTTGCTCAACTTATAACCGGACACTAGTGTCTTTAGATAAGGCATCTGAAAAAAGCAGTGTATAGGATTGTTTGCCTTGGTATTAGCATATGTGACATAGACAGGAACTATTTTCCTTTTAAGGGAAACTGTACACAATACCGCTATTGAGGGTGAGTTGTGAAAAGTTGACTCTCCCCAGTAATGAGAATACCGTTTTGAACAAAACAATCATAAATTTAGATTCTGTTGTTTTTTCGCTTGACATAACATAAACAAAAATGATAAATAACGGTTGTATAAAGGAAGAAACGATATGCAAATGGCAATACAAAGGATCGGACTTTTCTGTAAGGGGCATCTAAATTTATATTATTCTATAGAGTCCAATTGGATATATATTTGGAGGGAAAAATGAAACCAGTTGTCTTAAGGAATGGATTGTTCTGTTCAATTTTGACGGTTATTTCGATTCTTATTTTTGGTTATGTTTCTCACGCTGAGGACAGCAAAGGCGGACTTAAAAAATCATCAGGAACAATTGTTCAAATTGGTGGACGAGGAAAATTGCCAGAAATTGATGCGAATTTTGTTGCATCATCACCTGCGATTGTAGCATATGCTGCTTTTTCAGGTTCTGAAGTGGCTTTAAATGATGGAAGCACCGCACTTATTCACGACCCCTTGACTTCTTCAGATGCAACTTCTTTGATTGTAACCTTTCGATCAAATCAGGAAATGCCTTTAAATGAGACAGAATGGAAATTATTTAAATATAATGAAGCTTTAGTATTGAAGCAATATGATTCGAGAAAAATAAATTTCAACGATTTTGAGCTGGATCCAAATTTTTATTACTATTCTTCGTGGAGCCCCAATCCGGAAGATGGTGATAAGCCATTAGTGAAGGGATTGTATCTCTGCAAGGTGACAGTAAAAGCAAAAAAATCTACACTAAAAAGCACTATTAAATTTAAATTTGAGGTTACTGAATAATTCATGACTTCGGAAACGAGCGGTGTGTTATTTGGTGTCAGTCATCAATTATTACCGGCAGTTCTTCAGAACAAAATAATGATTGGATGTAATAGTTTCCGATAGCCCATATTGCAAAACCATTTAATGCCCGAAGAGAAACTGGTTGCTTGCTTAATCAGTCTTTAACGTGGTCGAAGTACCATTTTTTTGTCAGTATGTCGTAGGAGATAAGGCAGGTAAGATTGGTATTGGTTATGATGCAATATCGTTTCTTTAACACACCCTCAATGGTTTGATCCAGCCATTCGCTTACCACTTCTTTCACCTGAAAAAGTCTGCCGTGCAGTTTGAAGCTGTATGGGGTTACATAGTCAATTGTCAGATTGTTAATAGGTACCCATATGGAAGACCTCGCTAAATGGGCAATGGTAAATATTGATGAAAAACACCAAAGGGCCATGCAAGCAATGGAAAAGCACATCGAGATGATAACAAGGTATTGACCATCAAATAAACCAACCATTTGCTGCGTGCCATCAGCATACAAACCCAAAGCAAAGGCAATTTCCCAATATCCTACGGTAAATGTAAGACCCTCGTCACTGCAAATCAACTTTCTCATGGCAAGAATGATTAAAAATGGCATCCACCATAGTCCAAACGACCAAAAAAGCAGGGAAATTCCTTTTAAAAAGGGGAGAAAATCTACAAAAGGCCCACCTGTTAGTTGTATGTGCCGATGTAACATGACGCCGGTAATTGCCGTTATGGCAGCTGCCCCGGCATTCATCCAATACGGTGAGAGGACGGTATTGCTGTCAAACCTGTAAAACATCAGCCTTAAGATAATGAGCGCCATAAATACCAGGTATAGGCTTGCCCCCACCGACCATAGGCCAAATGAGAATACTTGGATGAACACTACATGTCTTGTTGCGTGTTCTGCAACGATAACTCCCAGCAGGGCCGTAGACTGAGTGCCCACAGTAGCGAAAAACCATCCGCCATGCAAGACATCTTCAATCTTTCTATCGGCAGATTTTTGATGTAAAAACAGGATGCTAAATGAGAAGAGTGATATGCTCAGCCAGAGGCCTATGGCCACATACCAGAATATATTGGCCGTTATGTAGAGATGAAATATCCTGGAAAAGCAAATACCAGCAAAGCTTACAGCCCCTGCCATGGTAAAGAAATAGAGGGTTTTCTCCGGATTGAGCATTTCCTCTAAGGCGTCTTTATAAAATAATACCGCCTGCACAGCTTTAAAAACAACCACTGAGAAAAGTATGGCTAAACTCGCTAAAAAAAAGGAAGGGGCAATTACCTCATAACCATACAATTGAGATAAGGATGCAATCATAGTCGTCGCCATGACGGCAGTAAACCAGCGGGCGTTCAGTGAATAGGTTGCAATTTTTAAAACACTCATAAGCTATCGTGCAGTATAGCTATATTCTGCTTACGGTAGGTAAGACCCCAACCCATGCCTCCTTTAAACGGTAAGGGTCAGGGTTGTACCCCCTTATTTATGGGGGTACAACTTCCTAAAATTATGAAATTCAAATTTCGGATTTATCCTGATTTACCACTAGGTAACATTGACGGCTTTTTGGTGCATCTTTGTTATCGTTTTTTCTTCCATAAATGAGAGGCATATCAGACAAATAAGGGATACAAAGATAAATCCTAGCGAATAATTGTTCGTATAATCCCTGATGGTTCCTAATATAATGGGAAGGAAAAAACCACCAAGGCCACCGGCAGCGCCCACCATTCCGCCAACGGTGCCTGTGTCTTTTGAAAAATACTCCGCGACAAGTTTAAACACAACACCATTACCAATGCCCAGACAAATACCCATCAAATAAAAGACCGTGAGGGAAGTCATTAACGATACATTCAGGTTCAGGAATATCAATATGCCGAGTATCACCACCGAAAGAATAATTAAAATGCGCCTTCCGGGTATCCGGTCACCAAGATATCCACCGAGAATACGGGAAAAAGTAGTAGCGAATACAAATATTGACGTAAAACTGCCTGCCTTTACCGGTGTTAATTTATAAAAGTCCCGGAAGTACGATGGCAACCATAACGAGAAGGTCACAAAGAATCCAAAAGTCATAAAGTAAAACAGACAAAAGACCCAGATTAAGTTTGAAGACTTATATACCTTTAGCTTATCACTGAAGGTTGGGGGTTTCCAATTGGCCGGTTTCGGCGCATCTTCAGAGAAATACCAGTAAACAAAGGCCATCATGAGCAGCGGTACTGAATAGATCATGAATACCTTGTGCCAGCCGATAGACTCTGCAAGGAATGGTGCTCCAAACGTGGCAAAGGCTGATCCTATGTTTCCAACACCGTAAATCCCCAATGCCAAACCCTGCTTCTCCTTCGGATACCATTGTGAAACTTGTGGAATTCCGATGGCGAAAGAAGTGCCTATGATACCAAAAAAGAATCCACATACCAGTAAAAATCCATAACTTTTTGCAAAACCTGCAATAAACAGGGGAAAAAATCCAAATAGGAGCAGAATACTAAAAACTCGCCTGCCCCCAAATTTATCCGTTAGGACACCGATGGGAACCCTGGCTATCGATCCAAGCAGTACGGGCGTTGCAAGTAACAATCCCACGGCTGTGGAAGATAGCTTAAACTCGACCTTCATGTATGCCGCTAAAGGTGAAAAGAGTGCCCAACCGGCAAAGCATACGGCAAACGCCAGGGTTGCAAGTATCAGCACCCTGGTGTTTCCCTGGGACGCTTGTACTGAGGATGTTTGTACTGATGAATTCATAAAAATAGATCTCCTAAAAATCTTAAATTCGATGTTATGAAGGAAGCAGTGATTGAATAGGCTCAAATTCACTCTTTATTTTGATAGGGCATTTGTAGAGACCCTCTGTGATTAGTGAACTCGTTTGCTTTATAAAAAACAATCTGCCATTCCTCGTTTTCATCAGGGTAAAAAAGCCATTCACTTGTCCATCTCTAAAAAGCATAGACAATGTCTTTTCGTGGTCAAAAGGGTGCGCATACAGTTCATTGATTTTTTTCCCAATTACATCGTCAGATGACGCAAAACCAAAAAGCTTTGCACCGGCGGTATTGATATGTGTAATGACGCCGTCGTAGGAAGGCTCATACTCAAACCAGCCCTTTGCGTCTTGTATATTAAGAAACAGCTTAGACTCATCCTGTGTTGATAAAATGGTATTGTTCATACATATCTCCTTATTCGCAATTCTTTGTTTTAAGGTTTTAATTCCCACGTTGCTACGGTTTTTTCTGGTGATTGTTTTCTATTACTGTTTACGATCTCCCAATCCAAACCTCCTTTATTAATCGTATTTTCAGATTTCAAAATGGGAAACTGCTCCTTGAATTTAGAAATATTACTCTTGATAAAATCCTCATCCCTCTGTGTCACAATCGAACCAAATACATCTAAGGGATTATGTACTTTGTATTTCTGTTCCCGGAGATATCCACGCTCTTTTCTCAATTCGTAACCATCCAGGATGGCTATTACAAATCCAACCACAATGATACTTGTTACTCCCAGCAAGGCCTTCTTTGGTAAAGATAATTCTCTTAGCATATATCCCGTGCTTAACTTCCTATACATGAGTACAGCCATAACAAACGCCGGAATAATTATCACTACCATGAGAGACTTTACCATTGAATTAATATTGTTTACGGTGCCAAGTGCCTCATCCGCATCGATCTCAACAATTAGTCCCATATTCAAATCTTTAAGCCAGCTCCATGCGCCAACGACTTTTAGCCCGTCATAGTCCATATACCCTTCCAGGTCATAACCACTTCGTTTTTCTGTAATGCATCTTTTCACTCCCTTTGTCAGCATATTGGTATCTGGGTCTACGACCTTATGACAGGTCCTGCAAGTTTCACCATTGTTCTTAATGTGATCTGAAAATCTTGACTGGGTGACCATAATGCCGTCTTTATTTACCAGATAAGCCTCCCCTGTTTTTCCTAATAATACATTTTTCATGCTCTTGTTGAGCAAGGAGGTATCCATCCACAGTAAAACAGCGCCGATCACATCATGGTTTTCACCCTTAATAGGATAAGACATAAACAGGGAAGGCGAGTCGTCCCCTCCCCCATCATTTGCGTCATTGAGAGAATAATGGATCACATCGGAGGTATACGTTTTACCATCGTATAAGGTCTCATGAACATTTCTGAATGGTTTTTCTTTCATAATATTCATGCCTACCATGGACTTTTCAGTATCCGTTGTTACCTGGATTGTTCCTGTCGCATCACAAATTACTATTCCTTTATAACCATAATCTGCCTTCATGCATTCCAACTGCATCTTTAATCTGAGATATTCATGTTCATTTTTTCCGTTCACCAGACTCATAAAATCCTCATCACCGTGGATAAGTAACTCACTTTGAATCGTGTCTGAAACAGCCCTTGCGTGTGATTTCCTTTCCTCCCACAATAGTGTAAGGAGATCTTTTTGTTTGTTTACGATACCCCAAAGGTTCCTTTGCACCCCTTGTTTCAACTCAGTACTTGCCTTCGGAAAGGCAATTAATCGAAACAAAACAAGGGGAAACAACGCCAAAAGTACAAAGGTAATAATGACAATTACTATACGTTCCTTAAATATTTTTCTTACCATCTTTCCCATCTTTCACCCCTTATAAGCTAAATGTCATGAGTTATGTAAATTGATTTCCTCAAATTTGGAAAATTCATTAAGACATATTTCAATATCATCGATACTAAAAGGTTTTGTAATTACCTTTTTCGCGCCTTTCCTGATCGCCTCGTGCACAACGTCTTCACCTGTATAGGCAGTGATAATTACGATATGAGAATTGAATCGTATTCCTTGCAATTGATCCAATAATTCGATACCATCCATACCCGGCATCTGTACATCCAGCAAGATAATCGAATACCTTCTTCTTTTAATCTCTTCCAGGGCCTCGAACCCATTGTTCACTGCCTTTGTCTCATACCCGAGGTCGGCTAAGGAATTCGACAATACCTTTCGATATCCTTCCTCATCATCAACAATCAGTACCCTTTTTGTTATCATCTATTTTTAATCCTTACTCTCTTGAGAAATCATGAATTCTGATAATACGTTTTGCAACCACTGTGCCCGTAAAAACAAAAAACGCCTGGATTGCTCCAAGCGTCTGTATTTCAATAACTTATAAAAGGTAAAAATTATTTTGAAATTATTTTACAAATCTAACTGTAAACAATTCGTTTCATGTATTATTCCAGACAATAGGCATAAGTATATACATTAAAATTACATACAAATGAATAGCAAAAATTTAATAAGTGGAAACAATTTGGTTGCAGTTTAAAATAAAATCCGTGAATTTCACAAAGACTATGAAGATAAGATTGATAGAAATGGGAAAATCGCAGGTTTATTTTTACGAGGCTATTTGCGGCTGTTGGATTTCTTGTACGGTAACACCTTTCTCGCTTTTCCACCATTGTGAAAAATCAATTTCGGTGAACACGATTTTTGTAACTCCTGTTTTTAAACATATTGTCGGAACGGGGGATGAAGTAGAGAGAAGAAATTTGATGGTAAGGTTAACGAGGTATTGAATGAACTTGAGAAGGTTGTAGTAGTTTAAATGTGTTTGACAATAAAAGGTGTTCCCGAGCAGAATGTTAATCTAAAATTTATATGTCATTAATTCAGGGGACACCATACTTAATTTCCAAATTATTCTACTGATGAATGGAAATAATTTAAAACGAAAAACAATGCAAAGGTTTGTTATTACAATTGATTTGTGCGGTGAGCAAAAGCAAATTCAATTTGTAGAAAAACATCTCGTTGATCTTTTTCCAATTTTCGAAAAAGTTATTTAGTACAATCAAATTAAAATGAACAATTCCAGGTACTCTAATTTTGTTAATCTGGTGGCGCGATCATTAAACTCAAGTTGGGTAGCAGGCGAGGTGCATTGAAATGGAGGTTCTATTCTTCCTCCAGATACGGACCAAGTTTATTCGGGCATTCTACGCGGAGGCTTCTTTCCCCTTCACAGAGCGCAAGCGCAAGATCGAAGCGGGAGAAGATCCCTTTAAACCTCTGTACAACGAGGGCGGCGAGCCCCAATTCCTCAAGGAATGGGAGGAAGCGGACGATGCCCTTGATGTTCTTGGCCAGATGTGCATCTCCATGCTCAGTTCCTCGCTGCAGCTCTACCTCAAGGAGTCGGTTAATGATCTCCATGGAAGGTACAACAGCGAACGCTGGCAAAGGCTGGCATTGGCCGGTCTGAGGACAACAAGGCCGCCTTCAAGGAAGGGTGGATCAATGGTTCCGGGTATACTTCCGAGATCAGCTCGCTATCGACCGGACGAATGCCCTGTCCAATCTCCCCCTGCTTGAGGAGATCGTGCTGGCCAGGAACCTGGCTCAGCATCCTGAATGCATCACAACCCTCCAGATTCAACAGTCTGACCGTGATGCAGGCAAGTACCCGCGCAGCTTCTTCGCAGGCGAGATCGAGATGAAACTGTTCGGTGGCGACCAGGCTCAAGACGAGTTGGTTCGCCCTTGGCGCCTCAACGTTACGAAGGAGAGGTTGCTTACGGCTGTAAATGAAGTGGACCGCTTCTGTTCATGGATCGAGGATGCTCTCCGCAGGTGGCCCGGCCAACTTGAGCAGAGTGCAACGTAAGCCGCTGCCCAACAATGCGATGTTGCAGATGAGGTCGGCGCAAGGGTTGCAGCCTCATTACTGATTGCTGCTGTTATGCGGTGAGGATGTAGAACTAAAATTTACCGAGAGACATATAATGGATTTGCAGGAAATTTTAAAATCAGTTGGGAAGGTATAAAATGACAATAAAAAGTGTACTTGTATCAATCTTATGCATTATGATTGCTGGTTGTGCGTCCTTACCACCCGTTGAGGATAATCAGACAGAACGCCAGGTAATCAATATATACGATATTAAGGGAAACGTAAAAGATCGTATGATTATCAAAGATGATTATATTACGATTTATGATAAGGATTGGAAGAGAAAGGGGTATGGAAAGGTGCAAAAATAGCTTGATTTTGGCCACATCTTGCTTGTTCCCAAACTCCGTTTGGGAACACAAGGTTATGTGAAACTCTGTTTCGTGTGTTGATCTCTTGCTTGTAATGAGAAAAAGATTTTTCTCTAAACGGAGTTTCTTGGTCATTGTGTTCCCAAACAGAATTTGAGAACGATCCGAAACTAGCCGAAAATACAAAAGCGTAACGAAACGGTATTTCGTTTAATATAACCGTACATCAAATGAGAACTTGATACAAAATCCTAGAAAAAAACGGTGTCTATTTTGCGACCTCTACAATAGTAGAATGGATGCCTATATTCACGTCTCAAAAATATTGTGATGTTATCATTCAATCCCTCAAATTTTGCAAAGAAACGAAAGGATTGAAGGTATATGCATTTGTGATCATGGGCAATCACTTCCATCTTATAGCATCGGCACCAGAACTATCAAACACATTGGCTTCGTTAAAGAAATTTACTGCAAAAGAAATTTTTACCTTATTGAAACAGGACAACAAAGAGTGGCTATTAAGCCAGATTGCCTTTTATAAAAAGAAGCATAAAAATGAAAGTGACTATCAGGTATGGCAGGAAGGTATTCACCCCCAGTGGATATTGAACAACGATATCCTTATTCAAAAGATCGAGTATATCCATTGTAACCCCGTAAGACGCGGTTTAGTTGACGATCCTGGACATTGGCGTTATAGTTCATTCGGGATTACAGTACAAATGATCATTCGCTTATTCGTATTGATGAATTGCCGGTATGACAAATTTCTTGAAACAGAGTTTCTCGATCAGTGCATTTCCAAACAGAGTTTGGAAACGAGCCACCTTGAAAATAAAACATGTTTTAAAAAACATGCGTGATTAATTTTTGATAATTATTATTTAAAAAATATCCTTCGATTTAATATTATATCTCTTCAGCATGCGCTGGAGATATTGACGCTCTATTTCGCTCTCCTTCGCAGCATTTGTCACGTTTCCACTCGTTTTATTCAGCACGTTCGTTATATATTTTACATTGAATGCATCGAGCGCCTTTCTGCGTGCCTCTTTGTAAGGCTGAGAAAGTAAATCATCGCCGACAAACTCCGTTCGCCCTTCTTTTTTTACCAGCGGCAATATTACGTTTATCGATATTACATCTTCGTTTGTAAGGGTAATCGCTCTTTCTATAACGTTTTCCAGTTCACGGACGTTGCCAGGCCAATGGTAAGTATAAAATTCCGTTTCTACTTCGGGAGAAATCCCTTTGATCTGCTTATTTTCCTTTTTGTTATACTTTTCGATAAAATGTTTTACCAATAAGGGGATATCCTCTTTTCTCTCACGTAATGGAGGCATCCTGATATTGATTACATTTAAGCGATAATACAAATCTTCCCGAAATTCCTTTTCCTGTACTCGCTGTAATAAATCCTGGTTTGTTGCCGCAATAATACGCACATCCACTTTCTTGGTAGCGGTGTCCCCAAGTGAAATAAACTCTCCTTCCTGTAAAACCCTTAGAATTTTTGCCTGCACCGATTTTGGGATATCACCAATCTCGTCCATAAACAGGGTACCGCTGTCAGCCTCTTCAAAAAGGCCTTTTTTGTCTTTGATGGCGCCGGTAAAGGCTCCTTTCACATGGCCAAATAATTCACTTTCCAGGAGATTTTCAGATAATGTGGCGCAATTAATTACTACGAATTTCTCGTCTTTCCGATTCCCGGTAAAATGGATCGCCCTCGCTACAAGTTCCTTTCCCGTGCCGCTCTCGCCGGTAATCAGTACAGTAGCAGAGCTAAAAGCAACCCTTGAAATCATGTCCAGCACCTTCTGTATTTCTTTGGAACTTCCCACAATCTTTTTCAGTCCATAGACCTTTTCCAGTTCGGAATGGAGATATTTATTCTCTTCAATAATCTTCTGCTGTGCAATCATGCGGTCGATATTGAGGATGATCTCATCGAGATTGAAGGGCTTTGTAATGTAATTAAAGGCGCCCCGCCTCATTGCCTCAACCGCCGTCTCTATTCCTCCATAGGCAGTCATTATCAGCACGGAAGAGTTATACGTCCCTTTGATTCTTTGAAGTAATTCCAATCCATCAATTCCCCCCGGGAGTTTCATGTCTATGATGACAAGGGGAAATTCCTGTTTTTTCAGTTCTGCCAGTGCCTCTTCTCCTGATGCTGCTGTTTTGACATGGAAGCCACGCTCTGTCAATACGTTGTTCAGCACCTTCCGGTAGCCAATCTCATCGTCTACGACCAATATTTTTGTCCCGTTCGTTTTCATAAAGATTTAAAATTAAAGATAAAAAATCAAAAATACATATCAAAATGCAAAAGTAATTTTTGTATTTTTGAATTTCGATTTGTCATTTTGCGTTTTGATTTTTTATTTTTCAGTCATTGTACCCTTATGACTATGGTACACACCCACGAATAAAAGATTTATAGTTTAATCACACACATTTCCTGCTCTTTTTTTGCTTTCAAGGGCAAAAATATCCTGAATGTTGTGCCTTTTCCAATATCGCTGTCAACCTCAATACTACCGTCATGCATCTTTACTATTCCATAACTAATGCTCAAACCCAGACCCGTTCCCTTACCGTCTTTCCTTGTAGTAAAAAATGGATCAAAAATTTTTTTCAAAACATTTTTACTGATACCCACTCCGGTATCCTTAATAAATATTTCAACACATTCCTTATCCGGATGGAAACGGGATCCCACAGTCAACTCTCCCTTCCTAAGCACTCCGACGTGCTCCGTATTGCCCATAAATTCTTTCATGGCAAAGACGGCATTATTGGTGATATTAATGATAACCTGCTCCATTTGACGGGCATCCATCATAACGTCAGGGATATTTGGGTCGAGCGTACGAACTACTTCTATCTTTTCTTTCCTGTATTGTTTCTCTACCATACTGAGCACATTGTCTATCAGATTGTTCACATTTGACAGGCGCATTTCCGGCTCTTTTTGTCTTGAGAAATCCAGCAGGCCGCTAATTAAGTCCTTACATCGCACGGACTCTTTCACAGAACCTTCTAAGTATTCATACAAATACGTTCTGTTCTTGTTAATGACAGTATATATCTGCGCCAATTCCTGGCAGTACTTGTTTAAGTCATCAGCGATGTGTGAAAGCTGCCCTTTCCAGGTATCCTTTTCCAGGGAGAGGTTTTCTGCATGATCCAAATGAGTAATAAGTTCATTCAGTCGTTGCGTGTTTTCAGAAATAGGAATCGAGCTTATAAGCTTTAAGGCATTAGTAACTCTCTCAAAAAGCTTTAGACTTTCTGTGCTGTAGAGATAAATTACCCCGATGGGGTTATTGATTTCATGTGCGATTCCGGCCACCAGCTGTCCGATTGAGGCCAGTCTGTCAGATTGCACGAGCCTTTGTTCAAGTCTTCTTAACTCCGTTACATCATTGGCTACCCCTAAAATACTCATCGTTTGCCCTTCCTTGTTTTTTACCAGAGAGGTACTGAGCAGCACATTTCGGATGTTATTTTGTTTGTCCAATACTTCGACCTCAAATATCTTGCTGAAACCATTGTGAACAATCTGATCTGCATTTTCCTGCCGCTTATCGAACAAGATGGAAATCAAAGGCTGTCCGATCAACTCCTCTTCCTGATAACCCCATTCTTTGATCTTGGGATTGACAAAGGTAAAGTTTCCTCGAACATCCAACGTAAATATCAGTTCATTTGCATACTTTAAGATACTTTCCAGATATTCTTTTCTTTCTTCAAGGTCGGCCTTCAGCTTCAAGAGTTTTTCACGGGCGTCTTTAATGTCGTCGGTCATGTGGTTAAACGAATTCGTTAGTTCACCCAGTTCGTCTTTCAAGTTGCTTTCGACCCGGAAGTTCAGGTCACCTTCCGCAACCCTTTTCATGCCTTTGACAAGCCGTATAATGGGAATAATAATCCCCCGGGAGACAAAAAAGGATATGAATATTACACCAACAATACATACACCCACTACAGTAATAGCCCGATACTTGAACCGGGAAATGGGGGAATATGCTTCTGATTCGTCTGTTTCCACCAAAAGTACCCATTTCATCTTTTTTACATACCGTGTGGCACCGATAACGTTCCTTCCCATGTAATTTTTATATACGCCCACAATCTCTTTTCCGGAGTGAAGCGCAGCAGCAACAGGTTCAGTATTGACCAGGTGTCTCAAGATGGCATCTTCTTTAAACCTTGACCCTGTAATCAGATGATAGTTTTTATTCACAATATATGCCTCGCTGGTTTTTCCTCTTCGAAGGAACGTACCCACGTCTTCTTTTATATTGGTTCTTTTCCCTGTTGTGATCTCATTTAACTTATTTGCATTGAATCTGATCACCAGTACACCCAGAAACTTACCCCCCCGTTTCTTTAGGATTGGTGCGGCAAAGGCCATCGAATACTCTCCTGTGTTTTCATCCATATAGACATCCTTGACATAAGGCCCTTGTTTGCCGTAAGTAAAATAGTCCACACCAAATTCGATCTTACCGATATTGTTTTCATTACTTGATGCTACAATAATTCCCGCCGGGTTTAAAACAAAGGTCTCGTAAAAATCCTTATTCAGGTTTGTTTTGTATATCATGTAATCATTAAATTTTTTAACGACGTGCGTATTCGTTGGATTGTGGTTCAATATTTCTAAATGTCTTCGGATAAACTCATCAGACGCAAAAAACTGTGACGAATATTCACCCGCATTGAGGATAGTCAGGATATGATTTTTAATTCCATCAGCAAGGAATGCCTCTTCATTGAGGAGTTCGTTCTTGATGGTCTCCTGCGCATACCGATAGGTAAGAATGGCAACGGTAATGATGGGTAAAATGGACAATAACAAAAACCAGCAAAGTAGTTTTCTGCCAATGCCACTAAAAAGATTAACTCCTTTTACCATATACAGCTTTCAGGTTATGAATACATCATTACCGGACTAAATTTGTTATAATTTTACAATACCCCGTAAGTAACATCAAGCCGCAAATACATATACAGTATGATAATTGAATTTCGGATTTGTCAAAAAAACAAACGACAGTATTTTTTATTCAGTATCAAGTAACTCTTTTTGATTGCAGTTACATCGCGCCCGGATACATGACCACAACAGCGCCAATCTCATGTTCCATACAAAACCCTTGAAATGCCAAATGCTTTCTACGATAATCTACCAACGATGCCTGTCGGAACCATTTGCTTTTCCTTAAAGAAATTAAGAGTAAAGAGATCGAGGTTATCGGTGATTTAACAATGGCGGAATTCCTGGATGAGTAAAGATACAGTCCAATAAATAATTTATGGATGAAATAGACCTGCCCCGTGGGAAAGAACAAACCGGGCTGGAAGTACTATCAAAGACAGAGGAACGGTTCGACCATCTGCGCCGGAGGGCAGGGCTTTATGCAGCCCCTCTGGCATTTGGCATTGTTCTCTGGCTGACCCGGGACAGGCTAACACCTGGCGGTAATTATCTGAGCGCGGTATTGGCTTGTGTGCTGGTGTTGTGGATGACAGAGACACTTCCTCTTCCAGTGACCGCGATGCTGGGAGCATGCCTGTGTATCGTCTTTGGTGTTGCGGATGCCAGGAAAGTGTTTGCTCCGTTTGCAGACCCTATTATATTCCTGTTCATAGGTGGATTTATAGTTGCCCGTGCAATGACGCTGCATCATCTCGATCGGCGTTTTGCACTTGCCATTCTTTCTCTTCGCTGGGTTGGAGGGAATCGGGCCAGGATATTGGGTGCTTTTGGAATAGTAACAGTGATAATTTCAATGTGGGTCTCCAACTCAGCAGCCACAGCTATGATGATGCCAATTGCTATGGGGATCCTTCATGCCCTCCGGGGTATACGTCAGTCTGATCGCGACCCGTCCGGAATATCTTTGAAACTGCAGGATGACCCTTTCTCAACAGGCATCATGCTCATGACGGCATTCTCGGCGTCGGTGGGTGGTATCTGTACCCCGATTGGTACGCCTCCCAACCTCATCGGCATTGGACTCATCAATACGTTGGTCGGTGTGGAAATTAACTTTTTCCAGTGGATGGCCATTGGGATTCCCCTGTGTATAATCATGTATGGAGTGCTTTTTGTGCTGCTTTGTTTGCTGCAGAACAAAAAGACGCAGAAAAACACTGATATGTTGCAATTCACACAATACCTTCAGGCAGAGGGTGAGTCACTTGGCAGGTGGACTCGTGGGCAGATAAATACGCTGATTGCCTTTGGAGTTGCCGTAGCATTGTGGATCACCCCTGGATTGCTCGCAATTACTCTTGGGAGTGATCACAAGTGTGCAAAATTCGCCAATGAAAATTTTCCTGAAGGGATGGTTGCACTCATTGCGGCAAGCATCCTTTTTCTGTTGCCAACAGATAATAAACAGGGAAAGTTTACCATCACCTGGCGCGAGGCAGTGCAGATTGACTGGGGTACCATCCTTTTGATGGGTGGCGGAATGAGTCTGGGAGGATTGATGTTTTCCACTGGGGTAGCGGAAGCTCTTGGAAAAAGTGTTACGAACCTGATGGGTGCCCAATCGCTGTGGGGATTGACCGCAATATCGATTGCACTAGCGATTGTAATGAGTGAGATGACCTCCAATGCAGCGTCTGCAAACATGATCATTCCGATTGTTATTACACTTGCTAAGTCCGCAGGCATCAACCCGATTCCGCCGGCACTTGGAGCATGTCTCGGTGCCAGTTATGGGTTTATGTTGCCTGTGTCCACTCCTCCCAATGCAATCGTTTATGGCACCGGGCTGGTTCCGATTCCCAAAATGGTCAGGGCAGGTTTTTTCTTCGACCTATGTGGCTTTGTCATCATTTGGTTGGGCATGCGGTTGCTTTGCCCATTGATGGGATGGGAATAAAAGTCTTAGAAATTGCACAAATTTTTTGATAATCGCTTGAGAAGTTTGTCCATAAAAGGATAAAATTACTCTTGCACTACCTCCCCTCTGTATGGTTGAATAATTCTCGTAATTTTAGTTTTCATGCTACCAACCAAACGAAAGGCCTATTGGTATGGAAATACGGCAGTACCGGGGAAGGGTGTTGATTGGGAAACTGGGATTGGATGGACATGACCGTGGAGCGCGGTTTATTGCGCGTAGCCTGCGTGACGATGGCTTTGAGGTTATTTACACAGGTATACGCCGGACACCTGAAGAAATTGCATCAGCGGCGATTCATGAGGATGTGGATGCAATCGGTCTGTCACTTCTTTCCGGCGCACATAATGAGCTTATTCCAGAGGTGCTAAAAGCCCTTCGTCAGGCGAATGTCGGAGACATACCGGTAATTGTGGGCGGTATTATTCCTCAGGAGGACATTCCGCATTTAAGACACGAAGGTGTTTGCGATGTATTTACCCCTGGCACGCCGATTCAAACAATTCTGAATGCATTTAGAAAAGTCTCCGGTGAATACCATCAAAAGAAGCATAACGTAACATAACCGCAGAGGGAATTAGGGAACTGGCAACTGTCATTTAAGAAGCAGGTATTTCGCAAACTGAATTGCTCAAAAAATGAACCATCGGGGTATTCCTATGGGTGAACACCCAGCGTTTGTTGATTGGAAGAAAAAGGTCCTTCAAAAAGTTTTGGACCGTACACCAGAACGATTAAAGGAGTTCAAGACTGCCTCAGGTCTTCCTGTGGAGCGTCTTGTATTACCTGAGACCCTTGATGAAAAATATCTCACGAAAGTTGGTTTCCCCGGCCAGTATCCCTATACCCGGGGGATTCAACCCACCATGTACCGCGGACGTCTCTGGACAATGCGGCAATATGCAGGATTTTCCACAGCAGAGGAATCTAACAAAAGGTACCGTTACTTGCTGGAGCAGGGGACAACCGGGCTTTCCGTGGCCTTTGATTTGCCAACGCAAATTGGATACGATTCCGATCATTTCATGAGCCGGGGCGAGGTCGGTAAGGTAGGCGTTGCCATTGATACCCTGGCGGACATGGAAGCCCTGTTTACCGGTATCCCCCTGGATAAAGTTTCCACCTCAATGACAATCAATGCCCCGGCCGCGGTGCTGCTGGCCATGTATGTTGCAGTGGGAGAAAAACAGGGGGTTAATCCCTGTCAATTAACGGGGACAATCCAGAACGACATTCTCAAAGAGTATATTGCCAGGGGAACGTATATTTTTCCACCCCGGCCGAGTTTGAGGTTAACGACAGATATTTTTGAGTGGTGTAGTAAAGTGGTTCCGCAATTCAATACAATTTCAATTTCGGGTTATCACATACGGGAGGCAGGCTCGACCGCAGTCCAGGAGGTTGCCTTTACTCTGGCCGATGGGTGTGCGTATGTGCAGGCAGCGATTCATGCGGGTCTGGATGTCGATATCTTTGCTCCGCGCCTGGCCTTTTTCTTCAGCACATCCTCAGATCTTTTTGAGGAAGTGGCAAAGTTTCGGGCTGCCCGGCGACTTTGGGCAAGATTGATGAAGGAACGTTTCCATACCCAGAAACCCACCAGTCAGATGTTGCGATTTCATGCCCAAACGGCCGGATATACCCTGACGGCACAGCAAGTTGATAACAATATAGTCCGCGTAACATTACAGGCACTTGCAGCGGTGCTTGGAGGAACGCAGTCTTTGCACACAAACTCCCGTGATGAGGCATTGGCGCTCCCTACGGAAGATGCAGTTCGTGTTGCTTTACGTACGCAGCAGATTATTGCTCATGAATCCAGTGTCTGCAACACGGTTGATCCCCTTGCCGGTTCCTATTATGTTGAGGATTTGACTGATCGGGTTGAGCGTGAAGTCTCGACACTGATCGAAGAAATTGATCAGGCAGGAGGAATGATTGCAGCCATCGAGGCAGGAATAGTTCAGCGCCAGATCGAAGAAGCTGCCTTTCAATACCAACAACAAATTGACAGGGGTGAGCGGACGATTGTGGGGGTCAACTGCTTTCAGGAACAGGAAAAAGTTTCCCCTCATGTCTTTCAAGTCAACAGAGCTGTGGAGGAAAACCAGATAAGGAAACTTACGGAAATACGCACAAAACGTGATAACCAGAAAGTGAAAAAGATACTGGCAAGTTTGGATGAAGCAGCACGGGGAAAGACGAATGTAATGCCCTTCATCATGGAGGCTGTCCGTTGCTACGCATCGATGGGTGAGATCTGCGACGTCCTGCGCGGGGTGTTTGGTGTGTATGACGGGAGAAGAAGCCTCTAGTATTGCCCTGTAAAAGCATCTTTTTTAGCAAGTATTTTTGAACTATTTCTTATGCTTTTGATTGCAGTTTCGCGGCGCCAGAAAATTATAATGAAAAATCTTTTAAAAACGCTTGAGGCAGGGAGCCAATATTATGATTCAGAAAATTGATCATCTGGGAATTGCTGTTCACTCACTTGATAAAGCAATTGGCTATTATGAGCAGGCACTGGGCCTTGTGTGTAAAGGACGGGAGGAAGTTCCTTCTCAAAAGGTGCGGATAGCGTTCTTTGCGGTGGGTGAAGTTCGGTTTGAGCTTCTGGAACCTACCTCAGCCGATAGTCCTGTAGCCGGGTTTCTTGAAAAAAGAGGCGAGGGATTGCACCATGTTGCCTTTGAGACGGATGACATCAGGGCACAATTACAACAGGCCAGCAGGGCAGGTTGTCATCTCCTGAATGAGACGCCTGTTGAAGGGGCCGGAGGGAAGCAGGTGGCTTTTCTTCATCCGAAATCAACCCACGGTGTTCTTACAGAATTTTGTTCACAGGGTACCAGAAAATCGTAAAAAACTATATCGTATAAAGTAACGAATTTTTATGACCATTTCACAAAGACTTATCGAAGAACTTGAAAGGCGTCGTGGGGCAATCCTGGATAGCGGGCGTGATAAAATCAGGGAGCGGCATGAGAGGGGCTTGATGACTGCGCGTGAACGTCTCACGAGCCTTTTTGAAGAAAATACTTTCCAGGAATCGGGAATGCACGCCCAGCATGCCTGCCGCGACTTTGGTATGGAGAAAAAGGTCTTACCCGGTGACGGGGTAGTAACAGGAACGGGTTACGTCAATGGGAGACCTGTGGCAGCGTTTAGTCAGGATTTCATGGTAGGAGGCGGAGCGTTGGGAAGGATTCATGCCCGGAAGGTATGTGATCTTATGGAGTATGCGCTGAAGACAGGAATGCCGCTGGTTGGCTTCAATGATTCAGGAGGTGCGAGAATACAGGAAGGGGTAGATTCGTTGTCAGGGTATGGACAGGTTTTCTACCGGAACGTGATGCTCTCAGGCGTTGTTCCGCAGATTGCCGTCATTGCCGGCCCTTGTGCGGGAGGAGCGGCATATTCTCCGGCGTTAATGGATTTTATCATCATGACAAAGAATAACGCCAATATGTTTATCTGCGGACCGGATGTTATCAGAGCTACTACCGGACAATCTACAACCTTAGATGAAATTGGAAATGCGGTAGTTCACGCCTCAATCAGCGGGAATATTCATTTTATCGCAGAAGATGACCAACATGCCATTGATCTCGTGAAACAGTTACTTTCATATTTACCATCGAATAATATTTTGGACCCGCCACACCGGCCCACTTCTACGATTTCGTTGGCTGAAGACCGGGGTATGAATGAGATTGTTCCCGCAGACAACAGGGAGCCATTGCATGTGCTGGAAATTATCAAACGGTTGGTTGATGAAGGACATTTTCTGGAAATACAGAAGGACTGGGCAAAAAATATTGTTATTGGTTTTGCAAGAATCGAAGGGATTGTGGTGGGACTTGTCGCCAACCAATCTTTTGTCAAAGCGGGAACAATCGATATCGATGCTTCAGATAAAGCAAGTCGTTTTATCCGCATTTGTAATGTCTTTAATATCCCTCTGGTAACGTTGGTAGATGTTCCCGGGTTTTTGCCCGGGATTGCCCAGGAACGGGGAGGGATTATCCGTCACGGGGCAAAAATGTTATTTGCCTATGCTGCGGCTACAGTTCCCAAAATTACCGTAATTCTCAGAAAGGCATACGGAGGTGCCTATTTGGCTATGTGCAGTCGGGATATGGGGGCAGACCTGGTTTATGCATGGCCAACAGCAGAGATTGCCGTGATGGGGGCGGAAGGCGCAGTCAAAATTATCTACCGCCGTGAGATCGAGGCATCAGAAGACCCGAAGGCTAGGGAGAAGGAGTTTGTTTCAGAGTACAGGGAGCAGTTTGCTTCGCCTTATCAGGCCGCCGCTCATGCAATGATTACTGACGTAATAGAACCCTCACATACACGCTCTGTGATTGCACTTGCTTTGCGCAAAACGCTTTCAAAACGTGAAACTCGTCCACCGAAAAAACATGGGAATATTCCTCTCTGATGATATTTAATAAAATGTTGATCTTTGCCAATTTGCCAGCACATCCGTCTTTTTGGGAAAATCTTCGTTTTCAAACAATTGGTTTTGTTCTTGTACTGTTGGTTTTGGGGTTGATCGCCTTGATACTATATACATTTGGATGTCTCTTCAAAAAAACAGGTGACAGAAAGGCCGTGATTGGTGCTGGTACAACTCCTGAAAAATCATTGATATTACCACAGGAAGAAGATACCCATGAACTGCTGGCTGTTATTGCTTCCGCGGTGTATTTAGCGATAGAAAATTCCCATCGGATTGTTTCCATTCGTCCCGTTGCCGACGGCAAGGTCATTGAAAGTCTCTACCTGCAGGCATGGTCTATTGAAGGAAGACGTCAACATTTTGCATCTCACAAAATCCGTTAATTTATAGAGAGAGAGTAATTACTCAAAATATGAAAAAGCTTAGAGTGACTGTTGGAGAAAAGGTGTATGAAGTGACCGTTGAAATCCTTGAAGAGAATGGGCTTGGTACTCCACAACCAGCAAAACAGGTCGCTCCCCCTTCTCCTCAAGAACCATCGGTGCCGGTTACGATTCCTCCTGTGCACATTGTACCGAAAGGAATTACCAGTCCAATGGCAGGAAGAGTTGTCACCATATCTGTACAAGTGGGGCAAACTGTCAGGGAAGGTGATCCGTTGATGGTTATTGAGGCGATGAAGATGAATAATTACATTTATGCCCCTCAGGGCGGTCAAATTTCAACCATTCTTGTAAAAGTTGGAGACGCAGTAGAAGAAGGTCAACAACTGCTAATCTTTTCATAAACCCACTTTTATGATTCAGGATTTCATCAATTTTCTGCACCTGACGGCATTTCACCTTGTGACGTGGCAAATGATGGTAATGTGGGGTATAGCGCTTGTACTGCTTTACCTTGCAGTATACAAAGGTTTTGAACCATTGCTGCTTGTGCCGATTGCTTTCGGGGCGCTCATTGCAAATCTGCCAACCCAGGGTATCGTCAATCTTCCAGTCCACAATCAGCCTGGAGGTCTTTACTATTACATCTCTAAAGGAATTACCTGGGAGATATTTCCTCCATTAATTTTTCTGGGAGTCGGGGCACTGACTGATTTTGGACCATTGGTTGCCAATCCACGTACGTTTCTCTTGGGAGCTGCTGCGCAACTGGGAATATTCGTTACTTTCCTTGGGGCATCCTGTCTTGGTTTTACTGCAAAGCAGGCGGCATCTATCGGGATTATCGGCGGGGCGGATGGCCCTACGGCGATTTTTATGTGCAATAGGCTTGCACCGGAACTGCTAGCGCCGATTGCAGTGGCTGCCTATAGTTATATGTCTCTCGTCCCTTTGATTCAACCTCCTATCATGAAATTATTAACTACACGGCATGAAAGAAGAATCAGAATGAAATCGCTGCGAAAAGTGTCAAAGCTGGAGAAACTCCTTTTTCCTCTGATCATCACCGTTCTTTGTGTGCTGCTCGTCCCTGCATCTTCGGCGTTGATCTTCATGCTGATGCTGGGAAATTTCCTTCGCGAATGCAGTGTAACGGAACGTCTGGTGAATGCCGCCCAAAACGAGATCATCAATATCGTTACGATTTTCCTTGGTACCAGTGTTGGTGTAACGATGACGGGCGAACGATTTCTTAATATCGAAACGCTTAAAATTCTGTTTCTGGGTGCCTTTGCTTTTGCAGTTTCAACGGCAGGCGGGGTTCTCATGGGTAAGGTAATGAATTACCTGAGTCCCCATAATCCCGTTAATCCACTTATTGGTGCAGCGGGAGTTTCTGCAATGCCTATATCAGCACGTGTTGCCCATCTGGAGGGTCAAAGGGAGGATCCGAATAATTATCTTATTATGCATGCGATGGGGCCAAATGTCGCCGGAGGGATAGGCGCCGTTGTTGTAGCCGGTTATTATATTGCGAGCTTGAGTAGATGAACACACGTGAAAAGTTGTTACGGAATAAGGAGCAGGTATCGGATAGAAAAAAGTGCCTGGTTTCCGATTGTGGAGGTTTATGGCATTCCATAGTTGTACGGATTGTGACAAAAAGATGCTTTTGGGGGGTACAGGAATCGATGTTTTGGACAGACCTGGTCAGATAAACCCCGCATTCGGGGTAACTAAGAATTATAGGTTATTTTTGATATCTTCTATAGCCCTTTTTACTTCTTCTGCATCGGGGGCATTGGGGTTGAGTTTTAGATAGGCCAAGTAATCCCTTAGGGCGTCTTTATTATTGCCGAGCATCTTGTAAGTATTTCCACGGTGAAGATAGGCAAAAGGGTTGTATGGAAAGAGTTCTATGGATGCGTTGAAGTCTGCAAGTGCATCTTCGTGTCTTTCTAACTGGTTTTGCATTTGACCTCGTTCGAAGTATACTCCAGCCATCCGGGGGCTCAATTCTAACACCCTGTTATAATCCTCCATAGCCCTTTCAATATCTCCCTTCCCGCGGTATGCCTTGGCGCGAATATAATAGGCAAAGGAATTGCCTGGTGTGAATTTTATGAAGATCGTTATGTCCTCAATAGCTTTATCAAAGCGCTGTGCATCAGCGTGAAGAATTCCCCTTTTCATGTAAATTTCGGTATTATTGGGATCAAGTTCCAGCGCCTTGTTAAAGTCTTCCAGGGCTTTTTCCGGTTCGCCTGATTCGGCGTAAGCCAGACCACGCTGGGCATATGCAGCCGCAAATTGAGGGTTTGAAGAAATGGCGCTGCTCATGTCCTCGATGGCCAGGTCTGCCCTCCCGATCATTTTAAATGCGATGCCCCGGTTATAATAGGACAAGGTTGAACTGGGGTCTAAAGACAGCGCCTTGCTATAATCCATGATGGCTCTGTCAACAACTTCCATTGAGGCATAAACAGAACCACGGTTGTAATATGCCGGTGCATAGTCATGATTCAGGGCAATGGCCTTGTTATAATCCTCCAGGGCACGTTCGCGATCATTCATTTTTTCGTAAAGTACACCCCGGTTACAATAGGCTACGGCATCGTTCCCGTGTAATTGGATAGCTTGGTTTATGTCTTTCAATGCGGCATTTATATTGCCTTTCTCTTTTTGTATTATGGAACGGTTCAGATAAATATCGGCAATTACTTCATTCGTGGTGAGATTTTTGAGATAATATCCATTCTTGATGCTTGTTTGTGAAATACGCTTCCCAGGCATATGTACGTAGTAACTGTCGGGAGTAGCCATACCTTCATAACCTGTTTCAATGTTCCTGCGAAAATCCCCGTCGTCGTAACGCACAAAGATATGTTCCGGTACGCTTACACCATAGATAGGCAAGTGTAATTCTTCTGCTATACTGAGATAGAGAATCGATAGCCCGACGCAGTTGCCTGTCTTTGTGTCTAATACCTTGTTTAAGGATAGATACTCAAGTTCACCTGTTTGTACATATTTAAACTGGAGTTCGTTGAAGAGCACAATGTTGATGGTTTTGATAATCTGTTCCGGTTCTGTCTCGTCCCTGAGACTTGTCTTAATATTTTTGATAATGATATCGAGCTTTTTGAGATACTGTTCTACGTCTATTTCAGAATACGATTCTTGTGCAATTTGAAGTGCAGTTCTTGCCAGCCCTGTTTCCTGCGCATTGATTTCCCAAACCGGATTTGGCCTTACATCTTCTGCCAGCAGAACTAACGAGGTAACCCTCAAACCTGCAAAAGAATATTTGAAACCGTAGATTGCACAGATTACACAAATAAAAAGAAATATTTTTCTAACCTGGAGAGGAGAGAACCAGGATAGTTTAAATGTACGATATGCAATCTGGAATTTAAAATCGCAAGTCTCAAATCGAGAATCGTAATTTTTTGTCAAAAAAGATACATGAATAGGTGCTGCTGATCTAGTATGCATGTTTGTTGATAAATCCATTCCACAACGTAAGCCAGATTATCTTCAGATCAAAGTTTAATGACCAGTTTTCGATGTAATACAGATCGTATTCAATTCGTTTTTCCAGGGAGGTGTTCCCACGCCAGCCGCAAACCTGTGCCCAGCCGGTAATTCCCGCCTTCATCTTGTGTCTTAACATGTATTTTGGAATGGTGTTCCTGAAATTTTTTATAAAGATTGGTCTTTCAGGACGCGGTCCGACAATACTCATGTTTCCGCGTAATACATTAAAAAACTGCGGAAGCTCATCCAGGCTCGTCCTTCTCAGCAATTTGCCTATTTTGGTGCATCTTGGATCGTCCTTCTTCGTCCAGACAGGGCCTGTTGACTGTTCCGCATGGATGAACATCGTTCGGAATTTGAGCATGTTAAATATCTTACCATCCATCCCCATCCTTTCTTGTCTAAAGAGTACAGGCCCTTCAGAAGTTAGTTTAATCAATATTGCAATAATGATCATAAGAGGGGCAGCAAAGACAAGCACAAGGGAGGCGAAAACAACGTCTAAAACTCTTTTCCCAATAATATTCCAGCCATACAAAGGTGTGTCACGAAGGCTGATAAGCGGCATGCCCTCAAACTCACTCACACTGCCTCGCAGGGTAATGAACTCAAAAAGGTCTGGCAAGACCATGATACTAACCATCTCGTCACCAATCCAATTTAAAACTTCCTTCAGTTGATTATGGGCATCAAAGGGTAAGGCAACAAAAACAATATCGATACCAAACTTTGTAATAAATTCACGGACATCCGGATATTTTCCCATGACCTTTATTCCCTGTATGGTATTTCCAACGTTATTCGGGTCGTTGGTCAGGAAACCAGAAATCTGAATTCCGAGTTCGGGATGTTTCTGCAGTTTCTTTACGAGGTCTTGTCCCAGCTTTTCCGTGCCAAGAATAAGAGCATATCTCTGGTTGTATCCCTTCTGTCGTAAGAAACGTAAAAATTCCCGAAACAGGATACGGGTCAGGCTGAGAGCGGCAATGTTGATGAGCCAAAAATACAAGAACGTTAACCGGGAGAATTCATATTGACGGAAGAGGAACGTCAGTGCGATAAGGATCAGGGTCGCAAATGTGGATGCCTTGCCAATATCTATGATTTCAGAAAGCCTGGTCGAAACCCTGCGGGGGCGATACAGCCCAAATACCTTGAAAACCATGCCCCATAAAGGAATCATGAAAATGAGGAGGGTCAGGTAGATTCTAAACGGCGGGATTCCTTTATAAACGGGTATAATGCCAGAATAAAACCTCATGTAGTAGGAGGATATCCACGTAATGGACAGGGTAAACCAGTCGGTGAGGAGCAGCAACGATTCGAAAAACTTGCTGTGTTTCTTTAGCATAAAAGTTTTTCAATATATTGTTTAAACTTTTCTTTAAATGTTAAGCGATCAAAACTTTCCGCGTGTTTTCTGATCGATAGTGGATTGAATAGGTTTTTATGATCCTCAAAAAATCTTACAGCCTCCACCAAAGATTCTGCAGTTTGTTTTGTAAAAAATACTCCTGTGGGTGTTTCTGGATGTTTCTGTGTTGTTTCTGCAGATGAATCCAGGTGAGGATATATACCATGAACGGTTTCCAATACTCCTCCTTTAGCAAAGGCAATCACTGGTTTTCCACATGCCTGCGCCTCCAAAGGGACGATCCCAAAGTCTTCTTCACCCGGAAAGATGAGCGCCTTGCATCCACGGTAATATTCCTTCAACGATTCGCCGGATTGCCATCCAATACACTGTACGTGTTTTTTTGCCATCTTCCTGACCTGATCTTCTTCTTGCCCACTTCCGATAATGATGAGTGGCAAACCCATTCTTTCAAATGCGTCTACAGCAATATCAATCCTTTTATAGGGAGCAAAGGCCGATACAATCAGATAGTAGTCTCCTTCTCTGTGACTCTCCGGAGGTGTATAAAGTGAACAATCTACGGGCGGATAAATGACCGCTGCCGACCTTTTATAATATTTTTTTATCCGGTTTGCGACATGATAGGAGTTTGCCACAAAGTAATCCACACGATTACTGGAGGCAACATCCCATATCCTCAAATAATGTGCTATAACAGGCATCAAAAACCTGGGAATGACCCCCTTTTTACCGTTGCCAAAATAGGTGTAGTAATGATCCCACACATAACGCATTGGGGTATGGCAGTAGCATATATGAACTGCGGATGGAGATGTCAGCACCCCTTTGGCCACGCAGTGACTGCTGGACAGAACCATATCATACTCTCTCATATCGAAACCTTCTATCGCTAAAGGAAAAAATAACAGAAAAGAGCGATAGTGCCTTTTCGCAAGAGGCACTCTTTGGAGGAAGGAGGTTTGTATATTTCTGTCCTCTATTGCCTTCGAAACTGAGCCGTGACAATGGATTAATGTAAAAATATCTGCCTCCGGAAAGAGTTCGCAGAAAACTTCCAAAACCTTCTCCCCACCTCGCATTCCGGTCAGCCAGTCATGGACTATTGCCACCCGCATGTGTGTTCTCTCATCAGATTCATTGAAAATTATTATATCATATATTACCCAAAATCTGCGTAAATGACAATTTAAAATCAATTGGAAATTGCCTGGGGAAAAGTACCTATGAACATAACCATGAATTCAGGTATATACAACTGTGTAGTTGAGCAAAGAGGATTATTAATAAAAATATATTTTTTTTGAAAAAAACCTGCCGATAATTATAATGGAGAAGTTTAAAAATAAGTGAATAATGATACGTCCTCTCAAAGGGTAGCGTCAGGTATGGTTAAGGCTGTGCTCTGTATTTACATTTAAGTCAGAAAAATAAACTTTCATAAGACAATATCTGGCCTTGCAAAAGCTATTTACATAGTATGAATCTAAGGACTGCAATAGAAGACTGTTTAACGAGAATCGTGGATATTGTATGCAGCTTTTTTTTACTTACCGTTCTTCTTCCTCTGTTTTTCATTATTGCCATTTTGGTAAAAATAGATAGCAGAGGACCTGTTTTCTTTTTGCAGAAGCGGTGTGGCAGGTATGGAAGGGTATTTCATATGTACAAATTCAGGACAATGGTTAAAGAAGCAGAGTTCCTGAAAAAAAGACTCAAGAACGAGATGGACGGCCCCATGTTTAAAATGAGGAATGACCCGAGAATTACAAAATCAGGAAGGATTCTCAGAAAGTATAGCCTTGACGAATTACCTCAGTTGATTAATGTTTTCAAAGGACAGATGAGCCTTGTTGGTCCAAGGCCTCTGGCAGACGAAGAGATGACGGGAGACGACAATTGGAGAAAAATCAGGCTTTCGGTTAAGCCGGGTATGACCGGACTTTGGCAAATAATGGGGAGGGAGAGCGGCAAATTCAGCGATTGGGTAAATTACGACGTCGCCTACGTGCAGAAAAGATCACCCCTTTTGGATTTAAAAATCCTTTTTTTTACCGTATTTACTGTTTTTAGCAAAGTAGGGACATAACGGTAATTATTCAATAACGACATCAAATACTGCCACGAATCCGGATCATTCCGTATGATTTAGCCCCTTCTGAACAGGTGGTCGAATCTCTCTTTCCAGTCTTTATAATCAGACACATAATTCCACCCACAAACCTTGTTTAATTCTCTGCCTTGTAGTATCCTATCGATTTTGGTCGCGCATTCCCTGGTTTCTTTCTGCGGGCCAAAGGGATTGAATTGCATTCCATTCCCCCTGAGGAACACATAGTCACAGATGAGCAGGACATCCTCAAAGAGATAAAGGGTGAAACCCGGGGTGTGGCCGCCGATATGGAATGCCTCGATGCCCAGTTCAGTGAAATTTTCCGTAAAGGTCACATCGAAGGTGAAGGCAAGGCAGATGTTGTGGGCAGAGTCCAGCTTATGGATCCGTACCGGGGCGTGGAATAAGTCGCGGTACTGATTGCTTGCACCGAGAAAGTGATGATGGGTAAACATGATGGCGTCTGCCGGTTTAAGGCTCGTATCGAAGCATGAAGGACAGTCTATCCAAAATGCCTTCCCGCCTGTCTCGATACGGTAGGCAGCATGCTCAAAACCAAGAGGCGGTACGGAGTTTAAGCGCGTAATCTTTTCATTAACGGGAGTGACCTTGACTTTGTATTTTGCGGAGCATTCCATCGAAGTAATGAATTTTTCCTTTGGAGCCCCACAGAATGGGCAAAAGTCCGGATAATAGCCTACCATATTAAAGCCGCATATGGTACAGACATATTGTTCCTTTTGCATGACATCCTCCTTTCCGCTTTATCCATAATCAGATTTTAAGCAAAGGATATCCCCTACGATCGAAAGTGTCTTTATCCTTTACCAAACCCTTTTGTTTATACTGAGACATAAATTTTTCCAACCGATCCAGTAAGTCTTGCTTCTCTTTTTTATTAAGAAATGTAGCCTGGAACGAGTTTTTTACCAGATGATAAATATCATTATGGTCCAGGTTCAGGGCTTCTTGTACTGCCATGAAATTCTCTGTTATATAGCCGCCAAAATATGCAGGGTCGTCAGAGTTCACGGTGACACACAGTCCTGAATCAAGCATCTGTTTCAGATTGTGTTCTGATAAGGCATTGAAAATGCGAAGCTTGACATTGGAAAGGGGACAAACGGTTAATGGGATTTGTTCTGCAATGAGCTTTTTTACCAATCTCGCATCTTCGACACAGTGAACTCCGTGATCGATGCGTGATACCTTGAGTTTTTCCAATGCCTGCCAGATGTATTCTGCCGGTCCTTCTTCACCTGCATGTGCAACTGTCAAAAATCCCTCTTCCAGCGCTTTAGCAAATACTGGGATGAATTTTTCCGGTGGATGACCTAGTTCTGATGAATCGAGCCCTACTCCAATGATCCATTCTCTGAATGGCAATGCCTGATGCAACGTTTCCATAGCCGACTCAACGCTAAGATACCGCTGAAAACACATGATAAGTTTTGATGAGATACCCCGCTGTTGCTGTGCATCCAGCAAGGCATGATGTATCCCCGTAACTATCGTTTCAAAAGGTATACCCCTGACGGTATGGGCCTGCGGGTCAAAAAATATTTCCGTATGGCATACATTTTGGGCGTGTATTCTTTCTAAATATGCCCGGGTTATATCGTAAAAATCTTGTTCCTGACGCAGTACACGCATGCCTTCATAATAAATGTCCAGAAATGACTGAAGATTTGTAAATTTATAGGCCTTGCGTACCTCTTCTACAGAATGAAATGGGAGTGACAAGCCATTACGCCTTGAGATCTTAAACATGAGTTCGGGTTCGAGTGAACCTTCAATGTGAATATGCAGTTCTGCCTTTGGAATGTCACGGATGAGTGTTTTCACTGTATGCATTGTTTTCATGTGTATAATAGTGCAAGATTGTAAATTGTAAATTTTGAATAAGAGAAATTCATATTCGTTCAATATTACTGGGTGGCATGGACAAACTTGTTTGTCCGTGCTTCACTTCCATATTCTTAAAAACCCTGGCACAGCACAGCCGCAACCAAATTGACCACCCCTTGCTCTCCTCCTTCGCAAGGAAGGGACTTCGTCATGAGTCTTCGGCATGAACTCAGACGACCGCTCAGTCGAACGGTAAAGGGGAGGTAAAAAACTTCTCAAAAAAGAAGTTTTTACACAGTAATACTATATAGCGAGTTATTTATCCGAATCGTTACGGATCATTACATAGTGGTCAATACCAGCCTCTTTGAATATATCGCTAATGATCTCGAACCCATGTTTCCGATAAAAGTCGGTAAGACTTGCCTGGGCATGCACCTTGAATTTCTTAAATCCTCGTTCTTTTGCAGTTGAAATCATAAACTCAGTCAGTTTGTTGCCCAGATTCTTTCCCCGGTACGATTCCCGTATTGCAATGCGTTCCAGTTTTGCATACTCACCATGTGTCCGTATACGGCCTGCTGCAAAGGGCTCTCCGTTTTCTTCTCCCAAAATATGCGTTGCAGAGTAGTCATACTCGTCGCGTTCTATTTTATACGAAACCCCCTGTTCTTCAATAAACACAATACCGCGTACGATAAACACCTTAATCAAATCGTCGAGATTTGTTACTACTCTAAACATTTAGAAATCAGAAATTAGAAGTTAGAAGTCAGAATCCAGAATTAAACGGTTTTTACTTCGGACTTCTGAATAGTTAGCAGAGTGATTAGCAACAACCCTTTACTCGGAACGACAATAACAGTGAAACTATTTCCAGACAATACACTAAATCAGATGCACATCCACAAGAAGGAGTTCTGCATCAGTTTCTGCCTTTACATGAAGTCTTGTTTCTTCAACAACCTTTGCAGCACCCAGGGCAGGAACAAGGTGATTATTTACCTGAACAGGCCCTCCCTCGAGCACATAGAGATAGACTCCCCTCCAGTCTCTGATCTGGTAATCTAATGTCCGCCCAGCCTGGAGGAAAGAGGAATGAACCTGTGCATTGGAGTGTATGGGAAGGGCGTCCATGTGTTCATTGGAAACAAGGGGAAGGAGTCGATTCGTCCGTTCTGCACGTTCCACCCTCTTTTGTCCCACTGAAGGTTCCAGACCGCTTTCAGAGGGGAAGAACCACATCTGAATAAACCTCATTGGCTTATCTGGAAGATTGTTAATTTCAGAGTGGTACATACCTTTACCGATCGTTGTGTGTTGTACCCAACCCTTTTTTAGAACTCCGCCCTCTCCGTCTTCGTCAGCATGGCGGAACTCCCCGCCAGCACAATACGTCACCACCTCGATCTCCCGATGATAATGCAATGGCCACACGGCACCCGGAGAAAGGGTATCGTCATTAAATACCCGTAAAGTCCCGAATTGCATATATTCAGGGTCATGGTATTCGTCAAAAGAAAAATGCCAGCGGCCATGAAATGTGCCGTTCTGGATATCGCCCTCTGCCTGATAGATATCTTCTGGTCTTCGAACTGTGATCATGTGTATCTCAACATGTCATTAAAAGGAAGCGTTTTTATACCTAACCCCAAAGAATCAGAAGAAATAAAATCCGAAGCACGAAATATAATTATTTTTTTGCCAAAAAAATGTTAAAATATTGTTAAAATTAAAATACCAAGAAATGTTCATATTTACAAGGTGAAAGAGCTATTGAACCGAAGAGTACCGTTTCATATAAAAAAAGAAAATTTGTAGTGCTAAAAGTTCATCGACTTTTCTTCTGCTACAAAGACTTTAAGATTTGACGTTTTTCTTCATGCCTCAGTGACTTTGTGATTATTTGAGATTTATGCATATCAAGTTAGGCCTTCGGCGACTTTTTACAAAATAAGATAAAACTCACCCCTGAATCCCCTCCCAGGAGGGGACTTTTCTAATCCCCTCTCGAGAGGGGGTTGGGGGTGTGTAAGGCAGTAGCAGAAAGTTTGAAATTCCTTGATATTAAATTACCTATTCACTATGTCCCGATTACTCTTTGCCCAGAGAAAATACCAGGAAATGTTGCCTTGGTAGAAAGTTGAATTCGTGTTGGAGGTGATAGCCAGCCGACTCCATCTCCTTCTTTATTACTTCGCTTGCCGTGAAGTGTGGCAAAATCTTTTGGAACCACCCTTTCCCATTGAAGTCCATGATTGCAATGCGACCGCTCGGTTTTAGGCATCTTCTGGTTTGAGAAAAATACGCCACCCTGTCTTTGATATGATGATACGTATTACAGGTAAAGATCAAGTCTACCCCATCTCCCGGAATAAGCGGGTCATGATGCTGAGCAAGAATGACCTCGATGTTCGGGTAGCCTCTTTTTCTTGCTTGTTTCTCCATATATTTATTCATCCCCTGGTCAACATCCACGGCATATACCTTGCCGTTTGGGCCAACTGCATCCGCCAAACGGAAGGTAAAGTAGCCACTGCCGGAACCAAGGTCGGCGATGTGCTGGCCAGTCTGTATCTCAAGGACGCGGATTGCCTGCCCAGGATGTTGCCACCTATCCCGCCAGAACCCCTCGTATGCAAAACGCTTGAGGTTCGTACAGCAAACACTACAGGTCGCAAGGAGAAAGAAAACTACGGATAAAAATATGCGGCTTTTCCCATCTGTCATATATAACCAAAATTCTGTAATGGGACACGGATTAACACAGACAAGAACAGATAAAATAATTACATAATTTCTTTCATTAACTCATCCAATGGGTGATTGACCGCACTCATGCATGTTATTGAAAAAACGTTATAAATTTGCGTTCATCTGTGTCCAAATGTGTTTTTAGGTAGGGCCAAGTTATGAGTAGGGTAGGTTAAGGCGTTGGTTTTTACGCCGAATCCACCAATACCATTTCGCGGGAAGGTGGATTTGCTCTTGCTTAATCCACCCTAGCTTGGACCATTTTTGTATCCTGTTTTGAGTAAACCTCATGAGCAAAAGGCTCACAAAAGAGGATGAAAATACATCACCCTCCCTTAATCCCTCCCGTCAAGGGAGGGAAAGTTCCCTCGCCCCTTGTGGGAGAGGGCCTGGGTGAGGGGTATTTTCGTGTCAATTACCACAAAAATTAAGGATATGCTTCGAGTCCAGCCTTCAATGCACCTTTTATTGTCCCATCCACATGTTCGGAACCTGGAAAGAACCAGTCTTCAGCATCATAGCTTTCGTTACTGTACTTGAAAATCTCAAACTCCCACTCATCCATATTTCCTGTATACTTCAAACGACACAGGTGACTTATGCTATCATGGTCAAGACGGTCGATATAAAGATAACTCCCCTTGTAGCGAGTAACATAATAGCGGTTCGGGTTTTTGATAACGGTTTCATTAAAGGCCTTGACGATTTCGTCTGCTTGTTTCTTGATTTGTTCTGTAATAATTTGCTTACTCATATATTTGCCCTTTGTTCTTTTAATAGTTTTGTAGACATTCTATGTCTACAAAACTAGGGTGTTAAAGATTGAAGGGTGGAAAGGAATATGGAAAAACACGGATTATTCAATATTTGCAGCATAGGCTATCGATCCGCTTTAAATGGCTATCTTGGATTTTGGGTTTATAATTGATTACCTACACCGTAACTATAGTTCTCAAGCCGGTGATACAAATTCCATCGGGAAGGCATAGCATTCCACCAGGTGTAAACATTGGTCAAAAGACTATTGTAATTCCCACTGCCGTTACCCCAATACATAGCTGTATCTTTGTATCCCAATTCCTTTATGTATTTTCTTTGATAATATGTTGTTCTGGTGGTTCCATCTGAATTAAATTCAGACCAATTACCTACATACCCGGTATAACTATTATCTTGTGCCCAATACGTTGCATAGTTAACACCGGTTATAGGTCTCCTATCAGTGTAAGCTAAATGATCTTTTTTGCACATATATTTATTCCCATCGGTGCCATATACCCAGGATACATCATCAAACTCTAAAATTGTACTCCAACTCCAATTATTCTCTCCTATTAGGGGTTTGTTTCTGTAATAGTCATGAGAATAAATCAACACCCAACCTGTAGGAATTGACGGATTCCATAAATAAACAGAATTACGCCTCAACTGTGGCTCACCATCAGCTACTAATTTCGATTCATTCACATAGAATAAAGTCTGTCGTGAGTGACCACCATCATCCAACCCGTTTATTATGTATGGTGCTAAAATAGGATCATTTAACGATTTTACCATCTGCCATTTGTTGTACGGATCAGCCTGGTTTGGTCCAGGAGAATCACCCTGATAATTTCGATATGCTGCCCAAGTGCCGTAACTACCCGAATAAGCTATTGAATTCCAATACGTCGAATTTGGGGGTTGATTGCTACTTGAGGCAGTATGAGACCATTTACATTGATAACTGTTGCCTCCCCAATTAACCGTATCTCCGCTGGTAACAGACCAGTCAAATACGATTACTTGTTTAAGATTACTATAATATGCACCATAAAACTCTATTGAAACGTCAGACCTGGTTAACGCTGTCGTAAATAACCAACTCGTCGGAATCCCTTCTCCTATATCAACATAACACCCAGAAGGATATACTGTCATCTTCGTATACAACCTGGCATAATCATATCCAGGGAAAGCTGGTGCAAGATATACATTTCCAGACACCCAGGCAGCATGATTACTTTTATACGGAATATGCTGCCAATATGTTGTGTTAGGCGGCTGATTACTGGTACTTGATATATGATTTAATATACATTTATAACTCTCATTGTTAAACTTAACATTGTTACCATCGTTATAAATTGTACCTTGCCCAGCCCCCATAGGCAACGGCATACCTTCAGTTGAAATCTCTTTATCCTTCTCCTTTTTTTTGTTTTTGTTTCGTCCAACCTCTTTAATTCGGCTTTCTCTTCGACTGTCATACTGTCCATTATTTCCGTTGATATGTCAATTACCGGTTCGTCATTGCCTGTATCAGGATTGTATAAAGTCTACGGCAACTGTGACTTACACCAACCCACAGAACTTATACCCATGACCATGAAAATTGATAAAACCATTAAAAACACCATTCGCTTCAGCATTTCCTATCCTCCTATAAGAATTCCACCTGAAATAAAAAGTCCGAATTGCACTATGAATTAAATCTCTCTGTTTTTTGGTATATCCCGCATCGCTACCTTCCTACCTTCACGGTCACAGTAGTCCTCAAGCCACTGGCTGTCTTGAATTTCACCTTTGCATTACCTGTCTTCTTCGTAGCCGTAATCGTAAATATAGCCTCACCGCCAGCATCGGCATTTTGGCTTAACGGTGTAACCGATATGCGCCTCTTACCAGACTTAATCTTCGCCGTTACCGTTTCACCCACAACCGGGCAACCTTCGCTGCCCGTCACCGTTACCGTTACGTCACCACTCTCCTCCCTCTGGAGCTTCAGCGTTTTCGGAGACGCCTCTATAGACTCAGCTTCACATACGGGTGTAGGTGTTACCATAGGCGTTGGTGTGGCTTCTAATGTAGTAAAGAATTTTTCATTTCCATAAACCATAGGCAAGGGTGTGCCTGGTAGGGTGTCATGTCCAGCTATCCTATAGTAATAAGTTGTCGCAGCCAATAGCCCGCTTATCCTGGCGCTTACCTCTTTTTTGCCTGGAAACCAATCCTGTACTGACTCTGCAGTAGTATAATACCCACTGCCGGTACCGTATTGAAACCCCAGCTCCGGAGCACGCCCACTAATAACAGTGCCGTGTAACGTTGCGGAGTTTGATGTTATATCCGTTGCTTCGCCCGTTTCTAACTCCATTGCAGATGATATATTTGAACCCAAAATGAACACAACACAACCAAGTAGCAAACAATATTCAATCCTGAACAATATGTTTCTCATATTTTGTACCTCCTCCTTTTGGTTCGTAACAGTACTTTGTTAAAAGTTAAGTGGCCAATTTTTCTACTGAATTATACTTTATATCTCTCTGAAAAAGTATCTGATACTACGGGATTAGTAACTATTTTATCTGTGCCATTTCTTCCCCTTATATCTGACAGGCTTTATTCCCATCTTTAGCATCTTTATGGTTCCATTGACGGCCATCAGTTTTGTTTGTCCTGGTCTTCCAATATACGATAATCGCATCCCCTCCGTGCACTCATAAACTATGAATTATGCAGAAATAATTGTATAATTTTCAGAAACCATTCTTTTACAGAAAACGGCAATGTAAATACATTAATATTTCTGAGGCAGCAATATACCACAAAACACGTATAAATACAAACCAGCGAATGATTCAACTTGAGAGGATCTTCTTTGCATGAATAGAATTGACACTATTTATTTCGTTGTTTAAACGGACAAAACCGATTATAAAATATCAATAGCACATCCTTTGAAATCGATAAAGATATCAAAATGTATATCTTGATTTGCATGGTAAGATTTACACTATCGCTTACAAAGAGAAATGATTCGAATGCGGGCTGTACAAACAGTTATTCCCGTTACTATTATCCTCGTTCTTATCCTTGGTGGAGTATGGTTTATTATGCTTCGAATGCCGGGTAAAAGATATCAGGGGCCGATGCCTTCCCTGACGGAAGAACAAAGATTATTACGGGAAATGTTACGGAAAGATGTGTATAAACTTGCCGATGAGATCGGCGACCGCAATGTCAGAACGAATTACGAAAATCTTTGTGCTGCGGCTGATTTTATTGAGGCATCGTTGCAACAGACAGGATATAAAGTCGATCGACAGGGCTATGAAGTGAGTTTAAGTGGTCTGCAAGGTCGAACGTGTTATAATCTCGAAGTGGAAATCACCGGTTCAGAAAGATCTGGCGAAATTGTGGTAATTGGTGGGCACTACGACTCGCTCGAAGACACACCAGGGGCCAATGACAACGCATCGGGAACGGCTGCAGTTCTGGCATTAGCACGCGCTTTTGCTGGTAAACAAACTGTGCGGACACTTCGTTTTGTTACCTTCGTCAATGAAGAGCCGCCCTATTTTCAAAGTAAAGATATGGGCAGTTGGGTGTACGTGAAACGGTGCCGTCAACGGAACGAAAACATCATCGGCATGCTCAGCCTGGAAACTATCGGATACTATTCCGACGAAAAATGGAGTCAGAATTACCCCGTCGCTCCTCTGGGTCTCGTTTATCCAACTGCGGGAAATTTTGTGGCATTCGTTGGAAATATCAAATCACGTAAACTGGTGCGGGATGTAGTGGGATTGTTTCGCCGCTATGCAGAATTTCCATCTGAAGCAGCAGCATTACCAGAAATGCTTGTAGGCGTGGGCTGGTCTGACCAATGGGCATTCTGGCAGGGAGGATATCCAGGGGTTATGGTGACGGATACCGCACCTTTCAGGTATCCCTATTATCATACTCAGGAAGACACCCCTGACAAAATCGATTACGACCAGCTTGCATACGTGGTGAGCGCCCTGGAAAAGGTCGTGGCAGGCCTTGCGGGTTGTAAGCATGAAACCAGTAGGGTAAACAGATAATTTTCCACAGATTTCTCACAAGGCAATGCAAAAACTTATATTTACTCGTGAAGATGACATACACACGCTGCTACATTTTATTGCCCGGAAACTAACCTTATCCAAAAAAAAGGCGAAGCAACTTCTGGATGAGCGATTGGTTTTTGTAAACAAAAGACGTGTGTGGATTGCTTCCTACCAGCTACACAAAGGGGACGTGGTTGAAATCCTTACAAAAGAAGTGAAATCCCAAAAGTTTCAGAAAAGTACTATACTCTATAAAGATGACCATTATCTGGTCGTTTCAAAACCTCCTGCTATGGTAACAAATGGGCCTGAAAGTCTTGAAAGCAACCTGAGGGTATACTTTCAGGACAACCATATCCAGGCTGTTCACCGGCTCGACAAAGATACCTCTGGCGCCGTTATCTTTGCGACGAACAAGGATGCCTTCGAGCGTATGAAGGAATTATTTAAAAAAAATCTATTGAAGAAGGTCTACAGGGTGATTGTGCGGGGTAGTATAGGGAAACAGACCTTTACCATAGATAGCCCAATTCATGGGCAAAAGGCCATGACACATGTAAGACTCTTAAAGAAAGGTAAAGATGCCTCCTATCTGGAGGTAAATATCGAGACTGGCAGGACGCATCAGATCAGGATACATCTCACCTCTGTTGGACATCCTGTTATAGGTGAAACAGAATATGATCGCAAGCCGATCGAACGCCCGCTATTAAGACGAATCCGAAGACAAATGCTCCATGCTTATCAAATATCCTTTATCCATCCCTATACACAGAAGATAGTATCCATCACAGCGGAAACCCCTGGCGATTTCAATCAGTGCCTTAAACTTTTAGGGTTATAGATAACTATGAAATCGTTTTGGAAAAAAGTATACGGTGCAAAATGTCATTGCAAGATACGCAGTAACGAGCAATCTCCTGCTATGATACTATTTAAGATGCTTTTCTACCGCTCGCAGCGACAGTGTACCTGTAAATGCCTTAATTTCTTCGTCTATTAGTCTTGCGCCGGTTTGCCTTCGTGCCGGAAACTCTTCAGATATCTGAAGTACTCTCCATCTGTGCTAAGGATGAAGTGGGTTTGTTTATTAAAGGTCGATTCGTAGGTTTCCAGGGTTTTTGTAAAAGAATAGAATTCAGGCGCTTTTTCATATGCCTCGGCATAGATCTTCACGGCCTCGGCGTCAGCCTGTCCCTTGATTTCCTCCGCGGTGCGATATCCTTCTGATTCTATTCGTTCCAGTTCTCTTTTCATCGAACCCAGGATTTCTGCCTCTTCTTTCCGTCCCTCTGATTCGTACTTGTTGGCGATACGGATACGTTCGGAGCGCATTCGATCGTATATCTTGGGAATGACGGCCTCCACATAATTAATATACTTTATCCGAACATCTACCAATTCAATCCCATAACGACTTTCCAGTGCGCGTGCAGCCATTTTCCTGATTTCTTCAACGATATTGTCGCGGCCCATTTTAATCAATACCTTTTTAACATCTTCTGCCTCTTCCAATTCCTTTGTCGTATATTCCAACCTACGATTGGTATTTCTTAAGACTTCCTTTAAGGTATATGCACTGACTACGTTTTTGACTGCCGATTCAATTACTTCATCCAGCACCCCTTGGCCTCGCGCCTCTGTTCCTAATGAGGTATAGAATCTGAGCGGATCGATGATTTTCCATCTTGCCCATGTACCTACACCGATGTTTTCCTTGTCTCTCGTCAGGATATCGCTCGGTTCCCCCGTCCACTCCAGCAACCGCTTGTCAAAATATCTGACCTCCTGAATGAAAGGCACTTTTCCATAAAGTCCTGGTTCTGTAACTGTTCGAATAGGTTTTCCAAATTGTGTAATAACAGCCTGTAACCGTACATCCACAACATATAACGAGGCCTTTAGACATATTAATACGGCAACCACAGAGATGATTGTAATGACAATAACCGTCTTCTTCATTTTTTCACTCCTTCCCCGGCGAGATCAAGGATGGGGAGAAACCCTTTTACCTCTTTGTCGAAAATGTATAACTTTTCACATTTTGGGATAACCTTTGACATAGTTTCCAAAAATAGCCTGCGTCTGGTAACATCCTCTGCCTTCTTGTATTCTTCATAGACAGCCAGGAATGCCTTGACATCTCCCGTGGCCTCATTGACCCTTCTTATCCGGTATCCTTCAGCCTCTTTAATGACCTGTTCTTTTTTCCCCTCAGCCGCGGGCAGTATCTTATTCTTTTGCCCTTCGGCATCATTAATAATTCTGTCCCGTATTTGAATTGCCTGGTTTACCGCATTAAAGGCATCTTTTACGGGTTCTGGCGGGTCAACCCCTTTCAGAAGTACCGTTTGAATGTCAATACCACATTTGTAACTATCCAAAATCTTTTGAATATCTTCCCTTGACTTCTGCTCGATCTCCGTCCTTCCAATGGTCAAAACCTCATCAATAGAGCGGTCACCGATTAAGGTACGCATGACGGCCTGTGAAACGCCACGAATGGTTTCCCTGACATCCCTTACATTAAAAAAATACTCTTCCAGCGCCTTTATTTTGTATCGGATGACCCAATGCACTTCAGCGCAATTGAGGTCTCCGGTAAGCATTAATTTCTCTTCTTTTGCATCAGGGTATTCGTAATCAATCATACTGGAAAAGCTACGTTGTTCGGTCCTGAATCCGAACTCTTCATTATAAATACGTTTGACTTCGCCTTTGAGTACCTTGTCAATGCCGTAGGGAATTTTGGTATGAAGCCCGGAACCGACTGTTTCTATATATCGGCCAAATCTCAGAATAACAGCTTCTTCATTGGCTTTTACCGTATAAAAGGCAGTATATCCTGTAATAATGACAAAGATAATAATTAATATGGGCGGTATAAATTTTTTTATCGATCCCCATGGGATATCCTCGAATCGTATTTCTTGCGGTCTTTTGTATGGTCCGTAATCGGGCATATTATTCCCTCCTTATAAAACCTTTGTAATTTCGTCTGCCTTAAATGTCGGCATTTTTACAAGCTTGCCATTTTTACAAATCATTAATCCCTCAGTTTTTTGTGTAAGTTTTCCTATCCGGGTACATGGAATACTATTTTTTGCCAGGATGGCGATAACTGCTTTTGTGTCTTTTGGGTCGAGTGCTATCAATAATGCCCCCGATGCAATGAGACCGAGCGGTTGGATGTCAAATAGCCTGCAAATCTGTTTGGTTTCTTCATAACACAGAATCTTTTCTGCATCAATAACAACTCCTGTCCCTGATGCCTTTGCAAGTTCCAGAATACCCGTAGCAATCCCACCTTCCGTTGGGTCATGCATGGCATGGATTCTGGCTGTTTTATTGGCGACCAGGGCATCTGCAACGACACTCAATCCCGGCCTGTCAATGAATGCCTGCGCCCTTTTAAGGAGTCGGTCACCAAATTCCTTTTGTATTACTGTTTCCTTTTTTCGCGCAATAATGGCTGTTCCTTCTATAGCAATACCCTTGGTAAGTAAAAGATCATCGCCTGGTTTCGCATTCGAGTTTACCACAAGCTTATCCTTTTTGACTTCACCCAGCATATGACCAATAACAATAGGACGGTCGATGTTATAGGAAATTTCAGTATGGCCGCCGCACAGGGTAATATTGAGTTTTTGTGTTGATGTAATAATATCTTTAAAAATTTGTGTAGCCAGTTTTGCATTCGTCTTTCCTTCAGGGAGCAATACCGTTGCCAGGAACCACTTCGGAGTCGCCCCCATCGTAGCGATGTCGTTGGCATTCACATTGACGGCATACCATCCGATGCGATACGTAGTAAAGGTGATGGGATCTGTCTTGGCGACGAGATACTTTTTCCCAAAGTCGATGACGGCTGCATCCTCGCCAACCCTTGGGCCAACAACGACTCTTGGATCATTGATGGGGTTTAAATTCAGAAGTTTTTCCAGGAGTCGATAGTCAAGTTTTCCTACGGAATAATATTTCATATCTCCGGAGCAGTGTAATCATAACTAAAGTGGAAGCGATGAGTTGCATGTTCAAGATTTAACACAATAACTTACAACCTGTAATTTTTAAAAAACTATAAAATATCCCGTATATCCTTCAGGCCAATCTGTTCCCGGCTCATAAAGGGTTCTCCATAATCGGTCCGGATCAAATTTCCATAATATTGATTCTTTGCCGTAAGCGAACTACTGATGTAGTTCCATCGCTCATCATCATAGGCAAACTGGGATTGATAGACCCTTGCAATCTCAAGTTTCTTTTTAAATTCCTTGCTGATGTCCAGGATGAATGAGGGTGTGACGTGTACGCGGAAATGGGAACAGAGGTAGTAAAAGATGTGAGTAGGGTAGCATGGATCTCCGGGGATATCAGATTTTGTCAGTTTCGCATAGAACCGGGCCGCCTCGCCAATCTGTGTAGTCTGAATGTGGTCAGGGTGGGCATCGATCCAATACGGAAGGAAAAGCGCCTGCGGGCGCATCTTTCGAATCACGGCAGCAACCTTTTTGCGGGCTTCTATCCCGTCCATAAGGTAGCGATTTGGCAGGTCGAGCACAGTTCTGCTCTTCACACCGAGCAATGCGGTTGAGTGTTCCCATTCTTCTCTTCGAATTTCAGGACTACCATGTGGGGTGGGTTCGCCGTTAGTCAGATCGAGGATATGGACATCATATCCCAGGGCGACTAATTTCAGAATACTTCCCCCCATACCGCCTTCTATGTCATCAGGATGAGGCCCTATTGCAAGGATAGTTGTCATATAAAATACTTTAACGGTTAATTCTTCTTTTTGAAAAAAGCAAGCTATTAATACTGAGAAATTGCTATTGTACTTAACGACTATAAAAATGCAAGGGAAAGGTAAGATTTAGGCCCGATTTATTCAAATATGAAGGTATGTGAATCTTGGATATGCTCCGGGCAGGGTTGTATTCCTATCGTTTGCTTTGACACAATAGGCGGAAATCGCATAATTATAGCGTGCAAGATTCAAATTGACAAATAATAACCATCATCCTATATTTAGACCAATCAGCACATTTTCGTGTTTTTGGAATTTCAAAGCTGGTTACATTTTCGATTTTACCCAAGGTGATGACATTCCGGGCATGGTTGGGAAATATAATTTACAGTACCTAAAATTTTCAAATGGTAGTTACTAAATCCTTAGCAAAAACAGCTTCACAGTCCGCATTAAATCAATCCGTTCAATTCCTAAAAGGTGTTGGGCCAAAACGAAGCGAAATCTTTACAAAACTGGGAATAGATACGATTCGTGACGTGCTCTTTTATTTCCCACGGGATTACAAAGATCGTACCCGGATACAAAGGATTTCTGAGGCCAAAATAGGCGCAGAGATTACCATTCAAGGCAGGGTACTTGGCATTCAAACGAGAATGGCAAGAAGCAGAAAGAGCATCCTGGAGATCTTCGTTGGCGACGGAACGGGCGCGATTGCTGCAACGTGGTTCAATCAGCCGTTTCTTGCGAACAAATTCCATGTCGGAGACATGGTTTTTTTGCACGGCAAGGTGGGGGCATATAAATACCTCCAGTTATTGGGTCCAGAATACGAAGTTATCCGGGAAAACGAAATTGACGTAAAGGAAGGGAGCGTCGTTCCTGTTTATTCGCTTACGGAGCATATGAGCCAGACCCACTTTCGGAAGATCATGAAAATGGCAGTACATCAGTTTGCTGGTCATATCGAAGAGATACTTCCAAAGGAGATTACGAAAAAAAATCAGTTAGTATCCATAAACGATGCTGTAAGAAATATCCATTTTCCGGGGACATTCGAGAACCTGGAACATGCAAGATGCAGGCTTATCTATGAAGAATTGTTTATCCTTGAATTGGCTATGGCGCTGAGGAGGCGGGGCATTAAAGAAGAAACGGGAATTTCGTTCAAGATAGGAGCTAATGTCGACACACACATCCGAAACCTCATACCTTTTGCTTTGACCAATGCACAGGAGCGGGTAATCAATGAAATTACGGAGGATATGCGAAGCAGTAAGCCCATGAACCGATTGCTGCAGGGCGATGTTGGTTCCGGTAAGACGGTTGTGGCGATTTATGCAATCCTTGCAGCTATTGCCAACGGTTATCAAGTCGCTTTTATGACACCTACAGAAATACTGGCAAAACAACATTTCCAAACCATTCAGAAATATCTGGAACACTCCCACGTCAGAATACAGTTGTTGACAGGTGATACAAATTCCAGACAGAAAAAGGATAACCTTGATCAAATCAAAACGGGACAGATCGACCTGATTATTGGAACGCACGCCCTTATTGAAGAAACCGTTCAGTTTCGGCAGTTGGGGCTTGTGGTAATAGACGAACAGCACAAATTTGGCGTGGTGCAACGTCTGAAATTGAAAAAGAAAGGGCTGCGTCCTGATGTGCTTATCATGACGGCAACCCCAATCCCACGTACCCTTTCCCTTACCTTATTCGGTGATCTGGACATTTCGATGCTGGATGAAATGCCGCCCGGCCGTTCTCCCGTAAGAACCATTTGGGTAACGCAAGACAAAGAAAAAAACGCCTATGGCTTTATCAAAGGTGAAATTGCCAAGGGCAGGCAGGTATTTATTGTCTATCCCCTTGTTGAAGAATCAGAATCTTTTGATCTGAAATCAGCCGTCACAGAGGCAAGAAGGCTGCAAGCTGATGTATTTCCGACTCTCAGGGTGGGGCTGCTTCATGGTCAGATGAAGCAGGCTGAAAAGGATAAGGTTATGATGGATTTCAAGGAAAAGAGATATGACATACTGGTGTCTACCGTGATCATTGAGGTGGGGATTGATATCCCCAACGCCACCGTGATGGTTATCGTACATGCCGAACGATTCGGACTGTCCCAACTCCACCAACTGCGTGGACGCATCGGAAGGGGAAACGAACAGTCGTATTGCCTGCTCTTTGGGAATCCCAATAGCAATGTATCAGCCGAACGGCTCAAGATTATGACCAGGACCCACGATGGATTTAAGATTGCGGAGATGGACTTCAGATTGAGGGGTCCGGGTGAATTCTTTGGCACACGCCAGCATGGTTTGCCAGAACTCAAGATCAGCGATCTTATGAAAGATTTTTCCATACTCAAAAAAGCCCGCGATGATGCCTTTGAACTCGTCTCTGAAGATCCGCAACTTACCATGGTGACACATCTGAAGATTAGGCAAAAGGTTTTGGAGACTTTTAAGGATCGATTAGAACTTATTAATGTATAAAAAGCAAGCTTACCTAATTTTGATAAAAATATGCTGAACAGCATTTTGCTGATAGAAGACCGGTTAGAGATGTCATGGAAAAACCTTCATTGTCTGATGGATATTTCATTAGATGCTCAAGCGTGCTATGAAAAAGGATATATGGTACTTTTCCAATAAAAATGTCCGAACTATTGAAATAGCAATTTTTGGTGAAATGCCTCTTTAAATTCTTCTGGAGACTATCCGAAATTGAGTGGGATGAGTACAAAAGTAAGTAGTATGTTCATCATTTTAATGTTTCTGTTTATCCCGTTTGGGTGTACTTACCCCGTTAAGTCGGATTTAAGAGATCTTTCTATTATTGGTGGGGAGTTAAACTCTCGTTATTTAGAGATAAAGCAGAGGATTTCTGTTGATTCTAAACAGTATATTCAATTAAAGAAAAGTTATAATAAAGCCAGGAACAGCTACTACTATTGTAGAGTTCTTTTGCAGGATTTTAGGAAAGCTAAGGGGACATCCCCTAGATTGAGGATATTGATCAAATATGAATACGCATATAAAAACATGATGAGCAACATCCAAGATTTGGATATTTTAATGGGGTATGTGGGAAAGGATGTGGGAGAACCTATAAACGATCAATTAATAGAGAATCCACTGCTAGAATGATTAAGATCGATGAAGCATTAGGTTTTGATGGAAACGATGAGAATAATTCAGTACACACTATTCAGTTTTTAAATTTCTATAGTTACAGAGTCATTACAGAAAGGAGTTTCAATCCATTTTTTTACCTCCTTGAAAATAGCAATCCTTCCTTGAAAGGCCGCCTCGAATTCATTTGTAGATTGTTCGAAATTGAGAGGCGGTATGATAAACTTCTTAGATAATGGACCTTTTCGGACTTCGAATGCTAAAGGTTTTTCAGAGAAAAAACAAATACCTTCTTCCATATTCCATGTTCTGAGTCCTGTAATAGCTTGGGAAAGACGAGCACCCCAACGAATCCTTTTGCCATCAAGGGTAGCTTCAACATAAGCTTTGCCTCTTCTCGTAATCTTTCTATTAAGAATAATCTTCATCGTGTCCTTTCTATAGTTCTACAGTTTCCTTATCTCTCACAATCATGATGTTATTCCCAAGATATTCACAATATCTTTCGGGATAAAAAGTATGGAATGGAATAACATATCTGGGATTTATTACTTTGACAAATTTTTGTAATTCTTCAAGGTAAGCATGACCGCTTGCATGAATTTCTATAATAGGTACATTATGTTCAGTCCAGAAAGATTTAATTTTTGGCAAGTATCCTTTCCATAAAGAATAGATGAGTATCGTATCAGTCAGGTTTTTTGCAAACCTCATTCTCATCTTATGGGAATCCTTGATTACCAATTTGTCCCTCTTTTCCAATATTTCGGGGTAAGTTATTTTGGCAGATTTGTATTTGTATAAACTATGATCTTTTCCCATTTTGCCCGTATAACTGTTACTTAGAAAGAATATCTTAATATTCTTACCCCAATTATACTGCGGAATATTTGAAGAAATCTTTTTTAACTTATCCAGTACATAGGCAGTGTAAGGATCAATTACAAAAATACGGTCACTTCCAAGACATGCACGATATACAGAAACGATCCTGTCTATATTCTGGGATGAACAAGCTACGAAAAATAGTTCCTTTCCATTCTTGAATAATTTCGCTAATTCGTTTTCGATATCGTTTTCAGTCTCATATATTCCCTTGTTTCTGCCAATTAAAGTACCTTCAAGGATCAAATAATCAATGTTCTTCGGAGGATTTTTTATGATGTTTTTGAACAAAGTGCCCTTTCTTCCATGTCCTCTAAAATCACCTGAGTAAAAAATCTTTTTCCTTTCACTTTCAATCAAATATGCAAATGCATCAAATCCGGAATGATCAACCAGATAAGGGGTTATTTTAAAATTTACATGTTCAAATGATTGCCATGGATTTATTGTCTTAACATTTTTTAAATCACAATCGGTTTGATTAAAATAGTGAGAAATTCCAATGAGTTCTTTGCATCCCTCACTGAGATAAATGGGGATTATTGGATTGATAAAGGATAATAAACCGTAGTGATCGGGATGCGGATGGCTTAAAAGGACGGCGTCAAAAAGATGTGCTTCGTTTGCGTATAACCCTTTGATATCTGGCAAAACACCTTGTTTTATGAGCTCTTCGATGGACTGGCTTTCTATTCCCCTGGAATCGAATTGTTGTTTACTTTCGTTTACCAAAGGCAGTCCAAAATCTATCAATATCCGGGAATTCCTTGCTTGAAGTTCAATGCAAGTTCCGCCGATTTCTTTTGAACCTCTTTGAATTGTGAGTAACATAACTAAGCTAAATCGCTTTTTTTAAATTTACGGAATTGTTCAATTGAATAACTTTTAATTCAGGTGCTTTTTGTTTTAACTCTCTTATTTGTTTATCGGCTATTTTTGAATAAGCACCAACGACGATTAATCCAAAAACGCCATCGACTATATTGATTTTTAAGCTGTTGTTCATAAGACCAAGTTCCTGCTTTTGTTTAATATTAAGTTCGTAACATGTTTTGTAATCCCCAAAGTTATCCTTAATCCTTTTGACATATCCTCGAAGTTGTTCAATAACATCTTCCTTCAAATCATTATTGTTGCCTAACTTGACCTCAATAGGATAAAATTGGTAATCATTTCCATTTATTTGCACAAGGGATAATAGATCCAATCTGGTATTATCGGTCTTATCAATAATTTGCCTATCGATAATAACAAAATCTGATCTATTCGCGTTATCGGTCATTATCATTTGTTCAAAAATGGTTTCTTCCTGGAAACCAACTTTCTTTATGCATGAGCAAAATTCTTTAAGATATTTATTTTGAAATAATGGATGTAGGTGATTATTTGGAATTTTCAAACAAATATAGTCACCCCGTTTATATTGGTTTTCAGTAAATCGTCGATCCTTTGCTGCAGTGGTTCCCAAAAAGAATTTTTTATTTATTCTCACTTCGTACATCTCTTTGACTTTAGGAGTTACTTTAGCAAGGCTATTTCCTTTATAATAAAGATTGAAATAGTTGTTCCTTATTTGTAAATCATATTCAAAACCAGATTTGATAATCTTATCGATCAAAAATTTGAAGCCTGATTTAATCCTTTCTAATACATCTTCAGAAAAATATCTTCTAATTGACGAATGAGGAAATGTCATATAATTCCTTTAAAATAGCTAGCAAGTAAAAAGAGGGACATTGGTTATATGGAAGGCGTTAGTAAGGATTATCGGGATGTTTGTAAAATAATTTAGTCAAATATGTAGTTCTTTTAGAAGTATATAAAAAAGTCGAGTAGGATGGGGTTAAACGGAGTGAACCCATCAGAACAATGGTTTTGTTGGATGCGCTTTGTTTCATCCAACCTATACAACTCAACGCCATTGATCAGGCGTTCAATCTAAAGGTTTGCACGAAAATGAAAACATATGAAAAATCTTTGCAAAAAAGAGATAATGTATTATAATTTTATGAAATCGTATTTTATAACAATAACCACTTTTTTTGAAAAGGAGGAGGTATTGTATGTGTACGACATGTGCGAAACATAACCCTGGCGGAAAAAAGAAGATGGAAGAACCAGAAAAGAAAAAGACAGGTGAAAAGGAAAAAAAGAAATAGAAAAGATAAAAGAAAATCCCCTCCGATAATTACAGACTTATTTACCGGAGGGGATTTTTGTTTAAGTAGACTATAAGCCGAGTTCTGTCGTGGACGGTCATTTATCTAGCCTCGTTGTTGCCAGCGAGGTCAAACGGCTTACCCAGAGGTTCTAGCGAAGCGGACCACTTCATCCCTCCCTATTTAGCCTTTCTCCCAGTGGGGTTTGCCATGCCTCCGATGTCACCACCGGAGCGGTGGGCTCTTACATTAAGTCGATACTTGCCCCTGTATATTTTCAACAGGGAACGACCCCGCCATTTCACCCTTATCCCGCCAGAAGGCGGGACGGTATATTTTCTGTTGCACTTTCCTTCCCGTCACCGGGACTCCGCGTTACGGAGCACTGCGTCCTGTGGAGCTCGGACTTTCCTCCCGTTCCTTCTCTATCAGAGATGCGTTGGAACCGACGACCGTCTTGTCCACTTTAACGTTAAGAAATTCAATATGATACCCTGTACACACTTCGTTCATCGTGACGTCATTCCGGGTAGAGTTAAGGCATCTACTTCATGTCTTCCTCTACCTCTTCATTGCCACTGTCCAAATATAAAATCCGACCGCAACTGTGGCAGAAGGTGAGATCTTTGCCCGACATAAGCTGATTCAGTGTTTGTGCTGTTACGGACATAAAACATCCCTGGCATACCTGATTTACAACATTGACTACGGCTACTGCATCTTTGTGGCTTACCAATCGGTTATAATGTTGTAAGGTATCATTGTCCATCGTGGATGCATATTTATCGCGTTTTTTTCTCATTTCACTGATTTCTGTTTCCAATATTTTCAGGTCGGTTTCTACATGTTTCTGAAGTTCCTTTAATTGCGACCCTTCATGTTCAATTTCTTTTTCAAATAATTTGTATCTCTCTTGTATTCCCTCATACTTTGTCATCATGCCCAGGATCTCATCTTCCAGAACGGACTTGTCTGCTTCCTTTCCTCCGATTTCAGTTTTTATTGCGCTGTATTCTTTATTCGTCTTGACCTGATTCATCTGGAGTCGTAATTTGTTTATCTCTGCTTCCATGCTTTTTAGGTCAAGTTCTTTCATATTAACGTTTTTCTGAAAGGTCTTTATCTCTTCACTCAGTTTTGACAATTCTGCCTTCTTTTGCTGGATCAGGTTCATTTTCTTTTGAACATCGTATCCCCTGTAGAGCTTGTCTCCTTCCAGCCTTTTCAACTTTGTATCTATTAATTGCAACCTTCGTAGTGCCTCTATCCGCTCGTTCATAGATTCCTCTTAACAGGTAATGTGCTTACGCCAAACCAGGCAAGACACAAGCGATCAATCCGCGCCGATTCCATCCAGGAATCCTTCCAGTTTGCGGCTTCTGATCGGGTGCTGCAACTTTCGCACTGCCTTTGCCTCTATCTGTCTTACCCTTTCTCTCGTAACTTTAAATATCTTACCAACTTCTTCAAGTGTGTATGTGTAACCGTCACCGATACCGTAACGAAGCTTAATAATTTCCCTTTCACGATACGTCAACGTTTCCAATACACTCTCAATTTTATCTTTCAACATCTCCTGGGTTGCCGCAGATACCGGAGATTCTGCCTTTTCGTCCTCGATAAAATCACCAAAGGAACTGTCTTCGCTTTCGCCAACTGGCCGATCCAGTGAGATTTGATGTCGGGATATTTTGAGAACTCGCCGTGCCTCTGACACGGTGATCTTTACCTCTCTGGCAATTTCTTCTATTGTCGGTTCTCGACCCTTTTCCTGGAGGAGTTTCTTTGAAACATTCCTGATCTTACTCATGGTCTCGATCATGTGTACGGGAATACGTATCGTTCTCGCCTGATCGGCAATCGAACGGGTAATTGCCTGACGTATCCACCACGTAGCATAAGTGCTGAACTTATATCCCCGGCGATATTCGTATTTGTCTACTGCCCGCATAAGACCCGTGTTCCCTTCCTGAATTAAGTCGAGAAAGCTTAATCCTCGATTTCTGTATTTTTTCGCAATGCTAACGACCAGCCTCAGATTCGCCCCGGAAAGTTTTCTCTTGGCAGCTTCATGTTCTCTACAAATATTTTCTACGGATTCTACACGTTGTTTTAAACTCTGAGAAGATTCTAATACTACCTCTTCCAGCTTTGTAAATTGAGATTCCAGGTCTTTATAATGACCATTCGATTTAGAACGCTGTTTGTATTCTATCATTTGTTTTTCTATAGCGTCCATTTCAAGAGCGATCTCTTGAAGTTTTTTCATCATGGGCTGTATCCGTTTCGTGCGAATATTGATTTCTTCGAGCAGGTCTATGCCCTTTCGTCTCCTATTTCTGATTGCACGAAGTAGTTTTATTCTTTCTTTCTCAGAGGTCTGTTTCCGTTTGGCGCGCAGGTAATCTTCCTTGTTTTTTTGAAGGAGTGATTTGAGAATTTTGGCGCTCCTGGGAAATTGCTCCAGAATCTCATCCTTACAATTGTCGACCATCGCGTTTACCTTCAGGGTACGATCAAATGAAAGCTCTCCATTATTCACATCTTCTAATATTCTTAAACAGGTTGCTAACGAAAGATCGGAATGCAACACTTTCTTTAAAAATCTCTTTCTCGTAATCTCTATCTTTTTAGCCAGCATGATCTCTTCGTCTCGTGTAAGCAGAGGAATTTCCCCCATCTGCGTGAGGTACATACGCACAGGGTCATCTATCTTTTCTGTAATTGTTGGAACTTCACCAAACTCTAAGTCGACTTCTGTATAGGTCTCTGCTTCCTCTGCCTCCACAATATCACGACTCTCAATCTCTGTTTCGTCAATCAAATCGATTCCCAGCTCATCCAGCATCATTAAAATATCATCAATCTTTTCGGGAGAAATATCCGCATCGTCGGGCAACATATCGTTCAGTTCTTCATAGGTTAAATAGCCCTTCTCTTTGCCTTTCTGTACAAGCTGCTTAATTTTTTGGTTTAAACTTTCCATCGAAAGATAGACCTCCTTACCAATGCTGTTTATGTAAATGGAGATGATTGATATTTGTCTTCTTTGTTTGTCAAATCCAGTCTCACGCCTGACGGCACAAAGACAATCTCAGTACTATGATTTATTTTTCAAGATATGAATGTGTTTATTTTTTTTATGGAATTCATTCAATAACACGATAATATCTTCCTCGTTGCTGCCAACCTTGATACTCTGTAACGTTTTTTCCTTTGTTTGGCGCCTTTCTTTTTTAGTGTTCCGCTTTTTAAAAAAATGGATACATGCCTCCAACCGCTCGTTCTGATTTGTAATATTTTGAAACTCTTTGGTTGTTATAATATCCATGAGTGTTTTGTTGAGTTGTGCGTCATCTAGTACATGCAATACACCTTCCTCTTTTACCACACTATTTTTATGGTATAGTTCAACGATTTTTTCGGCAATCTTAAAAAGGTTGTTATTGCTAAATTCTTCTAACCCTATTTCTTCTACGACCTTTGGTATAAGTTCATTGTACGATAACATCAAATACAAGAGTTCCCGCTGCGCCATAAAAGAGGCATCCAGTTGATGTCTGATGTCTTGTTTGTTTTGCAGAAAAGGTGCTTGTTTATTGAATTTCTTCAAATGTATCCGTAACGCAGGCTCATCAATAGACATTTCTTCGGCGATCCTTTTGATTTGCAAATTACGTTCAATAACATCAGGCATTTTCATTGCTGTTGAAAGGACGTCATTAATGGCATTTGCCTTTCCATGAATGGTTGACATGTCCCATTTGGATGCGGCCATCTCAACCTTAAAGCTGAAAAAATCCTTGGCGTTATTAACATACGACAAAAATTTTTCAGCTCCTTCCGCCACAAGAAAGTCACATGGGTCGTAATCCTTAGGCAGATGGGCAATTTTGACATCAAATTCTTCTTCGATAAAGATGTCCAGATTCCTATCGGAAGATTTCCATCCAGCAACGTCAGAATCCAGAAGCAGTATTACCTGATTGCAGTACTGCCTTAATTGCTTTAGGTGTTGTTTTGATATAGATGTTCCCATTACTGCCACCGACCATTCGATACCGTTCTGGTACGCCATGATTACATCTGTATACCCTTCCATGAGTATTACTCGCCGTTGCTTCAAAATAGTGCTTTTAGCAATATCAATACCGTAAAGGACGTTGCTTTTGTTGAAAAGAACTGTTTCTGGTGAGTTGAGATATTTTGGAAGCGAATCATCCAGCGCCCTCCCACCAAAACCGATGACTTGTTTTCTTGCGTCAAATATGGGAAACATCAATCTATTACGAAAGCGATCGTAATAGCTATTTCTGTCTTTTTTTGGTATGATCAAACCAGCTTTTTCTAAGAGTTTGTTTGAAATATTGCGTTCATTACATATTTTTATCAATGTATCCCAACTGTCAGGAGCGTAACCGAGACAGAAATTTTTTATGGATTGGTCATTTATCTGCCTTTTCTGTAAATAATCTCTTGCAAATCGTCCTTGTTCGCTCTTGAGCAAAATTTTATGATAACATTTTGCTACAAAATCATTTATGCTTATCAAACGGGTCTTTTCTGCAAGAGAAAATGCCCCCTTTTGATTATGCAAATGAGAAAGGTCTATATGTGACTTGGAAGCTACTAATTTTACAGCCTCAACAAAATCCATATCTTCTTGTTTCATGATAAAATTAAATACGGTTCCACCCTCGCCGCACCCAAAGCATTTAAAAAGTTTTTTTTCCGGATTTACCGTAAAGGAAGGGGTTTTTTCGGAATGAAAGGGACATAAACCAATAAAATTTCTACCGTTTTGTTTTAGGTGAACATACTCGGATATGATTTGAATAATATCTGTGGCATGCTGTATCTCTACAATCTTTTCTTGTGGGATAAAATTTACCATTACTGGGAAAGGATAAATTTTTGGAATAAGATACAAACCCTCAAATTATATCATTAAATTTCATAATGTCAATAAACCCGAAAATAATTCTTTATTATGGAAATGCCAAAAATTCAAATATTTTGTGATAAAAAATATATAACTATTTAGAAACTCTAACGTTAATACCTTTTTTTGTCAAATATTCCTTTACTTCCCTTATAGAGATTGTTCTATAATGAAAAATAGAGGCAGCCAGGGCAGCGTCTACCTTTCCTTTTGTAAAAACATCATAAAAATGTTCTAATTTGCCTGCCCCGCCTGATGCAATAATTGGAATATTCACGGCTTCTGATATGGTTCTGTTCAATTCGATATCAAATCCATCCTTTGTGCCATCGCAATCCATGCTGGTTAGTAATATTTCTCCGGCACCTTTTTCCTCGACTGCTTTTGCCCATGCAACGGCATCTAGCCCGGTAGGAGTCCTACCGCCGTTTATGTAAACCTCCCATTTTGTGGTATTCAGGGTGTCTTTTCTTTTTTTTGCGTCAATCGCGACCACAATGCATTGACTCCCGAATCGCCTTGATGCCTTTGTAACAAACTCCGGATCTTTAACCACTGCTGTGTTGATTGAAACTTTATCCGCCCCTGCATTGAGCAACCGGCGAATGTCATCGATAGTACGAATACCACCGCCAACAGTTAAGGGCATAAATACTTGTTCTGCAGTTTTTTGTACTACGTCGAGAATGATGTTTCTGTTTTCATGGGAGGCTGTGATATCCAGAAAGGTTAACTCGTCAGCGCCCTCCCTGTCATATACAGCCGCGATTTCTACCGGATCCCCCGCATCTCTCAGATTTAAAAAATTTGTTCCTTTAACGACTCGTCCATTCTTAACATCGAGACACGGTATAATTCTTTTGGCAAGCATAATAAAATTAAAGGCCTTGCTTTCATTTGGCGCAAGGAATTTCCTTGTTAAGGTTTTTACTTATACTTCGACTTCGCTTTGTGTGATGTCATTCCGGATGGAGTCGATGAATCTAATTTAAAAAAGAAGAAATTTTTTTCCAATATATTTATAGTAAAGACTTTGCATGAGGTGGAAAAAAAAGAAGTTTAAAAGTCCTTTTCCGGACTGCTGGCCTTTGCGTAGAGTCTCTTCGGTATGCGCCCGGAAAGGAATGCAAGTCGTCCTGATTCGCATGCTAGTTTCATTGCCTTTGCCATTCGTACGGGGTCTTTTGCAAGGGCAATCCCGGTGTTCAGCAGTACGCCTTCACAACCGAGTTCCATGGCTATGGTAACGTCTGACGCCGTGCCAACACCTGCGTCTACAATAATGGGAACCCTTGCTGATTCGAGGATGATCCGTATGTTGTTTTTATTTAAGATACCCTGACCGGACCCTATTGGCGCTCCTGCCGGCATAACGCTGGCGGCGCCAGCGTCTTCCAATTTTTTTGTAATAATAGGATCATCAGAGGTATAGACCAGTACGGTAAAACCCTCTTTTACCAAAACCTGTGTAGCTTTCAGCGTTTCTATTGGGTCGGGCAAGAGTGTTTCTTCGTCACCCAGCACTTCTAGCTTTACCATATCTGACATACCCGCTTCCCGTGCAAGATGGGCTACCCTGATAGCTTCATCGGCAGAATAACAACCGGCAGTATTTGGCAAAATCTTGTATTTCTTTGTATCGATATGATCCAACAAAGATGCTGTTTCATTGATCTTTACCCTTCGAACGGCAACGGTAACGACTTCAGCGCCGCTTGCTTCCAAGGCCTCTTCCATTACCTCCATCGAAGAGTATTTGCCCGTACCAACAAAAAGTCGGGAAACAAATTCATACCGCCCGATCTTTAATTTTGTGCCTTCTATTTTTTTCTCTGCCTTATCCGCCGCCAACAAAAGTTACTACCTCCAAAACATCCTCATCCTTTAGTATCCGCGTGGAAAGTTCCTTTCTAGGAACGACTTTTAAATTCAATTCTACTGCGACACGATTTTTATCGATCTTGCATAAATCAAGCAGTTTCTCTATAGTCGTTCCTTCAGGACATCCCTTTCGTTCGCCATTCAAAGTAACTTTCATTTGCTACAACTTGCCACAGCAACAGGTTTTTTCGACCTTACGTAGGCATCGATTGCCTTAGCTGCCTTTTTCCCGGCGCCCATGGCCAAAATTACCGTAGCGGCGCCCGTTACAATATCCCCACCTGCAAAAACCCCTTCCTTGCTTGTCTTACACGTCTCCAAATCTGCTACAATGTTGCCCCATTTATTTACCTGCAGATCAGGTGTCGTGGATTGAACTAATGGGTTTGGACCGTTGCCAATGGACATGATCACACACTCAGCATCTATCACAAACTCCGACCCTTTTACAGGAATGGGTCGTCTTCTTCCCGATTCATCAGGTTCTCCCAACTCCATTTGCACACACTCCAGACCTTTGACCCAACCCTTTTCATCGCCTAAAATTCGTATGGGATTTGTCAGGAACCTGAATTGTAAACCCTCTTCCTCTCCATGGTGGATCTCTTCGATCCTTGCCGGCATCTCATCTCTGGAACGCCTGTAGACGACGTATACATTTTCAGCGCCCAGACGCAATGCCGTTCTGGCCGCATCCATGGCTACGTTTCCCGCGCCAATTACAGCGACATTTTTTCTCATTGCGATTGGCGTTGCATATGTTGAATTGTAGGCCTTCATCAGATTGACCCTGGTGAGGTATTCATTGGCCGAATACACACCGTTCAGGTTTTCCCCGGCAATTCCCAAAAACATGGGTAGACCAGCGCCAGTGCCAACAAAGACTGCATCGAAATCGTTCTGTAATAATTCATCGACTGTCTGTGCTTTTCCAATAACGGTATTAAGCTCGATCTTGACTCCTAATTTTCGGAGATACTCAACCTCTGATTCCACAATGGTTTTGGGAAGTCTGAATTCCGGAATCCCGTAAACCAGCACACCGCCAGCCTTGTGCAGCGCCTCAAAGATTGTCACATCGTGTCCCATCTTGATCAGCTCACCCGCACAGGCGAGCCCGGCAGGGCCTGCGCCCACAATCGCCACCTTATAACCCGTTTTTTCAGGGATATTAGGTATTTCCACAGTCCCGTGGTTTCGTTCATAGTCAGCAACAAAACGTTCCAGGTTTCCAATCGCCACGGGTTTAAACTTTTTCCCTACGATACAGACCTTCTCGCATTGGTCTTCCTGTGGACACACCCGTCCGCAGACAGCAGGCAGGGCATTTGTTTCCTTTATCTTACGTGCTGCCGCAAGGAAATCACCTTCTGCAATGAGTTTAATAAATCCAGGAATGTCAATACTGACCGGACATCCCTCACAACAAAGAGGTTTCTTGCACTGCAGGCATCGCAAAGCCTCCTGGCGTGCCATTTCCGGCGTATATCCATACGGCACTTCTTCAAAATTCTTTATCCTGTTTTTGGGATCTTGTTCTGGCATCTTTTGTCGCGGAATAGCGCCCATTTTCTTTACGCCGGGTTTTCCGACGCCTGCTTCTGCACCCGAAAGCCCCTCGGCTAATTGATCAATAACGGCATGCCCTTCAGCGGCATGCATGGAGACCGCGGGTTTATGCGTCGTGCCTACACGGTCTTCTGGCGGTTTCCAGCACGAACTGTCCTGACTCACGCTTGGTATTCGCGGCTCCTTGCTATTGTATGTTTTCAAACGCTGCGTTAAATTCTCATAATCTACCAGGTGTCCGTCAAACTCCGGACCATCCACACAAACAAACTTGGGTTTATTATCGATCAAGACCCTGCAACATCCACACATGCCCGTTCCATCCACCATGATTGGATTGAGACTTACGATCGTTTTGATATTATAAGGTTTGGTAAGTTTGCTGACGGCAGCCATGAGCGGAACCGGCCCTACGGCAAATACAATGTCGATCTTCTTTCCCTGGTTTATCAAGTCCTGAAGCGCCTGCGTTGGAAACCCCTTGATACCTTTAGAACCGTCGTCAGTGGCAATCACGAACTCTTTGCTGCACGCCTGCATCTCTTTTTCACAAATCAAGAGATCTTTGTTCCTTGCGCTGATAATTGATATAACATGATTACCGGCATCGTAAAGCGCCTGGGCAATTGGCATCACCAGGGCAATACCCAGACCTCCGCCGATACACACGGCCGTCCCATAATTTTCGATATGCGTTGGATGTCCTAATGGTCCTACGATATCTAAAAGATAATCGCCGGCATTTAAACCGGATAGCTGCCGGGTCGTATCTCCTGCGACCTGGAAGATAATACTAATCGTCCCGCGTGCCGTATCAGAGCCGGCTATCGTTAAAGGTATTCTTTCACCAGGTTCGTCTATACGAAGCATAACGAATTGTCCAGCCTTTCTTTTGCTGGCAATCTTGGGAGCGTCTATCTTCATTAAAAAAGTAGATTCTGCAATCTTTGCCTTTTCAACAATCTTAAACATATCCCCATATCCCCCTACCCATGTATAATAAAATTCAGGAAAAATCTAATAAAATTTTATGGTAACGTATCTGGAGATAAAATGCAAGGGAAAAGAAGGTTTGACAACGTTCGTTGTTCTGCATATAATTGGTTTCTCCCTCTGGATTTGAATTTGGTATGTGGGATTGTCTTGAAGAGACATTTCTCGACAAGCCTCGACGAATTTCCTCTTCTTTTCGCTCTTTACAAATAGAGCCGAGAGTTATAGATAAAAAACCTGTTCAATTGACCAGGCAGGAGTGTATTTAGATGAAAGACGCCAGTATAAAGACGTATGTAGACAATATCCGTGACGTTATAAAACGTTACCACCATTTTCTCATTACCACCCATATCCGGGCGGACGGGGACGGTATTGGGTCTGAAATCGCCCTCTTCTATGCACTTGCGGGTATGGGGAAATCGGTCTTTATTGTCAACGACTCCCCGGTTCCGCAGATTTATAAATTCATTATTCCCGGCACAGGGATGTATGTCTACCCTGAATTCCCGAAAGATCCGGCCGGGGTTGTTTTTGCCCTTGATAGTCCCACCTTAGAGCGCCTTGGTAAAACACAAGAAATTATTCCCCAAGATGCGGTAATCATAAACATTGACCACCATATTTCTAACGAGTATTTTGGTGCTATCAATTGGGTGACAGAGAGCATGTGTGCTACCGGGGAAATTATCCTGACCCTCCTTAAGGAAATGAATATTGATATTACCCCGGATATCGCCACTGCTTTGTATGTATCGATCGTAACGGATACAGGGCGGTTTACTCATAGCAATACTACATCTCAGGCACTCAGGGCGGCCGCGTTTCTCCTCGAACGTGGGGCAAGGCATACGGAGATTTCCAAAAACGTTTACAATGCGAATCCATTTAATTCGGTACAACTGCATGCCCAGGTGCTTAACACGGTCAGCCTCCATGCCGGGAATCAAATTGCCACAATCTGGCTGACCAAAGAAATGTTGGAGAAAGCGAACGTTAATGCTATCGATACGCAGGAATTTGCTGACATTCCCGTGTCTATCGATGGGGTGACTGTTGGGGTATTGCTCCGTGAGATGACGAAGCCTAATTGGGTGAAAGTAAGTCTCAGGAGTAGAAATGGTTTTAACGTAAACGACGTTGCTAAAAAGTTTGGAGGTGGTGGTCATAAATATGCCGCCGGTTGTGAGATACAAGGCAGCATTGCTGAGGTTCAGCAACTCATTCTTGAAGAATTAGAGAAGGTTTTGTTGCAAAAAAGCGGTGTAATTTCGTGAAAATCCGCGGTGAACTATTGCCATGCATATAGATGATATAAAACAAGAGCTGACATCCATAATTAACGCTGTGAAAACTAAGGTTGAGATGGAAAAGGGCTTTGGAATAGAAATAATTACTCTTTCCAAACCAAGCAGGGTAATGAGTCCGCCTTCACGAAATCCTCTTACAGAAAGCAAGCGTATCGAAACCCCTGCTGTCGGCAAACAAATTCAGATGGTGAAGGGAGGGGCGAACGGCCGTTCGCCCACTGTTACAGTAAAGCCATTGGGTGATCAAACCTCTCTGAGTGAAAAAGAGAGAAGGATTCAGATTTTGGAAGAACTAAAACGTGAAATGTTGGCCTGCCATAAATGCCCATTGAGCAAGACGCGTACCAATCTTGTTTTTGGTGTAGGCAATTCCATGGCGAACCTTATGTTTGTGGGTGAGGCGCCTGGTCGTGATGAAGATTTACAGGGCGAGCCTTTCGTGGGTCGTGCGGGTCAATTACTCACGAAGATTATTGAGGCTATTGGTCTGAATCGCAGTGATGTGTATATAGCAAACGTCCTGAAATGCCGCCCTCCGGGAAACCGTAATCCCCTCCCCGAAGAAATCGTCCTCTGCATGCCCTATCTCTTGAAACAGATCGAGATAATTCAGCCAAAGGTCTTATGTGCCCTTGGCACCTTTGCTGCCCAGACCCTGCTCAGCACGAAGGCTCCGGTTGGTACGCTCAGGGGTAAATTCCATGACTACAAGGGTATTCCCATGATGGTCACCTTCCATCCCGCCTATCTCTTAAGAAACCCGAATGACAAGGTGAAGGTCTGGGAGGATATGAAGAAGGTAAGGGATTTTCTGGGTAAATTATCGGAAAAAGATGCACAGGTTTAGATTCCACAATATGGTCTGCTATAGAAGTGTGACATAGCACAATATTTGGCAACTTCCTAGTTCATGTAAAAAATTTCGACAAAATACTATTACCAATCTTTTCTTATCTATTGTTCTCATTTGAATGGCTAAAAAAAGACAGGGCAATCGTATCAAATAAGGCCAGACCTTCCTAATTCAAAATGCTTATTGAGTTCCCTCAGCAAGCCATAGCGATTAAAGCAATGCATGGTTTTTGAGAACATTGTCCATGTTCTGATTGTGGCAATGGATAAATTCAAATGAGCGGTTACTTTTCACTCATTAACACGAGACCGCAATCAGGGCATTCTTTCGTGTCGGGACTCACACAAAAACCACAAGCGGGGCATCTTCCCTGTAATTCCCATTCCTGGGAGGTTTTGATTTCAGGATACTTTTGTGTATGGAATTCCTCAATGCAATCGTGTGCGGCGTGCGCATCTCTTTTTGTCGTTAAAAGAAGATACCGGCATCCGCACTTTCCCGTACTGCAACCCGGAGCCAATGCAATTTTGGAAGAAATGCCGTTTCTCGAAAGTAAATCCGATAACTCCCGGATACCCTCTTTCCCTTCTTCCCTGATTGCAACCCATTCGTCAGGGAGATGAGCGGTAACGTCCGGTTTATTATCCCTCTTTTTTTCGATCTCTTCCGGCATTTTCAGAGGGATGCCACAGTCGGCGCATGCTGAAATATACGCATAATACTCTGATCCGCATTCCGGGCACAGTTTTATTTGCTCAGGAGACATATACGATTATCCGGCAATATTTTGCCATTTTAAAAAGTGTTTATAAGTATAATGAAATATTCTTGCGAGGCTGGCGGTTTATTTTGGTTGCAACTGTGCTGCGTTGCAGTTAAGGCTGTTTTTCTGGTTCAAGAATAGTGGGAGCAACGATTCTCCTTAAACCCGCCCCTTTGGCTGCATCCATGATATCAACGACGGTGCCATAAGATACATTTTTGTCTGCCCGCAAAATAAGGGTCTTGTCGTCCTGTTTTGAAAAGGCATTCTTTAATACCGATACAAGATTTTTTCGCTCGACAGGTTCATTCTGAAAGAATAGCTTCCCATCTCGGGAAATAGTTAAGACCCGCTCCTCAATTTTACTGGTGGAAGCATACTTGGTTGATGGAAGTTCCAATTTGATATTTGGCTGTTCTATAAAACTGGATGTAACCAGAAAAAATAAGAGTATCAGAAACAGCATGTCCACCATTGGGGTAAGGTTTATGATAGATTTTGTAAGACGTTTTTCACGGAATCGCATAGTTATTTATAATTTAAAAGTTTAGGTATTCAAGTCTTAGGAGTTACGAAAGTTATGTGAAGCATAGCAAACTGTTAACACACCCCCCAGCCCCGCTTCATAGAGGGGAGATTATGGCGTTTCCCCTCTAACAAGAGGGGATAAAGGGGTGTGTGTCCTTTATATTAACAAAAAGTCATTACCGAAAGGTAACCAAATTCAGTCTTCTTCGTCTGATTATCTTATTTTTTATCAGAATCTTGAGCAGGATAGAGTTTATTGAGGATATGCATGGAGTATTCTTCCATTTCCAGTACAAACGTATCCACCTTTTTATCAAAATAACTATAGGCAACCAGCGACGGGATTGCAATAAAAAGTCCAAATACGGTTGTTCGGATCGCTTCTGCCAGTCCTGCGGAGAATGCCCTGGCCTGCCCCAATCCCAGCTCGGAAATAATCCCAAAAATGTCCTCTAATCCCAATACCGTTCCAAGCAACCCCAATAAGGGGGCTACTGCTGTAATGACTTCTAATACCAAAAGTCTCTTTTCGAGCGCCTTGGTTTCTTGTCGTCCGGCTGCCTGTATATCAATAAATTTTTCTTCCCGTGTGAGATGGTTGTTGGTAAGGATGCGTCTCAGCAGATTGGAAAAAGGACCAGAAATCACTTCGCATTTGGAGATTGCAAGGGGTATATCTTTTTGACTGCGTATTGCCTCTATGGTCTGGATGATCTCCGGTTTTAGGATTTTATCCCTGCGCAAATTTATTGCCCTTTCAATGATCACCGCAAGAGCTAAAACAGAACAAATGAACAGTGGTATCATGATGGGACCACCACCTATGAGCCATTCCAAGGTATTATCTCCTCCTGTTTATAAAATAAAAATACTATTGTTAAAACTTGACCAGAAAATTTCAAGTTAAGATAAACACGGACAAACAAAGTTTGTCCGTGCCACCCAAAAAACCGCATAAATAAAATGAAAATTCCTATAAATTAGAAAAAATAGAAATTAAACCTCACATCGATTGATGGCTCCTTGATTTTGGAAGGGAAAGGATTCAATGGCGCTGCATTTTTGATCGAGGATACAAGCCGGGAGGCGAGATTAAAATTTCCTGCATCATCCACAATCTTGACTCCATCAATAGAACCGTCGGGTAATACTTTAAACTCTACAATAATCGGTTTGTCCTCTCTGGTTTCTAGTTTTATCTCCGCACGGGTTCCATACCCAAGGAACCAGTACAGGGATATCCTGTCTCTGATATGTTTAAAATAGTCGGCATACTCATGTTTTTTGACGTTAAAAGACGGCGCGCCAGGAATCGATGCATTTGATATCGTGTCCTCAAAAAGCACCGGGTCATTATTGGATCCCTCTGTCTTCGCATTAACGCTGAAAGAGACCTTGGGTTTTTTCGATTCATCCTGGCTTTCTTGCTCATCCAATCCCCGTTCAAGCCTGCGTTGAGGTTCAACGCCTGGCAATTCTGCCGGAGGCGCTGCAGGTATTTCAGGCTGAAGGATTGCGGTATTCTTTGTCTCCTTTGTCTCATTACGGTCTTTCATTTCTGCATCCGTCTTTTCTCCGGGTTCGTGTTCCTCAAGAGACGATTGTTTCCTGAGAGGCGCTAATGATTCTTCTTCTGTTTCAGCTTCCTTGTTTACTTCATCCTGTTTATCCGTAAATAGTACCCCTTCGCTATGGGGCAGGGGTTCTGCTTCTTCTTTCCTGATAGTATGCCCGATGGTGAGCCGTTCTCTTTTCGATGGTTGTGTGGCATTTTCTGCTTTTATCGTTTTGTCCAGTTTGATTGTCTTAACTTCTGTTGCATTCATCTTCCTCTTTTCTTCAGATGGCGCCTGGGACTGCGCCATGTGCAGGGGTTTTACAGGAGGAATCTCTTGTTCCTCCAGTCCTTTGGGCAGATTGGCATAGCGGGGAGGAGTATTTTTGTCGTGGTTACTATCCTCAGGAATAATTGCCTGTGCCGTAACCGCCTGTTCTTGTGGCTGTTGCCGGTTATCATAAGGGGCGCCAGCCTTCCCTTTGCCTAATAACGGGGCTTTAGAGCGCCCTTCAGCGTGGGGTTCATTATTGACCGATTGCTTGTCGTCAGGAAAATTATCCTTTGCTACGGCCCCCTTTTCGCCGATCTTATCCGTTTCAACGTTTGCTTCCTCGTCTTTGGTATTATCGGAAGTGTCGGTAAATATTTTCTGCTTCTTTTTTTCAGCATCTGCATCCTTCTTCGGCTTGTTTTCATTTTGTTCGGTATTTGAATCTGAACTATTTTCTATCCGGGTATCTGCATTTTCAAGTTCCAAGGTAACTGCATATTCACTTGGTTCACGGATAAAACTGTCTCGAAGTGACCTTAAACTGAGAATTTGACTTGCCTGTGGGGACATGAAGATGAGAATAGCGTGTATAGCAAGGGATGCAACAATAAGAAGTGAAAACAGGTTTTTATTGAAAAATTCTGGACGTAGTTTAATGGACATAATTTTGTGCTAAGTATTTGGAGGAAATGCTTTAAATTCATGTCTAGTTGGAAATTACATCAAATGTTAAAAACTTATAATTGATTCCCGATTATTTAGAAAGTGTACTGCATGTGGATTTTGTTGTCAATGAGATTCTCATAGAGGATTCAGACATGAAATTTTGGACATTTGCGTGTGTTCATCCGTGTCATTACCGATTTGGCAGTGCATATTTTTAAGCACAACTTTCGGCAGAACTTTTTTTAAGCCTCGATAGCAGAAAATCAATGATGGAAGAAGCATTGTCATTGATATGAAAAAAGGGTATATCGATTTCGGGTTTTTTGTCGCCAACGACTGCCATTAAGTTCAGGTCATCCTTACATACCAGATCAGCGCCGATTTCTGAACGCAAGACTTCAATCTTCGGAATAGCCTGGGTCTTGTAGCCCTCTGCAAGAATAATATCCATATCGTGTAAGTAGGTGTTCACAATTTCCGGGAGGGGAATCTCTTCGGACGTCATGCGTATGATTCCCGTCATCTTTTGTGAAGCCACAACAACTGCATCGGCCCCGGCCCTGGTGTGCAGCCAGCTATCCTTTCCCTCCTTATCTATTTCGAAACTATGGTGACTGTGTTTAATCGTGGCGACCTTAAAATGTCTGGATTTCAATTCCCGAACAAGCTTTACCATAAGGGTGGTCTTGCCGCTATTGGATTTACCCGCAATGGAGATTATTGGCACTTTTGATTGCATAGGATATTCATTATAAAAGATACGTTTCAGAAATAAAAAAGAATTTTACAGCTTTTCGAAGTATGAATGTGGTAGTGATTTAACCTTGACAAAGCAACTATTGGTAAATTAGAATTTTAAATGAGGTATTTTTATGGATAATACGGAAAAAATAGTGGACAGACGGCAACTTTTTAAAGATTTGTTTGCCTTCATGGGAAACAAAGTTGCGGATTATGCCAGTAAAAAAGTTGATCGTATAATGCCCAAGGGTGATTACCTGCGACCCCCCGGCGCTGTTGAAGAGTCCGAATTCCTTTCCTTGTGTACCCGCTGTGACGAGTGTATCAAGGTATGTCCTGCAAAAGCTATCAAGAAGTACCACGGACTGATGGATGTGGCTGTGGGCACTCCTGTTATTATGCCCAGGGAGAATCCCTGTGTTTTATGTAATGGGTTATTGTGTATTGCTGCCTGTAAAGAGGGGGCTTTGAAGCCCCTTGAGCATGTCGATAAAGTTAAGATGGGTGTCGCCAGGATTAATCAGTCACGATGCCTTGCATGGGGAGGGCAGGATTGTCAACTATGTTATATAAAATGTCCTTTACGGGGTGATGCGATTTATCAGGAGGATGGTAAGCCCGTGATCAATGAAGAGAAATGTGTCGGCTGCGGAGTTTGTGAATACGCCTGTCATACGATAAATAATACCTGTGCAATTAAGGTTATATCGAAAAGGTAGTTTTCGTTTGAAGAAGTAAAATAAGGATGTGAGTTTATGAAAGGGGATGTGATGTCAGACTGTAAGATTCCGTTTACCTGTGAGCTCTGCGAGAAACAGTTATCGTGTCAATTGGATCAGATAGAGCATAACAAGTGGGCAATTGCCCAACGTATGAAAGATATTAAATATAAAATCGTTGTGATGAGCAATAAGGGAGGGGTGGGCAAGAGCACGGTAACAACAAACCTCGGTGTTGCATTAGCCCGAAAGGGCTATAAGGTCGGAATAGCTGATGCAGATATCCACGGTCCCAACATCCCCATAATGCTAGGTGTGGAGGGAAAAAGGCTCAAGGGCAGCAGTGGTGGCGTGCTTCCTTTGGAAGTGTTACCAAATTTAAAAGTTGCATCACTTTCCTTTTTGATAGAAGACCCCTCAATGCCGGTCATCTGGAGGGATTCCGCAAAATGGGATTTTCTCTGCGAGTTGATGGGAAGCGTGTGCTGGGGAGAATTGGATTATCTTTTGGTGGATTTACCACCGGGAACCGGGAATGAAGCTATCTCTATTATTGAGCTTATCGGGAAGGTAGACGGTTCTGTGATCGTTACAACACCCCAGGATGTGGTGCTGTTAGATGTAAGAAAGGCTGTTGTTTTTTCCCGGGATAGCAATGTGCCCATTATTGGGATTGTGGAGAATATGAGCGGCCTCGTTTGTCCCCACTGTAATACACAGATTGATGTGTTTAAAACGGGTGGAGGGGAGAAGATTTGTGGGGAATTGGGAGTAGAGTTTCTTGGCAAGATACCATTAGATCCCGGGATTACGGAAAAATGCGATAATGGCGAGGCATTTGTAGCTGCCTATCCCAATTCTGAGGCGGCGAAGACTTTTGGTGAAATAGTCAGGAAATGTGAAGTCTTTGTCAGTACCCGCAAAGACGAACTCGGTAAAGTTACCGAATACAGGGAAGTGCCTTTTCTCGGCAAGGTCCCGGTAGATCCGGATTTTGTTGAAAAAATCCAGTAACAACGTGATAATTGAACAATTCAGATGAATTTGCAATACGGATAAAAAATGAGAAAATGGTTTGATTGATGCAATTTCCTGTTGAAGATTTTTCCTTATCTATTCTTAAACGGTAATTTCCTTTTCTGATGCCGTTCCTCTTTTCCATTTCGGAGTATCCTTCCCAAAAATTATTTGACAATGTATTTGGGAATAATCGATGAATTAGTGGTTCCTTCGCAGTAAGGTAGCGCAATGTTTCGTTCAATCAAGAACAAATTAATTTTTCTCTTTCTGATCGCTGTCCTTACTCCATTATTGGTAATGCGGCTTATTGCATATCCTTCGGCACAAAAGGCCATCCAGAAAACGACGATAATCAATTTGCAGCTGATCGGTTCCAAAAAAGTATCTCAGGTGAACGAATGGTTAAACAGATTAAAAAGCGATGCGGAACGCATCGCGCGCAATCCGTTTGTAGTAAATGCAGTGAATTTGACGAAAACGGATACCGATTCCATTTCTCAATTTCTCCTACATATACCATGTGAGGCAGGATTTCACAGGTTTATGATTAGCGATGTGTCCGGTAATGTCAGGTTGTCTACGGATGACAAATTGATAGGGTTAAACATTGTTGATGTTGAAGGTTTCAAGCATGCTGTTGAAGGTAAGACCTATATTTCAGATGTCGCATCCTCTGTTTTCTCTGATTTGGATGAAATCGGGACGGGATCTGAAGGATTACCTGTCATGTACGCCTCAGCGCCAATACGAAATAAGGACGGAGCGGTGACAGGAGTGATACTGTTTCAAGTTGATCTGTCCGTTCTCAATAAAGAAATGCATGAGATGCGGTATGGGGATAGTTATGATGCCTATGTCATCAATCAATATGGCCTGATGATTAGTGAATCCAGGTTTGCCAATCAATTAAAACATGTTGGATTAATCAAGGAGAGAACAACACTGGAATTGGCGGTTGTTGTGCCACAAACCGGGCAATTTACCAAAAGCGTGATTTCTTGTTTAAAGGGTGTTAATGGGTTTGATGTAAATGGCTATACGAACTACCTGGGAGAAAAAGTGGTGGGGGTATGGTATCGGATACCTGAGCTGAAATGGGGTGTCATTACAGAAGTTAGTGCCAGCGAAGTATCTTTAGCCATGAATAATTTAAAGAATCCTATCTTAAAAATTCTCTCTTACCTGACTATTGCGGGAGTGGTTTTGGCGGTTGCCGGGATTACATTTGCCCTGGTGATCGGGCAGAAGATTGCCAATCCGATTATGGAATTGATAACGGCTACACGGAAGATGTCTGCCGGGGATTTGTCTCAACGGGTTATGATAAAGACCGAGGATGAAGTCCGCGAGTTGGGGGATGCATTCAATGTAATGGCTGAATCCGTGCAGGAGAAGACAGCGAAACTGCAGGAAACATCGAATTTTTTAAATAGTATTCTGGTAAGTTCTACCGAGCATTCAATCATAGCGGCTGATCTTGAGGGGAATATCCTGGCTTTTAATGAAGGCGCAAAAAGGATGTTTGGGTATGAGCCGGAAGAATTGATTCGAAGATCGGGTATCCAAATATTGTATACAAATGCAGATGTTGAATCGGGGAAGATGAGAAAGATGTTGGAAACAACGCTGGTTACCGGCAGGTATAAAAGCGAAATGCAATTGGTGCGCAAAAATGGAGAGGTATTTACCGGATATAGTACCTTCACTACACGGCAATCTAGCGGTGGGAAACCGATCGGTTTTGTGCTGATTGCAAGGGATATTACGGAACAAAAATTATTAGAGCAGGAACTCCATAGCTATACAGTGCAACTGGAAAAAATTGTTGAAGAGAGGACGCGAAAATTGAGGGTATCAGAAGAAAAATACAGACGTCTCTTTGAGACAAGTAAAGACGTCGTTTTCTTCTGCGATACGGAATGCCAGTTTGCAGACATTAATCAGGCCGGTGTGGATTTATTCGGATATGAGTCAAAAAATGAGATCCTGAAATTGAACCTGGTTCAGCACTTGTTCTTCAGTCCGGCTGAGGGTAAGGCGATTAAGGAAATGGTATGCAAAAATGGTTTTATCAAGGATTATGAGGTAGAATTAAAAACGAAAGATGGTATCAGAGTGCCCTGCCTGATGACGAGCAATCTCAGACGTGATGAACGGAATAACATTATTGGCTATGAGGGGATTATCATCGATCTAACTGAAAGGAAGAAGTTAGAGCAGGAGAAGGACATCATGAATAACATTAACAAGATTCTCGCTTCAAACCTTGACATTCGGGAAGTATATAAGTCTTTCAGCGAGGAACTGAACAAGGTCATCGATTTTGACCGTATGAGCATTACTCTGCTTGATGAAAAAAGGGAAGAGCTTTTGATTTTTGCTGTTTCGAAAGATTACCGTGGTTCCAGGTTGGAAGAGGGTATGCATTATTCTAAATATGGAACACTGGCCGGGAAAGTTGTGGAAGATGGTGAAGTTTACATGGTTAATGACACGTCGCGGGGACGTTTCTCCACAGATCCGATTTTATTTAAAGAGGGGATCAAATCACGCCTGTCGTTTCCTCTGGTATGCAAGGGTGAGATTATTGGAAGTCTTAACTTCGGAAGTAACAATGTTCATAATTATTCAGAAAACCACGTGGATATTATCAATAAGATCGCTCCGCAACTCGCCATTGCAATTGACAACACATGTCTTTTTGATAAAATTAAGGAGTCTGAGGAAAAGTACAGGAATCTCGTTGAGGATATCGAAGATGTAATATTCAGGCTGGATAAAAAAGGCAGATATCTGTTTCTCAACAGTGCATTGAAGAATGTAACGGGATATGATCCACAGGAATTTTATGAAAACCCTTCCATTCCCATGGAAATGATTCATAAGCACGATGGTGAATTCGTCAGGGAAACAACACGAAAGGTGCTTGCCGGAGAATTAAAAGTATCTAAAGATTTGGAATATAGAATCTATTGTAAGAATGGCGAGGAGTTGTGGATCTCCCAGAATACCTATCCGATCAAAGACAAAAAAGGAAATATTATAGGCATTGAGGGGATTATGCGGGACATAACGGACAGCAAGAGAATCGAAGAACAGATAAGGCGCTCCGAACGGTTGGCCTCGATAGGTGAGCTGGCAGCCTCGATTGCCCATGAAATCCGTAACCCTCTGGGCGCCATATCGAATTCAGTGGGGATGTTGAAAAGAGACTTATCTTTGAAGGATGACGATCAGAAGTTGTTTGAGATGGTTGTGGAGGAAACTGACCGGCTCAATAGTATTATTACCAACTTCCTTACCTTTGCACATCCCGCCGAGTATCATTTCGTCAGGAGTGATATACTTGAGATCATTGACGAAACACTGTTTTTGTTAGAGCAGGATGCGCGGTTTCATGAAGAAATCAGGATTGTAAAAATTTATGAGAATGATATTCCCAGGATTTATGTAGATCGAAATTGGATCAGGAAGGTCTTTTGGAATTTATTGGTAAATTCGATTGATGCAATGCCACGAGGCGGAAAAATCTTCATTCGTGTGAGAAGGCCGAAGGTCCATGACAATAACGAGATAGAAATTGTGGTCGCAGATACGGGAATGGGAATCCCGTCTGAAATTATCAGGAAGATATTTGAGCCCTTTTTCACTACAAAAAAATCAAAAGGCACCGGATTAGGACTTTCCATTGTGCATCGTATCGTAGACAACCATGGCGGCGTAATAGATGTGAAGAGTAAGCAAAACAAAGGGACCATATTTACGGTTAGATTGCCGGTAAAAAATAAACAAATGAAGACCATTTCAGTATAGTTTTCCACAAGGTGTATGTTCCATATTCTGGTTGTTGAAGATCAAAAAAATATGCGAGAATCTCTCGTGATAGCTTTTAAGAGGGCCGGCTATACTGTCGATAGTGTTGAAAGCGGAGAAAAGGCCGTGGAATTTCAAAAAAACCACGTCTGTGATTTGGTCGTCGTGGACCTTAAAATGGAAGCCATGGACGGTCTGGAGGTGCTATCGCTCATTAAACGTATTACTCCATCGACAGAGGTTGTTGTCATGACGGCCTTCGGCACGATTGACAGTGCAATTCAGGCGATGAGGAATGGCGCTTACGATTACGTTACCAAGCCTTTTCAACTTTCTGATATACTTTCCGTGGTTGAACGGGCATTAGAAAAGAAACGCTTGTCAGACAAGGTCAATAGCCTCCAAAAAGGGATTCGGGAAAAGTACAAATTTGAGGGTGTTATTGGCAATTCTCCTGTGATGATGCGGCTCCTGAATATCCTTGTGGAACTGACAAACAGTGAAAGTACTGTCCTGATTACCGGGGAAAGCGGGACTGGTAAGGAGTTGATCGCGCGTGCCATCCATAGCAATAGCCTCAGGGCTGATAAACCATTTGTTGTGGTAAATTGTGGGGCATTGCCGGAGAACTTGCAAGAGAGCGAATTGTTTGGACACGTCCTGGGTTCGTTCACGGGAGCGGTAAAAGATAAAAAAGGTATCTTTTTAGAGGCGCAGGGCGGCACCTTGTTTTTAGATGAGATTGGCGAGACATCGCCTTCGACCCAGGTCAAACTCCTTCGATTCCTGCAAAATGGCGAGATACGGAAGGTCGGTGATAATAAACCAATTTACCTGGATATCCGGATTATTGTAGCTACAAATAAAGATCTTGAGGAGGCTACCAAAAATGGATCCTTCCGAAAAGATTTATTTTACCGGCTTAACGTGATCAGAATTCATTTGCCGCCACTCAGGGAAAGAAAAGAAGATATCCCTCTTTTACTCAACTATTTCGTGAATATGTACTCGAACAAGCTGAAAAAAAGACCGCCGGAGATATCCGGAGATGCACTGACACTACTCTTGAAGTACCCGTGGCCCGGGAATGTCCGGGAATTGGAAAATGTAATTGAGCGGGCTGTTACGCTTGCGAAGGGTAGCCACATAACCATTGCTGACCTGGCGTTGCAAAGCGCATCACCGGCGGATACTGTAAATGTTATGATTGAAATGGGAGGTATCCGGGCTGCCCTGGCGCAGGAGGAGAGAAAGACAATTATTGAATCCCTGCGGAAACACGCCGGAAATCGTAAACAGGCTGCATGCAATCTGGGAATTTCCACGACAACCTTATGGAGAAAGATGAAAGAATATCAGATAGTGTCGAAGACGAGTTATAATACGGAAAATACTTAACGCAGCACTTCCGCGGCTAAATCCCCCTTAACAAAGGATGTGGAGGGGGTTGTAAAAAATTTTTTAAAAGAGGTTTTTACAGGATACTAAAAAGATTCATATCATGAGCATTGTAGATAAATATTTGAGAAGGATAAATCGGCTAAGAATATCGATAACAGACCTCTGTAATCTGCGATGTATTTACTGTAGACCGGAGAGCGGATTGGATCTCTCGAAGCATAAGGATATTCTCACCTACGAGGAGATCGTGACTGTTGTGCGGCATGCCGTAAAATTGGGGATTAAAAGTTTTCGCCTGACAGGTGGAGAACCGCTTTTCAGGAAAAATATAGAATACTTACTTCAGATGTTAGGAAATGTTCAAGGTATCGAAGATCTTGCCATGACGACCAATGGTATCTATCTGAAGAACTATGCAAAGATGCTAAAGGAAATCGGGTTATTCAGATTAAACATCAGCCTCGACAGTTTGGATGAGGCAAAGTTTGAAGAGATCACAAGGGGTGGGAAATTAAGAGACGTCTTGGATGGGATTGAGGAAGTACTTCATCTGGGATTTAAAAATACAAAGATTAACGTGGTTGCCATGAAGGGAATTAATGACGACGAATTCGGGGAGTTTGCGAGACTTACCCTGGAACGCGACCTCGAAGTCCGTTTTATTGAGTACATGGCAATGAATAAAGAGAATCTGGCCTCCGGGGACAAATATATACCTATGGCTGATATTATTGATATCATTGAAAGGAATAACGAACTCATATCGCTTCCTCCGCCCATGCTTGGCAGTGGCGCTGCAAAAACATACAAGATCAGGGGCGCTATGGGAAAACTTGGATTTGTGTCTGCAGTAAGCCAGCCTTTTTGTAATTCGTGTAACCGCCTCCGCTTGACCTCTGACGGGAAGCTGCGCTCTTGCTTGTTATCCGGAGGCGAGATTGATTTAAAGACCATTCTGCGAAACAATCCCACCGAACAGCAACTTACCGATGCCTTTCTCCGTGCGGCAAACCTGAAACCTTCTGTGCATTCCGGCAAGGGGCACGTCGTGATGCACCAGGTGGGGGGATGAATAGTATCTTCCAAAAATAATTTTGACATTCCCTGCTCAAAACATACAGGGACAAGTTTTAGCAAAAAATCAGCGGAAGAAAACTTATTATAATGCAGGAGATTCCGAAACAATACTGAAACCAGGTTCAGCACATGGTTCGGAATGACAAAAGTGGAAAATGTCATGCTTAATCCTGATTTTCATTAGGACAAGCTTATTGCAGCATCTCCTATCAGAAAATACCCTTCCGACTTGTTCGGGTTAGGTTTTTTCCCAACCATTATTGCAGTACAGAAACCCGCATCCATTTCCTCTTAAGTTCATTCGAAAATGTTTCATTTGCCGCTTCCATAAAAAGCATAGGTTTTGTCATTCAGCCATACGCGGGGAATTCCGATACAACAACTCCTTAATCAAAAGAATGCGCAGTAATTCTATAATATGTATCGTAAACGTCTCAAATAAGTTAACATGCTGTTCTTTTTGTGTCATTTCCACTGGATTCCTGCTTTTGCAGGAATGACAGCTTTCCCTTTTTGTTTACTATACGGGTCTTTCGATTCTAAGTAATTTGCATATGCAAATTATTTGATTTGCATAATATTTATTTTATGGTATATTCATAGCGATGCATGACCGCTGCTAAAGAACCCCCTCTTTTTCCTTCCTTCGCAAGGGGGGGAACACAGGGGGGTGTTAAAAAAACTTGCTAAAGAGAAATAAGATGATTAGTTCAAAAGAAATAAGAGAACTCCGTGAAAAGATGGGGGCAACTCAGGCTGAATTTGCCAAAGCCCTGGGGGTGAGCTTTTCAACCGTAAGCAGGTGGGAAAGCGACAAGGCACAGCCTACCGATACACAGGAAGAACAGCTTATTGCGTTGAAACAATTGCTCGAAAATAAAGAGGTTGCCATTGATGCCAAAAAGCTGAAAAAGATGCTCGCCTTGATGGGCATTGGCGGGGTTATTGCTATTGCAATAGCCGCCGGATTATCAATCTCCAACCCGTTAGGCGCTGCCATATCTTCCCTGATAAAAGGCTCCGCAACAGGGAAGCTCCTGGATTTGTTTAAAAAAAACAAGAAGCATGCCGATAAACATTAGTTCCTTACAAAAAATATTTTGACATTTTCAGGAAAAATATTTTTATCAAAAACCGGAGTACCAGGTAATATCAAGCCCCGTACTTGATACGGGGTAATTTGTAATGTAACTAACTTTTAAAGTTTTTAGAAGACTAATCCGAACGAGTCGGAAGAGTATTTTTTGATAGGAGATGCTGAAATAAGTTCAGTATGACATTTTGCGTTTTGTCATTCCGAACTTGTTTCGGAATCTCTTGTATTATATTAAGTTTTCTTCCGACTCGTTCGGGTTAGGAATTGGAGGACAATACGGTGAAGAATATCATTTCTAAAAGACTCGACAAAGACAAACTCTATGGGACAATATATGAAGCCCTGGATGAAATATTTGAGTATCGGAAAGAGTTCAAACAAAAATACCCAAGGAAAGCAGGAATGACAGAAAAAATTAAAAATAAAATGAAACATCCATGAGCCGTTGCTCACAAAGAGAGAAGATTTTTTAGTTTCTGCCTTTTATTATTTTTTGTAACACTTTAGTTCTTTGAAAAATTAACAAGCGATTTTATAGGCCAACCCAGAAGGCGTTTTTACCGTAAGAGCGTTAAAACGCAAAAAAACGCTGGCGTCAGTTTGCCATTTATGGTATAAAGGGCTTCAGAGAAAAGGAATCTGATTATGAAGCCTATCCTATTCCACTACCGTTCACGAGAACTGCATGCAGACGATATAGCCTTTATCAAGGCTCTCACTGAGCGTCATTTTCTCAGAGGGCGAAGTTATATTTCCCGTGAACTCTGCAAGAGCTGGAACTGGATGCAGCCCAATGGCAAGTTGAAAGAATACGCAGCACGAGACCTCCTTCTGAGATTGGAAGAGCAGGGATTGGTTTCGCTTCCGTCACGAATACGGCCGAAAAACAATCTCAAACCCAAGGTCTTTGATCAGATGCCCCTTTTCGTCAAAAGAACACTGGAAGGTGCCATCACCGAGTATGAAACCCCGACGGTCCAGGTGGTAAGAGACCATCAAGAGAGGTACCTCTGGGGTTATCTCCTTCATCACTACCACTACCTCGGATGTCCCCGGCTTGTTGGCGAACACATCAGGCACATCGTACATATCGGCAACCAGGTCGTTGCCTGTCTTGGATGGGCAAGTGCCGCATGGAAGGTCAAAGACCGTGATCGTTTCATCGGATGGGATGAGTCTACCAAACGGACACACTTGCATTTGATTGCAAGTAACGTGCGATTTCTCATTCCACCCTGGGTTATGATCAAACACCTTGCATCCAAGGTATTATCCCTCGCCCTCAGGCGTTTGTCACATGACTGGAAATCCGTCTATGGCCATCCCGTGTATTTGGCTGAAACCTTTGTTGATACTGCACGGTTTCAAGGCACCTGCTACCAGGCAGCCAATTGGATGCGTGTTGGTAAAACCAAGGGGAGTGCAAAACGGGGCAATCGCTATCAGTATCATGGCCAACCTAAGGAACTCTACCTGTATCCTCTCCACAAAAATTTCCGGAGGTTTCTTACTCATGACCAGGGATGAAGCCATAGCTATTTTGGAGATGGACAGAGAGGATGCGATTCAAGCTATCCTGATACTGGCCGAGAAAGCAGAGAAATATGACCGACTCTGCGATCAACCGAGACCAACTACCCCTCCCGGCATGACACCGCCGTATCTCAAACCCACAAGCAAAAGGAAAAGACGGCCTTGTGGCAGGAAACACGGACATAAGGGGATTTCCCGGAAACGGCCGGAAAAAATAACTGCCTATCAGACACATACCCTCAAGAGTTGTCCTGATTGCCACCAGCCACTGCAAAATCCGGTAAGAACGTATAAGCGATACATCGAAGATATCCCACAGATTGATCCGGTCGTGACTGAACATACGGTTCATGGTTCCTGGTGTTCTTGTTGTAGAAAGATTGTCCAGCCTACGGTCACAGACGCGTTGCCAAATGCCCGACTCGGATTGCGCCTCGTTGTCTTTACCGCCTGGCTTCATTACTTAGTCGGCATAAGTATAAACAATATCGTAAAGATGGTTTCCGTATTTTTCAACTTTCACATAAGCGCCGGTGGTTTAACCCAGGCTTGGAAGTCCCTTGCAACACTCCTGGAATCACGGTATAACGATATTGGACAAAAAGTCTCCGCAAGTGCCGTTTTACACGCAGATGAAACAGGGTGGCGGTTGAACGGGAAAACCCATTGGTTGTGGTGTTTTACCACCAAAACCCTCTGCTACTACCTCATAACACGCAATCGGGGATCGCCTGTCATAAAAAAGTTCTTAGGCAGACTATTCAAGGGCATCCTGATTTGTGACTTCTGGGGCGCTTATAACAAGATAAACGCACTGGCAAAGCAGCGGTGTTTCTATCATCTGTTCACGGAACTGGTAAAAGTCGACACATACAATCGGTCAATTCCATGGAAAGCTTTCCGGAAAAAACTCTCTCGTGTGCTCAAAGACGCATTGCGGTTATCGGAGGAAAAGAACCATTTGAGTCCAGAATGCTTTCTTCGGTTGAAAAAGAGATTACATTATCGGCTTGAACAGTTTTTGATAACACCCTATCAGGATAAAGACGCACAAAGACTGATCAAACGTCTGAATCGCCATAAAGAGGAACTCTTTACGTTCCTGGAACATGAGGGCGTGAGTCCCTATAATAACCATGCTGAGCAACAGATGCGAAAGCCGGTATTGACTCGAAAGATCTCACAACAAAATCGTTCTGCTCAAGGTGCGAATACCCAGGCTATCCTTATGACATTGCTTCGCTCTGCGGAATTACAAGGTGCTAATCCCGTTGAAAACCTTCTGGCAATTGCCAAAAACGCCCTGACGGTAAAAACGCCTTCTGGGTTGGCCTATAAAATCGCTTGTTAATTTTTCAAAGAACTAAAGTGTTACGATTTTTTTTCTTTGTGACCTTTGTGTCTTTGTGTGAAAAAAAACAATTTTCGGGTGAAAATTCTCTTACCATCAAGCTCGTGAAAAAGGGAGAGGCGCACATGCAGTATTTCACTGCTTTCATTTTCTCCATATTCTTATTCATTTCAGGCAATCTCCTGGCATCGCCACCGATGATTTCCGGTGGAGGTTATCACAGCCTTGCCCTGAAATCAGACGGTACTGTCTGGTCCTGGGGACGAAATAATTTCGGACAACTTGGAAACGGGAAACATTCTAAAAAGAACATACCAGTATTAGTAAAAGAACTTGAAGATGTGATTGCCATTGCTGCCGGAACATGGCATAGCATGGCGCTAAAATCCGATGGCACCGTGTGGACATGGGGACTCAATAATTATGGACAACTCGGCGATGGAACCTTTAGAAACCGGAAAACACCGGTGCAGGTAAAGAATCTTACGGACGTCATCGCGATTGCAGGCGGTTACCTGCACAGTCTGGCTCTGAAATCGGACGGTACCGTGTGGGCATGGGGGAGCAACTGGAGCGGACAGCTGGGGAATGAAACCATCGTGGGTGCCTCAGAAATACCGATTCAGGTAAACAGCCTCTCAAATATTTCTGCAATTGCCTGTGGCGGTGACCATAGCCTTGCCATACGATCATCAGACGGCACCATCTGGGCATGGGGAAACAACTTTTATGGACAGCTAGGAAACGGGTCTGGCACAAACACTACCGCGCCAGTGTTAGTTAATGGACTGAGCGATGTATCAAAAGTAAATGGGGGATACATTCACAGCCTTGCATTGGTATCGGACGGAAGCGTATGGACATGGGGAAATAACCGGTACGGACAGTTGGGAGACGGGTCGACACGGGAAGAAAGACGCACTCCGGTACAGGTAATGAATATCGATAGTATAACCAGCATATCTGCCCGGGGATGGCACAACCTTGCCTTACATTCGGAGGGAAAGGTGTTTTCGTGGGGAAATAATTCCAATGGACAATTGGGAGACGGGACACGTACCGAAAGGCATATTCCTGTTGAGGTTAAAGAATTAGAGGATATTACCGATATTAGTACAGGCTGGCAGCACAGCCTCGCCTTAAAATCGGATGGGACGGTTTGGGCCTGGGGAGATAATAAATTTGGGCAGTTGGGAGATGGGACTTTTAAAGACAGGAAGACACCAGTACCAGTGAAAAATTTCAGTGTAAATTATGATTAAACCAAAATAGAAATATTAGACCGCGTTCTAGATTGCACCTACAAAATTCTGAATTCTATAAATTTTGCGAATAGCCCTGGCGCGGCGTAGCTGCAACAAAATAACCACCCCTGTTTTCCCCTCCTTAGCAAGGAGGGGATCAAAGGGGAGGTAAAAATTTACTAAAACTTGTCCTCATGAAACGTGTCCCTGCAAAGAGGGGAATGGGGAAAAGGTAACAATTTAGATTTTTGAAAAATCCAAGGAAAACGGCACACAGCCCTGGTAGGGGTGACCTGTTTGTAGTAATAGAAATAAAATTCGATATTGTAAAAAGCTCCGTAGGCGCGGCCTGTACTATGCCTAACCCGAACGAGTTGGAAAAGTATTTTCTGACAGGAGATGCTGAAATAAGCTTGTCCTGATAAAAATCAGGATTCAGCATGACATTTTCCGCTTTTGTCATTCCGAACCATGTGCTGAACCTGGTTTCAGTATTGTTTCGGAATCTCCTGCACTATAATAATTTTTCTTCCGACTCGTACGGGTTCGTTTCTTAAAAACTATAGAAAGTTCGTCATATTACAAATTGGCTTATATACCTTGTATTACAAGGCATTTCAGTTCTTAATAAAAATATTTTTGCCGGAAATGACAAAATTATCTTTGGAAGCCTATTGGGGCTGCGTTGTTCATTTTTTCCCCAAAGTTTTTCAAAAGGCTAAATTGGTATGGGAAAAGAAGTTTTTACGCTGTCATACTAATAAAGGACACAGATGCTGAAATTATTAAAAACAAACCCATGGATTGGATACGCAATAGTTGCCAGCGTTATGCTGTGTTTTATTGCCGTAATCTTCGTGCTGGATATTAACCCGCTAAGGAAACCGGTGAAGTAGGATGAGGTTCTACAGGTGTGCAGAGAAGTCGTGGAAAAGACCGGTGATATACCTGCATCTGACGGCAAGATGGAGGATGTAAGGCAGGTGGTGCATTTTCTCAGCAACACCCTTAAATCCCTTGAAAAAGAACACGTAATGCAGGCAATACCAGAATTGTCCGAACTGGGAAAACAGTTTGAAAAGGCCATCAGTAGCTGGGGAACGGTTACAACTTCAGTTGATAGCAGTCAGTAGTCAGCCGTCAGTTGACTGTTGACAGTTGAAAAGCAAGAAAAGAAAATTTCAATGAGGCTATGGAAATTTATAGTATAGGAATTTTCATCCCCCATTTACATGGGGGCAGGTTTATTTAAGCGGTTTCTGGGTGGCACGGACAAACTTTGTTTGTCCGTGCTTATCTTAACTTGATCGTATAGGAATTTTCATTTTTTTAATGCGGGTTTGCGGGAAGGCGTTGTTGTAAGGCCTGTAATTACAAATAGATATGGCTGTGTCTCTGGTTGCTAAACGTTAATAAGAGCATTTACGGGCCTGTCTGCCCTGCCGGCACAAACAGGGAATGGAGGGTTGAGCTTCGCTTTCTCTTCGAGTTGTACCTTAACCCAACTTACCAATGTTGAAATTATCCGATGAAGAACCCACCCCTTACCCCTCCCGAGAGGGGAATAGATGAAATCCCCTCTCGGGAGGGGGGTAAGGGGTGGGTAAATAATAAATGAACACAGAGGTACAAATTGTGTCATATCTTGTGGGAGAAAAGAGTCCGCCGCAGGCGATATGTTCAGCATATGGTTTACTGCTCGCTCCCAAACTCCTTCCCCATTTTCATGAGGACATGGTTTGGGAGTGTAATGGACGAGAAACTCAGTTTCTTTGCAATGATGTTCCTAAACAGATGCTTCAACAGGTTCAGCACATGGTTTGGGAACAAGGAGTGGCGGTTTATTTAAAGGCAATTTTTCAAACAGCTAAGATGTTACCATAATCGGAATATTCCTGGCGCTGTAATGTCATAATAAAATCCCCTTAGAAACTAAGGGGATTCAGGGGGTTGTCTACTCACACAACACCATACGGAACTATTGTAAAAAAACAACAACATGAAGAAAAATTTCCTGTTTATCGTTCTATTGTTTCATTTAATGTGGTATGTGAATACAGCCACTGCTCAGAGCGGTTCTGAGCTGGTAATCAATGGCGTGGTAAATGATACTATTAATAACGCTGTATCAAAGGAGCAAGTGGACAAAATATCGAATGCCATGTCAAAGGCAGCGGATGTATATTATTCCGCTAAATCATCTGCCATAGAGACACAAAGACTTTTAAGCGGTACGGCAACGCAAGGAACCCAACAAACACAACAAACAAAAAGGCGCAGTAAGATACTGGAGATTTTGAAGAAAATCGAGACTGTTTTTCTGGATGCATCGTTAAACAGCAACAACCACCAATAGGAGACCAATTATGTCATGGCTAAACATCCGGGGGAAGATATACCATTGCCTGAAATGTCCTGAGATTATTAAGGTCGAATACGAGGGAGGCGCTTGCTTAACACAAATCGGAGATGATCGGGTATATGAACAAATGGCGCTAACGCAAAGGTATGGCCAACCAACAGCAAATCCTGATGTTGAAGGCTATTACCTGCATGATGAAGTCATTTGTGAGACGTGTTTTAAGGAGCGTTATATAAAAGGTGGGCAATATGAAGTTGCAATGCATATGGAAGCCCTTTGTAATCGTCTTTCGGGAATTAAGGATAAACATGCAGAGAACATCAGAAAAGCGACTGAATCAGCATTCAATAATTGGTTAGAAAACATTTCGCCGGGTAATTTTCGTGAAATAAACACATCAGCCTTTGATAAAACAATCGGCCTGAAAATATTTACATTGCGGGGAAAGCGCAGGGACTTAATAGGACAATTTGTCTCCAGCGCCAAAGATTCAATAATTTTTTTTATTTACAATCAGGTTAATAGTGATACATCTCTTCAGGAGGTAATCGGACAGTACGCTTTGGAAATACAACCAGTCATTGAAAACATAAAAAAATTACTGGCCGATCTTAAAGGAAAAATCTTTATGGCACACAGAATAAATAAGCCGGAAAATTTGAACGACTATGTCCGGTATGAAATGACGACAAGGACTCCCGTAGAATCAACGCCGGACAAAACCGTTTTTTATGATACGAACATGAGTAAGCATGATATCACAGAATTTATGAATTTCTGCGACCCTTCAAACCAGATTGAAATCGATGAGGACAAATGGATAGGTAAATTAAAAAACAGGCTGGAAGCGTTACAGGGTTAAACAGAAAACAGACGATAATGGCAATCCGAGGTATTTTGAATTTCAAAGAGTAGGATGGGTCAAGCGAAGCGGACCCATCACAAAGCTGATCACCTGCGTTCCTCTTAACCATCGTGAACTTTAGATGCAATAAAAATTATTTTTACTTTTTTCAACGAAAGGGGTTAAATATGGCTGCTCGTGATTGTGACGTGTGTGGCGGTCGTGGATACACGAATGAAATATGTCCCTTCTGTAATGGCAGTTCTTCCAAGTATGTTGATGATGGGAATGAGGAAGATTAAATGGATAGCTCCACAAAATATACCATGTATGTTTTGGAAAAATTGATACTGCATTTCTGAATGCAGAGCAGGATGGTAACAATCACAGAACAGAATGTAAGCAGGTAAAAATACTACGATGTAGTACTGTATTTTTTAGAATTTAATGGAGAATAAACTTATGGAGTTAGAAAACAAAAATAATATACAGACTCAAATAGTTTCTCATCCACTAACAAAAATGGAATTTGAAGACCTGTTTAATAACAACAGGAAATTGTTTAATCTTTATAGTGAGTTTATAAAACAGAAGATTGGGAATTCGCTTGGATTGCCTCTGGATATCGTTAAAACAATTACACTAGGTAAAGCATCAAGTGGAGAATTTGTAATCTTTTCTGAGAATGTTTTCAAAGGGCTCAAAGAAGGTAGATATTATCAGCCTGTATCCAAAAAAGATGGATTGGTTTCTACGGTAGCGCATAATAGTAAGGATGGTACAATTGTAGAGCATGGGAGAGTAGGTCGCAGAATGACATCGGTGCTTAGCGTTGGGATCGGGGTTGCACATGCTATTAGTAATCTTGATATGCAGAATCAATTAGAGGAAATAAAGGATGCCGTAGACAGGATACATAGATTTCAGTTGTCGAATAGAATTGGTGATCTCAAAGGTGTTTATGATACGTTACAAAACTGGTTAGATAGGGTATCAAGGGAGGGTTTAACTGTAGTAAATCAAATAAAAGGACAGGATATTTCAGAACGTTTAGATAAGTTAGAACAACAATTTTTTGAAACGGCAAAATCAGAACTTGAAACAGTCAAGAATCCCGCTGATTATGGGCGAGGCAAAATGGAATTCATTAAACATATAAAATTCATTTTCACAAAAACACCGGAACAGAAAGCTAGGGAAAAATTAAAAGCAGTGTTTGAAGATTTACAATATACAAAAATTTGTAATTTTCTAAATATGGTAGTTTGCGGGGAGCTTGAAGATGTTAATGCTTATCAAAGATCTAGTGAGCGATTATACTTAAAATTTGAGAAGATATATAATGAGCTTGATAGAAAGTGTCAATATTCAACAGAAGTATATCGAGCTTTAAAAGAAGGAGATATTTTAGTGCAAGAATTAAATTGTATTGATAAACGCCGAAAACCTGAATTATCTATTGAGGTTGAATCTGATGGAGAAAGGAGAAGTTAATATGTCTCAAGAAAAGAAAAATTGTAAGGAATGTGGAATGCTTTTTACCCCTGGTCCGAATAATTCTGAATATTGTCCAGAACATCAAAGGAAGAAAACTTCTATTTTGAGTTATATTAAAGCAGGAGGGATGATTGCAGGAGGTGTAATAGCATATATTTTTCTTGCGCCATTTTTGGGCAATAGGGATGATGATGCTTCTATTTGAGGATTTTGTTTTTGTGTTTAATACTGTGCTATACTTTATTTGAAAAATAATATTTGGTGGTAATCCGCTATGCCAAGGTCGTGGGGTGTGGGCCTTTAATCAAGCGCAAGGATTGGGTGTGTAATAAATTTAAATAGCAAAATTAAAGCCCTTCTCTATAAAGTACTGGGGAGGTAATTTATGCTCAAAGGATGGCCAATAATTTCACAATTAGAAAATCAAGACCCTTATTTACCAATTGATTCTAAACACGTAGAACAAATTTGTAATGAATTGTCAACTTTTAACAATGAACTTAAAAACGATCTAATCAAGCTGCTCCGTTCTAATAAATTTGGTAAATGGGCTTCTGGATTAAACGGAGAATACAAAACATCTGACGAAAAACTCTTCAATTGTTATTTCTCAAACCAAGCCTTTTCTCCAGATGTGCTATCAAGACCTCCACGACATTTAGGTGGACCGATATGTGCGGTCTTGTTTTACTTATCATTTGATTTACAAAATATGCTTATAGAGCATATGAGAAGAATATCAAGTGCTAAGATAATTCCATTCAGTAATGATGAAAAAAATTTAAAAAGCAAACATCGTATTTACCAATTCGTTGAATTTGAACAAGTAATACGTGTAATTAAATCGGTTCAATATGAGTTAGAAAGCTTTTACTCGATGTCGGAAAACATTTTTTGTAACAACGCTCAGATCTTAAAGCCTCCCACAAATAATTGGTCGTTCGACTTTGAACAATTACAAGAAACAGTATTATTAGGATTTATGCGAGGACCTGAAGGTATAATCAATCGGGGAATCCTAAGTAGTGCAATAGTAGCTGCGGGCGTTATTCGTTCACATTTAGAAGCAGTTCTTTTTAGAAATGATTTTCAAGCATCCTTAAATATGCAAAATTTAATAAATGCAAAAAAAATGTGATGAAGCACTAAAAATTCATAAAAACAATGGCAATTTACATAATAACGAAATTACATGGGTAGAAAAAACTTATGGATTATTATCAGGTTCGGTGCATCAGGGGTTAGCGCTGTCGCGAGGTGAAATTTGGATGATGATCCGTGTTGTTAAGCATATTTCGAATAAGCTCTTAAATAAAAATTTAAAAAAAATTCGGATAACTTTATGAAAAACATTATTGTAGTCGCTGATAAAGATTTAAAAAGTTTCGGAAGAGAACTTGTTCATGCAATATCGAAAACAAAAATAGCAAAGGCATCATTGTTTACACCTAAACAATATACCGATAACGAATATCAAATCGGAGGTACTCAGTGTGTCATCTTCTTGGGGAAAAATGATGTGTCAAAAGATTTCATTCCCTTAATTCAAAAGAAATATGAGAAACACGGCATTGTTTGGGGATATGACGCTTCAAAGACTGTAGTTTATATTGAATCTACTAATGTGGATTTAGATAATTTGAAAAAGGAATTTAGCCTAATTAAAGAAGAAAGAAAAGCTTCTTTTGATAAAACTTGGATTTGCGGAAATGCTATTATTGACATATTGTTGTACGAATTATGGTTTAAATGGTTCGATCCAATTTATTGGATTTCTTATTTAATAAAGTACAAAAAGAAAATAAAATTAACAAAAGAATTACAAATGAAACTTGGAATCATCTCATTTTTAAAAGACGGATTTGATGAATTTGTAAAGGTTGATTTGACATGAATAACTTCAAAGATTCGTTTCAAAAGACAATGGAATCTTTTGGCGGTTCTTATGGAAGCTATGGTGGCGAAAATTATGTAAATGAGGTTCAAGAAGAAATTGAAAAAACAGTTCACAAAATAATTGAAATTGGAAATACTAAGGTGTACCCCATTGTCTAGACAATTATTTAATAAAAATAAGATAGAATTTTAGTATTGTTTATGCGAAGTATCTTTTAATTATTTGATGAGCAGGAAAACGGAATGGAGCGGAGCGGAATGGAGTTTTTCTGCTCATCCGCTGTGCATTTCTCCGTTCTTGCTTTCTTGCCATTTTTACCCGGTCAGTTCAAGAGTATTTACCATCTCTCCTTTCCGTGCCTTTTTGTTACTACAATACAGCGTTGCTGGCGCTCTGTATTCAAGCGACTGATGTAATCTCTCGTTGTTATAAAAATCAAAATACCTCCTTAAACCATCCACTGCCTCTCTTACCGTCTTATAGTCTTTTAAATACACCTCCTCGTATTTTATCGACCTCCACAAACGCTCTATAAAAATGTTATCAAACACTCGTCCCCTTCCATCCATGCTGATCTTTACCCCGGCTCCCTCTAATTTCCCAGTAAACGCATTGCTCGTAAACTGCGATCCCTGGTCCGTGTTAAATATCTCAGGGCATCCCTTCCTTATTGCCCTGTCTAATGCTTCCAGACAAAATCCCACATCCAGGGTTATTGATGTCTCCCACGACAGCACATACCGACTATACCAGTCCATTATTGCCATGAGATATACATACCCCTGATTGAGCCGTATGTACGTTATATCCGCACACCACACGTGATCTGGATACTCTATACTCAATCCTCTGAGTAAATATGGGTATTTCTTGTGTCCTTCACCTCCTTTACTTAGCCAAGGCTTCGGATAGATCGCATATAATCCCATCTTCCTCATTAACCGTTTTACCCTCTTAGGGTTTACCTCATGCCCTTCCTTTCTTAACCATGCCGTCAACCGCCTTACCCCATAAAACGGATACCCCGTATAATACTCATCTATCAGGTTCATCAATTGAAGATTATATGCACTCTCACCAATCGCCTTATAATAAAAGACTGAACGGGATATCCCCAGTAACTCACACTGCCGACTTACACTTATCTCCTCATTTTCTGGCTCTATTAACCTCTTCCTTTCCTCAACCGTTGATCCCAACTTTTTTTTTCAGCCAATCCAGTTCAACCTTCAATTGCCCTATCTGCTGGTACAACGACGCACGCAATTCATCCTCCTTTCTGGCATCTTGCACCTTCTTCAGCGAAAATATCCTCGGTATCTCTTCTATTACCTGCTTCTTCCACTGTGCTATCTGCGTTGGGTGTACCCCATATTGCCCTGCTAGCTCGTTTGCAGTCTTCTCCCCCTTTATCGCTTCTATCGCTACTCTCGCCTTAAATTCCCCATTATATTGCTTCCTCTCCACCTCTTATTTTATACCCCCTTTCCAAACCTTTTTCTCTTCCATGCCTGCCTTTAGCCAGGCATGATTTTCTATCTTAACATACTGTCCAGTTTTTGGGGTACATTATATACCGACAAAAATATTCATTATATTAAAGGAGATATTGCCGAACCGTGGCATGCTGGAACTACCAATATTTATGCAGTTACAAAGGGCATAGAAGGAATTGATGCAGTAGTACCAAGAGATAGAACTCCGATCGATATTACTGCCTATAGTCCAATTGAATATTTAAAAGAACAACTAAAAGCACAAGTAAAATATTATAAAACTCCAGAAGCTACGGTAAAAGCGATAAGCAATCCTAAATATGATGGACTAATAAAGATTGTCCCATCCGATCAATTAGAAGCTGTCAAAGAAGCTGCATATCAACTGTACTTAAAGAATCTCCAGACAAGACCTGAAATGGCAAATCAATATCTGCATACCTATCAAGCAGCAACGGATAGGCTAAGCCTGGAAAATGCGCATAGTACACCCCTTTCTGAAAAGGAAGCACTTGCTATTGCTAAAGAAATTATCAAGGATAAATTTGATCCTGAAAGACATGGCCTAAATACACTGAATTTTATCAGTTGGTCAGATATTGCACGCCAATCAGGAGAAGCAGCCCTTAATGCCGCCGTCATTACTGCCGTTTTAAAATCGGCTCCACATCTATGGACAACCTTAAAGACCTTTCTTGACGAAGGGAGAGTAAATAAAGAATCACTTCAAAAACTCGGATTCTCAACCTTGAAAGGTTCTTCAGAAGGCGCCCTGAGAGGTGGAATTTCTGCTGCATTAACTGCTTCATGTAAAGCGGGTCTTTTAGGAGAGGCTTTTAAAAATGTTGCTCCCACAGTAATTGCCGCTGCCACTGTTGTTGCTTTAAATACAATGCGTAACTCAATAGCATTATATGAAGGCAAATTGTCCCCTGGACAGTTTGCAGAAACCTGCATACGTGATGTTTTTGTAATAAGCTGTGGTGTTTTAGGGGCAAGCACGTTCCAAACGATTATACCTATACCACTTCTCGGCGCTCTTGTGGGTAATTTTATAGGAAGCACGTGTGCCGTGTTAATTTTTGAAGGGAGCAAATCCGTTTTCTTATCATTCTTTATTGAATCTGGTATTTCTTTCTTTAATATCGTTAAACAAGATTACATTATCCCACGGGAAATCCTTGAAAGATGTGGCTTTGATTTAATTCAGATTGATAAGATCGAACTTGATACAATCGAATTAGACACTATTAAACTGGACAAACTTAATTTAAGCACATCCAAAACGGAAGGTATTGACATTACGTTATTGAAAAGAGGGTTGATTAACGTTAATACGATAGGATATGTATATTAAGCAGAGAACGGGCGATCGGATCAGGTCTTTCTTTTTGATGTAACGAGTTTCGCAGGTTGGGCGGGAATAATTTGAATCGTTGAGTTTCGCTCCATTCAACCCAAACTACGTAATTGAAACACACCCCTCTAACCCCTCTCAAGAGGGGAATAAACCTGTCCTCTACTTCGGTTGAGGAAAATCCCTCCCGGGAGGGGTGCAGGGGTGGGTAAATTTCACCTCATAAATCTTTTCGAAAGGAAGGTTACCATGAGTACGATTAAGAAAGTCGTAAATATTGCCAAAAAGAAATTAGGCCGCAGTGTGAATGAGGCGAAGGATTGGATAAGACAGGAAATCAAAAAGCTTACCGAAGGCGAAATCACACTAACGGAAGGTTTTATTAATGACTGCATCAGCGAATTCACACAAAACCATTCGGTCGAATTACATGATGGGTGTCTTGTATACAGTGGAGAAAACCTTATACCGGTTGCAAAGAAAATTGAGGTTACGTGTGCGTATGATTCGTGCGATTTTCGTAACGATACGAAGGCGATAATCATCAAACTCTTAGACCTCAAACCTTTTTACCTGAAACCGGCATTACTTGCGCTCCCCATAAAATTTCCATTTATAAAAACTTCAAAGAATGCAGAGGACACAAGATTGGTCACCTGCCATCTGAACGAAATCCCTTCACTCAAGGACAACAAGATACTGAACAGCCCATTTATGAAGTATCTCACGATAGAATACCTGAAATGCGAAGAGGGCAAGGTCACGATAAAACTGGGGAGGGCAGGAACCCTGGAAGACGTTATCAATGATGCTGTGGCAATTGTATCAAAACAGGAATAATTTGAATCGTTGGGTTTCGCTTCGCTCAACGCAAACTCAATAATTTGAAAACAGGTCTATATTTTCTGACAGTCTGTTGACTTTCCATTTCAATTCTGCTAGCTTTAAAATATAATTTCCCTGATGGGACTTGATTATGTTACAATGATTCACCGAAAATTCAGAGAAATACATAAATAATGACTTTAAAACGGAAGATAAATTATGAAATTACTTAATTGTCGGATTTTACTCAGGAAGGAACCAGAGGGCGGTTATACAGTAATTGTTCCTAGTTTGCCAGGCTGTATTACATATGGAGATACTATTGATGAGGCAATCAAAATGGCAAAAGAAGCAATTGGGCTGTATATAGAAAGTTTGAAAACACATGGTGAAGAAATACCTACCGAGGAGGATACCTTAGAATATACCTTAACGATAAAATCTCATGCCTAAACTTTCCCCCTCTTACTCCTCAACAGGTCATTAAGCTCATTGAAAGAAAAGGGTTTATTCTTGATAGGACAAAAGGCAGTCATCATATTTACTACCACCCAGAAAACAAAAGAAGGGTTGTTATCCCATTTCATAAAAAAGACCTGCCTATAGGAACCTTGCATGAAATTTTAAAACAAGCAGGTATAAGTCGGGAAGAAATACACGAACTTCTGAAATAATAATTCAAAATGCTTATTGAGTTTGCTCAGCAAATATCAATATATTGTACTGACACTCCCCAAAATACCCCTGCTAATGATAATTTGCTGTGTGAACTCAATAAGCATTTTTTGTAATAAGCTGTAGTGTTTTAGGGGCAAGCACGTTCCAAACGATTATACCCATACACTTCTTGGTGCTCTTGTGGGTAATTTTTAGGGAGCACATGCGCCGGGGGTAGAGTAGGGCCGCATCTTAAAAGTTAAATAATCATACTTTTATTTAATAATATTTAACAGGTTGTCCGGGAATTCAACGACAGCCACAAGCGATGTGACCCTGTGAACTTCTCTATGCCATGTTTATCAGTAATTTTCCATTGACAAATATTTTACAATTAAGTAAACATAAACAAATGCGTACAGTAAAGCAAAAAGATTGAAATAATTACGGAGTTAAAATTATGATAACGATAAAGAAAGAAGCGCTGGAAGTAATTTCCAGGCTGCCTGATTCAGCTAATATGGACGATATTATGTATCATCTTTATGTTTTAGATAAAATTAGAAAAGGGCAAGAAGCGATAAAAGACGGTAAAATCATTTCAGTTGAAGAATTGAAAAAAGAAATGAAATCATGGTAGTCTGGTCTATTCCTGCAAAACAGGATTTGAAGGAGATATATGATTACATAGCAAGAGACTCGAAATATTATGCAGAAAAGGTTTCGCAAGGCATTGTAGAAAAATCTGAACTGTTACATAAATTTCCCAAAATTGGAAGAGTTGTTCCCGAAATTGGCGAAGCGAATATTCGGGAAGTGATTGTCTACTCATATCGTCTTATCTACGAAGTATCATCCGATAAAATTGAAATTCTCACACTAATTCATTGCAAGCAGGATTTTTCATCGGCAAGTTAAATCTTTTTATTCATAATTGCCTTGAGTGCTTTAACTGATTTTTGATAATCGTCACCACTGCCTCCTCTATCAACATAAAAAAATCAATGCTTCGCTTAATTTATCAGCGCGATTCTTTGCTTAATTACAGCAGGCTCAAGTTTGCATGTCTGTGCGTAACTGCACACAAGCAGGCAACATTAACCCACTGATGGAAATTATCAAATATAAATTTAATCCCGAAAGACACAGCTTAAATTAAGGGTATTTATCGGTTGGTCCGATATTGCCCGCCAATCGGGAGAAGCAACCCTTAATGCTGCCGTCCTTACCGCCGTTTTAAAATCGGCTCCACATCTATGGACGACCTTAAAGACCTTTCTTGACGAAGGGAGAGTGAATAAAGAATCACTGCAAAAACTTCGGCGGGTTCAGGTTTATAACCTGAACCCATGAATTTATATGGAGAATAGCGCTGTATACAATCGATAGCAAAGTAAGCAGTATAAAGCATGGGTTCAAGTTGAAAACTTGAACCCGCGGATGAAGTTTTTAAAAATGTTGACCACTATCGCCATTGCCTTGCCTTTTTAACACAGGGAACAGACTGGAAATACTGAAAGGCAACCGCAAAGGTCAATTTAGTATCAGAATCAATGATCAGTGGCGCATCTGTTTCATATGGCGGGACGTGGATGCCTATGAAGTAGAAATAGCGGACTATCATTAGAGAGAGGTGTGTCATGAAGAAAAAGTTACATCCTGTACATCCCGGCGAAGTCCTTTTGGAAGAATTCCTCAAGCCAATGGATATAAGTCAGAACAGCCTCGCGCTTAATATTGGTGTGCCAGCGCGGAGGATTAATGAAATTGTCCTTGGCAAGCGTGGAGTAACTGCTGATACTGCCCTCAGACTCGCAAGGTTTTTTGGAACATCTGCGGAGTTCTGGCTTGGTTTGCAAGCACAGTACGATTTAGATGTTACTGCTGAGAAGCTTGGCGAACGATTGGAGCAGGAAGTACAGAGATATACGAAGGTTGGATAAAGCTGAAAAACCAGCATTCCGAAGTCTTTATCACGGGAAGATGAGAGAAGAAATATTTTCAGTGATCATGATGGCCGCATTTCGTTTCTGAAAATTTTGGGAAAAATGTCGGACAGGTTTGAGGTTGAAGTTTATGCCTATGTTCTCATGAATACTAAATCGTGGTTTATTAATCTATCTTTTATGGGGTACAGGTTGGTGTAACAATCAAGAAATCGGATTACCATTTATAGACATCCTTTCTAAGTCGAACATGATAAATAACTACGGCCTTATTTTCAGTGTCAACCTGATAAATTACACGATAATCTCCAATTCGCAAACGATAGCTTGTCTCCGAGCCTTTCATTTTTCTGGATTGAACTGGAAAAGGGTTATCAGCAAGTCCTCCAATAGCATCAAGAATCTTTGGAATGAATTGTCTGTCAATTTTTCTCAGATCGTGTTCTAACGAACCTCTTGGCTCAATTTTATAAGAGCCCATCGGCTTTTAACCTTTTTTTAAGTTCTTCAAGACTAATAGCTGGTTCGTTTTTGCGCTCTGCTATGACTGTTAGATCGTGAATATCTTCTAACAGCTCTTCATAATCCTCAAGCGGTAAAATAACAGCTGTCTTGTTACCTGATTCATCTACTATAAATTGAGTGTCCATCATTCACTCCTTTCGTAAAGCGCTTTAAATCAAATAGGGAAAAATCAATGAACTGAATATATCAAGGCCTTTTACCGCTGTCAAGCAAGTATAATTCATAGTTACCAGGATGCCTGAGAATAGAGATTTTTGGGCCATGCAGGAGTCATGGTCAATGAAAGGGGCAAGATATAAGGGATCTTCATATTCCAATCGTAATGAAAGGTTCTTCAGAAGGCGTCCTGTTTGCTGTAGCTTGGATTAAGCGATAACGAATCCACCTTTCCCTGGTTGCGTGCGTTTACGCACAGGCAGACTGGAAATATTATTGGTGGATTCGGCGTAAAAACCAACGCCTTAATTGTTCGATTGAGCCTCACGACGAAGTCCACCCTACTCATAATTTAAGTACAACCAAAACGGAAGGTATTAACATTCCGTTACTGAAAAGAAGCCGTTTGTTACTACTGATAGGGAATTCTTGAAAATTTCCGAGGAAATGGATTTGGTACTATACGATGGAAAAGTTTAATGAGTTTCTGTTTGACAATTAATTATAAGATGTATAACATCAAATAAGACATAGCTAATAAATCATATATAGATATTGAGGTAAGACAATGAAGACATTAGTAAGTGATCGGGGGCAAGTAGTTATTCCAAAAAAGATACGGGAAACTATCCATATCGGCAAAGGTGATGAGTTGGAGGTTGAGGTTGTCGGAGAGACCATTGTTTTAAAGCCAATCAGGAGATTTAAAGCCAATAAGTGGCAGGATTATGCCGGAATAGGAGAAGGGATTGTGTCCGCCCATCTTAAGGACAAGAAACTTGCAAAAGATATGAATCTGCCTGTTATAACCGATGATCCTGAATTTAAGAGCGTCGGAAATATTATTAAAGTCATACCATTAACATCATAAGAGACCGGTATTATATGAATATCGCTGAAGATTTTTTATGAGGAACTCTGAATTAAGCACAGAGTAAAGCAGTTATCTCCAAAGGTTCAATCGAGATTAGTTGGAGTGGAAATAGGGATTAAATGAAAATGATTAAAAGAGAGGACATAGTATCTGAGAGGGGTAGGTCATCCTTGATTAGTGATTTAATTTTTTTCCCGTAACAATTAGTCAGGCAATTAAGATGTCACCATATCTGATTTTAATTTGACAGGGGTACAAAATGGGCAAGCACGTTCCAAACGATTATACCTGCATCCTTACGCCGTTTTAAAATCGGCTCCCCATCATACGGAAGCACTTTACAAAGAAACGAATAAGAATTTTGATGAAATGAAAAAGAGTGTTATGGACTTGTCATACCAGCTTGGCAGATTAAGAGGTAATCGCATAATGCCGCTCAGTGAAATTCTAATTGCTGAATTGGGTAGGGTGCCGGAAGATGTTCAAAATATCCTCTTGTCTTTAAAGGATGTTTGGATCAAATCTCTATGAAGTATGCTGTAAGGAAAAACGTTGTCTGGTAACGCTGGATTTGGATTTTGCGGATGTAACCCGCTTTCCTCCAGGTTCATCAAGTGGAATAGTTGTCATTCGTATTCACCGGAATCCAAGTTTTGCTTTACTGGAACAACTGGTACGGCAATTTCTGCAGGCACTCACTCAAATCCCGTTGAGAAGAAGCTTTGGGTTGTTGAGGTTGGTCGAATCAGGATTCATCAGCCGGAAGCAGAAGGAGGCTAATGAATCATATATAATATTGAGGTAAGACAATGAAGACATCAGTAAGTGATCGGGGGCAAGTGGTTATCCCAAAAAAGATACGGGAGACAATCAAAAGAATTAGAGATTTCTTTAATTTTATCACATGTGTATCGTAAAATATAACGCCTGTTGTTTCTTCTTTGTGAACAAAAATCCATTCCCTAAAGTCCTTGTTTTCTGTTAAAAGTAGTGCCTGAGTATGATTTCACAAAATTTGACGAAAGGGTATCCTCCTCTCATGCTCTACGTTCTCTTCTTTTTACAAAAGGCTTTTAATTTATCGGGGGGAAATGTATTAATTACGTTCTTTGCCTCCAGCCATCCCCTGCGCGCTATTCCCACGCCCAATTCAATCATCCACATCTGATCCAGATGGTGGGCATCCGTACTAATTGAAATCATGGCTCCTGTCTCCTTGGCCTTTCTGCAATTGATGTCGTTCAGGTCGAGGCGGTCATAAAAACAATTAATCTCAAGGGCTGTACCCGTCTCTGCGCAGGCCTCTATGACCTTATCCAGATCTACTTCATATCCCTCACGCTTACTGATCAGGCGTCCTGTGGGATGGGCAATGATATTCACATACGGATTGCGAATTGCTGCAATCATTCGCTCGGTGATTTTTTCTTTTCCCTGTTTAAACCCGCTATGGATGGAGGCTACAACAAGGTCAAGTTTTTCTAATATTTTGTCTGGAAAGTCCAATGACCCATCGGCCTTGATGTCCACCTCTGTTGCCTTAAGCAAGGTAAAACCTTTAAATTTTTTATTGAGTTTATCGATCTCCTCAATCTCTTCAAGCAGTTCATCATCTTTCAGACCATTCGCCACATGAAGCGACTTTGAGTGATCAGAGACCACAAGATATTTATAGCCCATCTTCATAGCATGCCTTGCCATCTCTTCGAAAGTAGGAATACCGTCACTCCAATTAGAGTGATTATGGAGATCTCCCTTTATATCGGAAATCTCGATGAGTTTTGGCAATTTTCCCGCCTGGGCAGCCTCAATCTCCCCCCTGTTTTCACGCAACTCGGGCGGTATCCAATCCATACCTAAAATCTTGTAGATATCGTCTTCTAACTGCCCGCCGATTTTTTTGTCTCCCTTGAAAATGCCATACTCACTGATCTTTAATCCCTTCTTCTTGGCGATCTCACGGAGGTGGATATTGTGCTCCTTTGAACCGGTAAAGTACTGCAACGCCGCACCAAACTCATCTTCACGAACAACCCGTAAATCTACCTGCACACCCTCCTCTACACGCACGCTTCCCTTGGTATCACCTGCCGCCAATATCTGCGTTACCCCCCGCATATTCACAAAAGATTTGATAATTTCCGTACCTTCTGTACCAGAAACGAGGATATCGATGTCTCCAATTGTTTCCTTCATCCTTCGCAACGAGCCCGCCGCCTGGATGTCCCTGATCTGGGGATTATGCCTCAACCCTTCTATAATCCTTTTCACAACAGGATACGCCATTCCAATGGATATACGCTGCTGACTCGTCTTGAACAACTCAATTCCCTTAACTATGTTTTCAATTTTCTTATCACCGATCCCAAATAACCCTTGTAATTTATCCTCTTGTAAGGCTTTCTCAAGGTCGTTCAAACTGGCTATACCTAATTCCCTGTTTAACATGGCCACGGTTTTTGGGCCCAAACCAGGTATCTGCATGAGGGCAACCGTTTCTTCAGAAACGCCCTTCATTACTTCCTCATATTTAGACATCTTTCCTGTGTTTATATATTCAACAATCTTTTCGGCCGTACCCTCTCCTATACCGGGGATATCTGTCAATTTTTCTGCCCTTGCGAGATCCTCTATATCCCCGGTTAAATCACCAATTACCCGAGCGGCCTTCCGGTAAGAATTTATGCGGAAAGTATTCTCCCCTTTAAGCTCCAACACATTGGCAATCCGTTCAAATAATGCCGCAATCTCGTGATTTTTCACTTAAGGAATACTCCTGATCTTTTCACTACCAGACAAAAGAATTCAATGGATTTTTTTAAGCGTCCAGACCATGAACAGCCGCATTCAGCCTGACACCTGTTCCTGACAGGTGAGGGCTGATCACCGAACGTCCCTGAGAATATCTGATTACACCAGAGGATTATACCAACAACCGTAAAACACATCAAATTTTATTTATTGACATGCACACGACACTTTCGCATAATCTAAACGTTTTAAAAAATTTGATTAATAATTTCGGCCACTAAGGGGCAAAAAACACGAAGCTATGAACTCTTTGTGCCATTGTATCTTTGTAGCAAAAAAGGATTTTCGCAAAAAGGAGATGATACGAAATGGGTGAACAGGTGATTGGTATTATTGGAGGCAGCGGTCTTTATAATATTGAAGGAATTGAGGGTGTAAAATCTGTATCGATCGATACACCCTTTGGCAAGCCTTCCGATAGTTTTACCATAGGTTCCCTGGAAGGTTGCCAAGTGGCTTTTCTGCCGCGGCACGGTAAGGGACATACGATCTTACCATCAGAACTTAACTTCAGGGCCAATATTTACGGGATGAAAAAACTGGGCGTGGAACACATCATTGCCGTTAGCGCCGTGGGAAGTATGAAGGAGGAAATCCAGCCCCTCGATATCGTTATTCCAGACCAGTTTTTTGACAGGACACGAGGCAGGATCAGCACGTTCTTTGGTGAGGGGATTGTGGGTCACGTAAGTTTTGCTGATCCGGTATGCGGGGTGCTTGCTGATACATTGTTCAATGCCGCTAAATCAATAGGTGTCCGTGTACACAAGGGCGGTACCTATCTTTGCATGGAAGGTCCCTTATTCTCTACCCGTGCAGAATCGAACGTATACCGGCAGTGGGGAGTCAGTGTTATTGGTATGACGAATCTTCAGGAGGCAAAGCTGTCGCGAGAGGCAGAGATCTGTTATAGCACCCTGGCCATGGCTACGGATTATGACTGCTGGCATGTAAGCGAGGAGGCAGTAACACTGGAAATGATCATTGGAAATTTAAATAAAAACGCCGAAACTGCAAAACGGATTCTTAAGGAGGCCATTCCAAAAATTGACAAAAAAAGGACGTGTTCCTGTGCAACGGCAGTACAAAATGCCATTGTAACCCACAAAGACCTTATTCCAGAAAATACCAGGAAGAAACTCGAAATTATCTTTGGTAGATATCTCAGATAGTCTCTATTGCATTAGAGAAAAGCTTGCTAAAAATTTTTGAAGGGGAGAACATCACATTACTATAAACTTTTGAGCATGATTCCCGCCCCAAATCTCCCCGTTTCCGTGTTCTGGTGGCGGTATGAAAAAAATAGTGTATGATTACAATGAGTACACATCTGTGCAACTTCTATATTCCCCCTGGGGATACCCATTTGCATCAGTTGAGTCTTGTTTGCCTCCCATAAATCGAAATAACCCTTACCATCAGGAGTTCTGTTATTAATATAGCCTTTCTCATTATGAAAGGCCTCCTCAATTTGAACGATAGTTTCATGGCCGATCTCATAACAACACGGACCGATGGAAGGGCCAATTCCCACAAGAATATCTTGAGGCGAACAATTGAATTTTTCCCGCAATATCTTCACCGTGTTGTATGCTACCATGCGAACCGTTCCCCTCCATCCTGCATGGGCAACTCCAATTACCTTTTTCTTCGCGTCAAAGAATAAAATAGGAACGCAATCGGCCTGGAGAACCACAAGGCAGATATTGGAAGTGCCAGTCACCATAGCGTCAGTGGCGCTTATTGCTGTGTCATAATGAAATGCGCCACTGCCTATTAACTCCTTGGGTACGATTTTTACATTACAGCCATGGACTTGCTGTGCGATGGTAAAATTACTCAGGGGAATTTCAAGGGCTGAGGCGAGCCTCTTGCGGTTCTTGAGCACTAGTTCCGGATTATCACCAACATGAAATCCCAAATTGAGTGAATCATACGGTGGATTACTAAGGCCACCATTTTTCGTGGATACAAAATGGCAGATTTCTCCGTATTTTAGCAGATGCTGAAAAAACCATAGCGGTAATGAGTTTATACTTTTTGCGATCATGTATTGAAACACTATTATGATAAAAAACAAGGGCGTTGAGTTCATAAAACTCAACGCCCTCTTTTACACGAATAGTATGATGTAATCAACAAAATACTAGACGGCCTTTTCACCTCTTTCGCCTGTACGGATACGGAGCACATCCTCGACTGGAGAGATGAAAATCTTCCCGTCGCCGATGCTCCCTGTCTGGGATTCCTTTGTAATACACTGAACAATTTTTTCTACTTCATCATCAGAAACAACCATCTCAATCTTCACCTTCGACAACAAATCAACCCTGAATGTCCTTCCACGCCATTGCTCGGTTATTCCTCGCTGGGCGCCATGTCCTTTTACATCGGTGACGGTCATACCAGGATAGCCTAATTCTTCCAACGCGTCCTTGACAATGGATAGTCGCTCTGGTCTTATTATTGCCTCAATTTTTTTCATGTACAAACCTCCTTCATAATTTTAATGCCCTAATTTCTGCTGCAACAAGTCGGGTCATTTTGTTCTAAGTATAACAGGACAATAAATAATTACGTGCTTTCGGTTTCGTAATAGTGGTAAGCAATTTCTTTGTGTTGAGAAATATCCATACCAGCAATTTCTTCCGATTCGCTTGGCCTCAAACCAACGGTTGCATTTACAAACCAGCCTAATAGCGTTGTTATACCAAAAGACCATGCCCATGCGGCCAGGATACCAATCCACTGTTTTCCGATGATAGCAACGTTGCCGTAAATTAGACCATCAACCCCGAGAGGGTTTACGGATGTGCTACAAAAGATCCCGGTAGCAAATGCACCCCAGGTTCCGCCCATAGCATGCACCCCAATTACGTCAAGGGCATCATCATATCCCAAAGCCTTTTTCATCTTTGTTACACAATAGAAGCAAATCAGCCCTCCACCAACACCTATTGCAATTGATGCCATAGGGCCAACAAAACCAGAGGCCGGTGTAATGGCAACCAGACCCGCTACGGCGCCAGAACAAGCGCCAAGGATCGTTGGTTTCTTATGATGTATCCATTCCAGCACAGACCAGGTAAATCCCGCGGCTGCCGCTGAAGTATTGGTGACTACAAACGCGCTTGCAGCAAGGCCATCGGCAGCAACTGCGCTTCCGGCATTAAAGCCGAACCAGCCAAACCACAGCAAACCAGTACCCAACATCATAAACGGCAAATTATGGGGAGGTTTTATTTCTTTCGGGAACCCTTTCCGTTTCCCCACAAGCATCATCAGGGCGGCACCTGAGGCGCCAGAACAAATGTGAACCACGGTTCCACCTGCAAAATCCAATGAACCAAGCTTTAATAGCCAGCCATCAGCTGCCCAGACCCAATGCGCCATAGGTGCATAAACTGCTCCCGTCCATAAAAGGACTAATAATAGCCAGCCATTAAATTTAAACCGTTCAGCAAAGGTACCCGTCATCAGTGCAGGGGTAATAATAGCAAACATACATTGAAATATCATGAAAGTTAAATGAGGTATTGTTGTTGCATAGAGGTCACTTGGCGCCTGCCCAACAGCGCCTGCCCCCAACCCACACCATTGGAGACCGCCAATAAACCACGACCCCGGAGCGAAAGACAGACTATATCCCCAAAGTACCCATTGCACACTTACGATGCACATGACAATAAAGCTCAACCACATCGTATTTACCATATTTTTCGCCCTTACCATCCCCCCGTAAAACAAGGCAAGGCCGGGCGTCATAATCAAAACCAATGCCGCCGATGTGAGCATCCATGCATTATTACCCTTATCGATTTCCGGTACATCAGCTGCCAACGCATTTGATGCAAATAGCATTATCATCGACAATGCAAAAATCGATGAAATGCCTAAAAAGGCCCCTTTTCTCATAAACCTCTCCTTCTTAAAGTTATAAATAAACTCCTCACCACAAAACCGCATACAAAGTGACACCATGAAACAAACGGTTTTCCACCGGATGAAACAACCACTTCATAAAGCTGAATTATTTCATCCTACCACCCCCTTCCTCTAAAAAACTTAGTTTTCGCACGGTCTAAGCTTTATTTCCCACAGGTAACCAGCCAGACTATCCATGTCTTTTTGCAGAAAGAGAGAAGGCTCTTTTTCCTTCATTCGGTCAACGACGCTCTTACATCTCCGTTTTGAGTATAATAACGATACGTCCGATATCTTTAACGGGTTGTGACAGGGTACACAGTTATTCATATATACACCTTCAGTAAAGTCGGCAACATCTTTCTTCGAAATCTCTTTGAGCGACTCAAATTCGGCAAGTTTTCCTTTATCAATTTCGCCTTTTTGGTATTTTTTAAATAAATCAATTATCTCCTGTTCGTCCTGTGTAAATCTTTCTTCCTTCTCCATCTGCATCCTGTTAAATACATGCAATATATCCTCCTCAACCCAATTTTTATGAGAAAATATATATTCCAAAATATGGCATTGACCGCACTTCTTGCTCAGGGTTGCTTCCATGTTTTCTTCGGAATGTATTACTGATTTTAAAATTCCCTTATCATCTTTATTTGCCGAAATCAACAACTTTGCATCTGTGGGAGAACTTATGATCGTTATGCCCTCGGCCAAAGCGATATAAGGCATAAGACCAAAAAAGCTTTTCTCCCTTCCTATTTCAATCTCGGTATTATCCCTGTAATAAAAAATACGTCTGCTTATCTCGTCATAAACTACTTCCTTTGGCAGTACATACAATCTTTCTTTGTATCTCTTATGATTGGCAATATTTCTGGCGCCTTCATCAAGCACTAACCGGATATAAACTCGTTTATCTTTGATAATTAACGATTCTTTCCGTACGATACTGTCCTTAACGGCAATCTCCTGATTATTTTTTTCTGAAATCCCGTTAACTACGTAATTTTGAGAAAATACGGGAAAAGGCAACAACCCAGGAATGAGCAACGGCGCCACAATTACCACAAGATAAAAATACAGTTTATGATTATGCATAATTAAACTATAAGCCTTATCTCTGTAAGCGTACCACAAAAAATCATGGAATGAACGAGGAAGCCTACCATAAATCAACGACAAACAGGTACTAATTTATCTTTGTACACCACTGCACCAACATAGGGCATACAACATCGTTATGCTCTTTCAGTCTGACAGGAGATAAATTGCATATCTCAACGAGAGGTAATTAGCACTAAGCATACCAAATTATAATTTATATACAAAAAAATATTTTAATAGTTTACTAATAAATATATTAGAACTTATTTTAAATTTTAAAATATAAATTTGCATGACATTTGCTAAGCTTGTCCCGGTGGCCGATTTAAACCAACAACATCGCAACCCGGCGACACAACAGATTTTTGTCTTTTTATGACCTGTAATTACAGGAAAGACCTAAGGAATGACAAAATTTTTCCCAGAAAAGGCTTTTTTCCCGAGAAAGGGATTTTGAGTTTGAAACGAAATCAGTGTCTGAGTAATACAGTAAAAAAAGAATTAAAAATAGGGAAAGGTGCCAGGAGAGAGCAAAAAACTTATTTGTCATCACTAAAATCAAAGAGAAAACAAACAAGTTCTTTTTTAGAAAGGGTTTTTGAATTTTTGGGGCAATTGAACAATTCAATTCATAGTTCTGCAGTATCTCAATAGTCCCCAAATCAAATTCCAGGATAACAACTTGTACCATGTTCATAAATATCTATTCCAGAACGTTCGATATTGACAGGTACCCTCAGCCCCAGGAGGCGCTTCATAACAAAGAAAAACAAAAAACCTACAGAAAAACACCAGGCTATCAATGTAACACAGGCTATAAACTGTGCTAATAATTGCCAGCCAGAACCCGTAATCAGACCTTTTACGCCACCATACGTCCCGTCGGAAAAGATACCCACTGAAAGCAAACCCCAAAGACCATTTGCCCCATGAACCGAAATGGCGCCCACCGGGTCATCTATCTTCAGCCTGGTTTCAATAGTATACAAAGAAATCCTTGTGATTAAACTGGCAACAACGCCTATGATAATTGCAGCCCAGTGTGGAACATATGCCCCGGATGCCGTAATTGCAACACAACCTGCCAACGCACCATTACAGGTCATAATAACATCCGACTTTTTTGTCATGCAAAATGAAAGATAAAGGAGGGTTATAGATCCCGCCGCTGCCGAGAGAAAAGTATTTACCGCAATAATCGATACGCGAAGCTCAGTAACCGCAAGCGTACTTCCCGCATTAAAACCAAACCATCCAAAGATCAAGGTAAGAGTCCCTATTACGATATAGAGCAGGTTGTGGCCGTGAATCACATTAGGACTGCCGTCCGGATTATATTTTCCGTACCTCGGCCCCACCATCCACGCAGCGACAAATGCAATCAAACCGCCAATTCCATGTACGATCCCTGAACCTGCAAAATCTCTGGCGCCCACACCAAATGGTAACAACTCCAGCCAACCCTTACCCCACATCCAGTGTCCAAATACAGGATAAAATATGCCACACAAAAAGATACTGTGAATTACATGTACATGAAACTTTAATCTCTCTGCCACAGCGCCCGTGACGATTGTACAGGCAGTTGCGGCAAACATAATCTGGAACATCCAAAGTACCGATGTGGATACATCGTAGGAATCCCCAAGCAAGAGGAATCCGCTGTAACCGATGAATTGATTCCCGCCCAAGAGTCCCGGCGCCAACCGTGAACCACCGAACATAAGGCCAAAGCCAAAGAGCCAAAAAACAAATGCACCGACACAAAAATCTATAAAGCTCATGGCCAGATAATTGAGCGTATTCTTCTTTTGAATAAAACCGGCGCCAAGGAACGTAAACCCCGCCTGCATATTAAAAACCAAAAAAGCACTCAGCAATGTCCATGCAAAGTTCACCGAAAATTTCAATCCCTGGATACTTTCGGAATAGGTATTGGCGCCACTCGGGTCCCCGGCAAATACATCGATGACGTGGAAAACCAGCAGGCCACACAGTAGGACGAATAGAAAAGTATATCTCTTCAATTTTCTGCTTCCATGAAAACTGCTGATATTGTCCCGCTAAAAGCGGGACAATATCAGCAACACAACGCCGGACTTTATGACACGGCGCTTAGATTGCCGCCTCGCCAGACTCTTTAGTGCGGATGCGATATACGTTTTCTACGTTGAAAACGAATATCTTTCCATCCCCAATGCTTCCTGTCTGGGATTCATTAATGATCGTATTAACAATTTTATCCACGTCGGTATCCTTAACGGTAATCTCAATTTTGATCTTTGACAGGAGATCAACCCGGTATCTTCTTCCACGCCATACCTCACTGATACCTTTTTGGCTACCATGTCCTTTTACCTCGGTAACAGTCATCCCCGGATATCCCAACTCAGTCAAAGCATCCCTGACGATGTTAAATTTCTCCGGTCTAATTATAGCCTCGATCTTTTTCATGAAAAAACCTCCATCCATTCAAATACTATCTGATTACATTAAAATCACAAATGCAGTCTATTTCCTCATTTTGTCTTGTTTTTTTCCGTCTTTATCCTTGCATACACCCATCGGCCAAGTTTTTCTGAATAAATCTTCTCTCTTTCTCTATCCTTACTTAAAGCTTCTTCGAGCAGAGATTGCTGTTCTCGTTCCTGCTCCAAATCAATTGCGGCTTCACCTGTCAGAGGCGTAAGGAACTCTTCTTCAACAGGATAACAGGGAGAACCGTGAATATGTATATCAACACCTTCATGTTCCGTAAGTTCTGAAACCCTTAAACCCATGGTATATTTTAACGCGAAGAATATTGCTGCGCCCCATGCAAATGCCCATGCTATGGCAACGATTGTTCCAATAAATTGAGCAAGCAGCTGCCATCCCGATCCCATTATTAAGCCATTTACTCCCTGATACGTACCATCAGCAAAAATACCGATAGCCAGCATGCCCCAGATGCCGTTTGCAGCATGGACGGCTACTGCGCCGAGTGGGTCGTCGACTTTAAACACAACCTCAACCAGCCATAAAGCACCCCTCATAATCAACCCGGAAAGAAGTCCGATAACAGCAGCTGACCAGGGGGCAACATAAGCACATGGAGCGGTAATGGCAACCAAGCCAGCAAGCGCGCCGTTGCAAATGAAAGGCACATCAATATAACCCGTTAGTGCCCATTGTACAAAGAGCATTATGCTAGCGCCTGTTGCGGCCGCTATAAAGGTATTCGTTGCGACTACCGATATGCGCAAATCAGTTGCAGCAAGCGTACTCCCGGCGTTGAAGCCGAACCAGCCAAAAGCAAGCACCAAAGTCCCTATCACCACATAGACAAGATTATGACCTGGAATAGCATTCGGCGTTCCGTCCGGATTGTACTTTCCTTTTCTAGGTCCCAATATCCATGCCCCCACAAATGCCATAATTCCACCAATTGTATGGACACAGGCGCATCCTGCAAAGTCTTTTACTCCTGCGCCAATTGGAAGCGCGCTTAACCATCCACCACCCCACACCCAATGTCCATATATTGGATAAATTAAGCCACACATCATGAAACTATATATGATGTACGGTACAAATTTCATCCTTTCAGCCACGGCTCCTGCAATAATCGAAACAGTCTTTGTGGCAAACACCATCTGGAAGAGCCAGAACATAATGGTTTGGACATCATATGATCTCCCGCTAAGGAAAAACCCATCCCATCCGATAAAAGAATTACCATACTCTAGTCCAGGCACCAGCTTAGAACCCCCAAACATCAGGGCAAATCCGAAAATGTAGAAAACTACCGCACCGAACGTGGAATCGATAAAACAATGTGCCATATATCCCAGCATGTTCTTTTGCCTTAAAAATCCACCTAAAAAGGCAAATCCCGATTGCATGCTGAAGACCAAAAAAGCCCCCACCAATGTCCAGGTAAAATTAACGGCATATTTCAATCCGTCAATACTATCTGTATAAGTTGCTGAACCATTTGGGTCGTTTGCCTCAATAATCCCTAATCCGAACGTAAATATTCCCAAAGTTATAACTAACAACCACATACTTATCATTATTCTATTATTGGTAACAAATTTCATAAATTTCGCCCCTCTCCTCGCAAAATACTACCTTTTATCCAAATTAATTACAACAAATTAAATAATTTTTTTATTTTATATTAGCCCACCTCCCTCTGTAACCTTTTGCACAAAATGATATTAAAAACATAGGGTATTTACTAAACTAATCTAATAGGAGCAATTATTGTTCCCATGATGCCTTAAGAATATCTACAAGGTATTTTACAACACATTTTGCACTTTATATATTCTTTATTAATGAAGAGATACAATTTATTTTCACCACGACATTATCGTCATGAGCATTACTTATTGAAGATATTGGCATTGTTCACCATTCTTAACCTCTTTCCTCAATCCTTTTCCATAATCTCTTTGTAAAATTGGAGTTATAGAGTGATCTCAAATTACAAACCAAAAATATCCCACTGGCTTATTCCAGCCACAATGAATTATAACCCCCTTAATTAAAAAAGTTTTTTAAATTTTCATTCACAAATAGCTTAATTTTTGGTACAAATGAAAAAGCGCTGGTGTTGGGGAAAAGCCTTGGTAGTAACCGGCTCAGTTTTGGGCTTATCTGAGCAGCTTCGGCACCGGCGCACTTCTTATTTATTATTATTATGACCACCGCTGAAATTGAAAAAATAGACCGCCAGGCCATCGAAAAGATAGTCGATGGACGCCATAAGATAAAAAAAGAGATTGCAAAGGTCATCGTAGGGCAGGAAGAGGTAATCGATTATCTCCTCATCGCCCTCTTTTGCAAAGGGCACTGTCTCTTTGTGGGGGTGCCGGGACTTGCCAAGACATTGCTGGTAAGCACGCTTGCAGATGTCTTAAACCTAAAATTTAACCGCATCCAATTTACTCCCGATCTTATGCCCGCAGACATTACCGGCACTGACATCTTAGAACAAGACCATGCCACGGGAAAAAGGTTTTTTAAATTTATCAAAGGCCCGATCTTCTCCAATATTCTCCTTGCCGATGAAATCAACCGTACACCTCCGAAAACACAAGCAGCGTTGCTTCAATCAATGCAAGAATACAAGGTTACCGCTAGTGGAACCACATATGCCCTCAATCTTCCTTTTATTGTATTCGCAACGCAAAATCCCATCGAGCAGGAGGGCACATATCCCTTACCAGAGGCACAACTGGACCGATTCATGTTCCAAATCGACGTCAAGTATCCCTCCAAAGAAGAGGAAATAGAAATTGTACGAACTACAACATCCCCTTTTAAACCAACAGTTGCCAAAATCTTCAGTCCCGAAGAAATAACGAGCCTTCAGGACCTCGTAACAAGGGTACCTGTAGCCGATTATGTGCTTGAATATGCCATAAGATTAGTTCGTGCTTCGAGGCCAACTGACCCAAATGCACCCGACTTTGTTAAAAAATGGATTAGTTGGGGGGCGGGACCCCGCGCTTCTCAATATCTCATCCTTGGGGGCAAGGCACGTGCATTACTCGACGGCAGATATGCAGCCACTTGCAATGACGTTCGGGCAATTGCCAAACCTATACTGCAACACCGCATCATCACGAATTTCAATGCAGAGGCGGAAGGAAAAACATCCTTGCACATCATTGAGCAATTACTCGACACCATAAAAGAACACCTATAATATATACGAATTTAAAGAGACAAACAGATGTAGTCCCCTTAATTCATTACTTATCTAAGACAAATTAACTCTATGCCAGAAAACCCCTTCGACCCTGTAACACTCTCAAAGATAACCAACATGGAATTACGTGCAAAACTTCTGGTAGACGGAGTTTTGTCCGGTATTCACAAAAGCCCCTATAAAGGTTCCAGTATCGAATTCCTTGAGCATAAAGAATACTCGCCGGGAAATGAGATAAAACATATCGATTGGAAGGTACTGGCAAAGACAGATAGATATTACATCAAGCAGTTTGAGGAAGAAACGAACCTCAAATGTTACATATTCATCGACAGCAGTGGCTCAATGGGATATAAATCAACCGGTATCAGTAAGTTTGAATATGCTGCTACCCTTGCGGCTTCACTGGCGTATTTATTATTGAAGCAATCCGACCTTGTTGGGCTGATCAGCTTTAGCGACAAGGCGCTGCAATACATACCCCCGAGGTCACGCCTCACACACTTGCATGTCTTGCTGAATGCCCTCACGGAATTAAAGACTGCGGGGAGATCAGACACCAGTGCCATATTAAACGAATTTGTCGAAAAGATTGGCCGCCGTTCTTTAATCATTATCATATCTGATTTTTTTGATGACACAAAAAAAATAATCCATCAGTTGAAATATTTCCTGTTCAAAAAAAATGAGGTTATCTTGTTTCATATACTTGATCCATATGAGCTAACGTTCCCTTTTGAAACGATTACCTTTTTTGAATCAATGGAAGATGAGAGGCGCATTTTGGCAGACCCTAAATCCATGAAAGACCAATATCTTTCTGAGATTAACCACTTTATTGAACAATTCAGGCAATCCTGCTTTGAAAATCAAATCGATTACTGGCTTATCGATTCTTCGACTCCGCTAGATCAGGCGCTTATCAAGTTTCTGGCAAGAAGAGAAACCTCTTTGCGCCCAACTCACAAGGGCTGATACGAAACAGTTTACGTGCTATGGAAGGTAAGCAATAAGCGTTGCATTTTGATAGGTATTTTTTATCTTTGATTTTTAATTTTTATAAACATGCTCTCCTTTCTTAATCCCCTTTTATTGTTGGGCATACTGGGTGCAAGCATCCCCATCATTATCCATCTCATAAACAAGAAAAAGGCCGTCTCGCATAAGTTTGCAGCCATTGACTTTCTCCTGGAAACAAAAAAACGCATCTATGTAAAATTCAAACTTCGCCAGTTAATCCTTTTAATCCTCCGGGCTTCCCTGCTCGTCTTCCTTGCAACGGCCCTTGCAAGACCACTTATAAGAAACTTCGGCGGGGTCGCGGAAAAAAACATCCCTACAAGCAACGTTATTATCATAGACGACTCGTACAGTATGCAGTATTCAGACCGTCACGAACCGTTTTTTGCATCTGCCAAAACTGCCGCAAAGAAGATCGTTGATACCCTGACAAAAGACGATGATGCCGCTGTAATTACCTGCTCCGGCATAGCATCGCAGGTCCTGCCTGAACTCGATTACGATAAAAAACACCTTTTAGACTTCCTAGAGCAATCACAACCCAGTTATACAGTCACCCAGATTGCACCTGCATTGGATGCGGCAGTTGAAATTTTAGCAACTGCCAGGACATCAGTGAAACGGATATTTCTGCTTACTGATATGACACGAAATGGCTGGGACCCTGCCTGGTTCAAGGGTGGACAAGAAAAATTGAAAAGACATGTATCCAGGATTCATATCGTGGATATATCAGAAGGCAGAAAACTCAAAAACATAGCCATTACTCAAGTTGAACCCAAACTAACCATGTTAGAAAGAATTTCAGAAGGCCGTATCAAAGCAACCGTATCTAATTTTTCACCTGCACAGGCCAAAGATCTTTTAGCACAAGTGTTCGTTGGCGGGGAAAAAGTAACGCAGGGCTTTTTTAATATCGAAGCCAGTGCATCAGACACGAAGGAATTTTTCTTTACCGTAGAAAAAGGGAAGGTTCATCAGGGTTGGATTGAAATTGCCGCGGACAATTTAAGCGTGGACAACAAACGATATTTCACGATAAATACAACACACAAACTGGATACATTGTTGATTGATGGCGATCCCAAAACAAATATCTACGAAAGTGAAACCTTCTATCTTGAGAAGGCATTAAACCCGGGACGTGAGCACGTATCTCCCATCAAACCAGTAATATGTTCAATACACGAAGTCAATAACATTACCTTTGCCAATTTTAATATTATCTTTTTGTGTAATGTTGAAACCCTACCATCTGACAAAATCCGCGAGCTTGAAAAGTTTGTAAAAGAAGGCGGATCGGTTGTTTTTACCCTTGGCAATAAGGTAGATGCCGATTATTATAATAATTCATTTAGCGCCCTTCTGCCCCATCGACTCTACACTACAAGAACTTTTTCCAGTAGCAGCCCGCTATCGGAAGAACAGCCACTTAGCCTGAAGGCTGCAGAACCCATACACCCTATTATACGCATCCTTCCCGAAACCCAAATGAATACATTGTCTTCGGCAAAGTTTTACCGGATATTTTATGTTGACCCAACACCGCAAGGAACTTGTAAAACAGTACTTTCCTTTTCCGACAATACCCCGGCTCTTATTGAACGGCAGGTCGAGCGGGGAAAGGCGGCGCTTTTTACGTCGTCGATAGATCGGGATTGGACGGATTTACCCGTAAGACCATTTTTCCTTCCGCTCATACAGCAACTGTGCAGATTTGTATCGGGAAATGTCTTCGAAGAGGTACAAAATGAAATCCTGGTCAGACACGATTGGCAATCCCCCTGTCCCGGAGATATGAACGCTATAGAAATAACCAATCCTGAAGGGGCAAAAACCGTCCTGCAACCAGGCATCGTGAATAACGAAAAATCCTTTTCATACAACGAGACAAATATGCCAGGGGTTTATGCTGTTACCGTGGATGGGAAGCCGCATCCGCAATTCCCCGCGTATTTTCCTGTGAATATAGATACTACCGAATCTAACTTGGACAAAATAGATCAAAAAGAAATTACGGCCTTTATGGGTGGTACAAACCTCACCATAACAACCTCACATATCGGCGAAGCACACGACGTACTCCTCGGAGAAGCCAAAAAGACCCTTTGGGGCCTCATCCTCTTTCTCACCCTATGCATCCTCTTCATCGAATCATTTGTTTCCAGAAAATAATTTAGCCACAAAGATTATCTCCTTATGCCGTTTTTCGTCGTGTTGATGACCCGCAAAATTTAATTCTTGCCTGTTGTTACTAATCTTGATGTATTTTTCAGTTTGGATCCAATTTAAATTGGATTTATGTTGACTTGAAAGCTGATTGCCTTGATAATATATACATTCCGCTGAGATATCAAAAATTGCCAACCTCTAAAACGACAATTAAAAAGCGAAGAAGATAGCAAGACACCCCAAGAGAGTTATTGAATATCCTGCGTGTTTAAACAGGCAAAGCAAGGTCTTGATAAGACAAAGCTTATTTTGCTTACCTTCCTTTGGTAGCTTCAAATGAAAAGCATTTCTACGAATGATTAAGAATCACGGTCTTATAGTTTTGGCGTGAGGGACAATTTTACAAAAGGAGAACAATCCATGAGGAAATTGATTGTGTTAATGGTTTTGAGTTTATTTACGTGTGGTGTTACAAAAGCAACAGTTGCAGGCGATATTTGTGGGTATGTGTACGATACTAATAATAAAGGTTTGCCTGGAGTTAAGATATCTAGTAAAGACGATTATAAAGTTTATAGTGAAAAAACGTCTGCTAGTGGCAGTTATTACCTTTCTTTAAGTGTTGGAAGTTATACGCTCACATATGAAAAAGAAGGTTACCAAACACAAAGTAGTGATGTAAGTTTATTAAAGGATGAAAAAAAATATTTAGAGATGGTTGTTATGGTCGCAAACCCAATTCCGACTAATTAAAGGCATTTTATTTCAAAATAATTGAAAGGAGTCTTATGGAGCAGTTCATTAGCAGAACGGAGAAGATAAAGGATGGTAGTATCATCCTGGAAGAAGGCAGTTGGGCTTATTACGCTTACGTTTTACAATCCGGTAGGGCCAAGGTCTGGAAAAACATCAATAACAAACCGGCGCTTGTTGGCACGTTAAAGGAAGGGGATATTTTTGGGGAAATGAGTTTCTTTGGTATGGCGAAAAGAACCGCCTCTGTGACAGCAGATGGCGATGTAATAGTAGGCATGATCACCAAAGACACCTTTATGGACGCTGTTAATAAACTCCCGAAAGAATCGCGTGTCAAACTCGACAAAATGACGCAAGACCTCTTATACCTTAACGATGCCTATAACCGTTTGACGAATTGTATACGTGAGATATCGGATATCAAAGGGCGGATGATTGATCCCAAGCTTTTTGAGAAAGAGGTCGAAAACATGCCAGATCTCTTGCGCGAAGTAGTGGGCCGGGCGAGTAAACGTTTTATTTCAGCTATAGACGGAAGTATAAAACTCATGACGCAACTGGAAGAAGCCTCCAGGACTATCGATTCATTATCTACGACACTGATTCAAAGATGTGAATAAACATGCATGAAGCAAAAGCAATTCAAGTGTCAGATATCAGGTAATGTAGTGGATGTTAAAGGTAAATCCGATTGAAGCGGCACGGTTAAGCCTCAAAAAACTTGAAGCAGTAAGCAAAACAGGCTGTCTGGGAATACCAATAAAACACTTATTCTTGGACAGCCTTTTGTTTTGTTATGCCATAGATTGAGAGAGGGTATAAACTCAAATTTAGGAAAAAGGGAATGGAAAACAATACTATTAAATTTCCAACTGAAAAGGCGAAGCGGATTGTTCTGTTTTGCGACCTCAGGAATTCAACAGATATATTGATGGATTTCGAACATGGTATCTACTGTGGCATTGAAAGTTCAGGAGTAAAACCCTTTACCTATGCAGAATTTATTATGGACGTCCATGAAACGTCCTATAAAGAACTCTATTTAGGGCATGAAAACACCTATGCAGAAATATATGGTGATGGTGTGATGGGAATATTTCCGGAAGATAATGCAAAGTACATTTTAGAAAATATTTATAGGCTTACAAAACGCATGCGCATTTATAATGATTCCCAAAGCGAGGGTGTCTTTAAACCCAGAATCGATATCGGTTTTGGCATTACGGTAGGAGGGGTTTCGTTTGTTTATTACCCACTGGATAAACGCCATCATCCGGTAGGACGATGTATTCATGAGGCTGCCAGAATTGAAGGACTATCGAGATTATATGATGCCAGGGTTTTGATTTCTGACCGGTTTTTTAAATTTGCTGAAGGTTACATTCATACTGACCAGAGGTTCTCTTATCGTTTCATTGACCGGATTATACTAAAGGGCTTCAGGGAACCCGTTACCCTATTTGAACTTCTTATTGACAATGACCCCAGATTTGAGATTAAAAAAAACTCCATGAAAGAATATTCGGAGGCGTACTCGAGGTATTGCAGAAGAGAATGGGGAACAGCAGCGGAACTCTTTCAGAAAATCTACCAGGAATATGGATTAGGTATAGGATCGGTTATGGCAAAAAGATGTAATATCCTTTCAAAGAGCCCCTCCAATACAGATTGGAATGGAATATGGAATATGAAGGATAAATAGTAAGCGTTCACAATTTGAACTGGAACGATAAAATATTGTCATGGTACAATATTATTCCTCAATATCCGTTAATTTCATTTAAGTCAGAATTATTGCCCGCACTTATCGAATGGCAACGAGGCAAAGGGCAAACAACATTCAATTGTCAGGTCTCTATAAACCTTGCGGATGATGAGCAGTTGATGAGAATGATGATTGATACCGGATTTGATATCGTTTTTATTGGAATTGAGACGCCGAATGAAGACACTCTGATCGAATGCGGCAAAAAACACAACAAAAACCGCAACTTAATTGAAGACGTAAAACGCATACACCGGGCAGGATTGCAGGTAGAAGGAGGTTTTATTGTTGGGTTTGATAACGATATGCACTCCGTCTTCCAGCAACAAATTGATTTTATTCAGAAAAGTGGGATTGTAATGGCTGTTGTTGGGATGCTTCAAGCGCTGCCTGGCACGAAACTTCCCAAACGTCTGAGACAGGAAAATCGTGTGCTAGGTCAAATATCCTGGAACAGTATAGACGGTGGAACAAATATTATCCCTGCGATGAGCCTTGATGTCCTACGGGAGGGATACAAAAATATCCTGCATCACATTTATTCTCCAAAACACTACTATCACCGCCTCAAGACCTTCTTCCGGGAATATAACCCTCAAAAAACTGAAACCCCACAGAACTTCGGGTACATCCTGGCATTGTTTCGTTCAATCTACCACGTGGGAATCATAGGCAAGGAACGATTCCATTATTGGAACTTCTTGTTATGGACATGCCTTAACTATCCAAAGTTGTTCCCGCTAGCCATCAGACTTGCAATTTACGGTCACCATTTCCATAAAGTCTGCGAACTACACATCTTTAAGAACTCGTCATTGCCAACCAAATACCTGAAAAATAATTCCGGGATAATTCACGATTATACGGACAGGTTGTTTGAAAGACCTCAGGTAGTTACTCAAAACAGGATACAAAATGGTGATTAAAAAAGCCGGGAACTACGTCTCAATACGAATTATATTTAGCGATTTTTAATGAACAAAAACTTCTAAAACGAAGTCGTCGGGAGAATGATTCTGGTATTAAAACGCCCGAAAAACGGTGATGAAATCATTAAAACGGGAGAAAGCCTTTTAATATATGATAAAGCTGATAGTAGTAAGGCATGGAGAAAGTATATGGAATTACGAAAATATATTCACAGGATGGACGGATATTGATTTATCAGCTCGTGGAGTTGCAGAGGCAAAACAAGCAGGGAAAATTTTAAAAAAGAGGGATATGTTTTTGATATAGCCTTCACTTCCATACTTAAAAGAGCAATTAAGACTTTGTGGTATATTTTAGATGAAATGGATTTAACGTGGATACCTGTATACAAAACATGGAGATTGAATGAAAGGCACTATGGCGCATTGCAAGGTTTAAACAAAGCAGAGGTGGCTAAAAAATACGGAGAAGAACAAGTCCTTATATGGAGGAGAAGTTATAATGTGCCTCCTCCTTCCCTTATGTTAACAGACGAACGTTATCCTGGCAATGATATAAAATATCAGGATATTGATAAAAAAGAAATACCTTTAACAGAGAGTTTAAGAGATACGATTTTTAGGTTTTTACCTTACTGGAATGAGGCAATATTACCTGCTATCCATGAGGGAAAAAGGGCTATCATTGTAGCTCACGGAAATAGTTTAAGGGCTTTGGTCAAATATCTCGATAATATACCAGACGACAAAATCACGGAGTTAAACATCCCTACAGGTATACCCCTCGTGTACGAACTTGATGAGAGATTAAAACCAACCTCGAAATATTATCTTGGAAATTTAGAAAAGATCATTCAAGCAAAAGAAGCGTAGGATAGTCATGAATTTCCTCCTGAAAGTAAACACGATACCAATCAAGTGTTTATCAAATTACCGTTTGTATTGTTGCTCCCGTGATTCGTCAATTGATTAAGTTAGTAGGGCGGAGAGGCTCTTCGTCCTACAGTTACAATTCAAAATTCCACGTCGGGCATGGACGTACTACCTTGCGTTTGCTGGTTTCGTGCCTCAATCCAACACAAACTTTGGTCCACGGTAGCTTACAACCCCACTTATTTAAGCAATGCTTCAGCGATGCGCATATCTTCTGGTGTGGTAATTTTAATATTTTCATCTGTACCAGGCACAATATACACGGGGTACCCTGCCTTTTCCACCATTTGCGCATCGTCCGTAAATTCTCTATCCACGTCCTGAAATTGATCGAAGACTTTTAGGATGAGTTCCCTTTTGAATCCTTGCGGTGTCTGGGCCATCCAGAGATTATTTCTTGGGACGGTCCGCTGGATGCGCAAATCACTTCCTGCCTCTTTAACGGTAGCCTTCATAGGTGCGGCAAGGATAGCGGCGTGGGATTCTCTTACCTTGTTTATAACCGCTTCGATGTGTTCTTTTCGTACAAGGGGTCTGACAATATCGTGGATCAATACGATTTCGGCATCAGCCCTCGTCTGGCAAAGCCCATTATAAACACTATTCTGACGTTTTTTGCCACCGGCAACGATTTTTTTTACCTTGCAGGCATCCAGGACATCCTGCCATTGTTCACGAAGGAATTGTATCTCAGCCTCACCAACAACAAGGATGATTTCACCGATCACGTCAGTTTGAGAAAACCGTTCAATCGTGTGGAGAAATATGGGTTTGCCATGAATCGGCAGGAAGGGTTTTTTGACAGACCCACCCATACGTAAGCCAAGACCCGCTCCAACTAAAACAACTGATACTGCCATTTTATATTCATTCGTACCATTTATGCTACTTCGTGGTTAAGGCATTACAAACGTTTTTTAAATTCTTTATACAGGTCTTCCAGAGACTGTGGAATAATCTTCACATCAGAGATAATAGGCATAAAGTTTGTGTCTCCATTCCATCGTGGCACAATATGGAGGTGGAAATGACCAACAAGCCCCGCGCCGGCAGACCTTCCCAAATTGATGCCAAGATTAAAACCCTCGGGTTCCATCATGGCCATAAGAAGCTCTTTCATGTCTCGTGTCAGCTTCATAATCTCCAGCATTTCCTGATCGGTGAGGTCCGAAATATCCGGCTTGTGCTTGTTCGGTACAATCATGAGATGGCCGCTATTATATGGATATTTGTTCAGGATACAGAAACACTCTTTGCCCCGATAAACAATGAGATGTTTTTCGTCCTGATTACTCTGAAAAGAGTTACAGAGGAAACAACCGCTTTCTTTCGGTTGTTCCTGAATATATGCGATACGCCATGGCGCCCAGAGATTTTTCATAGGATAATAGCCTGGATAAACCAGGATCAAAAAGGTTAAAAATCATAAATCAGGGTTTAGGAAATAAGGTTACTATCCACACCCGGCACAGGTAGAGGCTGTGCAACTTCCACAACCACCTGAACCGCCATCAGGAGTACCACTGCCACTTCCTCCCACAGATACCCCAAATACCGAAAATATCTTTTGAACATTACCACTCTGGCAGGACGGACAAAACAGTTTTTTCCGCTCTGATGCACTCCTGAAATATTCGTCAAATTTTGTATTGCATTGGTTACATTGGAAGTCATATATTGGCATAGTAAATTACTCCACAACTTGATATTTAAAGATTTCTATTTTATCTGAGATTCCAAAAACAAGATTTCGGCCTTGGTTTCATGGCAAATAAGACATGGGATTAACAGGCTTGTCTTTAACATAGATCTTAAAATTGACTTCTTGTGATTTGCCTGTACCCCCCGGATTCGCATTTGCTATGGGCTGTCCCTGCTCCACATAACTGCCTTCCCCCACAACCGGATTACAACAGCATCCGTATATGGTGCGGACTCCTCCCTCGTGTTTAATCACGATGGCACGCATGCCGTCATCCGCATCGGTGACGGCCTCGACGGTACCCTTTTTAGCGGCCACAACCTTTTGGCCTGGTTGTGGCAATATATAGATACCTGAATTTTTCACTCCATTCCTCGTTTCACCGAATTGCGACACAATTTGTCCTTTTACAGGCCAGATAAAACCACGGGCAGACACACCACCAGTAACATTACTTGTTGTTGATGCACAACTTGAGTGCGATGCAAACGATGTATAAGATTTTCCAGCGGTGGGGATGATAAGCTTCTGCCCCACTTTCAAGTCTTTTGTATTACCGATATGATTGGCCCGAAGAATTGTATCAACGGATACTCCGTAGTTTTTCGAAATGCGCCACAAGGTATCCCCTTTTTTAACTACATAGGTCGTCTTTTCGCCTGAAATGGAGGGTTGATAAGAAGCCCCTGACTTTTGACCTTCGATGGATCTCATTTCGCTCTCCAGAGGCGTCGGTACCTTTGACTTTTTGGGTTGTGAGGCACAGCCTCCGATGAAAGGCGATAAAAACGCAGCACATATGACAACAAAGTGTAGAAGATGATATTTTTTCATAGTGTATGGCAAATCAAATTTGGTTCTTTTTCGGTATTTTTCGGAAACTATACGCTTTGGAGCATGCCCTTTTGCGCAGATTCAAAAGTTGAAAAACCTGCATACTATTTTACAGACATGCATAACTAGTGAATTTTATCAGTGGTCATAGGCAAATTCAAGTGATATTAGTGAACAGAAAACCGGTTTGTTACCTTTGTCAATGAAGAACCTCCCTATTTTCAAAGCAAATCGACAGACAATTGGACTTACGCAAAACAGCGCCGTCACTGGGATGAAAAAAGTGTGGCAGGTCTTGCAGGTTGTAAAGCATAAAGATTGAATGATGCAGCGCTGCATCACTCAGTAACATCTTCAAGGTCATCCAGATTTATGTATAGGAATTGCCAGGCTGCGGGTAGAGAGCGAAGGGTCTCTTTGCTCTCCATCGGGAGAGTAACGAAGTTCTGATTTTATCACTATCCTGGAACATTTGATTATCGAAACTCCACTGCCTCATGTTTTGATACCCGCGGAGGAGGTGGCGGAGTCACGAGGGGATAGCCAACAGGTACTATGGCAACAGGACGGAGATTTTCAGGTAAATTCAGGAGATTGAATACCTCTTCCTCATCAAATGCGCCCACCCATACCGTGCCGAGCCCGTTTTCATGCGCTACCAGCATCATGCCCATAATACTGGCTGCGACGTCCTGAATGGAGTAAAGATATACACCCCTCTCTCCATATCTGCCAGAGATCCTGCTATCTGTGCAACCAACGATTACAAGGGGCGCTTCGGCAATAAAACTTTGGCCCAAAGCAGATGAGACAATTCCCTTTTTGAGTTTTGCATCTTTCACAAAAAGGAACTTTCTTGCCTGCAGATTCCCTGCACTCGGCGCCCATATCAGGGCATCTATGAGTTTATCAACAATTTCCCCGGAAATGTCCTTTTTCTGGAAACTCCTTATGCTCCTTCTCTCCTTAATTGCTTTTAAAATCTCCATAACCTTTTCCAGGTTAAAATTACATTTATATTCAGGATGGAAAAAACCCTTGTTAAAGCTTCAAAATGTTTAATCCTGACACAGGATCAAGCTCCCTTGCCGCATTGATTCCGCAGAGTTCGATAATTACAGCCTCAAGGACGAGAAATGTGCTAGAATTTTCCCTGAGGCATCCGACCTTTACCGCATCCTTTTTGCCGAATGCTGCATGTAAATGGACCTTTGGCTCGTTGTTCTGGTTAAATATGGTTCCGAATCCGACGACTTCGTGGCTTTCGCCAAGATCTCTCCACACGGGGGCAGGGGGAATCTCATCTTTTTCAGGCCCTACCACAATCTTCCCTTCACGCATGCCGCCTACCAGATAAAATGCAGCAGCGCTTATACCCTCTTTTTTTGCTATGCTACTGAGATTTCCAAGAACATCCTCTTTGTCTTCAAATCTTGCGACGACAACCCTTCCTGTCTTACCTACCTGATATTTCATCCCCAAAACCTCCATGCATAACTTTTTATCACCTCGATGCCCGCTCATCTGTTTTTCTGAACGTTAGCTTAAATAAATAACTTGAAAGCCCCGAAAATGCAAGTAAAATCAATAACAAAAAAGATCCGGAGGTGTATTATGAAAATAAATGATTTTAAAGATGCAATATCCTGCTGGAAGTTTATACTTTCAGACGTAAAACGAAACGCAGGTCTTCTCAAAGAAATTAGAAGATTTGCAACAGAAAATACTGCGCCTGTTGAAATCGTTTTTGGTACATCAGGCTGGAGGGGTGAAACGGGCACCGATTTTACCTTTCATAACGTGCGCATAGTAACTACTGCGATTCTGGAAATGTTCAAGGCTGGCGGGCAGGAGGTGATGGAATCACTTGGAGTAAAGAATTTTGATGAGGTTAAAAGGCGGGGTGTGATTGTAGGCCATGACAACCGGTTTTTAGGGCCTGAATTCGCAACAGCCGTAATGGGATTGCTTGCGAGAGAAGGAATAAAGGTCTACTATGCAGGTGAGGCCACTACTCCGGAATTTTCCGCTGCCATTGATATGTTACATGCCGCCTGTTCTATAAACCTTACCCCTTCGCACAATCCGGCGAATTATTCAGGATTTAAATTTAATCCATCTGATGGAGGGCCCGCCGGTTCAGAGATAACAAAGGTTATCGAAAAAAATGCAAACAGGATGATGGCTGAGAAGACGATGATACAAGAACCAAAGGGAGGGGATTTCCACAAAATTGATACGATAAAACTCTATGAGGGCTTTCTGAAAAAACGTGGCACCCTAGACCTTGAGAGGATAAGGCGTTTTATAAGAGAGGCGGACTGTTTTGTTTGTATCGACCATGTCCATGGCGCTACGAGGAGAAGGCCGAATATACTCCTGGGTGAAAGTCCGAAAATAAGATATTTAAGGGCGGATGATGACTATCTCTTTGGAGGCATACCACCAGAACCTTCAGGAAAGAATATGAAGTTGGTTATGGAGGTATTAGGAGAGAAAGAAAACAGATTTAAGTTGGGCGCCATAATGGATCCGGATGGTGACAGGATACGATTCACGGATGGGGAAACAGACATTACTATGAACCACTTTGGAGCCATGGCGTTACATTTTTTGCATACATACAAGCATATTCCGGGTGTCCTGGTAAAGTCTGTAGCCACGAGCAACTTTGGAAATGCTATTGCCGGAAAACTCGGCGTTCCTATAAAAGAGACGGCAGTTGGTTTTAAAAATTTCAGACCCTATATGCTTCAGGACGCAAAAGAGAGGGCTATCGTCTCATATGAGGAAAGCGACGGTATATCAGGCTATAATAATACGCTTGAAAAGGATGCCTTATTCGGGCTTTTGCTTGCAATTGAAATGATGGCAGTTACCGGGAAAAATATTGGTGAGTATCTCTGTGAACTTGAGAAGAAATTTGGGGCTTATTTTCCCGAAAGGGCCGGTGTGGAGGTTGACCGTTCTTTGGCAGGTGCGCCACTTCTTGAGAAGCTTTCGAGACTTCAGACAAAACTGACTGTCGGAAGCAAAATAACGGTTGGCAAAAATAGTAAAAATATCAAAACAATAATAAATAGAGACGGAATAAAGGTTGTATTCGATGATGATTCGTGGTTTTTGATAAGGCCGTCAGGCACTGAGCCGAAGGTAAGATTTTATGTGGAGACACGGTCTTCAGAGGATCTGAGAGATATGATCGGGGCAGCTGAAAGGCTGACGAGAGAAGCACTTGCATAGGGGGGATACATGATACTGCGTCTGCTCCTTCTGCCGATCTATGTTCAACAGATTGCAGATTGTTGCCGTGTCATCTGGTGCATCATGATGAAGAGTACGTTCTCTAAAAATAAGGGTAAGGGAAAATGATTATTCAAGGTGTCCTTGGAATACTGGCTTTGATCACTATAGCCTGGTCCATGAGTGAAAACGAATGGAAGGTTAACTTGTACAATGTCATGGTACGGCTTGCAATACAATTCATACTGGCTGCGGTTATGCTGAAACTTCCCGTGTTCAAAGAGATCTTTCAGGTGATGAGCAAAGTTGCTGTGTCTCTGGAAGAAGCTACGAAGGCGGGGGGCTTCTTCTGTGTTTGGCTATCTTGGCGGAGGTTCACTTCCCTTTGATGAAAAATCACCGGGTTCGAGATTTGTCCTATGAGATAGTCTCTTTGTGGGTTAAGTCCATTATAGCCGGAACCCTTGCTACCTGCATGACCGGCGCAACCGTGGGAATTTTTGCGATTAATGTTTAAGTTTGTGTTGTAAAAATACCGGTTCATTTCGTTATCGGCTAGGAGACTATTCTCACGGATAAGAAGCGTCGTTTCTGCCCTTGAACAGGTTATGGTTCTCAGGTAATGACCTGAATTAATATTTGACATATGGAATATTTTTTTATAATAACCTCTCTTTTGTTTTTCCTGTAAATTTTGGTACATGTTTCTCGCTTGGTGGTTAATTTAAACCAATGATTTCCTTTTAAATAGTTCATGTATTTTATGCGTGATGTAATAACTCATTGATTTTGGAGAGGTTGCCTCTTTTGTTTGTTTTGGTACGATATATGCTCTGCTGTACGTGACAAAAATGGTTAAGGTAACCGTTTGAGTTGACACGCCGGCGATAAACAGGCAGCAGTTCGTATTGATAACAGTATAAACTTTGGTTCATTGGCGGAGGTTAAAGAAGTTGATAAGAAAGAGTTTTTTTGCAGGACTTGTTGTTGTCGGATGCATTATAGCAACTCAGGGGTTTGCCGATGAGGCGCCGAAGGGTGAAAAAGAAAAAAGTGAATTAGCAAAGATTATGGGTGAAATAGACAAACACTATAAGGCCGTTGAACAAATATCTGGTTATTACAAATATACCAGTAATGATTGGAAGGTTATATCCGAGGCGAGTGCAAACATTACCCAACTGACTAAGACAATTATCAGTAAATTTCCTCGTCCTGATGATAAAAAATACCAGGACTTGAACAAGATAATGTTGTCAGAGGCAGAAAAGATGTTAGAAGTTGTAAACCATAAGGACGAGAAAGGGGCACTGGAAGATGCCCAATGGCAAGTAAGACGGTTAAGGCAAACGTGTGCTTTATGCCATAAACATTTAGGAATTCATATTTACCCGCAATTGTATCCTGGTAAAAAAGAGGAATTACAACCTGGACAACAAGAAATACCCGCACCAAAGGAAACGGGCGTTCCAAAAGATTGGTAGAGATTTTCTCCAGGGAGCATCGTTGTTAATACGGCAAGAAATCAGATTTTTACCGTTTCTTGCTTAATCGACCATAAAATTTTTCCTTGACTCATTTTGTCTTCAATGATATATTGCCGGGAATCGGGGTTTTAAAATCAATCTCGCTGTGGTCTCGTCAGATTTTTGGTAGCAGCGACAGAGAAACTGGCTACTACCCGCTATGCCCCTTTTCCCATACGTTTTTTCTGCTTCAAGTACATAAAGAGTCTTGGTTCCTAAAATAATCTTGATCTCCCGGACGTTCTTCCTTATATAAGAAGAAAGAACGGTATGGTTTCGCGCAGTTTGCAAGGTACATGCCGTTGGGAAATGCAAGGGTTGTTGTGTTTTTATATGCCGGGTAGATTGTTTATATTACGACATTTGCACTATGCATTCAATGTTTTTTAGTTATGAAGGGAGGTGAAGTGAAAGTTTGAAGTTTAGGGGCTGGTTGCTAAGTTCGAGGGATGCCGATTAAGGAATAAAAGCCCTTTTATGCTAAGGCGTTTTCTTGTTTATCAGGAGCAGATGTTTTGTTGTAATTCCATAAGTGGTATGTACGTTTATAAAGTTATTTAGAAAAAAGGAAAGTGAGGAGGGGAAAATGAGGCTAAAAAAAGGTATTTTCGCCGGAACGATTACATTATTCATTGCTGCGGTGTCATCAGTGAGTTATGGACAGGCAAGCCAGGGCGAGTTATGTAAAAAAATGTGGGATAACTTTCAGACAATGAGAGCTATGACCGGGCTTTCCGCTGCAGATGATAGTCAATTTGCGAAATTTTCGGCAGCTGCAAAGGCAATTAACGCAGATACTGAGACTTCCAAGGGCAAATTTGCAACCGATAAGAATTATAACGTTTTGAATGACGAGGTTCTCTATCATTCAACCGAGATTGATAAGGCAGCATCAAACAAGGATCTCGAAGAAATTCAGGTGCAGTTCAGAAGGCTAACGATTGCCTGCAGGAATTGTCATAAGATTTATAGATCAGAGCTAAAGCTCGTTCCGTAATAAAATACATTAGACATCCTACATACATTATAAAATAAATGAGGAGGAATTGAATCATGAAATTGTTGCGTTTATCATACATAATACCCACCGTTGTAGGTCTGGGGTTATCTATAACCAGTTCAGCATGGGCATTGACTCATCACACCCCTGGCGATACGACAAAGAGTCCATATACGATTTTCGCTGGTCTTGGTTTTGCTGTACAAGAGAGCTGTTATTTTTGCCACGGAAATGGTGGTAAGGGTACCGCTAAGGGGCACGAGTACGGAGTTCCTGATTTTACCGATCCAGCTTTCCAATCGTCAAAAACAGATGAACAGCTGGTAAAGCACATCAACGCGGGTAAGGGAAAATGCCCTGGTTATCAGGGAAAGATGTCACCTGAAATGATCGAGAAGATGGTAGAAATTGTGAGAAATTTTGGTACAAAATAACCATAGCAGTTATTTTCGCAATCTCAAGATCAAAATAAAGAGTGAAAAATAGAAAAAGGGGGTATATAAAATATACTGTTTTATATACCCCTTTTGCGTTTTTGCGAGGAGTTCAGAGATTTTACAGTATCTCCGCATGGAAAAGCCGCTTTATTTGCTGCAAGGCAAATTGGTGTTCACTTTCGGTAAGCGCAGCAACGCAATCCTGAGGGATAATAATTTTATAGCCTCTCATATAGGCATCTGCTGCAGTATATAAAACACAAATGTTTGTTACTACTCCGGTAATTATGAAATGCGTTATGCCTAATCTTTTGAGCAATTTATCCAGAGAGGTTTTATAAAAGCAGGAGTAGCTTTTTTTTGCCACCACAAAATCTTCTTTCTGTGGTTTCAGTTGTTTGATAACGTCCGCACCTTCGGTTCCTTTTACGGCATGCCTTGGCCATAGCTGAAATTCTGGGTCTTTCTCTTTATGTGTATCGCAGCAGTAAATAATGGGAATATGCTTCTTCCTTGCCTTTTTTATTTCTTTCCTGATGTTACCGATTATCGCTCTTGCGGTGGGAACTTCGAGAGAAGCTCCTTTATTAACAAAATCGTTTAACATATCAGCGATGAGAAGGGCATACTTTTCTTTGCCGGGTTGTTTTGCATTTTCCATATTTTAATCTCTCGTGAGAGATGTATACCGGTTAAAGGGTAAATCTTGCAAAATCCTCTGCAAAAATGACCTCACCATGATAAATATTTTTCAGTTCCCCTGGTAAGCAGGTATTCTTCTTTATGCTGAAATCACAGACTGGATAAAAGTGCGACAATAGTAATCTGTCGCATTGTGATTCCTTCGCAATTTGAGCGCAAAGTCTGGGGGTAAGATGGCCTTCAACCTTTTGGCCATCTGGAAAAGAGCATTCAAGAATCAGGGTATTAACTTTTCTGGCTAAACGCAGGATGCCTTCACAATAATCCGTATCACCTGAGTACGTCAGAGTTTTACCCTCTAAGGATTCTATGCGGAAGCCGATACTATGCATTGAATGTTGTGTGGGCTCTACGATAACCTTCCAATCACAATAGACTATTTCCCCTTTGTCGATTTCTTTTAGATGCAGATCAAAGGTTTTGGGTTTTATCGTTTCTCCAAATACCCATAACAAGCCTTCATGAAATGCCTTTAAACCCGTGGGACCTGTAATAGAAAGAGGCTTGGTTCTTTTCGGCTCATTATATCGCATTGCAAAAAGGAATGAAACAAGGTCCAGCGAGTGGTCTGGGTGGAAATGGGAATAGTAGATGTGGTCAATATCCAAATAGGTAATACCTGCAAGGAATAGTTGCCTTAAAGAGCCGGGGCCGGTGTCAAAAATAAGATGTTTGTCTCTTATCTTTAAGAGGGTACATGGATATGCCCTTTTCTCCGATGGCATGCCTGTGCCAGAACCGATAATCGTTAGTTCCATTTTACAAAATTTACACCGTCCATATCACCAGGTAGCGGAATATCCAGCGAATGTAAGATAGTTGCTGTAACATCGGTAATCGCTAAAGAATGCTGGGTGATATTTTTGTGATTCACATACACAAAAGCATTGTCGTAGGTATGCATACCGCTAAAAACTCCCTTACCCAAGAGCGCTTCCTTATAGATAGCCCCTTTTAAATCGTAGCCATGCTTGGGTTCTATCACCAGGTCAGGCGCTCTGTCGAAATATTTTCCATGATATATTTCTTCCCGTTTGTGGATTTTATCAATTATGGTTGTTTTTGTGACAGGGTCTTTCAACCCAGTAAGTTTGGATATGAGCATGTTCCTCAATTGTTCATAATCATTGCCTGCCTCTACACATCCATGTGGTTCCCGTCCTTTCAGATTGATATAAATTCTTCCGGGGTCAAGACAGTAAGCCCTTGATCCCTCGCCCATATCAGCTAAGGATTTAGGCGGAGTCGTTTTGAAATGTAAAAAACCCTCCTCCTTTAACCAGTGATTAATATATACCTCCTGTTGTAAAGCACAAAATCCGTGGTCAGACAGAAGAATAAGCGTGGTGTCGTTGTCAATATTTTCCATAATTTTGCCGATAGCGGCGTCTATTTTTTTATAATAGTCCAGAAATAAAGGGCTGTATTTGGGGTCGTTTCTTTCCGTAAATTCCCAGAAGAAGTGGTGCAGTCTATCTGTCTCTGTAAATATTCCAATAAAAAGGTCCCAGACTTCATTCTTCATGAAATGGAGAATTGCCCTGGTTCTCTTTTCCAATGTCAGAAATAAATCGTCAAACAACTTGTCCTTTGACTCATGAATGAGTTGTGTTTCAACATCGATTTTGTATCCCATTTCCTTCAAAGCGGGCACAATTGAAGCTGGAAACGATGCCCGACCAAGGTCTATTGCAACGAATCCCGCTATAAGGATACCATTCATTTCTGAGGCAGGGTACGTCGATGGCACGTTAATCACGACAGACCGCTTGTTATAATTGCTGAGGATATCCCAGATCGGTTTACCCTGTATATGTTTTGAATTAGGGTAGTACATATCGTAGGTGTTGGGAATTCTGTCCATGAAGCCAAAAACGCCGTGTTTGGCCGGGTTTTTCCCTGTCATAAATGACGTCCATGCTACTGATGATACTGCAGGGTGTGTGGACTTCATCTCCCGGAGTGAACCCGCGGAGAGTAATTTGGATAAATTTGGGCAGATACCTTGTTGTGTTAATTTATGAACGAGGCTGTAAGGAGTTCCATCCAGGCCAATGACAATCGTTTTTTTCCCCATGCGATTTCTCGTCCTTTATATTTTTATCCCGATTTCTACACCTTCAGCAACGGCTTCAAGCGCTGTACGGCCTGCCACTGCATCACCGGCAGTATAAACCTCAGGAACAAAGGTTTGAATAGATGCTGCAAGGGTACTGTTGGGTTGATGAAGCGTGGGAATAACGATCGTATCAAACCCATCAAGTTTCTGATCTGCTTCTCTTCGGCGGCTGATGACGAGGTAATTGTGCCCAATCTCAGTGACCTTTGCGTTGATATGTAATTGAGCGCCCATTTTTTTCAGACGTTCGCAAACATGATAGCGGGGATGCGCAACCAAACCTAATCCAAGGACACGCCGCATTTCTATAAGGGTAATTTTTTTGCCCCGGGATGCGAGGAAGTCGGCAAGTTCGCAACCCTCCGGGCCCCCGCCAACAATGGCTATGTTATTTCCCATGGTATCAGCAGACAGGAAGGCTTTCGTAACATTCAGTACGCCGTTGTTTTGTGTGCCATTGATTTCAACGGGAACGTTTCTGGCTCCATGCGCAAGAACGACTGCATCGGCCGAAAATTGTTTGATAGATTCAGCAGTTGCTTCTTTGTTGAGCAGAATCGTAGTATTTGTCTTTTTAACCTGGCTTATTAAATAATCGAGAAATTTTCCCAAGGACTCTTTCCTGGGCGCCAGGGATGCATAACGAAAACTTCCGCCAAGCTGTGACTCCTTTTCCCACAAAGTAACATTATGTCCACGGCTGGATAGTAAATGAGCAGCAGAGAGCCCGGCAGGTCCACCCCCAATGATAAGTATTTTCTTTGGTTGTGTGGTTTTTGTTGTGCAGGAAATGCCTTCTTTGCCAATGTAAGGGTTAACCGTGCATACAAGCTTTTTCTCGGAGATACTTTCGATACACCGGTTACAGCTTATGCAGGTTCTTACCTCATCAAGCCGGCCTTCTTTTACCTTGTTGGGGAAGTATGGGTCAGCAATAAGGGTGCGCCCCAATACAATGAGGTCGGCCTTGTTTTCTTGCAGTACGTTTTCGGCCATCGTGGGATTAACAATCCTGCCAACAGCTAATACGGGTATTTTTACAACAGACTTGATCCCTTCTGCAAGATGGATAAAACAGCCTTCTTCTAAATAATAACAGGGTATATTAAAAAAGGCGGATGCGTAGTTGCATGCAGAAACGTGAATGGCGCTGGCGCCAGCCTTTTCAAGTATCCTGGCTATCTCTTTACTTTCCTCCAGTTTGAGTCCAGAATTGGTGTACTCGTCTGCGCTGATACGGCATATTACCGGATAGTCTTCGGGTACATGTTTTCTGATGGTTTCGACAATCTCCCTGGCAAATCGTGAACGGCGGGCTGTGTCTCCCCCGTAATCGTCTGTTCGTATATTCGATTCCGGGGAAAGGAATTGATTCGCCAGATATCCATGCGCCATGTGGATTTCGACACCATCGAATCCTGACTTTATGGCACGGATGGCACCATCGGCGAATTTATTGATTATAGCCTTGATTTCTTCACCCGTTAATTCCTTGGGCATTTCCTTGGTTAAAGGGCTCGGAATGGCAGAAGGGGCTACTGGTTTCAGACCGGTAAAATAGGACAACGCCTCTTTGCCTGCATGGCTTAATTGTATAACAATCTTTCCGCCTACTGTGTGGATGCTGTCCGTTAGTTTTTTTAAACCCGGAATAAATTTGTTATCATGTATGCATAGCATACCGTCATTAACCCTGCCAACGGGATCAATAGCAGTATTTTCCAGGGTAATGTATCCCACTCCTCCCAAAGCACGCTCTCTGTAGTAAGCGATAATCTCCTCTGTTACAAAGCCCTCTTTATCGCATAAATGGGTTTCCATAGGGGACATCACCATACGGTTCTTTACGCTGAGTGAACCTATCTTAAATGGGCTGAAGAGTTTCGGAAAAGCAGTCATTAATTATAAATACCTCCTAACCTGGACAAGCTAAAATAAAAATATTTTAAATTTACGAATTATGATTTGGGATTTGAAATCATAATTCGCGAATCGTGATTTGTAATTTCTCTTCAAAAATGGTAATTAACAACAAATTAGGCATAGACAACACCCTTTAATCGCTTGACTGATCTCGCACGAAATTCCCCTTAATAAAAGGGGACCGAGGGGGGGCTCATGCCGCTGTTAACTTCGAAATTCCTCATCGTCAAATATAAGGTACTGACTTCCATCGTGTACTTATGCCTTTTGAAGCATGACATCCCGTTGTTTTCTTCTTACCGGATTATAAAGTGTGTCCCTCTCGACGGGTTCGCGGCCAGCCTCTTTGATCAGCTTGATGATTTCGCGGACGGATAATGCCTCCGGCGTTTCTGCACCAGCAGCATGGGTTATTTTTTCTTCCTGTACGGTTCCATCAATATCGTCCACGCCGAAGCTGAGAGAAACCTGGGACAGCTTGATTCCCAGCATAATCCAGAATGCCTTTATGTGGTCAAAGTTGTCGAGCATCAACCGGCTTATTGAAATGACCTTTAAATCCAGCATGGCTGTAGTACTGGAACGGTTTGATAGTTCAGTGTTTTTCGGATGGAATGCCAGCGGGATAAAAGACATAAATCCGCCCGTTTCGTCTTGAAGTTCTCTCAACTTTATGAGATGGTTAATCCTGTCCTCATGAGTTTCCACATGACCATAGAGCATTGTTGCATTGCTCCGTAATCCCAGGGTATGGGCCTCACGCATTACCTGTAACCACCCATCGCCGCTGAGTTTTTCCGGACATAATTGCTCCCGAATCTTTGGAGAAAATACCTCCGCGCCACCTCCCGGCAATGAGCCCAGCCCGGCCTCTTTAAGTTCCTTCAACGTTTGATGTACGGAAAGTCTTGCTATCTGAGACAGGTGTTCGATTTCTACTGCGGTAAATGCCTGGATATGTATATCAGGACAGCTTTCGTGAATTTCACGGAGCATCTTTATATAAAAACCGAATGGAATATCCGGATGCAATCCGCCGACGATATGGAGTTCCGTTGCACCTTCTTCAACCGCAGCTACGGCCTTTTCGAGGATTTCCCCCATATCCATCTCGTATGAACCGGATTCTTCTTTGTCCCTGCTAAAGGCGCAGAACTTACAACGATTCTTGCAGATATTGGAGTAGTTGATATGTCGATTGGTAATATAGTATGCCGTATTGCCGTTTTTTTGTTCACGGACGATGTTTGCGATATGACCAATAGGGAGAATATCATTGGACTTGAAAAGCCGCACACCATCCGCAAAGTTTAGTCGTTCACCCTGTTCCGCCTTTTGAAGGATATCGTATATGGATAATGATTTTAATAATTTTTCCATTTTCATGAAAATATCAGAATTTGACGTCAAAATCAAGGAATATGTCCCAGTCAGGATAGCATGCGAATTTTCATTTTTGACAGGATTGAGAGGATGAAAAACGGAAATTCCATTAATTTCATGTTTTATATAGTATATCCTTATTGACAAAATTATCTATTTTATTATACCTTAGTAAGATAGATTTTATAACATCCCTAACATACGACCGCGTACAGGTAGTGTATTCTAGTGTTAGGGGAATTGTATAATTAAAAGATATTGGACCATCAGGAAAAGAGGAGAACGAGATGACACAGGAAAAGAAAGTCAACGGAGTAGATGTCGGCCAGTTGTTTAGTACGATAGAAAATATTAAGAAAAAACCTGAAATTGCGAAGTTCAAATTCCGGGCAACCAATAAATGGGTCGACGGCACACACAATCGTGCAACTATAAAAGATTTTTATGGTGCTGGCAAGGAGGATACTTCCCGGGAGCCTATGGTATTTGAACTGGATGAACCTCCTGTTCTTTTGGGGAAGAATAAGGGCGCTAATCCTGTCGAATATCTTCTTGTTGCCTTGTCTGGTTGTCTGACGACAAGCCTGATTGCTCATGCATCTGCCAAAGGAATCACAGTAAAGGCAGTTGAATCCAGATTAGAGGGTGATTTGGACCTCCGGGGATTTCTTGGAATATCGCAAGACGTGAAAGTCGGCTATGAGAATATCCGCGTGTACTTCAAAATCGATGCGGATATAGCTGAAGTACAGAAGGAGGAACTCATCCGTATGGCTCAGAAATACTCACCGGTATTTAATTCTATAGCAGCTCCGGTGCCTGTCTCTGTTCTACTGGACAAGAGATGAGCGCCACAAAAAAAGGTCATCCGTGAGATTGTCAAGAGTCGGAAACGTGAAGAGAAACTGCTTATATACTCAAGAGACTTACAATTTGTGATTTATAAACTTGATACAGAGTAACCATAATCTGACGGGGTGTTGTTGTAAAACTGCTTAATGCTTTGTACTTGCAAGGGTCAGGCTTGTATTGTCTATCCAAATTTCAAATGGATAATTCATAAACAACGTCGTGGAAGTTCAACACGGACAAACGGAGTTTGTCCGTGCCACCCCATTATCGATGTATAATTCACAATAATTCAAATTTATGGAGAAAAAGATGAAGAGTAAGGTCTATTTTATCAAGGTAGAAAATGGTGAGGATGTTTCTTCCCTTGCACAAAAGACGAATTATCTCTTTGATTTTGCTGGTTTTGCGGATGAAATTCAGAAAAATGACATGGTGGCAGTAAAAACCAGCTTCGGCGAAAAAGGGAATATTGGATATCTCAAGCCACCTGTCGTTAAAGCGGTAGTTGACAAGGTAAAGGATTGTAAAGGAAAACCCTTTTTGATAGAGACGAATACCCTGTATGTGGGTCGTCGCACCAACGCCGTTGATCATCTCTCACATGCCCACGAGCACGGTTTCAGCTACGAAAGCGTTGGAGCCCCCATTATTATTGGGGACGGGCTCTTTGGCGAACATGACGTGCAGGTAGAGATCAACCAGAAACTGTGCAAATATGCTTACGTAGCCGGTGTCGCTAAGGCGGCAAATGCCATTGTCTCAATCGCTCACGTAACAGGGCATCTGGCAACCGGTATGGGAGCTACCCTGAAAAATATTGGGATGGGACTCTCCTCTCGTGGCGGAAAACTGGCACAACACTCCGGCGTAATTCCTCAAATTCTTAAGAAACGGTGCAATACCTGTGGCGCATGTGGCAGATGGTGCCCGGTGGGAGCGATTACGATGGGTGAGCAGTATGCCATTATCGACCCGAAGATATGTATTGGTTGCGGGGAATGTCTGGCCGTTTGTCAGTTTGATGCGGTAAAGATTGCCTGGGATGAGAGCACGGTCAACCTGCAAAAAAAGGTTGCGGAACACTGCCTGGCTATTTTAAAAGGGAAGACAGGTAAGGTGGTCTTTTTCAATTTCCTGACCCATATTACCAAGCACTGCGATTGTATGGATAAGCCTTTTAATCAGGATATGAAAGATATCGGCATCGTTGCGTCCAGAGACCCTGTCGCAATTGAAAAGGCAACAACGGACATTATCAAAGAACGTATTGGAAAAGACTTTTTCAAAGAAGCCTGGCCTAACATTGATTACACGATTCAAATTTCTTACGCACAGGAGATTGGGCTGGGCAGTATGGATTACGATCTGGTACCCTGTGGACAAGAAGACGACATCGTAGTTTAGACTAAATATCTGGTATCAATAACCTTGCATCCCGTATGCTTTGGATGACCACACGAGAGTTTTCTGGGGATTTGGAAGCACGGTATATGGCTAAAGAAGAATCAGAAGGCACGGGATAAGCGCCGCAGCCCGTATTGCCGAAGTAACAGTTCGATATATACGGGCAGAATTGAAGCCTCAGCCCTGTTTTAAAGAGACACCTCCGATATCCCTCTGGATTATCCATGTGAAAGAAGAGCATCCCCCTGCCGGTACGAAGGCAGTAGAATGGTTTTTGCTGACGACAATTGACATAAAATCACAGAATGATGCGCTGAATTGCCTAGAATGGTATCGCCTGCGCTGACGCATAGAAGATTGGCATCGTGTGTTGAAATCCGAATGTGGTGTTAAAGTACTGGCGCATAAAACTGCCGAGCGGCTCAAACGGGCGACAGCAATAAATTCAGTATCAATTTGTGGATAAAGGGTAGGACACTGCCTTGGCATCAAGGGGCATGTTGCAACATGCCCCTTGATACTGCAAATTGCTTACTTTTAAATGTCAGCAGCATTTCTCAGGGCATCTACCATATCGGTCTTTTCCCACGTAAAGGTGTCTTCTGGACGACCGAAATGTCCGTGTCTGGCGGTAATCTTGTATATCGGTCTTCTGAGTTTTAACCGATCAATAATACCCTTTGGGGTCATATCGAAAACCTTTTCACAAATTTGGGTAAGCTTTTCATCGGGGATCTTGCCTGTGCCTTCCGTAGCGATGTGGATGGCAAGGGGCTTTGCCACACCAATAGCATAAGCTACTTGTGCTTCGCACCGTTCTGCCAGGCCGGAAGCTACTACATTTTTTGCGATGTGTCTGGCAGCATAGCAAGCGCTTCTATCAACCTTCGTTGGGTCTTTTCCTGAAAAAGCGCCACCACCGTGACGCCCCCATCCACCATACGTATCCACGATAATCTTTCGCCCTGTCAAGCCGCAGTCCCCCTGGGGACCACCGATCACGAAACGTCCAGTGGGATTTATATGATAAATCGTTTTACCATCCATGAGGTTTACTGGTATCACCTGTTTCGCAATCTTTTCAATCATATCATCTTTTATGGTCTCATATTTTACATCCGGCGCATGTTGGGTAGAAATAACTACGGTATGTACCCTGACAGGCGTATGATCCTGATATTCAATGGTAACCTGAGATTTTGCATCGGGGCGGAGATATTTTAATGTCCCGTTTTGCCTTAGTTCGGCGAGTTTTATAATAATCCTGTGAGCTAGCATAATAGGAAGCGGCATGAGTTCAGGGGTGTCGTTACAAGCATAGCCAAACATCATTCCCTGATCACCAGCCCCGTGCTCCTTATAGAGGCCTTCGCCACTCACCCCTTGTGAGATATCTGGTGATTGTTTGCCTATGCTGGTAAGAACCGCACAGGTATTATAATCGAATCCCATTGAAGCATCATTGTAACCGATTTCTTTTATGGTATTTCTTACAATATCGGGAATGTTTGCATTGGCCTTTGTGGTAAATTCTCCCGCTACAAAGGCAACACCTGTCGTCACCAATGTTTCACACGCTACCCTGCTCATCGGGTCTTGCTCAAGCATTGCATCCAGCACCGCGTCAGATATCTGGTCAGCGACCTTATCTGGGTGTCCCATGGATACTGATTCTGAGGTAAATACATGCCTTCCCTTCTTCATACTGATACTGTCCTCTCCTTCAATAAAATTTTCCTTAACACTTTTAAATTACGATCGGTAGCACCCCGTTGTTTTATTACAACCGATTGTGCCCTCTTACCTATTTCCTGTGCTTCGTCCGGATGCTCCAATAAATACATCATTTCTTTTAATAGTGACGGTTCATCCTGAACAACCTTTATGGCATCAGCTTCTCTTAATAACTGAACCGCCTCAAGAAAATTAAACGTATGCGGACCAACAATAACTGGCTTGGCAAGTCCTGCTGGTTCCATCATGTTTTGTCCACCAAGCGGCACAAGACTTTTCCCGACAAAAACACAATCGGCAATGCTATATGTTGCAAGTAATTCCCCGACGGTATCAACAAGAATAACTGTTTCATATCTAGATTCGCCTATTTTATTTCCTTTGTCGAGTGCGGTCTTCTTTATCCATCTAAGCCCCATGGACTCGATAAGCTTGCCTATAGTGTCGGCCCGTTCGATATGTCGTGGAACCAAAATCAGTCTTAGTTTTTTAATTTTTGTGCAAAGGTGTTTAAAGATTTTTAAAATAACGCGCTCTTCCCCCCCATGAGTACTGCCACAAACAACGACCTTATCGTCTTTGTCAATTTCCAAAAGGCACATTAACCGTTTTTTCGTGTCTTCCGGGACGTCAGTTACCATATTATCAAATTTCATATTGCCTGTAATAAGGATTTGTATCTCGGATATGCCTAAATTCATAAGACGAGTTGCATCGGCCTCGGTCCTTGCACAAAAGGCATTGTCCCTCGTGGCTAAACTTTCAAAGAATCCCTTTGATAGTTTCCTGACCATACGATACCATTTGAACGATTTTTCTGATATTCTGGCATTCAGTAAAACAACTGGAATATGCCTTTTTGCCGTTGCTATTAAAAAATTAGGCCATATTTCCAATTCGATCAATATCACGCAAATGGGTTGTATGGTACTCAGTACCTTCTCAGTCACCCAACTCAAATCGAGAGGGAAATAAAAAGTCTTTTTGTCATGAAAGCATTGTTTCGCAACAGACAAACCCGTATTGGTATTGGTAGTGACAACGATATCTAAATAATTAAACTCTTTTTCGATAGATTTTACAAGTGCTTTTGCTGTTAAAACCTCTCCAACGGAAGCGCAATGAATCCATACGCATGGTTTTTTTCTTTCCCTCGTTTCAATCCACCCCAAACGTTGAGGCAAACCGGAACGATAGCGCTTGCTGGTTATGAATTTCAAAAAAAATAAGGCGAGCCAAAAGTGAGCGCTGTTATATAAACGGCATCAAAGATTGTCGACATGCAGGGTTGGATGGATTTTTAGGTTATTCATGTGACTTTCGCAAGTATTATTCAGAGAGTAAAAAACTCAAATCAACTTACCCTGCCACAACACTGCTTGAACTTTTTGCCACTACCGCATGGGCAAGGTTGATTTCTGCCTACCTTAATCCCGACTTTGATAGGCTCAATCTTTCGCTCGGTTTGTTCTTCTGAGTTCGCATTTGTACCCTGAATGGCAGCAGCAACTGGCGATTCCTGAATCGTTTCCAATCCCGAGACTTCCTGGTGAACATAGTGGTCTGGGTGCCATATATCTTTTCTCTCCGCCTCTTTGCCTAATTGCAATTTGAATATAAGGTCGGTTACTTCGTCTCGAATCGATAAATTCATGCTTTCAAACATAGACAGTGCTTCTCTTTTATATTCTATTCTTGGATCCACCTGTGCATAGCCGCGGAGGCCAATGCCTGACCTCAGATGGTCCATGGCATAGAGGTGATCTTTCCATTTTGTGTCGATTTTTTCCAGCAGGAGTATCTGGGCAATTTTTTCCATTTCGTCTTTGCCAATGGCGTTTTCCTTTGCTTCGTATGCCTCTTCAGCTTTCTTTATCAAAAAAACTTCCACATTCTGACGCGTCTTTTCCTCAACCTCGTTGAGATCAATAGACAAGCCGAATTTTTGCCTGAACCAATCTGCAATATCAAAGGGTTCTTCCTCATCTCTTCCGCTCTTTGTGCCAAAAGCAAAAGCTGTTACCTCCTTAATACCATCCTCCATCATTTGGAAAATATAATCGCGGATATTCTTGCCTTCAAGCACATCCTGCCGCAGAGAATAAATCATTTTTCTCTGCTGGTCCATTACTTCGTCATATTCGAGCAGGTGTTTCCGTATTTCAAAATTGTGCTCCTCGACCTTTTTCTGTGCCCTCTCAATGGACTTTGAGACCATTGAGTGCTCAATCGCCATACCCTCTTCCATCCCAAAGGTCTTCAAGAGTGAACTAACGCGCTCAGAGGCGAAAATACGCATCAGATCGTCTTGAAGCGATACATAGAAGCGGGATGAACCGGGGTCCCCCTGACGGCCGGCACGTCCACGAAGCTGGTTGTCAATGCGCCGAGCCTCATGCCTTTCGGTGCCTACGATATGAAGGCCTCCAAGAGATGCAACACCCTCACCTAAAACAATGTCTGTACCCCTTCCGGCCATATTCGTTGCAATTGTCACATTCCCACGCTGCCCGGCTTTTGCAACGATATGTGCCTCCCTTTCGTGTTGCTTGGCATTTAACACCTCATGTTCAATGCCTTCTCTCATGAGTTTCTCACTCAGCAATTCTGATTTTTCAATGGAAACTGTTCCGACCAGTGTTGGCCTGCCTGTTTTATGTACCTCTGCAATCTCTTTAATGATGGCATCAAACTTTTCCTTTTCAGTCCGATAAACCCGATCCGGGAAATTTGTACGACTCATAGGTTTGTTTGTGGGAATAGCAACAACTTCCAGTTTGTAGATCTTGTCGAATTCTGCAGCCTCAGTCATTGCCGTTCCTGTCATCCCGGCAAGTTTTTTATACAATCGAAAAAAATTCTGAAGGGTAATCGTAGCCAGTGTCTGGTTTTCTTCCTTGATGCGTTGATGCTCCTTTGCCTGTACTGCCTGATGAAGTCCATCGCTCCATACACGACCTTCCATTAAGCGCCCGGTAAATTCATCTACAATGACTACCTCACCGCTTTTGACAATATAATCCCGATCGTTTTTGAACAGGTGGTGGGCCCTAAGCGCCTGCTCTATGTAGTGAGGCCACTCCATATTCCTGTCGGTGTAAATACTGTCAACATTCAGGAGTTTCTCTACTTCTTCAATACCCTCCTCGGTAAGATGAGCCATACGCTCTTTTTCTTTTATTTCAAAGTGTTTCCCGGCTTTTAAACGTCTGGCAACTTTATCTGCTATATAATATTTTTCTGTAGACTCTTCTGCAGGGCCAGAGATAATTAAGGGGGTACGCGCCTCATCGATCAATATACTATCAACTTCATCGACAATGGCATAATTCAGACCGCGGCTAATCTGCACCTGTTCTTCCGTCCTGACCCTCATGTTATCACGGAGATAATCAAAACCAAATTCGTTGTTTGTTCCATAGGTAATATCGCATAAATAAGCGGCTTTCTTTTCTTCGTATGGCTGATTTGACTGAATGGCACCAGTTTTTAGCCCTAAAAATTCGTATAAGGGGCTCATCCAATCCCTGTCGCGTTTTGCCAGATAATCATTGACGGTAACAATGTGGACGCCTTTTCCTGAGAGTGCATTCAGGTACGCGGGAAGGGTAGCAACCAGTGTCTTGCCTTCACCAGTTGCCATTTCGGCAATCTTTCCCCCATGCAAAACAATACCACCAATAAGCTGAACGTCAAAGTGTCGCATAGTGCGATTGGGACTGTCAGGGTTGGGAGCAATAAGAACCCTCCGGCTCGCTTCCCTCACAGTGGCGAATGCTTCTGGCAGGAGATTGTCTGTGGTTTCCCCCTTGGATAATCTTTCTTTAAACGCATCCGTTTTCTGTCGGAGTTCAGCATCTGTTAATGACATCATCTTGGGTTCGAGAGAATTGATCTGTTCTATAATAGGTTTTATCTTCTTAAGTATCCTCTCATTTGATGTTCCAAATATTTTCGTTAGAAAACTCATAGGTAATTATGCCTTTTGTATTTTTTTAATAATTTACATAAAACAAAGTGATACGTTTCATTGTACACTTGAATGATACATACAATTGCCCCGCGGGCTTTTTCAGTGGCTCCAGCGAAAAATTCAAAGTTGAAGAATCCGCAATTATGTAACTATTGTAAGCAAATATAGATATATATGTCAAGGTAATGTTTGGGAATAACAATGAAAAAGAAGGCTGTTGATCCCTTTTGTGTTCAACAGCCTTCTTTAAACGATAGCTTCTGTTTACAGAGTAAAAACTGGCTTAATCCAGGTTGAAAATGTTTCGATTGGTCTATCGAACTCTTTCCGGGAAACCCGAAATCTTTTGGTATCCGGAGAAGGTGTTCCTTGTTTTGTCTGAGTAGACAAGAAATTAGAAAAGTCCCTTTACTTTTCCTGTGTTTACGTCAACATCCACACGTCGGAATGCGGGATCGGAACTTGTTCCCGGCATGAGTTTAATATCTCCTGCCATTGGTACGACAAACCCAGCACCTTTAAAGGTCAATATGTCACGCACGCGGAGTCTCCAGTTTTTCGGAGCGCCTTTTAATTGCGGGTTATCCGTGACAGACAGGTGTGTTTTCACCATGCAAGTCCCCATTTTTGAGATATCAGGGTCGTTGTCCAATGCCTTGATTTTTGTCAATGCCTCCTGGGTAAAATCAACCCCGTCGGCGCCATAAACTTCCTTTGCAATCATTTCAATACGCGTCTTTAAAGGGGTACTTAATTCATAGAGAAACTTGAAATTAGTGGGATGATTGCATGCATCAATCACGGCATCGGCTAGTTCCAGGGCGCCCTCTCCGCCTTTCAGCCAGTGATAAGACACGGCTACGCGGGCTCCGGCCGCATCTGCTATTTTGCGAATTACATTAATTTCAGCTTTTGTGTCTGTATGGAAATGATTGATACAAACTACAGGGTTGATTCCTGCTTTCCTTACCGTTTCGATGTGGTGGACAAGATTTTCTGTACCTTTTTCCACCCATGCAACATTTTCTTCTTTATAGCACGAGTCAAGAGGACGTCCGGGTACGGGGATGGGAGCGCCGCCATGACATTTCATACCACGGACAGTGGTGACAATTACTGCCGCATTTGGGCTATGCCCGGAGTAACGGCATTTTAAGTTCCAGAATTTTTCGAACCCAATATCTGCCCCAAATCCCGATTCGGTTACCACATAATCACCCAATTTTAAGGCGATCCTGTCTGCGATAATCGAGGATTGGCCGATGGCAATGTTGGCGAAAGGACCAGCATGAACGAATACCGGCTGCCCTTCGATGGTCTGCATGAGGTTCGGATTGATGGCTTCCACCATCCATGCGGTCATGGCGCCGGCCACTTCAAGATCGCTCGTCGTTACCGGTTTGCCTTTTTTGTCGTAAGCGACAACCATCTTGCCGATTCTTTCTCTCATGTCTTTTAAATCTTTGGAGACGGAAAGAATTGCCATAAGCTCAGAGGACACTGCTATAGCAAAGCCAGACTCCATCATGAAGCCATCCATCCTGCCGCCAATACCGATGATAATTTTTCTCAATGCCTGAGCACAAAAGTCAATGATCCACTTAATTTCAATCCTGTCGGTGTCGATGTCAATCCGTTTTAAATTACTTTTTTTTAGCCTCTCATCGTCATAGTTGAATTCATGTTGTATTCTGGATGTAAGAGCGACCATGGCAAGGTTATGGGCATTTATAATGGCATTGATATCTCCTGTTAATCCAAGAGAAAACGGGGTTAGGGGGATACACTGGGAAAGTCCGCCACCAGCAGCAGAACCCTTTATATTCATTGTAGGTCCACCTGATGGCTGGCGAATTGTCCCGATTACATCTTTTTCTCTCTTCCCCAAACCCTGCACCAGTCCGATGGTCGTAGTAGATTTTCCCTCACCAAGCGGAGTTGGGGTGATAGCGGTAACATCAATAAATTTTCCATCGAGTTTATTTCCGACACGGTTCAGCACCTTATTGAAATCAATTTTTGCTACATGGTGTCCATGTGGAAGTAATTCCTCTTTCATGAGACCTAACCCATCAGCTAATTGATACACTGTTTTCATTCGGGCTTCAGCATCTTCTGCTATTTCCCAATCTGCATGCTTGGTGGGATCCAGCGCCATAGTGTTCCTCCTTTAATAGGTTATTTTAAATAAAATTCAAATGCACTACAAACGAATGACTGCTTGGCCTGGAACAGGTAAAGGATATGGTCTGTTCCTGGATATCAGAATTGGTCAATTATACTGAGAAAATTTTTAAGGTCAAGAAAAATGATTTGTGGATTGTCTGGATTTTTTCGATTTATTTTGGGATTTTTATTGACAAGGATTTTTATAAATATACAATGCAGCGTGTCATAAGGCGTCTTTAACTAAATTAACTGTCTCATATCGTCCACTTTATCGTTAAATCTTTGACAGTGGAAAAGGATGTAAATGCCATTTTCCCATCAGGGTGTCTTTGAAATACAGGGCCTATAATTTTTTTTGTCAAAAGTTGATTTGAAATTGGTGGTATTGTAAGTAGTTGTTGTTCTTGCGTTTATTTCTTTGCGTGTTGTGTTGTAATCATAATTCAGTATTGATAAAAATTTTATTCGTACCGTATATATAAGGTGGTGGTATATTTTTTGCTTAATTTTATTGTGAGGTGGGAGAAAGGGGGGTAGATTTCAGAATTATATAAATATGTATGTTAAGTAAAGCAGATCTAGTTGATTGTTTATTTTTATTTTTTTGACCTTGGAAAATCTGAAACAGGTAACTTAAAACACTAGATCCTTAGAAAGGAAAGGGGGAAGTTTTAAATGAAGAATGTAAAAAATTGGGGATTGGCTGGCATATTGTGCTGTGCGCTGACAGGTTTCGCTTCATCGACTTTTGCGGAAGAAGTGGCGCCTTTAGCGATGGCTTCCTCGGAAGAGGGCAAGTTAGCCAGCTTTTTCAAAGGCGTAGAAATAAGTGGTTTTATTGATACGTATTATAGTTATAATTTCTCAAAACCGGATGATCAGCGGGGTTCTGCCGGTGGTTTTGCCCGCGACGGGGCACAGGGGGACTGGATAGATGTCAGGGCATTCGATAGAGAAAACAATTCCTTTACCCTGGACAATATTGAAATCTCCGTTTTCAAGCCATCCACAGAAAAAGACCCCATCGGCTTTGGGTTTACCACAAATTATGGTGAAATTGCACAAAGGTTGACATTCCTACCGAGCGATGGCAGGGTTGATGACGATGATTTTACTGTAAGTCAGGGTTTTGTGACGTACAAGGCGCCTGTGGGAAAGGGCATTGATTTTAAATTCGGTAAATTCGCCACCTGGATCGGGGCAGAACTCTGGGAAAGCGTTGATAACCCAAACTTTTCCCGTTCACTCCTGTATCAGAATGCAATCCCGTTTACCAATACGGGCTTGGCCGTAAGCTATCCTGTATTGGATAGCTTAACCGTGACAGGTTATCTTGTGAATGGCTGGGATACCTTTGTCGACAATAATGATAGCAAAACCTTCGGGTATCAGTTCAACTGGAAAATAAGTGATAATACAAACTTTATCGTTAATGGTAGCCACGGAGCCGAACAAGATGAAGACATTGCGCCAGACGCCGATGGAAATATAAGGCATTTCTGGGATTTGATTCTGGCATTAAAACCTTTTGAAAAGACGGCTTTTAACCTTAATTTTGATTTTGGTACAGAAGAAGGTGCCGCAGGGTCGGCTGGCGGTTTCTTGCCAGGAGAAGGCAATGGTAAATGGTGGGGTTTCTCTGGTATTATTAATCAGGATATTACCGACTACTTTGGCTTAGCGCTAAGAGGTGAGTATTTTGATGACCATGATGGAGCCAGGATAGGAGTTGCTGCTCTTCATCTCTGGGAAGTTACCGTTACAGCCAACTTTAAGATCAGGGAGAATTTACTTGTCAGGCCCGAAGTTCGTTATGACGAAGCCAGCGAAGATATATTTAACGGTCATAACGATGAGCTTACAACCGCAATTGATCTTGCCTATTTGTTCTAATAAATTTTTTATTTAGACCAGAAATGCATTCACGCTTATTGTGAATGCCAGAAATTACGCAATCCCCCTATGCCATCTTTTACAAAGGTAGGTATAGGGGGATTTGCATTTATAAGGAAATGATTTTTTTCAGGTTATTCTGCGTTTGCAAAATCACCAAAAATTCAGTATTGTAAAATAATGAAAAACGGATCAATTTATAAGGAGAATCAGTTTTTTGTATTTACTCTCATCTTCATATCCGCATTTTCCTTTTTGCTTTATTTAAATGCAACGCACGGCAGGTTTGTCTATGATGATTTTAAGATTATTGTGGAAAATTCCTTCGTTAAGGAATGGAGGTATCTGCCCAAAATCTTTACGAAAGATTATTTTTCTCTTTCAGGGGAGATGAGTTATCGCCCCCTTGTCACAATCTCATACTTTCTTGATTATGCCATCTGGCGCTTAAATCCCCTTGGATTTCACCTTACCAATGTCATCTTGCATACAGGAAATTCGGTACTTTTTTATCTTTTCCTTCGTACCATTTTAGACAACAATAAGATTGTTTTATTTTCAATTTTTTTCTTTGTCACACATCCTCTACTTGTGGAAACCGTAAATGCCGTCGGCTATCGGGAAGATCTCTTATCCGCAACCTTTCTCCTTGTCTCTCTTACTTATTTTATAAAATCCGATACCCTTCTTTATCGGGAAACCGGCAAAAAGAGTCGATTTATAGTTTATTATGCAATTTCTCTTGTAGCATATCTGTGCGCCCTTTTTTCAAAGGAAATGGCCATAACCCTTCCTAGCCTGCTTATGTTGTTTGTGGTATTTTCCGATCAAAGGCCATGGCCAGCCCTTGCGAGAAGATTTAAAGGAATCTATATAGGGTATCTTGCGATTTCCCTATTCTACATTGTAATTCGATTTATGGTATTCAGTAATCCGGCATTAAAAACTGCCTATCAACCCGGTGGTTTCTGGGTCAATGTCTTCACCATGATTACAATACTGGCGTCCTATATCAAACTATCATTCTTTCCGCTAAATCTTAATGCGGACTACATAGTCCCTCTTGCAACACATCCACTGGAAGCGTCATCTGTTATTTCCGTAACCTTCCTGATATCAATTTTTACCATATTTGCGATATTGTGCAAAACAAGGAATATGTTTGCCTGCTGGATGGTGTGGTTCTTTGTCACAATGCTGCCCGTTATGAATATCATTCCCATAGGGAACATCATGGCAGAGAGATATCTGTATATTCCGGTAATGGGATTTTGTGTGTTAAAGGGGATTCTCATTTATCGGATTACAGACCGTACCTTATCTACACGCGCCATTCCATTGAGGCAAATAGTACAGCTGGTCCTGGTGACCTTAATGATCGGGGGATATGGGGTTTCTATTATCTGGAAGAATGGGAATTGGCGGGACGAACTTACATTGTGGACGAAAACCATCGCCCGTTCCCCTGACAGCTATCGTGCCCATTGCAATTTGGGAAATGTATACATGGAAAGAGGTCTTATAGAACGGGCACAAATGGAATATCAGACTGCGTTAAACATAAACCCTAAAGATGCCAGTATTCATAGCAACCTTGGCGCAGTCTATAGCAAACAGGGCCTTATTGATAAGGCCTTTATAGAATACAAAGAAGCCATTCAACTGGACAGAAATTATGCGCAACCTCATAATAATCTGGGCAACATTTACTATAATCAGGGCTACCTTGACAAGGCAAGATCGGAGTATGAGGAGGCATTGAGGATAAAGCCGAACTATTCACATGCCCATAATGGGCTTGGCAGTATCTATGATTCAACTGGAGAACACGATAAGGCCATGGAGGAATTTCAGAAGTCCCTTTATTACGACAGCCGATACATACTTGCCCGGAACAATTTGGGTGTAAATTATGCAAGAAGAGGGCAGATATATGAAGCCGTTGCTGAGTTTAAAAAGGCTCTTGCGATTGACTCAAATCAGCCGCAAGGCCATTATAACTTGGGGCTTGCTTATGAAAAATTGGGAAAACAATCTGAAGCCATCAATGAATATAATATCGTAATTCGGCTCGATCCCAACAATCTCAATGCTCACTATGCACTCGGCAGTTTATACCGCGGATTGGGCCTGGCAGACAAGGCTATAGACGTATTCCAGAAAATTCTTATACGTAACCCAAACATCGTAAATGTTCACAAAAATCTCGTTTTTTTATACCTCGATAGCAAAAATGATAGAGAAATGTCTCAATATTATCTTAAGGAATTATTAAGGATTGATCCCTCTCAGGTGGAAAAAGAGGACATCAGGCAGGTCTTGAATCGTTTAAAATGATCATGTAAATGAATGTGGGCCCACAAGGATTCGAACCTTGGACACGCGGATTATGAGTCCGCTGCTCTGACCAGCTGAGCTATGGGCCCGTGCAGATAATGTAAAATTATAACAAAATCTTATCCCTTTTCAATTTCATTTTCAAATAGCCCATTCTGGCTTGTCTTTACCATGGCAAAATATCGGTAATGGTCATCTTATACCATGCTGGATCAATTCCCCCTAAGCCTATGGTGGTGTGGGATCTGTGGGTCTAAATCAATAATCAGCACCTTTTTCCCTTCCATAGCCAGTCCAGAAGCCATGTTTATGGTGGTAGTTTTACCTACTCCGCCCTTTTGGTTAATAATAGCGATAATTTTATTCAAAGATTAAGACATTTTTTACTATTTCATAAAGCGGAATCTCTTGAACAAACAACGGATTTGATTTTTGCAATGCCCTCGTTTCTATGCCATAAAGTAGATTTGTGCTTTCATATGTTCTTGTGTTTGACAGCATGGAATAATCCGTGCTTTAAATCAAACTGCGACCAGCAGAAGTACATAAGATCGGAAACTCTCAAGTCGTGCGATAAGCAAGTAGAGTTACAGTCGCGTTTCGGTGTTCACCCCTGGCGGTCTCAATCAGCTTATCAATCTCGGCACTTGACAAAAATTCACAACTCCTACGTTCTTGTTTTCACATTGCCGTTTTTTACACTTTTAATGCCAAACACCATTGGCCATACTACCACTCCAGAGTTTTATCTTGACCCTGACAAATCCTGGTGTATATTGTTTGCAGTTATAAAATATTGCGTTCCTACACACATGGAAATCCGGAAAAGTAGCAAAAGGCTGGATTCCTGTTCCCCAGGTTTCATGAGGACAAGTTTCGCAGAGATTGCCCCGTACTTGATACGGGGAATGATAATTCAGTTTTTTCACGATAAGTATCTTTCTCTAATGTCTTACACAACTCTTATATCCGCTTCCGAACTTTTCGATCAGATTGCTAATCCAGATTGGGTGATTATCGATTGTCGTTTTTCCCTGGATGATACGGAACGTGGCCGCCGGGATTACCTTCAAGCCCATATACCCGGCGCCGTCTATACACACTTAAACGAAGACTTGTCTGGTCCGATCATTCCCGGCAAGACCGGCCGCCATCCACTGCCAAAGCCTGAAACATTTGCCCAAACCTTGTCAAATTGGGGAATAGATGCTAAAGTTCAAGTTGTAGCCTATGACGATAAGGGCGGTGCAATGGCGGCAGCCCGACTATGGTGGCTGTTGCGATGGGTTGGTCATGATGCCGTTGCAATCCTGGACGGCGGTTGGCCACAATGGCAAAAGAAAGGTTACTCGGTAACAAGCGGTATTGAAACCCGAAAACCAAGGGTCTTTACCCCCAGAGTTCGAAACGACTTGTTGGTTAGTTCCGCTGATGTTTTGAAGATACTGCACAATCCAAACTTTCGTTTAATTGACTCACGGAGCGCAGACCGCTATCGTGGTGAAAACGAGACAATTGATCCGGTAGCTGGTCATATTCCAGGTGCTTTCTCTGCTCCTTTCGCCAATAATCTGGATTCGAACGGGTTGTTTATTTCCCAGGAAGATCTGAAAGACCGCTTTCAGGATTTGCTTGGTAATATACCACCTGAGCGTGCAGTTTTCTATTGCGGTTCAGGTGTCACCGCATCACACAACCTTCTTGCCTTAGCTCATGCAGGTTTTGGAGACGCCCGTTTATATGCTGGTTCATGGAGCGAATGGATCACCAACACGGATTATCCAATCACAAAGGGCACAGATTAAAAATCCCCGAACTAAAGAGGGGCCAATGAAACTGGATAGGCCTGTCCTTATTGAGGGACGTCAAAAAAACACACTACTGGTTTCTATCGATTTAATTATTAAAAACACCCGAAACAAGGTATTGTTAGGTTTGCGAAATGATGAATCCGTCAGAAGTTGTTGGTTCGTTCCTGGTTCTCGGATTTGCAAGATTGAATTTTATTTATTCGCATATATAATATTTTATTGAATTTTGTCTTTATTGTTGATATTATCTCTTTTTCGTTTTTATATACACATCTTAACATTTTTGGAGGATTCTATGGCAAATGGTTTTGCCGGGAAAAAGAAGCATCGGTTAAATAGGAAAAAATATCTCTTAAAAAGGCGCAGAAGGAAACACGAGAAGGTTTGATATGGAATTTATTTTCGCTTTTTGTGTAGGAATTCCCGTTATGGATTTTAGGGTTACAGGCGAACACGGGTTATTGTGGTTATTATGAGCTAGCAGAAAAGAAGGTAGATGTATAATTCATACCAACTCATCAATAAACATGGGCGGTAACATTCAGATCAGATAAATCACTTTTTTTCATTTGACAACTTTCCCTTACCATTGTTGTTTCCGTGCTGCTCTACTTGTATACTATCGGAAACAATTTTGTCTATGACGATAAGTTTATCGTTGTAAATAATTATCTGATAAGGTCGTGGCATAAGGTGTCTATAATCTTTTCAAGTGATTATTTCACGGGAGATGGTGGACTCAGTTATCGCCCATTTGTAACAGTATCCTATTTCTTGATTACTCCTTTTAGCGCCTCAATCCTGCTGGATATCATCTTACAAACCTATTTCTCCATAGCCTTAACACCGTCCTTTTATTCTTCTTTCTTTCTCGCCTCTTGAGCACGCTCGGCGGAACATACAAAGAATCGGGGGTTTTGCTCAATCATATTCCCAACCTAAGTCCAAAACATAGTATCGTAAATTCCTGTAATTTTAGCTTCATCGGAAATGTATATTTTAAAAAGGGCGCCCTTGATGCGGCTGTTCTTGGCAAAGGGAAGCTATCAATAAGATGATTGAAAAAATCGGGATAAAAAAATAGGGGCTTCATGACTTGCACGAAGCCCCCCTCTCGGTCACTCCTTGAGGAGTTGTATTAATTTGTCATCACCCCTTCGAGAAATCCTTCTAATTTCCTGCTTCGCAGTGGATGTTGCAGTTTGCGAATGGCAACGGTTTCGATTTGTCGTATGCGCTCCCTTGTTATGTTAAACCGTTCCCCAATTTCTTCCAACGTGTGGGTGTACCCGTCACCAATACCAAATCGCAGCTTAATCACCTCGCGTTCCCGATGATTCAGTGTGTTAAGTACTTTTTGTAACTGATCCTTAAGCAGTGATTGGTGAACAGCGGAGATTGGCGATTCCATCTTTTTGTCCTGGATAAAATCCTCAAACATCGTTTCACCATCGTCGCCAATTGGATTTTCTAATGATATAGGCTGAGACGCAATTCGGAATACCCGATAAACCTCTGAAACTGGAATTTTCGCTTCTTTTGCGATGGTCTCTAGTTTGGGTTTTTTGTCAAGGCATTCCTGCGAGTTCCTCAACACTTTGTTCGTCTTGTTGATTACATCCGTCATGTGTACCGGGATGCGTACCATCCTTGCCTTGTCATCTATTGCCCTGATAATCGCCTGCTTGATCCACCAAGTGGCATACGTGCTAAATTTAAAACCCATACGATAATCGTATTTATCAACAGCCCGCATCAGACCCGTGTTTCCTTCCTGAATAAGATCGTGGAAGACCATGCCGCGCTTCCTGTACTTTTTTGCAATACTCACCACCAGTCTCAGATTACCCTCAGAGAATCGATTCCTGGCAGATTCGTACTCATGGTAAATGGAATTCATAGAGTGAATAGCTTTCTTTGTTGCTTCGACGGTTTCCATTAACAAGATTTTTGTTTCGCTAGAATCGTGCAAAAGTTTCTTGTAGACTTCTTTTTTATAATGCGAACCTTGCGGGCTTTCTTTATACGATACTACTTCTGACAAAACGCTTAATAACTCCTTCATAACCGGCAATATCGTTTCTGCGCGGATGTGCATAGCCTCTAACTCTTTGATCGCCTTCCTCTTCCTGGAAGCTGCTTTTCTCAGGACTCTGGATTTTAAATTTTTGGAAACAATTCCCTTGTTCATTTTTTCATAGTCTTTTAGGTTTTTTTCAAGTGCGTCTTTGATTTTTTCAGCAACGCAATGAAGTTGCTCGACCGTTTCGTTTTTGCTTTGCTCTTTTGTTACCGCAGTCTCGACAAATTGGACAAGGTCCGATTCACTATCCAACTCCTCAAGTATACGTACGTATTTTTCCAGGGCATAATCAAATCCCAGTACCCTCCTGTGAAGCAACCGGCTCGTAATCTTTATCTTCTTTGCCAGATAGAGTTCTTCTTCACGAGATAACAATGGTAGGGATGACATCTCTTTCAAGTAAAGACGAACCGGGTCGTAATCCTTATATTTTATCCTTTGTTCAAGGACTTCCCCTTCGTTATTGTCCTCTTCGGCAACATAATTTTCATTCATTTCATCGGCTAGATGGTCGATTTTATATTCAAATTTATTCATAGGTAAATTTTCCTAGTTTGAATTGAGTTTTGTAAAATATCATATTTCCAACACATATAACACATATTACACACAAAATGTTTACACAAAGTAAATATTTTTGAGATAAATCATAAGTAATTATTGTTAATTGACTTATTGATGGTATATGTGCGTTTGCAAAGCCTGGCTGCGAAATTCTTTTGGCCCCTCATTTGCTAACTATGAAATCGCAGCAAAAAACGGGTTAGTCTACCTTATGAATAAAGACGAAGGGGTTGACTGTGTCCAAAGGGTGTCGCCAGAATCACAAAGTAATGTCTGTACATGTATTTTTGAACCCAACAGGCCCTCCTGCCTGTCGCTAAAATATTTTTATAGTATTAAATAAAACGTCATATTTTAAAAAGCATTATCTAAAAAATCTATTCAAAAATTAATAATCTACACTTTTTTATTGACATGTATGAATTATTTACATAATATTCTTAGGTTATTAACAATCATTTTTTATTTATAATTATAATAAATTATGGAAACTGTAGAAAAACTTACGAAAACACTGAGAAGCCACGGCATGAAGATTACTCCACAGAGGCTAATGATCTTCAAGATTTTAGAGAATAACACTTCCCATCCATCAGCGGAAGACGTTTATAAAAAGGTAAAAAAAATTTATCCTGCGGTATCGTTTACCACTATCTATAAGACTCTGGAAACGTTAAAGGAGTTGGGAGAAGTCAAAGAACTCACTATTGATGAAGACCGTAAGCATTACGACCCCAACACCAACATCCACCATCACGTAATCTGCTCTGCCTGTAAAAAAATACTCGATATTTTTGAGGATTTCTCATCGCATATCCAATTACCTGACTTCGTCAACAAGGATTACACAGTTACCGGGTTCCAGATATCCTTCTACGGCACCTGCAAAAAGTGCAACTAAGAATCGCTTCATTTTGAAATTCCTGAGCATTAAATCACGTTCGTACCACTATGAGAGTATTGCTTGGAGGCAGTAACAAGGCTACGAAACAGTGCAGCGTGGCAGGGATGCTCTGTCATACGTTCAGGATGCCACTGGACACCCACAAGAAATGGATGATCTTTGAGTTCGAAGGCCTCTGTTATGCCATCCTGGGTATGGGCTGTAGCTCGCAAACCCTTGCCCAATTTATTAATAGCCTGATGATGGACACTGTTTGTCTCGATACGCTCTGTCTCAACAATCTGATAGAGGAGAGAGTCTCTTTCTATAGCCACAGGATGGCTATAATGCACATTTTGCGAATCTTTATGGATAATAGTTGATATGCCCACTGATGGAATATCTTGTACAAGAGAGCCGCCTAAGACAACGTTTACAAGCTGAGCGCCGTAACATATGGCCAGAATGGGTTTTTTCATCTGCATGGCGACACGTACCAGGATATTATCGGAAATATCCTTGTCAGGATGAACACAAATGGTCTTTTTGTGTTGTTCCTCTCCATAGCGTTGAGGGGGTACGTCATTTCCACCGGTAAGGAGCAAGCCGTCCATCTTTTCCAAAAGGAGCCTCACAGTATTTTTGTCTTTAACAATAGGCAATAATAGTGGGATACCCTGCGCTGCAATGATAGCATCGCTATAGTCTCTATATGTAAAAGAGTACGGACGCTTACCTTCCTCTTCGTAATCGCAATTGATGCCAATGATTGGTTTCATATTCGAAAAAGTCTTTTGTGTTGAGAACCAGGTGATTGCCTAATGTACCCTATCCCGCCATGAGAAACGCATTCGTTTGAATTGTGCTCTGTTAGGGGAAATAGGAATTGTTTTAAACCGGTTGCTTGCATAGTGAAAGAGTTGAATTATTCTAGGTCTTTACCGGAAGGCGTGAAAATATAAGGACGTCAGATAGTCCTGGATAGTTATGGTATTGCGTGCAACTATGGATTTTACAGGAAACAACCAGTTCCATCTTTGATTTTCTGAGGTTTATTTCTACAGAATATATCGACTCAAATCCTCGTCTTTTGCTATAGCTTGTAATTTGTCCTCCACATACTTTGCATTGATAACTATCTCTGCGCCATCCATATCAGGGGCATCAAAAGAGGCATCTTCCACAAGTTTTTCCATTACGGTATGTAATCTTCGTGCACCAATATTCTGGGTGCGTTTGTTAACCTGTACAGCAATCTCCGCAATTGACTCAATAGCGTCATTCTCAAATCGTACCTTAATTCCCTCAGTTTCCAGAAGCGCCTTGTATTGTTTAACCAAGGCATTTTTGGGTTCAGTCAGGATACGTAAAAACTCCTCTTTTCCGAGATCTTCTAATTCAACACGAATGGGGAATCGTCCCTGCAGTTCAGGAATCAAATCCGAAGGTTTGGAAACATGAAATGCACCTGCGGCAATAAAAAGAATGCGGTCAGTCCTGACCATTCCGTATCTTGTATTTACCGTAGTACCATCCACAATCGGTAACAAATCTCTTTGTACACCCTCGCGGGATACGTCAGGGCCGTGTGCGGATTCTCTGCCTGCGATTTTGTCAATCTCGTCCACGAAGATAATTCCAAACTGTTCTGTTCTGCGAATCGCTTCCTGAATGACTTTTTCTCGGTCAATAAGCTTTTCTGCCTCTTCCTGTGTCAAAATCCTTTTTGCCTCAGCTACGGGGACCTTTCGTATTTGTGTGCGTGGCGGGATCATCTTTTCCAGCATGTTTTGGAAATCCATGCCCATTTCCTCAACCCCCGCAACAAAACCCTGGAGCACATAGGGTTTTTCGTGAGTGGTAAGTTCTACTATACGGTTTGAAAGCTCTCCGTCTTGCAATTTTTTGCGGAACTTCTCTCGTGTGCTTAAACGTTGTTCCTCGGCTTCGACATTGGTCGGTTCCGTACTTTTTGGCACTGGTGGCAATAACAAATCCAGGAGTCTCTCCTCCGCCATCTTTTCAGCCTTTTCCTGGACGGATTGTATCATTTCGGCCTTGACCATATTTACACCGATCTCGGTAATATCGCGTACCATAGATTCCACATCGCGTCCGTGGTAACCAACTTCCGTGTATTTTGATGCCTCAACTTTAAGAAAGGGCGCCTTGACGAGGGCCGCCATGCGTCTTGCAATCTCCGTTTTCCCTACGCCTGTGGGCCCTATCATGATAATATTTTTTGGTAAGACTTCTTCCCGCAATTCATCGGAAAGTTGGTGTCTGCGCCATCGGTTCCGGATGGCAATTGCCACGGCACGTTTAGCATTTTTTTGTCCGATGATGTATTTATCGAGTTCTTCTACGATCTTACGGGGTGTTAGTTCCTTCACTACCTGACCTCCTCCACCTTGATATTTTTATTGGTATATACACAAATGTCTGCCGCAATATTGAGGGACTCCGCTACGATCTCTTTTGCAGACAATGAGGTATGTTTCATCAATGCTCTGGCTGCTGCAATTGCATAAGAACCGCCGGAACCGATACCAATAATGCCGTCATCCGGTTCAATCACATCTCCACCACCCGAAATCAAAAACGAGTATTGTTTATCCACCACAACAAGCAGAGATTCCAGCCTCCTGAGTACCTTATCTGTTCGCCACTCCTTGGCTAGTTCGTGGGCACTGCGCAGGACATTTCCCTGATACTGTTCAAGTTTGGCATCAAATCTTTCCATAAGGGCAAAGGCGTCCGCAGATGAGCCGGCAAAACCCACAATGACCTTGTCATGGTAAAGCCGCCGAATCTTTTTCGCGTCCTGTTTTACTACTGCGGCATTCATGGTGACCTGACCATCGCCACCAATGGCGACATGCCCATTCTTTCGTACCGCTAAAATTGTTGTAGATACAATGACTGGTTTCAAATTCAAATCCTTTTTTATAATGACCGACTTAATTGTGATTACCGGGGAATTTCATTTTTGAATTAACCCACAAATAGTATCAATTTGCCTGAAAGTTATCAAGGCTTTTCTCATTTCTTAGTGTTTGACAAACAGCGGATCGGTCGTATAATAAAATCAGAATTACTCAATTATCTGACCTAAAAGTGACGTGTATCGTTAAAGGGATAAATAAGGGGCTGTGCGTCAATCCAGATTCGTTTTGAAAGGAGGTATGAGTCATGGTAGCCAAAGACATTATGAATAAGATAGTCACCGCGGCGAAGCGAAAGACGATCGGCAGGGATTTGGCCGTAAAATTATTGTCTGGCATGTATAGCGGATTGCCTGTTGTGGATGATGATGGAAAGGTCGTTGGGGTGGTAAGCGAATTTGATCTTTTGAAGGTGATAAGAACCGGGAAGTCGTTGGAACAGGTAACAGCAGGGGATATTATGTCAAAAAATCCTATATGCGTATCCGAAAATACTCCTGTCGAAGAGGTTATAGATCTTATGACTAAGCACAACATTATTCGCGTCCCTGTGGTGAGAAATGATACCCTGGTTGGTGTTATCTCCAGATGCGATATCCTCAGCAGTGTTGTGGAACCCGAGTTCGTAACGATTTATGCCGATTGAGGCAGATGGGGAACAAGGGGAAATTTTCGCAACGTTGCATTGCCGCATCACAAAAGAATTACTTCAGATTTTGGATTTCGAATCTGGTATAGAGAAATCATTCGGAATAGCAATCAATTCCGAAAACTTACAAAAAAGAAGTTTTTACAACGTAATACGGTAACCTTGCCAAGCAAAGATCAAGCATGAAAAGAATCTTCATACCTGTTAGTATTATTTTTTGTGCCTGTATTTCAGCCTGTAACTCCTCGAAATACAGGATTTATCAGGATTGTAGGCACATCGAAAGCACGCCTTCTTCCGTCACTGAGATATTGCATTATGACATTGATGTTGTAAAAAGAATGATGCAGGTCTTGGAAAGTGCTTCGAATTGTCTTGATAAAGACAGACCCGTTTCTCAAGAGATTTTTGCTGATATTGTAGAAGTCATTTCCGGATTTTCTGATAAACACCATCAGGAGAAGGAAGATAAAGTACTTTTCCCTGTGCTAAAGGTAAAGGATGAAGGTAAAAAGAAGGATTTCCTGGGGAGGTTACTTATGGAGCATGTATCCGCACGTGATGAAATAAGAAATTTGGCTAAAGCAATCAATACTATCCATCACGGTACAAAGGCAAAAAAGAAGATCGCCAAAATAGCCCGTTCCTATATCAGGCATATGGAAAAGCACATAGAAATGGAGGAAAGAATCCTTTTCCCCTGGATAAACAAGACCTTGTCCACCGATGAGCACATGATGTTAATAAAAAAATTTGAAGCTATGGAAAAAGAAGATATTGAATCTGGTGTACATGAAAAATATACCGTCATGATCGAAAGGCTTGAGCAACAATTGATGTTTTGCTCGGATAGAGAATAATAGGGAGGCGTTTACAAGTGTACGAAAGATCGGGAATTACTTGAGCGAATTACGGTCAATTCCGAGGTCATGGTTGGCAATTCCGTTCGCAGGGAAGGTGTTAGACGGTTGAGTATGCTCTGAACCCATTATTCAAAGAAAGGCCTGGTTTAGATTCTTCATGCAATGGAGGTTTAGAGATTTCAAATTCAAAAGGTTCATGTAATGATGAACGGTTTTTGGGAAAACATATTTAAGAAGGCGGGGGATAACGAAGACAACGTCCTCAAATTGCTCAGGGAAATCCCGATTCTCGATGATCTTTCCGACGAAGAACTCAGAGAATTTGAACGTATTGCTCATCACCGGTATTTTGAAACCAACGAGCATATTTTTTGGGAAGGCGAGCCGGGCGTTGGAATGTATATTGTCAAAAAGGGCGTGGTGAAAATTTACAAGGCATCGGCAGATGGGAAGAATGATGCCCTTGCAATCCTGAAGGATGGTGACTTTTTTGGCGAGTTGGCGTTACTAGACGAATCACCGCGCAGCGCCTCTGCAATTGCTATGGAAGTATGTCATATCCTGGGATTTTTCAGGCCAGAATTTTTTAGTGTGCTTGAACGGAAGCCGCGGCTCGGCCTCAAAGTGGCAATGAAACTTGCCAGAATTATCGGCAAGCGCTTGCGTGTTACCAGCGCTGAACTTCAATCCATCACCACCAGATTGCATAAGCCAGAAAACCTGACGAAGATAATTCTAAACGGAATAGAGCAATCAGGCAGAGGTGGAACCAAAGAAACTAAAAAATAAATTTTTAGGGACAGTACGCTATCATGAAGTCCTCTCAACGTACTATTACCATCCACATAAACGGGCGTTTTTTCTCTCAATTAATCAAGTGGTTTCTTGTTCTTCTGGCACTTGGGTTTGCCATCACATCTTTTATTGTAATGAAGCACTTGTCAGTCGCATTTATTGTCTCTGTTTTACTGGCATTTCTTCTGGAGCCGATCGTCCTTGCTATTGAAAACCACGATGTCAATCGCACCTGGTCTGTTGTTATTGTCTTTGTTTCAATTGCAGCAATTACTGCGTTTGGAGTTGTATTCTTGTTGCCGGGCATATCGGCTGAATTTCAATCCATATCCGCGTATCTGCAACTGAAGCCTCCTTCTGTTCTTACCGCTGAACTCGAGGCGACGATTGATAGCAAATTTCCTCTTATGAAACGGCATGGGTTGTCTCACGAAATAGCTGTATACCTCCAGCACGGTCTTGATGATTTGATCAAGGAAAGCATTGATATCCTTTTTGAATTTGTCCATATCGTCTCCATGATTTTTATCGTCCCCGTCTCCACTTTTTTCCTCCTCAAAGACGGTCGTCAAATTAAGAAAACTTTCATACAATTCGTGCCAAATCGTTATTTCGAGATGACGCTAAGTGTGATTCACAAGATTAGTCAACAAGTGGGTTCGTACATTCGCGGTCAGCTCCTTGACGCGCTCATTGTCGGCATTCTCTCAAGTATTATCCTACACGTATTACATGTTCGTTATGCTTTTCACATTGGCATTCTCGCAGGCTGCGCTAATATCATTCCACACTTCGGACCAATCTTTGGCGCTGTTCCTGCTATATTCATTGCACTTATGGACACGGGTTCGCTTGGACAAGTTATTGTGGTGACATTCTGCTTTGCGGGCATTCAACTATTCGACTATCTCTTCATCTCACATATGGTGATCTTCAAGAGAATCCACATACATCCCCTCATTGTAGTTGTCGTTGTTCTTGTTGGCGGCTATTTGATGGGGGTCATAGGGATGTTTGTATCTTTGCTGCTTTTCAGTATTTTGAAAGTAGCCGTGATGGAACTCGTGTGGAGTTTCAGGCATTATCACATCTTCGGACGTTCTCAACGGTTCCTGTCAGAGAACAGCAATGAGTGACAATTTCCATAAGAAGACAGGGGAACAACAACCCATTTTTAATCATAATAAATCATGGTCTCTTTGGAGAATTCCTCTTTAAAATAATCCTAGAATTTGACAAAAAATACTGCTAAACTAAAACAAGTAAATCCTTGTTTCATAAATTTTGATTCCTTGCCCGGTAGTCAGAATTGTAACAAGAGTCATAAAACCGCCATGAATCCTGCCTTGAAAGAAGGATTCACGGTTTTTTTGGAGCAGACAACCATTTTCCCTTCTATCAGGGAAATTCAGAAGACCCGTGCCTGAAGAAAAAACTCGAAAACGAAAAGGGATCGTACATATTAATCATGAATACTGCAAGCGTTGCGGCATCTGTGTGAATTTCTGCCCTGTCAAAAATCTGGAGATTCGACAGCAGAAATTAACGGAATTAGAGAGGTGTATTGCTTGCAGGATGTGTCAGCGATACTGTCCTGACATTGCTATTGAAATTGAGGAGATAGATGCCGAAACAGTTATTACAGGGAAATCAGGCAATCGCAATGGCGGCTGAGGTCGCTGGACTAAAATTTTTTGCAGGTTATCCCATTACGCCTGCTTCTGAGATTATTCATGAAATGGTCAACAAGAAGCACATCAAAGTACTCCAGATGGAGGATGAAATCGCCTCCATCAACGCTATTATCGGTGCTTCGCTGGCTGGCCTCAAGGCAATGACAGCAACCTCCGGACCGGGCTTTTCCCTGATGCAGGAAAGTATCGGACTTGCCCACATGATGGAAGTGCCGCTCGTGATCGTCAATGTTCAAAGGGTAGGCCCGAGCACCGGCATGCCCACCTTGCCGGCACAGGGAGATGTTATTCAATGCATACACGGTAGTCACGGAGATTACTTTCCTATCGTATTTTATCCCAATTCCGTTTTAGAACTCTACAAATACACTATTGCAGCATTCAATGCCGCAGAAGAATCATTGAGCCCCATTATTCTCCTGAGCGATGGATATATCAGCCACCTTTACGAAACCATTATTCCTCATAGGGATTTTGAGATCAGGAAACGTAACCGTCCACCTCTGGGCACAGGTAATCGGCATTTTACGGGACTATCCCACGAAGACTCTGTGCCAAAGACTTCTGATGTTGATAATTACAGGCGGCTGATTACCCGTTTACAAGAAAAACAACAACTGGCGGCCCAACGGTACAACCACTATGAATATCTCGAATGTGGTAAGGAGACCGACACACTTCTCATATCGTACGGAGCGCTTTCCCGGATAGCTTATTATTTTAAAAATAATTTTGCGCTCTACAGACCCGTGCGTCTATTTCCTATTGTTGAAGAGATCAAGATTATCGCATCCAGATACAAACGAATCCTTATTATGGAGATGAATACAGGACAATATGCCCACGAAATCGAGCGCATATTACATCGTGAGGTGGAGTTCATACCGATTCTGGGTGGCCGCATTGACCTGAAGGAAATAAAGCAAAAAATATATGAACAAAGATAGCCATTTTAAACGTTATCTGAAGCTCGATTTGCTGCCAACGCCATGGTGTCCGGGTTGCGGGAATGGAATTGTTCTGAAAACTATATGCCAGGCCTTTGATGAACTTGACCTGCCCAAGGAGGGTACCGTAGTCATTTCTGGAATTGGATGTTCGGGCAGGAGTGCCGGTTTCTTCGATCTGGATTCGGTTCATACCGCACATGGCAGGGCTATCCCTGTAGCCGAAGGCATTAAATATGCAAACGATGCCCTGAATGTCGTTGTAGTAAGCGGGGATGGTGACTTGCTTGGTATCGGTGGCAACCACTTGTTACATGCTATACGAAGAAATACACACATTACCGTCATCTGTTACGCAAACGAAATTTATGGTATGACAGGCGGCCAGGTCTCACCAACCACTCCCCACAGCACAAAGACCCTGACCACACCCGATGGCAATCCGGATTATCCTGCCGATGTACAGTTTCTGTTCAAACACTATAATGGTTATTTTGCCCGCACCACAGCTTATCACCTGAATCACATGAAGAAATGTATTGTGGAGGCATTACAATTCAAGGGCTTTTCTTTTGTAGAGGCAAGGACGATGTGCATCGTCAATTACGGGCGCCGCCTGGGTTACAAGAACTCCAACGAAATGCTTGTGCACTACAAGGAATTTTACAAGATCAACGACTACGCGGAAGAGCTGGCTCAAGATGAGATCGGGATTTTAAAAAGTACTCCGGTATCTTGAGCGTAAGGAATTTTAAAAGCTGCGGTTGTAGAGCGACGGCCTCGTCTCTCTACATTGAGAAAATCGAATGCCTAATTTAAGTATATATTGGCTGGATGACAGATTCCCAAGTCCTGGTTTTGAAAATTGCTTGGCAGCAAAACGGGCGTCTTGTGAAAAATTGCAGTCACAAATAGAGTTTAAGAACGAGTTGTAAAATTATACGTGGATTTCTTCGCTGGTTTAATCTGCAAGATTAAACCAGCCTTGAAGTTGTTGAAACTAGCTTAAAAATTCCTAACAATTAAGTTATACCTGTATTTCTTCAAACCCCTTTAGTCGATAATTAATCTCCCCAAGTCCCTGTTCATGGGATTCCCTGATGTAACCTACATCCGTAGGTTGCATACCAAACAAGGTGGCACCGTAAGCATCCGCAGCGACTGGGTCTGTACTCACGATGATGCGACGTGCACGTTCTGCAGAATTATCAACGTCATCCAGCCTCCCTCCGGTAGGCCCGTGATTTTTCAGTATTCGAAAGGCATCGAGTACGGTCAGGTCTACTTTAAGGAATTTATTGAGATCGGCAATCTTGGGGTGTATATCGGTATGGAGACTGCCCCGGTCACCTCCGATCATACCAAAAACATTTTTGAGTCCCATAGAAAGCCTTGAAGTGCCGTGTTGTTTTGCAATGGGCACATTGATAAGCACATCTACTTCATTGGCATAGACCATTTCTTCGTAAAAAGGCCAGGATTTTAAAATCTTGCCATCAGGAATCGTAAATTCCTGGAAACGGTTCTTGTCAAGATAGGTAACCTCAGCACCGGCATGGCGGGCAGCTGTGGCAATACCGCTGTTGTTGTAAGAAGGTTCTGGATTCGAGGAACAGGTATGGTCCATGATCTTTACCCGACTTGCCCCGGCCTCCCGGCACAATTCCACAAGGGCTGCCACTACATAAGGGTTGGTGTTGGCGGCAAATTCCGGCCTTTGATTCCAGGCAATATTGGGCTTAATAATTACCCTGTCACCTTTGGAAACGAGTTTGTCCATGCCGCCCAGGGCATTCATGGCACGACGTACCATCTCTTTTATGGTAACGGGTTCGTCTGCAAGGTCAGAGACGTTTCCATGCACCACAACCAGTCCCGGTTTTAAGTGGTGTTCCTTGAACTTTTTTACGGCTGGACTTCTCTTGATGGCACCTAAATAGGATACACCATAAATACCAGCGCCCACCGCAATACTAGTCTTGAGAAAGGTCCTGCGGGAAATTTTGGTATCACTGGGCATAGTTGAATCTCTATAATCAGAAATCAAAAAAACAAAGAGGATGTAAAGAATCATCGATAAAAATTTTTAACTATATCAATTCGATTTAGTCTTTATTATCTCAAATCTTATCGCAAAAAATCAAATTTTTTACTATCAAACAAAATACTGCGCACATTGAGTAAATTCTGTAGCCACTGTGTCACATAGGTTTTTTTGAAAAAAGGTCTCCGCATCCCTGTATTCCTCAGTGCCTCTGTTCTGATACAAGCTGGTAGACTGGAGGCAGTGCCTCCAGCCCCCAGTCGTCGCCAGATACATTGGACAACGACCAATGCATCCTTTTAAACCATACGTCTTTCTCGTAGTTGGCGACCCCAATAGCGTTGCTCTATACCAGAGAAAAGTAAAGTATCATGCCTTAGCGCACACCTTAAGAAATTCTCTTTCAAATGAGAGTAACCCCAATTTGAAGAAACGGTGAGTAGGGAAACGTTTGTTGTCAGTTCTCCACTTTCTTGAGAACTTGAAGCATCGAAGCCTCATCCGTACCCAACAGTCTAATGAGCGATCAAGTTTCTTCACATCGCCCAGTCGAAAGTAATTGACATGTCCCCGTATCACAGGGTTTAATCTATCAATGAGCGTGCCCAACGAAGGGTAGTGCCTACTAACGGGTGCAAGTCCCGTCATGGCAAAAGCCGGAAGCCATGTAGCTTGGATGGCATGGGGTGATGGAAACGTTACCTTTTGAAGCCCATCGACAAAGTGTCGCAAGGCGGCATGAGCAACTATCCGGGTTGTAACGAGAGTGAACGTAGAAGTAGCCTCGTAAAGATTGATATCCACTGGCCGAACCTCTTCAATTTAGGTGAAGGCAGAACCGATGTATTGATACTGGCGTGACGATACAAAGGCGGTGGCGGGGTAGCAGCGGCGACACGGATGGAAAGAGGAGCTATCAACTGGGGAAACCCTCCTTGTCCCTTGCGGAAACGTAAGGAGCAAATGTATGCCTTATAAGTTAAAAGGCGAAGTGGGCAGAAAGACAAGAGGGTGGTGGATGAGTCCGTAGTAGTGAAGATGGCAAGGACAGCATAACCTTGCCGGAGCGAAGGGGCTCTGCTGTATCTAAATCTTTCTTTAGAGGTGAGGCAGGGAAGAATGACAAATGCTTCCATAAGTCTGCAGGAACTGAGGAGGAAGATATACATCAAGGCGAAGACCGACAAGCACGGGAGGTTTTGGGGATTATACTGTCATATCAGCAAGGATGAACTTCTGAGAGAAGCCTATCGACTGGCAAAGGCCAACGATGGAGTACCTGGAATCGATGGGAAGGACTTTGAGGACATCGAGAGGGAAGGACTGGAAGGATTTCTGGAAGGGATAAGGCAGGAACTCCTCGAACGGACGTACCGGCCGTTGCCCAACAGACGGGTAGAGATACCGAAAGGCAACGGCAAGACCCGAACCCTTGGAATACCGACGATAAGAGATCGGGTAGTCCAAGGGGCACTGAAGCTCATACTTGAGCCGATATTTGAGGCAGATTTCAAGGACTGTTCCTATGGGTACAGACCGAAGCGTCATGCACATCAGGCGATAGATCGGGTGACAAAAGGCATACTCCACGGATTGACCAGAGTAGTGGATGTAGACTTGAGCGGATATTTTGACAACATAAGGCATCACAAACTGTTGGAAAAAATAGCCAGGAGGGTGCAGGATGATGACATTCTGCATCTTTTAAAACTCATCCTCAATGCGAACGGGCGGAAGGGAGTGCCGCAGGGTGGAGTGATATCTCCGCTACTATCGAACATCTACCTGAACGAAGTGGATGAGATGATGGAACGGGCACGGGAAGTAACCCGACGTAAAGGATATGATAACCTTGGCTTTATACGGAGTGCGGACGATATGGTCATACTCGTGCACGGGCATCCGAAAGAGGACTGGTTGCTCCAGAAAGTACAGAAACGACTCAAGGAAGAGCTGGACAACTTAGAGGTTGAAATGAATCTGGAGAAGACGAAGGTAGTAGACCTCAAAAAGGGAGGTAGTTTCAGCTTTTTGGGATTTGATATACGCCTGAACCGCAATTGGAAAAGCAAGATCTATGTCAGCAAGACGCCGCGGAAGAAGAAGTGCATTGAAATCGGCAAGAGAATAAGAGCAGTGCTCAAGGCAAACTGGAACAAGCCTTTAAAAGAAGTAATTCAGGCAGTAAATGCAGTAATACGAGGTTGGGTGAATTACTTTCGGATAGGCAATAGCAACAGTACTTTCTGTAAAGTGAGGAATTATACTGAGAAGAAGGTGAGACGGTTTGTCACGAAGAGGAAGAAACGCAAGGGCTTCGGCTGGAAGCGGTGGAGTAGGGAGGTAATATATCAGGAATGGGGATTGTATAATGATTATCGAATACAATACTTACACCCGAAAACAGCTTCATGTCGATAGGTGTATAATGCCTTGCTGAGAAGGGAACAGGAAAGCCGTATGAGGGAAAACCTCACGTACGGTTTGACGAGAAGATGCTGGAAATAGGGTATGGTTGAGATATTGTGACACTCTCAAAGGAAACGGAGAGAAACGGGGAACACTAACTTCAGCCTGTAGCTACTACGCCAGTGTTTTACTCTACCGGCTTGCAGGTTGACGCCTTGTGTGCGTCTGGTGATGTCTCTGATGGCGCCCTTGAGTTTGTCCAGTGATTTCGTGCTTATACCCTTGTATTTGCCAGAAAAATCGTATCCGAGAAACCTGAAGCCTCGTTTGAAGTTAGTGAGCTTGGTTTTATCCTCGCTCAGCTTCATTCCAAGCTTATTTTCAATGATATCTTTGACACAGCAAAGGGCGGCAGGGAGTGTTTCTTGATTTTTAGTCATGACAATGAAGTCATCGGCATATCGGACAAACTTATATCCAGCCTTTTCAAGCTCCTTGTCAATGATGTCACCGACAAGGTTGGCAAGTAAGGGGAAAATGACGCCTCTTTGCGGAGTGCCTTCGGTTGTCTTATGCACGATGCCATCTTCCATGACACCTGCCTTAAGCATATTTTCAATACTGTTCAAAACCCATCCATCAGCGATCTTTTCACGCAGCCTATCCATGATAAGCTTATGGGGTAGAGTGTCATAGAATGCTGTTATATCCGCATCCAAGACTTCTTTATACCTTCCTGCTTATACTGTTCAAGCCTCTTTATAGCATCATGGCAGCATCGGTTCTGACGAAATCCAAAGCTATTATCCGAGAAATCTTTCTCGAAAATAGGCTCTATGATTTGCCTGAACGCCTGCTGTACCACCCTGTCTTTCACAATGGGTATGCCAAGAGGTCTCTTGTCATGCTTGCCTTTGGGAATATATACCTGCAGTACAGGCGAGGGTTTGTATACGGTGGTTTTTAGCTCCTTGTGAATATTCATGATATTATTTTCAAGGTCACTTTCAAACTGCTTAATACTTACCCTGTCGAGACCGGCTTTCCCTTTATTCTTCTTTACGTGCTGAAAAGCAGCATAAAGGTTCTTAAGACCGAACACCTTATTTCGTAATGAATGATACTTAAGCATCTCTCGATAGTTTCCTTTTGATTGATTTCCGAAACCATACTTCTCAACCGTGTTTCCTGAGTGCTAATACCCTATGCCATAAGCACAACAAGAGAGGTTCTTATTACTAACGTGCTTTATACAAAGAGTATCCGTCCTCACTGAACGTATTTAATCTACCACTTTCATCAATTCCACTACGGTTATGCCCCTTCATCCTGAAACCAATTCATGACTATTATGAGCAATGCTGACGGCTTTAAAGATAGTCGTTTGAGAGAAACGGTCTATCACCATCTCATACAGATTGGATTTCGGATTCCCTTATACCGCACTGTTAGGGACTCATGTCCCAAGATGTAAGCGCTCTCCCTCGGTCATATGGATTACCCATCCCCGTTTTCACGAGGACATATTTTCCCTTCGTGATGCATGTTCTAATGCATTATCCAGAGATGTATTCGCCTAATCTCTTTCGACATCTTCCGCAAGGACATTGCTTGTGCTTCACCAGGGAAGGGAGGTTGGCACGAATAATACGCCATACTCATACACCCCAAAAGGTCATCTGCACCTCGTAACTCCGTCATATCACCTCACGGTGGGTACGCTATCTTTCTACGCATACGGATTGCTCCATTGTATGTGCATAGGTACAAACTTCTCTACGAGGAATTAGGCTCGCAGAGGTGGTATTTTCAACCACTCAGGTATTCCATACTTCAAGGCACGCCAACCCCCTGCATTCCCTTTTCCAGGGGGACTTGGGTGTTGCTATGCTACGATATGCGTTAAATTTTCGCTTTACTCTAACTCCGGTAGTTCTTCTGTTGGTAATAAGGTGCTTATTGAACGTGGTTTGCCCGGTGTTTTCTCAATTAATCCACGTCTTTCCAGGGATAAAATCATTTGATGTACACTCGGTGGGGTTACCTTAAAATATTTCTGCATATCCGCTTCTGCAGGTGAATAGCCGTTTAATTTCGTGTAATAATGGATAAACGCCAGATATTGGCCTTGTTTTGGTGTGTATTTATGTTTTAATGTAGCATGGGGTTTTTTGATCATAAATTTTTATTCCATAAGTATTATATTTACTACGAAGATCGCGAAGGACGCGAAGTAAGATATTTGTTGATATATTGAATTACCAAAAACATTTAACATAATTATGATGCCGTTTTAAAAATAACTTGTAATAAAAAAGATATACTTATTCAATGATCGTCTCTTTTGTTTTCAAACTTCATGCCCTTCGTGTTCTTCGTGGTTAAAACCTTTGTCATTTTTCCATTCTGCTAAATCCCATATTATGGCAGGAGAAACTGGCTTTGTTTCTGTTTCAGAAACATAAAAACCAAAGAGCCTTTTCCTGGGTTGATATAATTCATTCAATTCCCGGTTTTATTAATACTTACTTAAAATGTATGGTTTAAAGGTTTGATTTGCATATTAGATCAATGGCCGTTAAGAAACTGCTTTAGAAGATTAATAATTACCTATGCTACACATACGTGTTTTCTTTCTTGCTGTTAATAACAGTGGTATAGTATCAATTTCACTTATTTGCGTCAATTAACATCCATCTCATGAAACCGCGTATTATTGTACCAACTCATCATATCGTACCTTCTTTGCTTTTATATAAAATTTAGCACACCAAAACAAAAAATAATTGAATTCCCTTGAACGCTTTAAAATTACTAGTAAAATAAAAACAATTAAAATGTAGCGCTTAATAATTGGGTACAGATTAAACGTATTTAAACATTCGGAGGCATATCAAACTCATGCTTGATATAAATTTTATCAGGAATAATCCTGACAAGGTAAAACAGGCCATTGCCCATAAACATGAAAATGCAGCCAACATTGACCAGATTTTAGAGTTGGACACACAACGCAGGTCTCTGATACACGCCTGTGAACAACTGAAAAGCAAACGAAACGAAAAATCAAAAGAGGTCAGCGAACTGAAAAAAAGGGGACAAGATGCCTCCGGTATTATTGAAGAAACGAAAAAGATTGGTGATGATATAAAATCATTCGAGGAAAAACTGAAGGAACTGGAACCCCAAATCACCAACCTGCTCCTTCGCATCCCAAACATCCCTGCAGCGGACGTACCCATTGGTAAGGACGAGAATGACAATGTCGTCGTCAAGACATGGGGACAGCGAAAGACGTTTGATTTTAGCCCTTTACCTCACTGGGAACTTGGACGTATTTTAAATATCCTGGACCTGGAACGCTCTTCCAAAATCTCAGGTTCGGGTTTTATATTACTAAAAGGTCCTGGTGCAAAACTTGAGCGCGCCTTATTTTGCTTTATGCTAGACACCCATACCAGAGAACACGGCTATACTGAATTGTTTCCTCCGTTTCTCGTTAACCGCACGTCTATGACAGGCACAGGCCAATTACCAAAGCTGGAAGAGGATATGTATCGAACTGCTATAGATGACCTCTTCCTTGTTCCCACGGCAGAAGTTCCTGTCACTAATATCCATCGAGATGAAATACTCTCTTACAAAGACCTTCCCATTTACTATACAGCCTATACTCCTTGTTTTCGGAGAGAGGCAGGCTCTTATGGTAAAGATACAAGGGGTATTATACGGGTACACCAATTCAACAAAGTAGAACTGGTTAAAATCGTAAAGCCGGAAGCATCTTATAATGAGATTGAGTCTTTGCTTGGCAATGCGGAAAGGATACTCCAACTCCTGGGACTTGAATATCGGGTAGCTAAATTATGCACGGGCGATATGAGTTTTGCAGCAGCAAAGTGCTATGATATTGAGGTCTGGGCTCCTGGTACGGGCAAATTCCTGGAAGTTTCTTCCTGCAGCAATTTCGAGGATTTCCAGGCAAGGCGCATGAACATACGTTTCCGGGATGAGGATGGGAAATTGCGATTTGTGCATACCTTAAATGGCTCTGGATTAGCCCTGCCAAGAACGGTTATCGCACTTCTTGAAACCTATCAGCAAAAGGACGGAACCGTCATAATCCCTGATATCCTCAAGCCATATATGGGGGGAATGAAGGTTATTGGCAGACGATAATCTCCAGTTGTTTCTGTTTCTTTCCCAGTTTGAATTCGTATCTTATTATTTTAGAGAATAGCTCTTTCCAAACATCTCGATGCCAAACCACTTTCCTTCTGAGCCAATCAATAACCTGCCCTTGCCGGTAATAAGCAGGAATAATACGAGGAGGGGAAATAGCACGGGAAGCGCAATAATTAAAATGGATAAGGTTACAAAAACGGCAGGCACCGATGCGACCAGCACAACTGCCAGTAACGGAAAGATGAGCATGAACATAATAACAAGAATGCTTAAGGCAAATACCAGAATGGGAGGCATGACCAAGATAGACAATATGCCCCAAAAACCCTTTCCAAAAAGACCAGAGATCTTCTTTCCATACAATATTACACCACTACTTAAATCTTCCTGGATCGTTTGAGAAATTTTAATTTCGGGTAGTTCTTCTGGGGTAGCATCTTCTTGTCTGGGTTGTTCTTTTGTAATGGGTGTTTCTATGCTTGTAACAGAAGAAACATCGCCTGCCAAAGCTTCTTCCGCCCCTTCTTTCGGGAGATTTTCTTCAGATTCCTTTATCTTCTTTTTTCTTTTCCATATCGCCATAGTGAAATTGTTTCATCCTTTACAATTACAGGTACTCACATAAACTTGCAATGGCCTGAGCTGCAATAGCCTCACCACGACCAATGGCATCTACGCCTTCCATCGTTGTTGCCTTGATGTTGACCCTGCTTGCATCCATATGGAGCCATTCCGCAATATTTTTCTTCATCTCTAGTTTTTTGGAACCGATTTTTGGTTTTTGGGCAAGGATCATTACGTCCACATTGTTTACCTTGCATCGTCTCTCTTTCACAAGATCGGCAACCTTAAAAAGGAGAAGCTTGCTGGAAACTCCTCTCCACTTTGGATCGGTATCCGGGAAGTGTTCTCCAATATCACCAAGGGCTGCTGCTCCAAGTAATGCATCACATACGGCATGGAGCACGACATCGGCATCCGAATGACCAAGCAAGCCTAAATGGTAATCAAACTCGACGCCGCCCAGTACCAGTTTGCGATTTTCAACAAACTTATGAATATCATATCCGATTCCAAACAGCATGAATCCTCTTTTCAGTATCCCTCCAGTTTTCTTAGTTCTAATTCTTTCAGCCTTCTTTCGGCACTTTTGCGTATCTTTTCATCATAGCTATATAAAGATGTTTGTTTATAAATTGCCTTAGCCTTATTCACATCAGCCAACATTTTTTCGTAAACTTTTGCAAACAAACCATCATGGAAAGAAATTTTTATTGTTCCCATGATCTTTCTCCTATGTTAAACCACTTTTTCTCATAAGGCTCTTCACATTTTCCAGTAACAAGTTTACTTCAGATACCTGTCGCACCATTTCTTCCCTCTCCGTCCATCGAAGGTCGCGGTATGACGAAATGTTGTTACTAATATCTTCGATCACGCGATCAATGGCTTTGTCGATTTCAAATTTCATGAACTCGACAAATCGTTCACAAATTGCATCCGTACGTTTTATAAATTCATTTCGGAACGACTTCCTTCTCTGAGGGAAAATTGCAAATCCTATAGATGCCAATGTCACGGCAATTCCTATAACGACGGGGGGAGGCACAATCCATGAGAACATCATTGTAACACCAACGCCAATGCCAACGGCAAACGCTTCGGTCAATAGAAAGCCAATAAATCCGCCCTGCACCAAACTGTTCAGTCTCTCCGATTCTCGTTCAATATCTAATTCTCTGAATTCCTTAGAACGTGACTTTAAAGCAACCTCAATTTCGTGCTTTCGGTCGTCGTAGCGCCGCTCTGCGTGTCCATCAAGGATACTTCCCGCCCTGCGGTCATATCCCACTTCTTTTTCTATATGGTCTCTTGCCAAATCCCATAATGACCGGTTATTTCTTGCGACATAATCCACCACATCATCGACAATACGATCTAGATCAGTTTGAGGATTTAAAAGCCCGTAAACTTCCCTCTTAAACCGCTCATCAATCTTTTCCCTTCCCACCTTGGAAAGAATTACGGACTTCATAGTAACATACGAATTCAGGAAATTATCTAATTTTTCTTTTAATCGAGAAAATACAAGCTTAATCTCGTCTCTGTATTTTAATGTATACTCCTGCATGTCCTGCTTTTTATTCTTAAGCCGTGTCTCAAATCGTTCAATACTTTTGATATCGGTATTGCACTTATTAACCCTCTCGCTGAGATCCTGTTGGAGTTCAGTAAATACACTGAACAAATATTTTAAGGGGCTGACCAATTTAAAATCGATCTTTGTATCGAGGTCCATTTTTTCAAATACAAAAGTTTCAACCTCTTTAATCTTGCTTTTTTCAAGGAGAATCGCGTCTCCTTCAACTTTCGCTTTATAAGCCTCCTTCGCGGACATCAATAATATCTTGGGTTCAAAACCAAGCAACCGGTAACAATTCTTTTCCAGAAAACTCAGGATCTCATTGAGTTCTTCAGGAGTTTTCAGGTCTATCTTGTTCAGAATAAATAGCACTTTTCGGCCCCATTTACCCTTCAAAAATTGCAGGAATTGTCGCTCACTCTCCGTAAATGGGTGGTCCGCAGAGGTTACAAAAAGGACAAGTTCTGCTCTATGGACAAAGCTTTCCGTTAGCGCTGCATGTTCTATAATAATTGAATTGGTACCTGGTGTATCAACCAGAGTAACGTCTTTCAATGCTTCCATAGGGTAAGTTGCCTGACACAAATGATCACCCACCTCTTTGACCTCAACTTTATCTCCGTATGTCAACAGGGTGATTCGATTCGTAGTAGGAGTCGGGCCATCCTGTAAGACATGCTCACCGCACATGGCATTAATGAAACTGGATTTACCAGAGTTGTACTCGCCGGCTATCACGAGATAAAAAGGTTCTTCTAACTGGGTGCGCATTTCAACTACTCTTTTCTCCATCTCTGAGATGCCAACCCGTTCAAAAAACTTCTTTGAGTTATCAAGGAGATTCACAACCTCAGGATAAATATCTCTATGTTTTGCTTTTGTGGTTATATTTAACATAAAACTAACTAATATAGAAAATTGATTAATATCTGTTAACGAAAATAGCGCCAGGGATGGTGTTGCGATAAATTAGTATCTTAGCAGTTTTTCAGTGCAAGTCAAACTTTTCTTTTTAACCGCAAAAGGCGATAGCCTCGATCTCCACGCCTGCGTCCCTGGGCAACCTTGCTGCCTGAACTGCCGCTCTGGCTGGCGGTTTATGTGAGAAAAATTCTTTATACACATCATTAATTACCGTGTAATCATTCAAATCTTTTATAAAGATGGTCGTCTTTGCTACCTTATCTATGGAAGAACCTGCAGCCTCCAGGATGTGTTTTATGTTTTCCAGGACCTGTCGTGTCTGAACCTTGATATCTCCTTGTACAATTTCCCCCGTTGCAGGAAGTAAAGGAATCTGTCCTGACACAAAAACAAGATTTCCAATCTTAATTGCCTGGGAATACGGTCCAATTGCCGCAGGGGCTTTATTTGTTGATATAACCAATTTTTCCATCACAGCCTCCCTTCATAATTTAGAAATCTAAAATATTTAAAATAGGGTACAATAACTTCATTGAGAATATTAATTTGGCCAACAAGCACTGGAAAATAACACTGTGCTTGCTGGTATTCGGACAAATCTAATTTGTTCCGCATAAATTTTGTACCATACTAACAAAATTACCTCTTTCCTTTCAACCTTCGAACGGATATTTCAGGTTTTTTATTGATTGTTTCAGTCTTTTTTGCTTCTATTTTTTACCAGGGACAAAGCAGCGCCTGACTTAATTTATGCATTACAAATCTTAAATAAGTTCAAAAATAAAAGATAAAAATTTGGAAATATCTATAAAATCGCAAAGCTTATGCGTAATATACGGCTTTTAATAGAATACGATGGTACTGATTATGCGGGCTGGCAATGGCAAAAGAACGATAAAACCATTCAGGAAACCATCTCGAAGGCAATAGAACAAGTCGTTCATGAACCGATCAAAATTTATGGCGCCAGTCGCACCGATGCAGGTGTTCATGCCCTTGGTCAGGTGGCTAATTTTCACACCGCTTCAGATATTCCATCCGAAAGGCTTCTCCACGCAATAAATTTTCACCTACCTCACGACATCACGATAAAAGACGCAAGAGACGTAGCGGGGTCCTTTCATGCCCAATATGACGCCCAATCGAAGGTGTATCAATACACACTTCTCAATAATTGGATACGCAGTTCACTGAATCGTGATTTTTGTTATGTATCCGGATTCCAATTAGACATGGATAGAATGATTGCTGCAGCGAGACACCTCATAGGCACCCGGGATTTTACCTCTTTTACAACAAAGGCCTGGTGCGAAAAGAACAGGATACGTACTGTAAAGGAGTTGGATATTGAAAAAGAAGGGCAGTATGTCTATTTTACGGTTGAGGCGAATGGGTTTTTATACAATATGGTGAGGACCATTGTAGGCACATTGATAGAAATAGGGAGAGGGAAGATAGCCGTGGAGCATATGAAAGATATTTTAGATGCAAGAAATAGGAATCTGGCAGGTCCTACGGCGCCAGCCATGGGGCTATGCCTCATGAAGGTTCGATACGAAAACGACTATTAACAACTACTCTTTCTAATCTGATGTGAGATACTTTTTTATATTTTTCTAAAAATCCCGGTTATTTCTTGACTCTGAACAGCAACAAGAATAAACTGATATCCAAAAGGCTTTTGTTTCCGGGTTTAGGAAACGCTATACCAGTTAAATCGGAGTAAAATCATGACAGAACGCGAAGCCGGTCAAAATAGAAGGCAGTACCCCCGTCTTAATGCACCTATTTATTGCAGGCCAGCACGCCTCACTTCGCCTCGCAGCCCGCTGATCAACATCGGACTTGGCGGCATCCGGGTATACAGTGACAGGACATTCAAGGTCGGTGAGCGTCTAGAGGTAGAATTGTTTTTGCCAGACAACACAAGCATGACGTGTAACGTAAAAGTCGTGTGGCTGAATCCTTTGGATGGATCAACTGCCAAATACGATGTGGGTCTTCAATTTCTAGAAGTGGAAAGTAACGACTTACGACGCCTGGCGGGTATTCTGAAACAGAACGCATAGTTTCCTTTTTAGAAAATGACAAGATCGCCTGTTTAAAAATTGTTTTGCCAGAGGAAAGTGCCTGCTGGCACTGAAAACGAATTTTTCTGGATACCATAAAGCCGACTATTCTTTCTCCATAATTTTTGGATATTCAATCTTACAATTCCTCGTCACGATTTAATCTCATTTCCCAGGTATTATATACTCCCCCGTATCCCATAGTTCTCTACCAATGGTCTATTATGTTTAATTCATTGACACAATTTTTAAAAATCGTTATATTTATTAAAAAATAAATGAGCCCTGTATTTTATGAAAGGTTTTTCTATGATCTCAATTGAGGACTTTTTGAAGGTAGATCTGCGTGTGGCAGAGATAAAGCACGCAGAGCCGCATCCAAACGCTGATAAGTTGTTAATATTGAAGATTGATGCGGGTGACGGTTTAGAAAATAGGCAGATTGTTGCTGGAATTAGAAACTATTACAAACCAGAAGACCTGATTGGGAAACGGATCGTTATTGTAAACAACCTTGCTCCTGCAACCCTTCGGGGTGTTGAAAGCCAGGGAATGCTGCTGGCCGCAAAGGATGGAAATCAGGTGGTAATCCTCACACCGGAAAAGGATATAAAGCCGGGCTCAAAAATACAATAAAAAATTTGCAGAAAATGGCAAATTAACCATGCTGCAGGAGCTATATATAACGAATTTTGTATTAATTGATAGAGTCACCATTAAACTCTGTGAACGGTTAAATGTATTTAGCGGGGCAACGGGTGTAGGAAAGTCATTAGTGATCGGTGCACTTAATTTTATCCTTGGCGGGCGTGCTACTTCGGATGTTGTACGAAGTGGCAAAGATGAGGCCACAGTAATAGGCAAATTCTCTATCACAGATAGAAATTTTTTACAACAGATTAAAAAAATATCGGATAATAATACTATCGAAGAAGAACTCTTAATTCAAAGAAGTATCGATACGAACGGGCGGAGCAGATGCCGCTTGAACGATGTTCCTATCACGGTATCCATGCTCAAGGAAATTGGAGAGACGTTAGTCAGCATTCATGGTCAGCACGAGCATGAGACCTTGTTACATGGCGCCAACCAACTATATATCCTGGACGATTTTGGAGGAATTTCCCCGTTACGGGAAGATTTTGCCGGGGTCTATCAACAGATTACAGAAAAAACAAGATTGCGGGAGACACTGAAAAACAATCAGCAGGAACGAAGGCAAAAGGTGGATTTATATGCCTTCCAGATCGATGAGATTGATAAGGCACAACTCAAGGCAGGTGAGGGAGAAGAGCTTGAAAAAGAAAGGGGTATCTTAAGTAACGCTGAAAAAATATATAGTACCGTTACCTCATGTTATTCACAGATCTATGAATCTTCCGACGCTGTTGTTGAGAGGTTGAAGTCAGTTATTCGTGAATTACAATCGGTTGTAAAACTTGACGACACCCTGCAAAAGATATCCAACGACTGCAGTCAATCATTGTATCAAATCGAGGATACGGCCTTTTCATTAGGAAAGTATAGAGATGCATTTAATTATGATCCTCAAAGGTTAGAATATATTGAAGAACGTTTAAACATAATCCGAAAATTGAGATCAAAATACGGAAACACTGTAGAAGAAATTCTATCCTATCGTGACGAGATAGCATCAAAATTGAAGCAGCTTTCGGAGGAAGGAAGTACGGTTGAGCATGCAGATGAAGAATTGCGGATATTGTCTGATCTGTTGAAACAGAAAGGCGAAAAGTTAACCCAGAAACGTCTTTCAACCGCTGACAAATTAACTCCCCTGATAAATAAAGAGCTTCACGAGCTGGGTATTCCTCACGGTCGGTTTTGTGTCCAAATCACGTCTCCATTTTTGCATGAGAGCGGGAACACGGATGATTTCCATGCGAATAGTTATGGATTTGATCAGGTTGATTTTTTGATTTCTCCGAATCCTGGTGAGGACTTGAAACCGCTGAGGAAGATTGCCTCAGGCGGTGAGATATCGCGGGTTATGCTGGCCTTGAAGCACCAACTGGCTAAAGTCGATAAGACACCAGTATTGGTTTTTGATGAGATCGACGCCAATATTGGTGGCAGAATGGGAGAGGTTATTGGAGAAAAGCTGAGTAGTATTGCAAGGTCACACCAGGTGATCTGCATCACCCATCTTCCCCAGATCGCCAGCTATGCAGATGAACAGTGGAAGGTAAATAAGCAGGTGAAAAATGGCAAAACGTTTTCGACAATCGAAAACTTATCAGGAGAATCCCGCCTTGAAGAAATTGCCGACATGATCAGAGGAAGTGAAAAAACGGATATTACCAGAAAACAGGCACAGGAGATGTTGCGAGATGCGAAAAGAAAGGCAAAAAGTAAGGACTAGCAAAGCGAAGCCCCGGATTTATAAAATATCTGGAACCACAGATTTCTCAAATTACACAGATTTTAGATTGTTAAATTCCACTAAGTATTGAGATTTTTATCTGTGAAATCTGCGCAATTTGGGTTCCATCAATTCTTTTTAAAACCTGACTCATTTATAAAGATAAACAGCAGATAAAGATTTTTCATGTTAGAACGTTTGCAGAAAATATTGGCAGAGGCAGGAGTCGGTTCACGCCGCGAATGTGAAAAAATCATTACGGCGGGGAGGGTGACTGTTGATGGGAAACGCATTGCATCCCTGGGTACAACTGTTGATGCAGAGAAAAGTGAAATACGTTGTGATGGGTCGTTAATACAAAAACAACGCAAGATTTATTTTTTGCTCAATAAACCAAGAGGCTACGTGTGCACAAACCGTGATGAACTGGATCGGTTAAAGGCAGTTGATATCATAAAAAATGTGACTCAAAGGATATATACCATCGGAAGGCTGGACAAGGAAAGCGAAGGTCTGATTATCCTAACCAACGATGGTGACCTTGCAAACACGTTGTCTCATCCAAAGCATGAAGTAAGGAAAACCTATTTTGTAGAGGTAGATGGATACCTGACAGATGCGGCAATTAAGGCACTGGAGTCCGGGGTTTGGCTTTCCTTCGGCAAAACACGGCCTGTAAGGGTTCAGAATGTACGAAGAGGCAGGCAAAGGAGCAGATTTGAGATGGTGTTGAAGGAAGGCAGAAACAGAGAAATCCGTCGTATGCTTGTTGACTGTAACTATAAGGTACGCATCCTGCGGCGGATAAAAATTGGTAATTTGCATGATCCCGCCTTGAAAATCGGCAAATATCGGAAATTGGCAGATCACGAAGTGGCGCGGCTTTATGCAATAGCGAAAAGAGTTGATGCAAAGGATACAGGTAATAGTTCACCACCAGACGTACAGAGAACGCAAAGAGGGCACCGTGTCGAAACTGGTAAAGATTTATAAGGAAATACCCTTATGAAAAAATCACCTTTTCTCCGCGAGAACATCTGCGACCTCCGTGTTTTCTGTGGTGGGCTAAACTTTTCAGAATAGAAATCGAGGAAAATATGACGCAGCTACAGCTGGCCAGACAAAACATCACCACACAAGAGATGAAACAGGTTGCGAAAGATGAAGGTCTGGATCCTGAATATATCCGGCTACGTATCGCTGAGGGTAAGATTGTCATCCCCGTGAACCGCAAACGCAAGGCATCAAAGGTTTGTGGTATTGGTGTCGGGCTTAAAACCAAGGTTAATGCCAATATAGGAACGTCAGCCGATTATGCTGACGTTGCTAACGAGATGGAAAAGTTACGGACAGTGGAAGAAGCGGGCGCTGATGCTGTAATGGATCTTAGCACCGGCGGCGATTTACGAGCAATACGGAAAAAGATTATCGGATCGGCCTCTATTGCAGTAGGAAGCGTGCCCATTTATGAGGCGGCCGTCAAGACCGTTCAGCACAAGCGCGCGATTGTCGATATGACCGCAACAGACATGCTTGAGGCAGTACGGTTGCATTGTGAGGACGGTGTGGATTTTATTACCGTGCATTGTGGCGCCACAAAAGGGGTGCTCAGGCATCTGAAAGAAAACAAACGCATTTGCGGCGTGGTAAGCCGTGGCGGAACATTTTTGGTAGAATGGATGATCCATAACGGCAGGGAAAATCCACTGTATGAAGAATATGATGAGATATTGGCCATAGCAAAAGAATATGACGTGACCCTGAGTCTGGGCGATGCCATGCGGCCGGGGGCTTTGGCAGATGCGTTTGATCGTGCACAAGTGTACGAGCTAAACGTACTTGCGGAACTTGCGCAAAGGGCGCTGGATGCCGGTGTGCAGGTTATGGTGGAAGGACCCGGACACGTACCGTTAAATCAGGTGATTGCACAGGTTCAACTACAAAAGGAACTCTGTAAAGGGGTACCCTTTTATGTGCTCGGACCAATTGTCACAGACGTTGCTCCCGGATATGACCATATTACATCTGCCATTGGCGGGGCTATCGCCGCTGCTGCTGGGGCAGACTTCCTATGCTATGTAACCCCGACAGAACACCTGAGCCTCCCTAGCCCTTCTGACGTAAGAAGCGGTGTGATGGCCGCGCGGATTGCCGCCCATGCTGCTGATATTGCTAAGGGGATTCAATCGGCGTGGGAATGGGATAAGAAGATGTCGCAATTCAGACGAAAGAGGAATTGGGAAGGACAGTTTAGCACGTGTATTGATCCCACGGTAGCGAGAAATATCCGTGAAAAGGGACGACCCCAAAACGACGAGGTCTGTTCCATGTGCGCTGAATATTGTGTATTTAAACTCAGCGATAAGGTATAAAGTTATAGAATTTACCTCAAAGGAATTGTGTCGACTAATCAATCGAAGTCAGGAACAGAACTCAAGGACGATTCATGAACCTGCCAGGAACAGGTTTCAAAGAAAACACCACACCCTGAAACAATTTCAGGGTTATTGTTGATACTCTATCGCTCTCTTTTATTCTTCCAGCACCGGATAGGAGCGGGTGGTACAAAGCCAGGGTTCAAGAGTCCATGCTGAGGCAGTTGTGCAATCCATTCGCAGTCCTTCATGTCAGTTTTCCGTCCAGGAATCTGTTTGATGTGTCTTGCATTGCCAACGGTACTGTAAATCTCTCTCTCAGGATGTTCCAGATAGGTTTCAATATGCCCCGGTGGACTCCATCGCCACGTGCGTTGTACCTTCCCTAGCCATCCAATCAGACAACGCAGGCAACTCCTTCGTCATGGTCGAAGGAGTCCGTTTTTCATTAAAGACACCATAGGGTTTTTTCTTTTGAATCCCTTTTGTAGTTTTTTTAATCTTTAGTCTCTTCGTGAGATCCTTTATCTCCTGCAAGGCCATGACTGGCAGGGTTTTCATCTCTTTTTCAATTTACGATTTGGAATTTTAGTTTAAAAAAATAAAAAGAGCGTCCGGACAATCTGCGTTGTTTCCAACTACCGCTAAGCAGTTTCTCTGATTTCTTCTGGGTTTTGGCTAACAGTGGCGCATGAAAAATCTTTGATAAAGATTTTTAATTACCGGCAAAGTGGAATGCAGTAGCAAATCCGCTTCGTCCATCGTAATTCCACTCCTGGTTGCCTTCCTGGAATCGATGGGTAACAGCCTTTCCCATATCCAATGTCAGATCAAATTCCTTTGCCCAGATTGAAAAATTCTTGTTCACAATTTGAGTGGGTTTACCAGGATCTCCTGCGCCATGGAGTAACTCAATGTCTAAGGTAAGGTTATTGGCTACAATCGCCTTCTTGCGCCATTGGGAAGACTCCACATGCATAGGCACATATCTTACCGTAATCCTTTCCGGGGGAACTTTTGCAAAGCCGAATACATTGTTTTGAAAAATGTCCAGTAATGCGTTTTTCTGGACGGCTGCGGCCTTTTCATCAAGGTAAAAAACAATCCAATTCTTGTCCGCTCTCGCTGTCAAATCTGTTATGCCGATAACGGTCTGACCATCTAATGTATATTGCCCGTAATTCCCCTTTTTAATATGAAAGACACCGCTAATCTTACACGTTTTATTATGGGTCGGTTCACTTCCAAACAAACACGGACAACCAGGATTACAGGTACATCCCTCAAAATACTCACCTTCGATTGACCAGGCAGGACTGGCAAAAACGGCATTGGAGACACCCAATAACAGAAAAATAGCTACGAATCCTGCCAACACATAACTGATCTTCATCGTCCGTTTCCTCCTCTGAAAATGAAATACAAGATTATTACGTTATGAAACAAAGTCAATGAGATACCTTCTTCCTCCGCAATGCTAATAGCATAATCATGTCATAGGCCTTTGTCAAGATAGAAGGGACGGGAAACATTGAAGTCCGAATCAGACAACAACATGATTCTCAAAAAATGTTTTGATAAGAATTAAAGAAATTTTTTTATTGACATCTCATAATTTTTGTTTATATTAGCTGAGACTGAGTCTCACAATCAAAATATTCTGCAAATTTAAATGTTGAGGTTTTCTGTCACACTTCGACTCCGCTCCAGGCAGAGCCGAGAAACCTTTTTCAAGAGGAGGTAGAAAATGTCTGTACTTATTGTCGGGGGAGACCATTTAGGAAGTATCCCAAAGGAGCTTGATAAAATCGGGGTTACGGAGATTCGACACGTAACGGGCAGAAGCGGGCAGAAGATTCGGGATGGAATTCCGGAAACCATGGATTTTATTATTGTGCTGTACGATTTTGTGAATCATAACCTTGCCCACAAAATAAAGAATCTTGCCGAGAACAGAAGAATTCCCGTTGTTTATGCAAAAAGGTCATGGTCATCTATTTATCAAAAAATGAAGGAGTGTCAGCAACAATTGAGAAAAGTTGGATTGCAAGCTCTCTTGAATTAGGCCTTCGGCGACTTACACGTACACCTTTTTACGGCAAAATTCCACCCCCCTTCCCCCCGCCAGCGGGGGACAGTTGTCTGTCCCCCTCAGTGAAGGGGATTAAGGGGGGGCGAAAAGTTTGAAATTCCTATACTATTGAATTAAGCCGCTTTTGGCAGCGGCTTTTTTATTGCTTGTCTCAAACTCAGTTAGGAAACAAGCAATAAAACCGTTTAAATAAAATGAAATTCCTATGCAAGGAAAACTTATGAAATACTATAAAAAAATACTTATCCTCATTCTTTTTATAATAACCATATCCTTATTCTGTAAAAACTCCTTTGCAGGCGTGTCACACGTCCTCAGCAGAAATGCAGATTACTCAACAGATGATCATGCCTTTCTTACGACTGATACCCTTTACGTCCAGGTAACGCAGAATATTCTTGATTACCGGGAAATAAAAAAATCGTTCTTTACCTTAAAATCTCATCAGACAAAAAATAAAACCAAATATCCATTGATTTGGAACTCTGACCTGACAGCCTTTACCGGCCTTGCACCCCTCGAAAATTACCCCATCGGTGACAAGATAACCATTCACATAACCTTGCGCGGGAAAAACGCAAAGGATGAAATTAAAAGGAAAGACCGCTTTGTTATTGGCAACACTGGAAAGTGGACTTTAACAGGAACCATTTATGAAAAAATATCGGATAAAGGTACAGGAACCCTCACCAACGCACGTGTGCGGATTCAAGGCGTTGCGGATATTAACACAGATGATATCAGTTATTACCCACAAGAAGACGACAAATTTATCCTTTCCGGTGAGAATGGAAATTTTGCCATAGATTATGAAGGTATTTCCGGTCAGGTTATTGTGATCACCGCAGGTAAGGAAGGTTATAAAAATGCAGGCAAAGAAATAACCCTGGGGCACAACAACAGTGTTACCATTACCCTTTCCCTCGTTTCGGCGGAAGATCATCCATCATACGAATACCGATCCTCCAAATCATGCGAAAAGTGTCACAGTACTATTTACAATGACTGGCAAGACAGTGATATGGCATATGCGGCTGTTAATCCCATTAACCAGCTTGTCTTTCTCCTCTACACGGCATGGTATGTCACCGGTGACCGTGCCAATTTTACGGACCCTTCCATCTTTAATGACCCAAACCCTGCATTTGTGGGCGATAAGGGAAAGATATTTGAAGATGCTACAGGGCGATACATGATTCTGGGAGATGCGGGACATATCCACGATTGCGCTGACTGTCATTCGCCATCCTACGCATCGAAGGTACAGGGCGATGGTGTCACTCCGTTATGGGATATGCGGGCAGGGATACTGACTGACGTAGATAAACTCTCCTTTGTAGACAAACAGGGTGTTCACTGCGATTTTTGTCATAAAATGCATTCGGTTCGTGATGAGGAAGAGTATTGGACAGAACCGGGGGTAAATTATAAGGTAAATCTCTTGCGCCCTGACCCATTACTTGAATCATCTCGGGAGGGCAAGGTCATGTTTGGGCCATTTGACGATGTCATCTATAAGAGCATGCAGGCATCCTATGCCGCTCAGTTTAAAAAAAGTGAAATATGCTCACCCTGCCATCAGGATGCCAGGAAACTCTATCTGCAACCCTTAGACGGGAATAACCAGCCGAAGGGCGATGCAATTGAACGCATCCTCTGGAGTGAGGACACTTACCGGGAATGGCGTTTTAGCGGATACAGCGGACTGGAAGAAGATTATCCCGTAAACAATTACGTGGGAAAGGTACTGCAATGCCAGGATTGCCACATGAAGGATCCGCCGCCGGATCCAACCATTGGTAAGTCAATTGCAGATTATAGAGAAATTACCGACCCCTTTTTCATGATTTCGGAAGAGAAAAGAAAGTACGCTACTAAACGTGATCCCAGAACAATCTATCCCCACCGTTTTGAAGGAACCAACCAGAATCTGACAGCGGGGAAGAGGAAAAGGTATCTGGATTGGGCAGTAGATCTTACGGTTACCGACACAAAGGTAGAGGATGGTATCCTGAGTTTTGATGTAAACCTCATAAACTCCCATACAGGGCACACCTATCCTTCGGGAGTGACCCAGAGAAATGTTGTTCTGCTTGTGGAGGCAACTCAATCGGGAACCGTTCTTTCTCAAAGCAACGATCAGGTCATAGACACACCGGGTGGAAATTTTCCTGACGGTTACTATGAAGGTAAAGGGGATTATGCGGGAAAACCAGGGAAGATCTTTATGAAACACAATAGAATGATAGTAGACAACGACGAACTCAGCCCCTTTTTCTATGACATCTTGTATGCCCATGCTGTGGAAGAGTTGTACGATACACGAATTAAGGCAAACCAAACAGACACTACACATTATGAGTTTCAAACAATTGATACCAGCAAAATTACCATAACAGCCAGACTTATCTATCGTTTCCTCCCAAAGGGCACCCTGGAATTTGCAGCAAGAAACGGATATGTGATTCCCCTGGAAGAAAATGATTATGAATCACACAAGGTAGGGGTATCTTTAAACCCGTAAAGAAGTCTTAAAAAGGATGTTGACCTTCAAAGGCTATTCATTTTCGTGTTGGTTTGTAGTTTCTATCCATTGGCATTTCTATTGCAAGTTGGATCAACTTATTAGTGATTATTCTTAACTCGAATGTAAACAAATTATGAATTGATTATCATAAATTGATGTAATTATAGGCAAATCATTCAGTTACACGTCTTAAATAGTGTAAAGTTTGCGATTCAATAAAATTAAAACTAACCTGGGAGCATAACAACTTGTCTAATATCCTGGATAAAAATTCTAAAAAGGAGGAAAGATTATGGGTGCGGCAAATAAATTTAAAACATTTCATGGTTTGACAGGGGTTGTTGCCCTGCTCGCGATGTTTTGCCTTCCACAATTGGATTCGTCTGTTTTTGCAGCGTGTGCGAAAGAAGACGATTGCCTTTCGTGTCACACTTCACAGGAATTGAGAAAGGAACATAAGAATTGTGAATATTTGAAGCAGGGCTGTCTTGTGTGCCATACAACGCCAGTGGCCCCGCCTGATTACAGAAAGATGGGAGAAGCACCTGGTGCGTGTCCGCAAGGAGATATACGCTCCGGGATGAAGGAGCCAGGGTTTGCGGGAATTACTTCAGAAGTGCATCTTGGACATGAAGATTGGGAGAAGATGCAACGTGCGGTCCATGAGACAATTGAGAGTCATCTTGTGGGAAGGAAGTTTCTTGGAGTTTACGGCCCCCTCGGGACAGGTGCCCAATGTGTTCCTCTGGATACCTACGGTATTCCTTCCTGGGCCAGTGTTGATATGCTCGGTGAGGGCAATGAAGCCATTCACTCTTTAAAGAGAGATATTGCCCATATACCTCTTATTTACAAAGACTTTTGGCTCTTCTGGCGGGATATAGAGGCCAGCAAAAAATGCGAGATACCGTTGGATGTAAGTGCGGCGATTGGTGCGGCTGTTGCTGCCGCTGTCAGGGAGGACGATCTTATATTTAATGGTTGCCCAGAGATGAATATGGCAGGACTTTTGAATGCTCCTGGGAGGAATATCCTGAAGCTCGGTGACTGGTCGGTGATAGGAAATGGTTTTCAGGATGTCGTATCGGCTGTGGAGAAACTGAGAAGCGCCGGTTTTCTTCCCCCTTATGCCCTTGTAGTAAACCCAAGGCTTTATGCCCTCCTCCATAAGGTTTATGAGCGTACAGGAAAATTAGAAATAGACGGTGTAAAAGAGCTGGTGAAAGGTGGTGTATATCAAAGTCCTGTACTGAAAAAGGACGTTGCGCTCGTAGTAGCAACGGGGAGGCAGAACCTGGATCTGGCCGTAGGAACAAATTATACAGTAGAGTATTGGGGTCCCCAGGATTTGAATCACCGATTCAGAGTTGTAGGGAGTTCGGCGCTCAGAATTAAATGCCCTCAAGCCATCTGCACAGTGGAGTAAGTCATGTTTGTTAAGTTAGGGACTTACTTAATAGTAGTGTTTGCACTCCTTTCCCTCTGGTTTCGATATGGATACGCTGAGATTCCCTGCCTTGCTGGAAAGGATGGAATCGTTGACCTGGAGATGGAGGCCAGGCCTGTAGCGATAGAACTCAGACCCGGGATATTCTTTGATGGCTGGGGGTATTGTCTGAAGGGAGAAAAACCCACCGTACCGGGTCCCACCATCAAGGTGAGAGAAGGGACAAAGATCAGAATCCATCTCACCAATAAGCTAACCGTTCCTGCCTCCGTGCATCCACATGGAGTAAAATATACCGTAGCCAATGATGGCGCCCATATTGCAGGAAATCCCACGAGTATCGTGGAGCCAGGGAATTCAAGAACCTTTGAATGGGACACCACAGGTACACCGGGTACGTGGTTTTATCATACCCACGCATTTGAAAAAGGAGGAGAAGAGGGATTATATAGGGGATTATGGGGCGCACTCATTGTAGAACCGAAAGGGGGTGACGCTAACCCTCCAGACAAAGAGTTTGTCGTCTTCATGCATACATTTCATGTCAATGGGCAGGAATATGAAACCTTTAATGACAAATCAGGGGATATGGAGTTTATGAAAGGGGACAGTTCCGCCTTCCCTGGTCTGCTCTGGAAGGCAAAGATGGGAGAGAAGGTACGGTTTCATCTCATAAATTCTGCAGAGGAGGAGCATACCTTTCACACCCACGGCCACCGCTGGGTAGATCGGGCCAGTGGGCAGCTTATCGATAACATCGGTCTGGTACCGTTTACTTCCTATGTCCTAGATTTTATTGCCGGTGAAGATGTCGGACCAGGCAACTGGGCGTTTCACTGTCACTTCCATGAGCACATGATGAATGGCATGTTTGGGATTTTCGTGGTGGAAAAGGGAGAGCCAAAAATAACGATGAAGGGAACGTCTTCCCCTTCTGGGGGGGGCAGGAATATCCCCCGGGCTCAAGCGCTCCCTGAGTTCCCCATTCCGCCAGTCGAGGCGGGGAGTGGAATCGCATTTCAAGCGCCTCCTTCTGAAAGTCCCCCTCCTACCCTTGAAACGTTACCGGGGTCTTTGACATACCAGGATCCATTATTGAAAAGCCTGTATGAAGAGTTTGTCGGACTAAGCCAGGGTGACGGCCCCTGGGGCGAATTTTATAAACCGATCCCTTTGTACACCTATTTTAATCCAGCCAGACATTATCTTCCGCCTGATAGCCAGGATTATAAAAGGCTCCTGGAAAAGTACAGACCTGACCAGTGTGTTGAATGCCACGAGGAATCCTCGCCTGGCATTGTGAATGAGTGGAAGGTGTCCAATCATGCCAATCCCAGGAAGAACCCGGAAGTCGCCGCAGAGACCCGGGAAATCGAGGAACTGATCGGTAAGGAACTGAACAACTGGAAGCCGGGGACAAAGGATGGTGTTTACTGCTCCTATTGTCATGGTGATGATCATGAGAATCTTTTTATGCCAACAGTCGATAATTCATGTGGCGCATGCCATCCGAAACAGGCACAGGAGTTTGCAAAAGGGAGGGAGTATGGAAAACCGAGCCATCCTCACAGCTGGGAGGGAAGTGTATCCGTTCCGTGGTATGTTGAACTTTATAGACGTGGTGAAGGGTACTCTATGGTGGGATGTGACCAGTGTCATCAGAATATGTCATCATGCGACGACTGCCACAGCCGGCATCGCTTTTCGGCTGCTGAGGCACGCCGTCCCGAGGCATGTTCAGGCTGTCATATGGGGCCAGACCACCCTGACTGGGAGAGTTACGAACATTCCAAATGGGGTGTGATATATCATACGACCGGAGAACTGTGGGATTGGGAAAAGAATCTCTCTGATGTGATCCCCGGTAAAGATTACCTTGCCCCGACCTGCCAGTACTGCCATATGTATGTGGGTGATGGGCGGTGGGAGATGAATGTAGAAACCAAGGGCATATGGCGCATGGGTGTCATTCCTCCCAAAGAAGTAGAGTTTAAATCCGGACTGAAGGATTTTCCGTATGGCATAAAAATACCACCCATGGATAAGAAACTTGAAATATACTCAGCAGAAAGCAAGGAGAAACGCCGCCAGTGGATAGAAATGTGTGCAAGGTGTCATAGCATCAGGTTTTCTGATATGTGGCTTGATTCTCTGGATCAATACATGTTTGAATCATGGCGGAGGATTGATGAGGCACAGCTCATTGTGGAAGAGCTCTTTGCCAAAGATATGGTTAAACCGTCTCCGGAGGAAAGACCACCGTTTCCCTTAAGTGATTTAATCGTCAAGGTGCTTGGTCCAGAGAAATTAGGTACCGAAGTTTATAGCCTTTTTAAAAAGACCAGTGGCCACTTGCCGGTTCTTGGTCCGGTTCTTGGCGCCTATGCCATATTTACCCGGAACGACGGGAATCCAAGTGGTGTAGAACGGGAGTATGTGGAAATGTGGTTCTGGAACCACCTGCAGGGATACAAGGGCACCGCCCATGCCCAGCAGGACATCAGCTGGTGGTGGGGCACTGCCAAAACGATGGGCAATGTGACCCGTATCCGGGACGAAGCGTTGAAATTACAGCGTTTAAAGAACATTGAAGATGCAGTAAAAAAATAAACCACAGGATCACCCGGTACAGCATAGCTACAACCAAATCCCCCTTGAAAAGGGTAACAACCCCCTGAATTCCCCTTTGCTAAGGGGGACTAACTTGATAGTATAGGAATTTTCATTTTTTTAATGCGGGTTTGTGGAAAGGCGGCCTGTCTGCCCTGCCGGCACAAACAGGGAATGGGAGGGTTGAGCTTTGCTTTCTCTTCGAGTTGTACCTCAACCCAATTTACCAATGTTGAAATTATCCGATGAAGAACCCACCCCTTACCCCTCCCGAGAGGGGATTTCATTTATTCCCCTCTTGGGAGGGGCAGGGGTGGGTAAATAATAAATGAACACAGAGGTACAAATTGTGTCATATCTTGTGGGAGAAAAGAGTCCGCAGCAGGCGATAAGTTCACGTACAAGAAATTTCAAAGTTATACAGGTAGGAGCCGTCTCCTGTTGGCGACTTGTGGCGCTTGCAAGCCGTTGTGAATTACCAATCGCCGTCAGGAGACGGCTCCTACCTTTTTCTCCCAAAAAGTCGCCGAAGATAAGGAATTCAAAGTCGCGATTGTAGTGCGAACTTCAGTTCGCTTATCGATGCGAACTAATTTATTGGGGTTTTTCAAAAACTAAATTGTTACCAAAAGTAAATGCAGTAATTCCTGGTAGCTGCAGAAATTCTGAAATGACAAGGTTTTTCATTGGCAGCATTTTTCATAAAGGATATGATGCGAAAAAAGCGAATTAGCTAACTGGTTTTTTTGTTCATCGTTGGATTAAGCGGAGCGAACCTATCAATAATGTCTTAGGGAGCATGCCCCATGACCAAATGGACAACAAATGGTCTGTTTCCGTTCTTCTTGTCATCAGGCATTTTACTCCTAAGCGTCGTTCCTTTTATTTCACCCAAAATTCTCGCCGAAGGCACAGACACGTCCTCAACTTTGATATTGGGAACAACCCGGTCAGTTGAAACCACCTCCAGCAAAAAGGAGAAACATACACGTGATGTGGAGGCTGCCGTTGCGGAAGAACTCGTAACCGAAGCCATCTGGTTTGGATTTGGGGAGGAAGTAGCAATTGCTACAAGACACGAAAGCCCCATCGGCAAGGCTCCCAGCATTGTTACCGTAATTACCGTCCGGGACATTAAGAATTTGGGGTATCGCACCTTTGTAGAAATTTTAAGGACGGTACCGGGATTTGAAATTTTAAAGGATGATTCCTTTGGGGCTGTAGTCCCCAACGTGCGGGGACTAATAGGTTCAGAGAAAATACGGGTGATGCTTAATGGACATCTCGTAAATAATCCTTTCAGCGGCGGGGGCATTTACTTTATTTGACGATTTCCCCCTGGAAAATATAAAAAAGATAGAAATCATCCGTGGCCCGGGTTCCGCTGTTTATGGTGAAAATGCGTTTTTAGCGGTCGTAAATATTATTACGATAGATGCGAAGGATATTGACGGCGTAAAGCTGAGTAGTGGTTACGGGAGTTTCGATACGTACGAGGAAAATGTTGTGTTTGGTAAGACATGCGGCAAGGTCGAGTTCTCCGGGATGGCCCGTTACAGGCAGACCACCGGTTTTGATGGTATTGTCGAGAGGGATAGACAAACAATAAATGATAACATCAGTTCTTCTTTACCTCCTCCTTTCAATTTCCCGGCAGCCTCCCAGGCTCCGGGAAGGGTGCATGACGGGAGGCAGGAATACGACCTGAACCTAAGAGTTACATACAAAGATTTCTACGTTGAGGGGTTATACATTAATAAAAATAAGGGACCTTTTATCGGTCCTCAATTTGCTCTGAATGACGAGTCTGATGTGGAAACTAACTATGTCTTTGTTGATGCCGGGTACAGGAAAACCTTTGAGGAAAGATTTACCGTAAAACCCAGGGTCTATTATGATCAATTTGATGACAATATTTACATTGAATCATTACCGGAGGGTGGAACTCTGGATAGGAACGGTGACGGATTCCCCGATACTCGTTATCCCGATGGACTTATTGGAAACGGCAAGGTGATTGAGAAGATTGTCGGTACAGAGATTCCCTTTGATTATAAATTGTTCGATGGAAATATCATTACCCTGGGACTGGAATATCGTTTGATCAATCAAACCAATGTCCATTTTTTGAGCAATTTTCATCCAGTAACACTGGAGCCTCTGGATTCTATCCAGAATTTTTCGGATTCTTATCCCTTTTTGGAAGAAGCTACACGAAGGATATGGTTGGTTTATCTGCAGGATACCTGGGACATTACTGATACCTTACACCTCACCCTGGGGGGCAAGGCATGATCAATACAGTGATTTTGGCGGTGCGACCAGTCCACGTTCGGGTTTAACATGGGCATTTATGAAGAACGCATCACTAAAACTGCTTTACGGAGAGGCCTTTCGCCCACCTAATTTTCAAGAGATGTTTACCACCAACCAGCCTGCTATTGAGGGAAATAAGGATTTAGATCCTGAAACGATTCGAACATACGAGGTTGGATTAAGTTACCAGTTTAACAAACATGTTACCAGCAGTGTTAATTATTTCTATAATGACATCGAGGACCTCATTGTCTTACGTACTGCTGAATCTGCTAATGAACCCGCACGTTTTGAAAATTTTGGGGATGCCCATGTCCAGGGTGTTGAGATGGAGACCAGGGTGGATATAACAAAAGATAATTATGTCTTTATGAATTATACCTTCCAAAATCCGGAAGATAATCACGGAAACGATCTGCCATCCGTTGCTCAGCACAAGGGCAATTTTGGTATGAACGTGCATTATTGGAAGTATATCAATACCAACCTGAGCACCTTCGTCAGCGGGACCCGTTCCCGGAAAGATGATAACCCCAGGGACGACTTGCCGGCTTATGCACTGCTTAATCTTTCGATCATTGCAAAAGAGTTCTTTAAGACCATGGAGGTGCAGGGGACGGTGTTTAACCTGCTCGACAAGGACTATAGCGACCCGGGGCCCATGGCTATACCGGACGATCTCCCCAGACCCGGACGAACATTTTTTGTTGGATTGAGCTATCAGTTTTAACACACACGAAAAATCCTCTTTCAATTCTTTATCGAACGTCCTGTATATACCCTGCTTAACTCTCTCATACCTTTGGCTATATTTCCCCTAAAAATTTCAATAATTGCGTGATAGTAATATTTGTAAGGTAGTACAGTTTCTTCATTTTCCTCCGCTGGTTCAATCGTCCCCGATTGAACCGAAACAGCCCGATGAATTGTTTCTTGTAATTTCAAGGAGAGGGCTGTATTATAAAATCTTTATTTTTGTCGCGATTATCAAAGATAATAAGTGTGAAATCGACAAAATCCAATGAGGATCTGGTGTGGAAAAGACAGAGACAGACGAAGTAACAAGTGAAATTGAAAATATCCGGATGTCATTAGGTGCACATCTGGAAGAGTTGCGGCGGCGGGTTGTCTATTCCATTATCGCCATTGTTTTTTGTTTCATATTGTGCTGGTTTTTCAAGGTACAGATACTGGATATGGCGAAAAGACCCCATAAGTTTGCCATGGAAAAGGTCGGTTTGTCAACTGAGTTGCAGGTACTCAGTTACCAGGAGGGTTTCTATGCCTACATGAAGCTGTGTTTTATAACATCAGTTTTCCTGGCCTATCCGTTTGTCATTTATCAGATATGGAAATTTGTGAGCGTAGGACTCTATAAAAGAGAGCAGAGGTATGTGCTTTTATTTCTCCCAGTCTCGTATGTGGCATTTGTGGTGGGGGGGCTTTTCGGGTATTTTTTGCTCATCCCTTTTGGTCTGCAATTCCTGATCGGTATCCTTGGTCCGGGTATTCAACCCATCATCACCATGAAGGATTACGTCTCATTTGTTTTCCTGCTGACCGTGGCGTTGGGATTGGTATTCCAGTTACCGCTCGTTATGCTGCTCCTTTCCAGGATCGGATTTGTTACACCGGATAAGTTTATAAAGTGGCGAAAGTATGCCATTCTGGTAATATTCATTATTGCCGCCATTGTCACGCCACCGGACCCTTTTACGCAGACCATGACAGCCGTTCCCATGATCGTCCTCTATGAGTTGGGAATACTTATTGCCAGACCCACACGAAAGGGATTTGTCTACTTAGGTTCGATTGTTGGGTGTGGATCGTTACTCGTAGTTGCAGTATTTTTTTATTTGACGCATAAGGGCGGAGAAATCAATCTGGTACAAACACATGGTGAAATTCATTTTTTGTATCCGGAAGGTAAGGAATGGAATAAAGTATCAAACCATACCAGTTTCCAGAGTGGTATTACCCTAAAAACCGGTAGCGAGGGAAGGACTGCCTTATCCACAAAGAAAGGTATCGATCTGGGTATGGACTCAAATACCGAAGTGCATTTTATCGACCCGTTGAAAATACAGCTGAAATCCGGGCAAGTCCTCATTTCTGTAAAGGAATCAGAAGTGCCATTAGAAATTGATACCCCGAACGGACGGATTAAAACAAATAAGGGCACTTTGAATATCCAGGCAAGGGATTTTGTTACCATCGTGACGGCTGTAAAGGGTGAGGCTACATTATTATTAGAGGGCGAAGAGAAAAAGTTACTGGAAGGACGGCAACACAAAATGACCATTGGCGGCGAACCCGTTGACATCGGGTCTGTCATTAATTGGTCTGAAGGTGTATTGATCGAACCGAAAGAAATGAAGTAGTGCTTGCCAGCTTTAAAGAAGTACGATTTACGAACTATGATGTGAGATTTCGCCGTGAACGTTCAGCCGAACGATTTTAAAAATCAACATTAAAGTGTCATAAGTATGGTTTTTAGATACTCAATTTTTATTATTCCTTCTTTAATACCGACATTTACTTTTTTATTTTCCTCAATGGGGCAGATACATACCTCTTTACCCTTGACACTCATAACGGAAGACACCTTCGAATAGTCGCTGTATAGTATTGAAAAATCGCAGGAAATCGACCTCCAGGAAATAACCTTTATTGATCCCTATGGTATGGTTGGCCTTCTCGGGTTGGGAGAACTTCTTAAAAAAGGTAATGTTCAAAAAACCCTGCGTCTTCCAAAATCAGAAGAAGTCATCAAATACCTTGAACGGGCGGATTTCTTCAGATTTGCTGGTGATTATTTCGCGCTTAAGCCGTCGAAACCGCAGATAACAGAAAAATATCTGAGGGGTTTTCATTGAAATATGACCTTGGTGCCATTGAAAAGGCCTTGCGTCACGGCGTGTTACGACATGCTGAAAAAGGAAGAGGTCACGGCCTTACCGCCGTAAGGCGTTTTGTCAATCAATGGAACGGCAAACGCTCCATCCGCTCGGGAACTGCAAAACTCTCCATAATTCCTCAATGGGCTTGGGGGAAAGAGAGAGAACTCAATCTCACCCATTTCCCTGGTGTTCAGATCAGCATCCTTCTGCCGGAAATGTAACTGATGATTGACTTTTAGATAAGTAAAACTATAATTCAGGTAATATTAACTATAGAGGCAAGATTATGGCAACGATAACGAAAAAGGAACAAATAACAATACCCAAACCATTCAGATAAAATTGCTCTAAATTATGATTTGCAAAAAATTGGGAAGACATCCAAGTCAACTGCAGATTTTTCTGTTCAAGAAGCTGTTCACATACATTTTATCATTGATAGTGCTGATAATAGTGTTGTCCTCGTCACTTTATGCTCAACACATTGCACGCCGATTGGGTCATCCCACCACACGTTTTGCCGACCCAATCCACACACCGGAGGATCTGCGTAATCGGTTTTCCTCGGAAGAGCTCAGGGCCGATATTGCTGTTATTGTAAGCCTATGCGACGGCTGGCAGGGCGACATTGAGGATTTTTACCTCGCTGCAGCAACCGCGCCGATTACACCATTGCAGATACCCATCGGTGCCCGTTTGCCGGCTATGTCCGCACGCAAGAACGGCGAATTAATTCTGCACCGTGATGTACTTTGGATGGGCAATGAGCCGATCGACGCATATGAATTCTCTTTTTATTCAAAAGGCCGTCGTTACCGTTGTGTAACGCCTAAGCTCTGTTGCAATTTCTGGGTCGAAGACCTTGGCCCGGACCAGCGCGCTCCTGTCCTGATAATCGAGTGCAACGCGCCGGACGCTGTTACTGTTAACCGTCCGGTGAAAGTTTGTCTGACGGTAAAGAATATCGGTGATGCACCGGACGAGTTGGTCACCGTAAAGCTACCGGTCCCCAGAGGTGCGATATTTGTCAGATCAACCGGCGAAACCAACGCAGCTGCGCGTCGCGTGGTCTGGCGCATCTCCAATCTTGTACCCGGGTCAAGCAAACAACTCTGCGCAAACTTCAATGTGCAGCAATCCGGTTCCCTGACGTTTGAATCCTCCGCACGTGGAGTTGTCGCCCAGCCGGTGGAAACATGGTGCGCACCCGCGTCTCAGGCATACCGGCGGTTCTTTTTGAAGTTATTGACCTTGAGGACCCCATTGAAGTTGGCCATCAAGACACCTACGAACTTCGTGTGATCAATCAAGGTTCGACCACGCTCACCAACGTAAAAATCGTTTGCACACTCGAACCCAGCCAGCAGTTCGTGTCGTGCGTCGGCGCAACGAATGGCCAAGCGCAAGGAAATACCATTGTAACGGATCCTCTGGCCACGCTATCCCCGAAGGATACGGCCAAATGGCAAATTGTTGTCAAGTCCATTGCATCCGGAGATGTGCGCTTTACTGCTGAACTTGGGAGCGATCAATTCCAACGCCCCATAAAAGAAACCGAAGCAACCCGGCAATACTAAACTGCTACCGGTTTGCAGGGGGATACGGGTAAATTTGCGTTCATTTTGAAGAAATAGATAAGATATTAAAAGAATTAAAAAAGAATAGAAGTGAAGTTGTCTGGGATGCAATAACGAAAATGGACAATACTTACAGGAGGCAGTAAGCTATAGAAAAGGGCAGAAAAGATTAAAAAGATTCGGCGTGATTTCTGGATAGAAGCCGGGGAGACCGAAGCTCTCTGGTTGGCGAGAAGACTTGATTGTGCAATGGCAGTAGATGACGGACCAACAATAAAGGCGTGTAAGGTTATTGACCAGAGATTCACGACCGCGATTCATTTTTTGTTTTACTGTTTGCTGTCCGTTTAGAAAGCCCTTTCCCCAAAAACGGATCCAAAACGTTTATTAAATGATTCGGGGGTAAAATGAAAATTTTGGGGCCCATATACTTCTACGCAATAGGCAGCACAAACGGCCCCTATTTTCGCGGCATGAACGACATTATTTTTTGATACCATGAGCCCCTTGATTAACCCAGCCCTGTAAGCATCACCGGCCCCGGTAGGGTCATTTATCTGTTCCGCCTTGGCAACGGGAATATCAATGCTTCTGATTTTGTTATTTTCTTTAACCATGATAACGGAACCAAATTCTCCTTTTGTTACGATGAGTGTTTTGGTCTTTTCTAAAATATCGTCGATCGACATGGAGGTTTTTTCCTGAATTAACTGCTGCTCATAGTCATTACAGATCAGGATTTTTGAACCATGTATCATCTCCGTCAAAAGCTCTTGTGTCCAGGCAGGAAGGGATTGCCCGGGATCAAATATGTAATCAATCCCTTTCTTTTTATAGAGAGTTGAAAAATTAACCATGTCGCCCAGATTTCCCGGTGCAACTATCGCAAGGGTCTTTTCGGGTATCACGAAATCAAAATTAACTTCGGAATTGAATTTCATCGCGCCGGGATTAAATGCGGTTATCTGATTGTCTGATTGATCAGTCGTTATATATGCACCGGCAGTGAGTTCCGTATTGATAATTTTAATGTGCTCTGTGGAAATTTTATTCTTTTTTAGCCAGTTTCTGTAAGGTTCAAAGTCGCGTCCTCCGGTGGCTATTATGGTTGGATCTTCACCAAGCAGCGAAAGTGCGTAAGCAATATTGCCGGCTGTGCCTCCAAAATTCTCCATTAAACCGTTTATCATAAAACATACGTTGAGCATGTGAATCTTGTCTGGAAGTATGTGGTCAGAAAATTTTCCCGGAAAGTCCATAATCCTGTCGTAAGCCAATGAGCCGGAAACAAGAATGTTCATTTAGTCCCTCCTTCTTAGACTAATAAATCTTTGATATTAAATTAGGTTTTGTTTTGCTCTGCAAAACAAAACGACATTACCTTTTTCTGTTATTCCTGTGTAAACGGGAATCCAGATAAAAAGCGTCGGGATTCCCACTTTCGTGGGAATGACATGATAAGAACAATCTACTTTAAAATTCCTTAGCATCAAGTCAGTACTACCAGCGTAGCTAGTGGCTCACTAGCCCTAAAAGGGCATTGTTACTGGTGTCCCTTAAGGGATACTCTCCGCTTTATTTTTTAATCTGGAATGCTCTCCATTTGCACGGTTATTAATGTACAATATACCTCTGTGCCAATAATAGTTGGACACTTTCCCATATATAGTTTAGTGTAGGGTGGGAAGGAGAAGATCTATGAAAAATAGTAGTCCAATAAGTCTAAAAACAGATAACCTGTCTGTGGAAACGGGAGGAGCCCGCAGGGCGACTGGAGTTTCCACAGACAGTGCAACCCAACCTGGTCATTTTCCTGATCCTGAGGTAACAGAGAAGGCTGTTCGCCGGAAATTCACCGCAGCATATAAACTCCGCATTCTTCAAGAGGCGGAGACATGTGCTACACAGGGTCAAATTGGGGCGCTTTTACGCCGTGAAGGACTCTACTCGTCCAATCTCACCACATGGCGTTGTCAACAGGAGAAAGGCGCCCTGGAATCGCTTTCCCCAAAACATCGCGGCTCAAAGGCGAAAAATATCGACCCCTCCGATCGTCGTATTGCTGAACTGGAAAAAGAAAACCGTCAACTTAAAGAGAAACTCAAACAGGCAGAAACTATTATTGACGTCCAAAAAAAACTCTCGGAAATACTTCGGAGACCACTGGGTACAACAGGAGAGAAGATATGATGCGCGCCGCCGAATCTCTTGCTCAACATGTGTGCATCAAAAAGGCCTGCAAGGCACTGGGTATCCCAAGAGCGAGTTATTATTACTACCAAAAGTGCAAAAAAGACCTTTCTTGCAAAAGGGTATCTTCGACGCCTCCACTGGCATTGTCAGAGCAGGAACAGCAATCGGTTCTTGATATCTTCCATAGCGAACGCTTTCTTGATAAGGCCCCGCATGAGATGTATGCAACTTTGCTTGATGAAGGAACCTACCTGTGTTCCACGAGAACCATGTACCGTATCCTGAAAAAACATGGTGAAGTACGTGAAAGAAGAAACCAGGCGCTCAGACCCAATTACCAGAAGCCGGAGCTTCTGGCAACGGCTTCTAATCAGGTATGGTCATGGGATATAACAAAACTCAGAGGACCTGCAAAGCGGACATATTTCTATCTCTATGTCATTCTCGACATCTTCAGCCGTTATGTGGTCGGATAGATGGTTGCGCACCGTGAACAGGCCATATTGGCACAACGGCTTATCGCTGATACCTGTAAAAAACAGGCTATCAAGCCTGAACAACTGGTGATCCACGCTGATCGCGGCCCAAGCATGACATCCAAGCCTGTGGCGTTTCTTCTGTCTGATCTGGGAATAACAAAAAGCCATTCTCGTCCTTACGTCAGTAACGACAACCCCCTACTCGGAGTCACATTTAAAACCCTCAATTACGGGCCGGATTTTCCGGATAATTTCGGCTCAATTGAGGATGCCAGGGTCTTTTGTAAGAACTTCTTTACCTGGTACAATAGAGGACATCATCATTCCGGCATCGGACTTTTGAAACCGGAAGACGTCCACTATGGACGTACGGACCAAATTATGAAAGAATGGAGTCTTGTCTTAAAAACCGCCTTTGAAAATCACCCTGAACGATTCAGAGGTATACCGCCATGTATGCCTATGGCTGCCTGGATTAATCAACCAAAACAAGATTAGACTCTGCCTTTAGAGTCTAAATTATTTAAAAAAGTGTCTAATTTTCATTGACATATTCCAAATTGGTTCCATTTTAATGTCTCCTTTCTCTAGAAAGTCTCCAATAAAAAATCGCACAATATTCCACAGAGAATTAAAAAGGAAAATTTAACAGGAAAAGACTATTTACAGAAATTGGTGACACATTGGCGACGGTATTTTCGAATGTTGAAAAGTTGTAAGTATCTGTAAATTAAAATGTTAAAAAATGCCGAAGCAGGGAGTTGAACCCTGACCCCGTTGCCGGGACTAGACCCTGAATCTAGCGCGTCTGCCAATTCCGCCACTTCGGCTGATAAGAAATCGAGAGCAATGATTTTAAAGAATAAAAATAGTCAAGTCAATGGAATTTTAATAAATTGACCTTGCATTACTGTTGACAATCTGTTACGATTCCCCATTATTTTTGGTTATTTGACAATTATTTATTTGGTAGTATAAAATGGAAATTATTGCCAAGAACAGAAAAGCGTATTTCCAATATGAAATTCTGGAAAAGTTTGAGGCGGGCATTGTGCTTACAGGAACAGAAGTCAAATCGATCCGGAATAAGGATGTAAGTATCAATGAAAGCTTTGCTCACATTGATAATGGAGAAGTTTTTATTCACGAAATGCATATTGGACAATATAAACAGGGGAATAGACAAAATCACGAGCCGAAAAGGGTTAGAAAACTGCTTTTACACAAAAGAGAAATCAGTAAGATAATCGGGAAGGTTACACAAAAGGGATATACGATGGTTCCACTATCTTTATATTTTAAGGAAGGTATAGTAAAGGTGGAACTTGCCCTTGTGAGAGGCAAGACGACTATTGATAAACGTGAGGATATTAAAAAACGCACCATAGAGAGGGAAATCCAGAGAGCCATGAGATAATTTTGGAATTCTTTATGGCAGACCCGCAAGAGAAAGTGAAAGGGGGAATATGCCTCCTGTAAGGATATTGATTGTAGAAGATGAACGTCAGACAGTTGATGCGTTAAGGGATTTGTTTGAACAGAATGGCTACGAAACTGAAGTTGCCCTTAATAAACAAGTGGCATTAGCCATACTCCAGGAAAGGAAAATGGATCTTGCAATCATAAGCACCAAGGTCCAGGAGATTTCTGGTTTAGAAATACTGTACGAAATAAAAAAGATAATTCCAAACATACCTATTATTGTGGTCAGTGACCAAAAATCAAAACGAATTGAATCTTCTTTCATGAAAGCAGGCGCAAATGTTTTTCTTGCAAAACCTTTAGAATCATTGTTCGTCTTGCAAACGATAGAAAATTTATTAATAGCTCGATTTGCCATTGCCACACCAAAAAAAACAAAGTCGTACTCAAAAAGCAAGAAATAATTTCTTTCTCGTTCCTGTAAGATTTATGCATTGTTTCAAGTTAAATGTAAGAGTATGTTTTCAGACCTTTGCATTTTTCTTCATGTTTGGCGCAATTTTTACCGCCATTCTCGAAGCAAAAGTAATAAATCCCGGCAATCTCAACAATCGCCTCCAACTTCTTCTGTTAAAAAATCCATCTCTTAAAAATGTGTCGTACGGTATTAGCATTGTTTCCTTAAAAAAGAACTCTTCCCTCTTCAATTACCGAAGCAATGATTTATTCAGTGTTGCTTCCAATATGAAACTTCTTACCACTTCAGCAGCCCTGGACTATCTGGGACCAGATTTTGAGTATAAAACAATTATTAAAACCAATGGTAGAATAGCGACCTCAGGGGAACTGAACGGAGATATTATTATAAAAGGAAGTGGCGATCCGAATATTTCAGGGAGATTTTACGGAGGGAATATCTTAGCCATTCCGGAATCCTGGGCACAGGCTGTCAGAAACCGGGGTATTTGTGCAATTACGGGAGACATCATAGCGGACGACACTATATTCGATCGTATGTATGTTAATCATGATTGGCCGCAAAACCAGTTGTCGGCGTGGTATTGCGCCCCAAGCTGTGGGTTATCTTTTAATGATAATTGTGTCGATATCACGGTCATTCCGGACAAAAAACCGGGGAGAGTTGTAACACTTTTAATAGAACCGGGCACTTCGTATTTTACCATCTTTAATAGCTGTGTTTCTACAACCAACAAAAAGGAACACACGTATTCTATCCATCGGAAACCTGATACGAACCATCTGTTTGTCAAGGGAAAGTTCTGGGTCAATGCATCTCCTGAAAAGACGTGGGTGACGGTACATAATCCGGCGCTTTATCTCGCAACTGTCTTTAAGGAAATTCTCGAAAAGAACGGTATTGCAGTGCATGGGAATGTTCGATTGATTGATGAGAGTGATTCGGTTAAACCCGATTGGGAAATAATTACACAAACCACATCTACAATGGAACAGACCGTTTTCGTAACGAATAAACAGAGCCAAAACTTTTATGCCGAACAGATAATAAAAACCCTGGGAGCACAAATAAAGGGCAGAGGGACTTTAGAGGCTGGGACAGAGGTTATCCAGGAATTTATGACCAAATTAGGTTTTCAGCCTGAGGAATATCAGATTGATGATGGATGCGGTTTGTCGAAAAATAACCGGCTTTCACCCAAAATGATAACTACTCTTCTTGCATATATGAGTAAGCATCCGCACGCAAAGGTGCTGTGGGATTCTTTGCCCGCTTCAGGTACAGACGGAGGGTTACGGAGGCGAATGATTTCTCCGCGATACAAAAATAAAATACATGCAAAAACCGGCTATATTGCAAAGACATCAGCGCTTTCCGGATATATCGATGCCTCGCAGGGAGATATACTTGTCTTTTCAATTCTTGTGAACAATTTCAAAAATCTCAGTAAGGTCATGAAACTACAGGATGATATTTGCCAAACTTTAATAGATTGTTACAATTAAAAATTATATGAGTGAACATATTAAAAAAGTCTATTCTTTCTATTCATGGATTTATGATGCCTTTTTTGGAAAAATTTTCGAGCATGGAAGATACTCCGCTTTTCATATGATGAACGTAAGGCCGGACGAAACCATACTTGAAGTTGGCGTGGGAACCGGATTATCATTGCCTTTGTATCCAAAGGATACCAGGGTGGTTGGAATAGATATCAGTCAGGAGATGCTGGATAAAGCAGAGCGTAAGAAACAGTATTATAATTTATCCCATGTAAATCTCTCTACCATGGATGCGTCGTCCATGTCCTTTGCGGATAATACCTTTGATAAAGTCATTGCCTCTCATGTAATAACGGTAGTGCCTGACCCTTTGCGTACGTTAAAAGAGATAAAAAGGGTGTGCAAAAAGGAGGGGGAGATTTTTATACTGAATTATACAGGTTGCAATAACAAATTTATCTCCCGTTTTGAAAAATTCATTTCTCCATTCCGGGATAAGGTAGGTTTAGGAAAGCACATCAATCTCGATGAATTGTTACGGGATACGCATCTCAGCATACTCTGCGAGCAGCAAGTCAATTTCCTGGGGATGTGCCGGTTGATAAAATGTAAAAGCAGTCCTTTCCTGGCCTAAGTAGCTAATATTTCCTGCCCACACATATATAGTTAAATCCCAGTTTCTCCATTTCGTACGGCTCGTATATATTTCTGCCATCGATTATATTCGGATGCTTTATCAGGCGTTTGACTTTTTTTAAGTCAAGGTCTCTGAATTCATTCCATTCAGTTACGATAACCAAGGCATCGCATCCTTTCACCGCGAAATACGGATCGTCGCAGTATGTTACATCTTGTAAAATCTTTTTCGCAGTTTCCTGCGCCTCAGGATCGAATGCCTTTATCTTCGCGCCCAGCTCTTGCAGTTGTTGGATGATTAAGATGGAGGGCGCTTCCCTCATATCATCTGTCTTTGGCTTAAAAGCGAGTCCCCAAATAGCTATATTTTTGCCCTTCAACACTGGTACGAGTTTCTTGATTTTTTCGATAAGGGACCTCTTTTGCAGTTCGTTTACTTCATCCACAGCAGTTAATATTTTCGCCTCTATGCCGTTTGCTTTCATGATTTCGGCAAGGGCCTTGACATCTTTGGGAAAACACGAGCCGCCATATCCAGCGCCTGCTTGCAGGAATCTGGGGCCGATTCTGGAGTCCAATCCGATTCCTTTTGCAATGGCTTTGATGTCACCTCCCACCTTTTCGCAGAGTTGTGCCATCTCGTTCATAAAGGAAATTCTTGTTGCGAGCATTGCATTACTGGCATATTTGATGAGTTCCGCGCTACGAATGTCAGTAAACATAATGGGTTTGTCTGTCCTCGCAAGACCGCTATAGATGGACGTCATAATACGCTTTGCTTTTTCACTCTGCAACCCGATCACAATCCGGTCGGGATTCGTGAAATCCTTGATGGCTTCTCCCTCTCTCATAAATTCAGGATTAGAAACCAGATCATACTTTATCCGTTTATTCTGGAATGATTTTATCACCTTTCCAATTTTTTCTAACGTTCCTACAGGCGCCGTACTCTTGTTTACAATGACCTTGTATCCGTTCATATACTGTCCAATATTCTCGGCTACGGAAATGATAGCAGAGATGTCAGCACAATTATTAACGTCAGGAGGTGTTCCCACGGCAATAAAAATAACTTCTGAATTTTGAATCCCTTCTTTGATCTTCGTTGAAAAGGCAATCCTTTTTTCTCTGGTATTCCTATCCAGCATATCTTTTAACCCGGGTTCGTAGATAGGTATAATACCCTTTTTCAGATTGTTTATTTTGTTTTTGTCCACATCAATGCAAATTACATCATTACCCATATCTGAAAGGCATGTAGCTGCAACAAGTCCCACGTAACCACAGCCGATGCAACAAATTTTCACACAATCCTCCACAGAGAAAGTTTTCCTGGAAAATAAAAAAGCAGTAAGAAAAATGGATTAACATTAATCATTACTGCTTTTTAAAGACTTACAAAAAAACACTTTTTTGTTTACTGCAAAGGATTTTTCACGAGCTTTGTACCAAAAGCGTGTGCTGTTTTCCCGATACGATATTCACCATCCACTGCGACGGTAACTTCTTTAACCATACTATTGGTTGATACATTTTCAGGTTCACCATCACTAAGTATTACCTTGTAGGATAAAGACCAATCTTTTATGTCCTTGTCCGGATCGACAAACAAGGATCCAATTTTTTTCGACAGATCATTGACCTTTTCCGTTACAAAGATGAGCCTGATGTTATTAAGATTAACCAAACGTTCCTGATAAACCTTGGGACTTTGGTAAGCGGGCTTAAATTCGGGAATAAATTCAGCAACTCTTCCTAAAGGAATGGGAGTATCCAAAAACTTTATTGAATATTCCTTTGCACGGTACGTCTTTTTCCCTTCGGACATATCCTCGCCATAATAGAACCGATACTCGAGGTTGTGGTCGTTTCTTGTGAGATAATAGAAATCATGGATTATAACGTCGTACAAAAAGGTTGCTCTGAGCATACTTTCCTCTTCTGGCTTTACTATCATATACCGCCTGAAGGGTTCTTCTTCGCAATACAAATAGGTTGGTTTACCAAACTTTTCATTGATCTCCGCTTTCGTTGACCAGAGAAGACCGTCATCTAACGTTTCTTTTGCATGTAAAATGCTTGCAGAGAAAAGACCAGCGCTAAACAGACCTAAAAAAGACAGAACAATACTTAATTTCCTCTTCATAAATTCTCGTTCCTTCCCATTATTGCTTAATAGCCGCAAGGTTGTACCTGAATCATTACAAAACAATAAAAATAAAAAAGAAGTATATAAACAAGTAGGGTGTTTGTCAATTAATAAATTGGTGAATGATATTTTGCGTAAACATTATTCCCGAAGTATATCAGTGGTATTTACAATTTTTTAAAGTGTTTGACAATTCTGCCTATAATTGTTACAGATATAAACTACAGCGTTTTTACAAATGTATTTGTTAAACCTTATAGATAACGGGAATTTAAAAAATGTTTAGAAAATTTTGTATTTCAGTAATTGTCATGCTTCTTACCTTAAAAACCTTACACGCTTTTGAATCCGGAACTATCCGCGGAAGGGTCATTGATGGCTTTGGTAAACCTGTCCCATTCGCAAATATCGAGGCACTGTCTGATGGGTCAAAATCGAAAACCAGTTCTGAGCCAACAGGCGCCTTTTCTGTCAGTTATAATCCCGGGAATATTAAGCTTACCTTTAGCAAGGAAGGATATGTTCCGTCATATATACCATTATCGTTTGAAGAAAAAACTGATCTTTCAATAGATGATATTACTTTGTGGAAGATTCCTTCTAAAGGAGGGCTCTTTGTTGTGGGTGATAGTGACTATATAGAAATTAACAACGCTGAATATTATTATGAAAGCAGTAGCAAGGAAAGACGCTTTTATGTAAAAGGTTCACCGGCAATGATTAAAGGCCAAAATCTGAGGATTATTGATTTCCAAATAGACAATCCCCTGGTGATAGGGAAGACGCTGTATCGTGTGGATTCAAACGGTTCGGTTGGAAGTATAGTCTTTTATCCTTCACAAAAATATATACTGAATAAAGAAGAAGATTCCTATACGAAGATTGCTGATAATGTAGGTTTGAGAAAAGTGAATTTACCGCCGGGCCGGTATTTTTACTGTACGGGAGAGATTACTATACGGTCAAAGACCGGATTTGGGTTCTTTTTCGAGATATCCTCTTAAACAGAAGATGTCTTTTTAGGACTAGGGGCGGTTTCCGAAATAATCTTCCTGAGTTCTTCTCCCTCGATAACCTCTTTTTCCAAGAGGAGCTTTGCGAGAATTTCTAAACGGTCTTTATTTTCTTCAAGGATACCCTTTACCCTTTCATGTGTGTCGAAGATGAGCTTCTTAACCTCATTGTCAATATCCTTTGAAACTTCTTCACTCAGTTCCCGGCCCGCGCGAAATCCCAGATCAAGGAATTGTGGCCTTCTGCCGTTTTGAAATGTCATGGGACCCAATTTCTCACTCATACCATATTCCCTGACCATGCTCATGGCTATGTCCGTTGCCCGTTCAAGGTCATTCTGTGCACCCGTAGAGATCTCATTAAAGGTAATTTCTTCTGCTACCCTACCACCCAAAAGAACGGCAAGTCGATCCATTAATTCCGACCTCGTCAATAAATAACGATCCTCTGTGGGCAACTGTAAGGTGTATCCAAGGGCAGAGATTCCACGCGGAATGATGGAAATTCTGTGGACCTTATCGGCGCCCGGAACAGACTCTGCCACCAAGGCGTGACCAGATTCGTGGTAGGCAATAATCTCTTGTTCCCTTTTGCTCATGACCCTTTTTTTCTTCTCTAGTCCGGCAATTACCCTGTTGATGGCTTCTTCAAAACTGTCCATTCCTACAGCCTCCTTACCTACCCGTGCGGCAAGGAGCGCTGCCTCGTTGACTACGTTGGCCAGATCTGCGCCAACAAATCCCGGGGTTCTTGCTGCAATGATTTTGATGTCTACGTCCTTACCAAGCTTTACATTTTTGCAGTGCACCTTTAATATTTCTTCCCGCCCCTTGATATCTGGTCTATCCACCAGAATATGCCTGTCGAACCTTCCGGGCCGCAGCAATGCCGGGTCCAGAATTTCTGGCCTGTTGGTCGCTGCCATGAGGATAACACCTTTTCTTGTGTCAAATCCATCCATCTCGAGGAGAAGTTGATTCAGGGTGTTTTCACGTTCCTCGTGACCACCCGATATAGGCGCTGCTGCCCGTACTTTTCCCAGGGCATCAATTTCATCTATGAATATAATGCATGGGGCTTTTTCTTGTGCCTGTGCAAATAAATCACGTACACGTGCAGCACCGACTCCTACGAACATCTCGACAAATCCCGATCCGCCAATGGAAAAAAAAGGCACCTTTGCTTCTCCTGCAACTGCCTTAGCAAGCAACGTCTTGCCTGTACCAGTGGGACCAACCAGTAATACCCCCTTGGGGATTTTCCCACCTAATCTTTGGTATTTTTGCGGGTTTTGAAGATAGTCGATAACCTCTTTCAATTCTTCCTTGGCCTCGTCCACTCCGGCCACATCATCAAAAGTAACACCTGTATCCTTATCGATGTAAAGATTCGCCCTGCTTTTGCCAATGGACATGAGTCCTGCCCCCGTTGCCCCACGTCTCATGCGCGTCATCAGTATTAAAAATATTATCATGGGAATAAACCAAAGTAAAAAAAGGCTCTGACCCCATCCGCCATTCGTTGTTGCAGAAAATTTTACGTTATGCGCTATCAATTCCTTGATCAGGTCAGGGTCTTCAATCTTAACCGTCGTTACAATTTTTTTCGCCTTTTCTCCTTCTTCAGGTTTTAAAATCCCTTTCATGGTAGCGGAATCTATAATCACTTCTTCCAGCTTATTTGCCTGAATCAGTTTCTTAAAATCACTGTAAGGAATCTTTTCTGTCACTGTGAATGCAGAGAATGCAATACGGGGAACTGTTACTACAGACAGGAGGAGGAAAATTACAAAGAGGCTAGGAAAAAATCTTTTCGTCATTTTACCGGTTTGCATAATTGCACTTTTTGAAAAGTAAGATGTATTCTATCGAACAAACACAGATACTAAACGAAAATATATCAAATTATATACTTTTTTAGCAACTTATAATTTTATCTGATTTAATCCTGCAGGTGTTATCTTGCGATATGCCATTTGTTGTTGACGCACATAATGATAAGCCATACAATAAACTTTTATTATACATAATATTGGAGACAGAAGTTTGAAATGAAAAAGCAAGATTGTAATTTAGGAAAATAAATATTTATAAATTATAAAAATATTAACGTTTATGTTCAAACCAAATTATATAAATTTGTACTGGGCTGGCAAACTTAACGAGAGGATTGAAAAGGCCCGGGAATTATTAAAAGAGTGCCAGATATGTCCAAGGCGATGCAAGGTCAACCGACTTGAAAATAAAATGGGTGTTTGTAAGGTAGGTAAATTGCCGAAGGTTTCAAGTTATAACCCGCATTTTGGCGAAGAATCACCATTAGTTGGCACTCATGGTTCCGGGACGATCTTTATTACATCGTGTAATTTGGGCTGCGTATTCTGTCAAAATTACGATATCAGCCATCTAGGAGAGGGATACGAAGTTTCTTTTGAGCGATTTGCACAAATGATGATCGAATTGCAAAACATGGGCTGTCACAATATTAATTTTGTTACACCCACACATGTTGTACCTCAAATACTCGAAGCGCTTCCCATTGCTATCAGAGATGGATTAAAAATTCCGTTAGTCTATAACACCGGAGGCTATGATTTTGTGGAAACCCTGCAGCTACTGGAGGGAGTTTTTGATATTTACATGCCTGATTTCAAGTTTTTCGATAATGATGTTGCCGCAAAATTGTGCAAGGCCAGGGACTATCCCCAGGTGGTCATGAAAGCTATTAAAGAGATGCATAGGCAGGTAGGTGACCTTGTCTTAAACGAGCATGGTATTGCAGAGAGGGGACTAATCGTCCGGCATCTTATTATGCCCGACGGATTGGCCGGTACACGCAAGGTTGTGGAATTTTTGGCTCGAAAAATCTCACGAAATACTTATGTAAATATCATGGATCAATATCATCCCTGTGGCCTTGCCCACAAATATCCTGAGATCAACCGGCGGATCACCGCTGAAGAATTCGAGATTGCCATCCAAATAGCACATGAAGAAGGTATCGGCAGGTTAGCCAATTAAGCAGGTTAAACGATTTCACTGGCTTACACGGTTTAAACCGTTTTCGATAGTTGAATTTGGAATTTTCAATTTACTATGACTGACAATTATGACTTCATTATTGTCGGCGGAGGCCCTGCGGGCATGATGGCCGCTGGTCGTGCCGGGGAGAGGGGGAAAAAAGTCATCCTTCTTGAAAAGAAGGACCATATAGGCAAAAAACTTCTCATGTGCGCTTCCGGGAGATGCAATGTAACCAACATAGCCCCATTAGAGGTATTCATAACGGTATACGGAAGGGGAGGGTATTTCCTCCGCACGGCATTGGAAACATTTGATAATGAAAAATTACGTTCATTCCTTCTGTTGTATGGAGTGGAAACAATTGTGGAAAATAAGGGGAGGGTCTTTCCAAAGAGCCAGAAGGCAGATTCCATTCTGAAGGCGCTTGAGGACTATATGCATGACCATCAGATAAAAATACAAACCAATGTGCATGTCTTGCGTCTCAATACAGAAAACAATCATGTAATCGGGGTTGAAACCAATCACGGAAATGTTTTGGGGAGAAACGTGCTCATCGCAACAGGGGGGCTTAGTTATCCCGCCACAGGCAGTACAGGAGAGGGTTATAAGCTAGCCTCATCCGCAGGCCACACAATTTGTCCAACATATCCCGCAATCATTGCCTTCGAGACGGCAGAAAACTGGGTAAAATCCCTGCAGGGAACCCCTGTCAAAAATGTAAACATCGTAGCCTATCAGCGAGGTAAAAAAATCACGGGACAGTTTGGGGAGGCCCTTTTTACTCATTACGGTATCTCAGGACCGTGTATCCTGGATATGAGCAAACGACTTGTCGAGTGTTTTCCGGTTGGACCGGTGGAAATACGTATAGACTTTAAACCAGGTTATACGTCTGAAGAACTTGACGACATCCTCCTGGATCAGATTAAGCGGCACGGCAGTAAGGCTATTAAATCTTGTCTTACTTTTTTTGTTCCGGAAAAATTAACCCCGGTTTTATTAAACCTTTGTAATATGGATCATCAAAAAAAGGCGTCTCAAATCACAGCGCCTGAAAGAAAGAAGATACTCAAACAACTCAAAGGGCTTCGTCTCACATTATTATGTCATCGGCCTGTCGAGGAGGCTATTGTTACGGCAGGAGGTGTAAGTCTGGACGAAGTTGATGCGAAGACGATGAAATCAAAACTCCTGGGAGGGCTGTATTTTGCTGGTGAAGTGCTGGATGTAGACGGTCCCACCGGAGGATTTAACCTCCAGGCGGCATTTTCTACAGGATATCTTGCAGGGAATTCCGTTGAATAAAATGGCATTTTGCTTTTTTCTCAGTAAGGCAGAAATATGCTTGACATCTTCAAAGGAAGTGCTATATTCCAACTGGGGTGGATGATCACTGATCCAAATACCAGGAAAGAGGTTAAGAAATTCTGGGGTGTCAGGACAATGGCCACTGATAACCTAGATTATAAGAGGAGGTTGCTCAAAATGATTAAAAAGCAGGATAAGGATGATGCTAAAAGGTAGAAAATCCAATGGGATCTGCCAAGAATTACTGGTCGTTCGAATACCAATATTGTGCCGATCACGAGCAAGAAGTGGTGTCGTTGAAAGAAAGAAGTGCCAAAAAGAGATCAGCAAAACTTCTTGGCCTGGACGATTGGCTAGAGGTTTTGATAAGAATTTGATAAATTTTACCGCTAAACACAGGAGAGAAAGGTAACGAAAAGAGCATATGAATAGCTTTAAAACGAATAAAAATAAGGATATTCAAGAAGACATTCAACCCTGGTATAAAGAAGGGTTGAGATTTGAATGTCAGCGATGCGGCAGATGCTGCCGCGGTGAACCAGGTGTGGTATGGGTGAATAAAAGGGAGATCGGGAAAATATCGGCATTTCTGGGTATTACACAAAATGCATTTGCCAAAAACTATTTGAGGAGCATTAATGACCGATTCAGCCTCCTGGAATATGGCAACGGTGATTGTATTATGTACGATAATGGTTGTAAGATTTATGATGTTAGACCCTGCCAGTGCAGGTCATTTCCATTTTGGACATCAAATTTAGAAAACAGGTCTGAGTGGGAAAAATTAAGGAAGACGTGTCCCGGTATAGGTAAAGGAAAATTACATACTATAAAAGACATTGAGGACAATGTAATAATATACGAAGGGCGTTTTGGCTAATATACGATCATAACAAGTATTTGTCCTTTCATCATGGTTCGACAAGCATTCGATTTGCTGACGCAGAAGGCTCGCCACGAATGGTTTGATGATTATAAAACTTCATTCCGGTCATGCCGAAGGATAATGACATAAAAATTTACAGGAATAAACCTTTGTCAACTCAGTATCTGATAATGGAAAGTCCATCAGAATCAAATCTCTCTTCAGAATTAGAAATAATCTATCACCAGTTAGAAAAAGAGTTAACTCGATTGAATCCAGGTTGTAACAGGTGTGGAACGTGCTGTGATTTCAGCGCCTTTGACCATATTCTTTATGCGAGCAGCATAGAGATCAATTTTATTACCTGGAATGTGGAAGTGCCGGATTTCAACGTTTCAGACAACATTTGCCCTTTTCTCAAGAATAATCAATGCAGTATCAGAGACTTTCGAACGCTTGGATGCCGAGTTTTTTATTGCAATCCTCATTACAAAGAAGTTTTAAATGAGGTATACGAAAAGTATTATCAAATGATCAAAGATTTGAGTAGAAAATATGATACTCAATGGGAATACCTGCCCTTTCTTCATAAACTTGCTGAATTCAAATTAAAAACAGCGGTTGCCGGTTGATAATTTTAACCCATCGTGTTTTTATCCTTCGAATCCCCGGAGAAAAAGTTTGACTTGTTCTGCAAAAGTATTATACTTGCGATAGAGAGACTCAGTATCAACTGCTTTTGCGGTAATCATTTCGTATCATACGAGAATTGAGAAAAGGTTTGTAATTTGTGTAGCTGCCGAAGGTCTGGTTTTATGCATAATTTGAGTTAATACTATTATTTGTTACCTTAAGAATAGGATTGAGCAAAATGTCTGTAGTTGATATGAATACCTATAAGGTTGCCCTTGTGGGAAACCCAAATGTCGGGAAAAGTGTGATATTTGGTTTGTTAACAGGAAAATACGTGACTGTTTCAAACTATCCCGGAACAACGGTGGAGGTTTCCCGCGGTATTTGCAAAGGGTTGGACGGTGGAATTGAGATTGTAGATACGCCGGGGGCAAATAGTCTTATTCCCCTTTCTGAGGATGAGAGTGTCGCAAGGGATATGCTTTTGGAAGAGTACAAAAAGCATATCGTCCAGGTGGCGGACGCAAAGAATCTTCGGCGTGGTCTACTGATTACCTCCCAACTAGCAGAGATGGGACTCCCTGTTGTACTGGTATTAAATATGTGGGATGAACTCTTAGATAGGGGTATGAATGTTGATGTAGACGTACTGCAGGGAATTTTGGGTGTACCGGTCGTGAAAACTATTGCCACACATAGAGTAGGAATAACCGCACTGTTTAATGCTATACCCGTTGCAAAAGTCCCCAATCTTCATATTGATTACGGGAGCTTAATCGAAGAAGGCATTTCAAGGATACACAAAATATTGCAGGGTAACACGACAGTGAATGAACGAGCACTGGCGATAATGCTTTTATCAGGTGATGAAGCCCTTGAAGAAAAGTTACGACATAAACTCGCAGACGGTTCACTTGCTGAAATCAAGCGCATTCGGGATGGTATTCAAAGCCATTTTAGCAACCCGTTGAGTTACGTGATTAACATCAGACGGGCAAATTTTGTGGATACGTTAGTTGACAAGGTGACCCTTACCCTCAGGAAGGAAAAAGAAACTCATCCGGTTGTGAGGGATATATTTTTTTATTTTCTTGTGCCATTGGTCTCTTTTTTCATGGGATATAAGCTTACGGCATTATTGATGTATCTCATTTCATCTCGACTTCCTTCCGGCAGTATTTTGACTTTTATCACGCCTCTTGCCGTCGGCGGTATATCATCTCTATGGTTCTCACTGTATCTCTATTTGAGAGAATTCAAGGCAAAGAGCACGATTGCAGAGGTATTGGGGCGTATTACCATGCATCCGATAGCAGCCTTTCCTCTCTTGATTATTATTTTATGGATTGTTTATAAACTCGTGGGGGAGTTTGGGGCTGGAACGTGCGTTGATTTCTTTGAAGAGAAGGTATTTGGTCGTTCTTTAATACCTTCGGGTGGTTTTGATCTGAGCGTATATATTCCATTTATTAAAAAAACCTATGTATTTACCCATGTAAATTTCCAGGGGTTTAATTATTATTTTGGACTGCTTGCACAGAAAGTGATAAGCAAGGACAACATTATATTTGACTTGTTTTTAAATGAACAATCCGGATTAGTACGAGTGGGGCTTACCTATGCAATTGCTATTGTTTTTCCTATTGTGGGGTTTTTCTTCCTGGCGTTTGGCATTATGGAAGATAGTGGTTATCTCCCGCGTCTTGCCGTTATGGTTGATAAGATATTTAAACGGATAGGGTTGAATGGAAAAGCGGTTCTTCCGATGGTGCTGGGTCTGGGTTGTGATACCATGGCGACCCTAACAACCCGCATCCTGAATACGAAAAAAGAGAGGATTATTGCCACCTTGCTGTTGGCATTAGCCATTCCGTGTTCTGCACAGTTGGGGGTTATTTCGAGTGTGCTGGGTAGGGTGTCGGGTATATATTTTGCTGTATACGTTTTTGTCATTTGCACACAGCTTCTCTTTGTAGGTTATTTGTCTTCCAAGGTCTTGCCAGGGACCCCTTCTGATTTCTTGATGGAGATACCTCCATTTCGGATGCCTAAGTTATCGAATATCTTTATTAAGACGTTTTATAGAGTCCACTGGTTTTTAAAGGAGGCCGTGCCTTTGTTTATGCTCGGTACCCTTGCATTATTTGTGGCAACAAAATTAGGAGCGCTTTCCTTTGCGGAGAGAATAAGTGCGCCAATTGTCAGGAATTTTTTAGGACTACCGGAAGAAACAGCGCAAGGGTTCATCCTGGGATTCTTGAGAAGGGATTATGGCGCCGTGAGTATCTTTAAGACGTTAGAAGAAAAAGGCGGGAGCGCCGGTATCGACCCAAAACAATTACTGGTTTCTTTGGTCGTAATTACATTATTTATTCCCTGCCTTGCCAATTTTTTTGTGATGATTAAAGAACAGGGAGCAAAAAATGCATTTTTCATGTTTGCATTTATCTTGCCATATTCTATACTTATTGGTGGTATTTTACGGTTCATTTTACAACAATTTTAGTGGATGCAAATACGAGGGAAGATACTATCTATTTCAGGCAATATTGCAGAGGTTTGTATTATCAAAGAAAATGTAACATGCGGAAGTTGCTCTGCCTGTCCTAAGAAATTGGGTGTACGTGATATTCTAAAAGTGGCTGCGATAGACGGAATCCAGATTGGGCAGGAGGTTGTGCTCCACGATACAAAAAATTGGCTTATGAAGAATAAAATTGTATTTTCATTGCTTGCCTTTGTGTCAGGAATTATATTGACAGAATTCATATCGAAGATTATATCATTCGGCGCTTACCACAAACAGATTGACCTGCTTGGAGCTGGTATGGCAACGGTGATAGCGTTGGTCGTATTATGGGTCAAGAGACCGAGATATCTTTTTAGAATAGAGTTGATAGGAAGGGGAAAGACTAAATTATGACCGAGCCCAGTCAGGAAGAAATTCTGGAGTTGATATGGACAATGGAAGAGGAAACGAAAAGGGTCGAAAAAGGTCTGTTAATAAAAAAGATACCTCTTCCCGCAGCAGAAGAGAAATTGAATACCCTTGTTAACGAGGACTATATAAAGATAGTGGACAATAGTGTAGAGTTTACCAAAAAAGGCAGGGCAGACGCGCGATTAGTTATCAGAAGACACCGGCTTGCAGAAAGACTGTTGAACGATGTCTTAGACGTAAAAGAAGATGCCATGGATTCCAGTGCATGTAAATTTGAACATATCCTCGATGAGGAAGTCACCACAAGTATATGCACTTTATTGGGACATCCAATAAGTTGTCCTCATGGAAAAACTATACCGCCTGGAGAGTGTTGTGAAAAGGCGAATAAAGAGATAAGACCTGTTGTGATGCCGTTATCAGACCTGAGGTCAGGGGATAAGGCGAAAGTGTCCTACATTGTGACAAAATACCATGGTCGGCTTGATAGGTTATCTTCCATGGGTTTATTGCCCGGCGTTCAAATCCGCCTTCATCAAAGACAACCGACGTATGTTATCCAGATGGGTGAGACTCAAATTGCCCTTGACAGCGCTATTGCACGGGATATATACGTGCGTCTTGTGTGATCCTTGCTACGGTAACGCTTTATAATGTTATAGTTACACACTCTATAACTTTTAATACGTAAATTACCTCCTTGTTACTCATTGATGCCTCTGTATACTTGCCTTGTTGATGGTTATTTCATAACTGTTTGTTGACTAAGACTTATGGAATATTTATATCCCCACCCCATACCTTTGGTAATTTTAGAGACAGATCAGGTTTGTTTAAAATTTCTACAATAGTACAAAAAACACACAATAAATGTGCGCCTTCTTAAGGATGAAAAAAACTGAATAACTCATAAACAGGTAATTGGTATTCAATATATTTTAACTGTATATTTCATAAATTATAGATATTTGTCTTCTGAGTACTATTAAGTTTAACTTTCCTTGAAGGTAACAGGTTCATACGAGGCATATTATTTGCTCATGCTACATTATAAATTTGATGCTAAAATCTTAATCATAAACTCATTTCTCTTTTGTAAGGAGTCTTAAAGTTATGGATCCCGGTGCACTGATTGGTCTGATAATTGGCGGTGGATTGATCATGGTGGGTATTGTTATGAGCGGCGGGGTAACTGCTGTAATGGGATATATCGATATTCCATCGATTATGATTGTAGTGGGGGGTACGGTAGCAGCAACAATTGTCAGATATCCTATTCCCACTGTGATGGGTGCGATTGGAGTAGCCAAAAAAACTGTCTTTGTAAAGATGGGATCGGCAGAGGAAGAGATTAAACGGTTGGTGGAATATTGCAAGGTTAGCCGTCGTGAAGGTCTTCTGGGACTGGAGAAAGAAATCGAAAAAATCAATGATGAGTTTCTGATCAAGGCGGTGAGATTGTTAGTTGACGGTTCAGACTCCGATACACTGAGAGGTATTTTAGGAACGGAAATTGATAATGTCCGCCAAAGACATTCAGCCGGTAAAGGGATTCTTGAGTTTGCAGGGTTGATGGCCCCTGCCTTTGGTATGATAGGAACATTGATCGGGCTTGTTGATATGTTGAAAAAGCTTGATGATCCGTCAAAGATCGGGGCAGGTATGGCCGTGGCGCTTATTACCACATTTTATGGAGTTATCATGGCAAATCTGATGCTGTTGCCACTTGCCGGCAGGCTGGATACCTTAAGCAAAAAGGAGGTTTCATTGAAAGAAATTATCATGGAGGGGGTAGTCTCTATCCAAAAAGGGGATGCCCCCATGATAACGGAAGATAAACTAAAATCATTTCTGCAACCGAAGGCAGCCAGTAAAATATCCTCCGGTCCTGCAAAAGAAGGAAAACAGGCATAATGAGTGATGAAGAAAAGGGGTACGAACCTCCCGGCTGGCTTCTCACCTATGGGGATATGGTAACGTTGCTTGTTACTTTTTTTGTTATGTTGATCAGCCTTTCCACAATTAACATAGACAAGTATAAGAAGACTATGTTGAAGGTTCAAAAAACTTTTGATGCAAGTGGCGGGGAATCTTTATTGGAAGACGGTACAAGTCCTATAGAAAACCTCTTTGAAAGAGACCTGGATCCATTGGAAGGTTCCGAAATGGAAGAACCACTTGAAAATTTCATTGATGATGAAGAGACATACGATTATTTATCAAATTTTCTTAAGGAAAGCAAACTAGCCAAATACATAAGCATTGAAGATATAAAGATAGGATGCAAGATGGAAATTTCCCTGGATTCGTGTTTTGAAAAAGGTGAATCCATGCTAAAAAGGGAGGCACATACCATTCTTGAGGAATTAGGTGTGGCATTACGAAGCATAAGAGGTAAGATTATCATTGATGCCAATATAGGAATGGCCGTAAAGCCAGGTACAGAGGCAACAGATGTATCTATTGATAGAGCGGCCAACATATCTGATTTTCTCATTATCAAAGAAAATATCGAACCGCAAAGGGTTGCTATATCGGGATATTCTGGCGTTTATACAAATGAGAACGATACTATTGGGATTGTTATATTAAAAAAATGACCATGGCGATGCAGCTTATCGGAGGCTTTTAGGAAGATGTCTGCTGGGAATCAAAAGAAAAAAAGGATTTTTGAGACAAAGCCTCCCGATATGTTCATGCTATCATATGCATCGCTTGCTACGTTATTACTGGCTTTTTTTATCGTCCTGAATACCTTTACCGAGGAAAAGAAAAAGGAGTTTATTGAGGGATTTCAAAGATCGATGAAAAGAAGGGAAATAACTTTTGGTATGGGCGGGATACTGTCTGGCTGGGGTGATGATAAAGAAAAAGAGGCTATTCGTAAAATGAAGTATATTTATCCTGACGAGAAAAAGGAGTCAAGAGAAAGCAGTGATAAAGGTGTAAACGAAATCAACCGGGAGGAAGAGCACATACCGGCGGCAGTTGTAGTTTCTTTTGATGAGCATGATGCTGCTATTCCTCTGGAGGGAAGACGTTCTCTGAATAATTTAATCGATTTAATTGGGGAAAGACCCTGCTCCCTTATTATTGAGGGACATACGAGAAGAAATTTCATACCTTCAGGAGAATACCATAACTGCTGGAAACTTTCTCTGGATCGCGCGAAGGTGGTGGCTGATTATCTTCACGAAAAAGGTAATATTTCTTTTAAGCGATTGATTCCTGTAGGATACGGGAATAACAAACCCTTGACAAAAGACATCAGGAGCGACAGACATAACGATCGGGTATCGATAATTATCAATATATTGAAATAGATTGTTTTCTTTTGGCTTGACAATACCATGCAGGTGTGATATTAATTCCCATCCATGAAGACAATTCAAAATTCTTTCATAACGATCTTTGGAGTATGGGTCCTTTCTGTTTTATCCAGCATAGATATTGCCACATATGCCGAAACACCTGGTTTTGAAATAGCTAAAGAAAATAACCAGAAGTCACCCCTCTTATTAGCAAAAAAAGAGGAAGATATAGTTATTTATAAAAAAGATATTATTATTCGTTCTGACGAGCTTAAGGCGGATTCGAAAAAAGATGCAGAAGAGTTCAAACCCATCGAAAAACCGGTATCAAAAAGACAAGAACCGCAAAAGCAAGAAACACCTGCCCTGGATATTGTTGACAAGTATTTAAAAGAGGGGAAAAAATACGAGGCAAGAAATGTGCTGTCTGATTTTTTTATCAATAAAAAAATACCGGAAAAACAAAAAGAGATAAAGGATCTGTTGGATAAATTGAATGAAGAACTGATCTTCTCGCCCCTACCTTCTCCAGATGCCACAATGTATACAGTTCAGGCCGGTGACGCCCTTGCCAGAATTGCAAAACAATTTAACACAACCTACGAGCTGATTATGAGAATTAACGGCAAGACGTCCACACGATTGAACGTTGGCGAGCAATTAAAAATACTGACTGGAAAGACAAAGATACTCATTAGCAAGACTGACTTTACGCTGACATTGATGTTGAATGATCATTACGTAAAGCAATATCGCATTGCAACAGGGAAAAACGATAAAACACCGGTGGGTACGTTTGAAGTAAAAAATAAGATGAAAGAGCCTGTATGGTATTCACCGGAGGGGGGTGTATTCCCCTACGGACACAAAGAAAATATTCTTGGTACCCGGTGGATAGGTTTCAAAGATAAACCAAACCTGGCTGGATACGGAATTCATGGTACGACACAACCCGAAACAATCGGTACGGCTTCGTCAAATGGTTGTATTAGAATGTTAAATAGCGATGTAGAAGAACTCTATGATTTTGTGACGTCGGATACCGAGATTATTATTCAAGGGTGATGGGTTGTGTATAGAAACGAACCGCTCGAAAAGTATTTAAAAGATGCGGCTGCTGGAACACCGGTGCCCGGTGGTGGAAGTGTAGCAGCATTAGTAGGTGCATTAGCAACGTCAATGGCTTCAATGTCGGCAAATCTTACTATTGGCAGGGGAAAATTTAAGCAATACGATTCGCAACTGAAGAAGATACTAGAAGAGTCTGGAAAGAGCAGAGAAACATTATTATCCTTGATGGAGGAGGATATTAAAGTTTATAGCGGGGTCAATAATGCGTATGGATTGCCGAAGTTAACCGAAGCGGAAAAGAATAAACGGTCTGAAGAAATACAAAAAGCAACCATCTTTGCAATGGAAGTTCCTTTAAAAACGATGATGTGTTGCCTTTATGTATTGGAACAGACGCGAGAATTAGTGGACATTGCGAATCCCAATCTCATTTCCGATGTGGGTGTAGCCTGTTTTTTGGCGGAAGCGGCATTTCAATGCGCAAAATTAAATGTGGAAATAAACCTTGCCACTATCAAGAACCAAAGCCTTTTTGAAAAGGTGCAGAATGAAATAAGCCACGCCGAAAAGAAGGCAAAGCTATTTTTCAAAGAGATAAAAGCGTGCATTCAGGAAAAAATGATGAGATAATTTTTCATATTGAGCATTTTCTATGGAATGGGAAATAAAAAAGAGTTCTAACGGATGTCTGTTCTGTAATAAGGAGTTTTCTGAAGACGAAGAATATTATTCTGCCCTTTTTGATGAAAATAACACCTTCCTTCGTAAAGATTTTTGCACACCATGTTGGAACAAAGGCAAGGAAGGAGGGCCTTTTTCATTTTGGAAAACGAAGGTGCCAAAGAAGGATAAGCCCGTTCAAACGTTTATAAACACCGAAGTCTTGCTCGATATGTTTATGAGATTGGAAGGAAACAACGAAACTCACCAAAGAAATCTCCGGTATGTACTTGCACTTTATCTGATCAGAAAAAAGGTGTTTAAATTAAAATCTTTTAAAAGAGAAAACGGAGAAGAGATTATTACACTCTATTATCCGAAAGAAGACCGAGAATTCGATGTATTTAATTCAAATTTAAAAGAAGAAGAAATTGAAGCCATCACATCCGAAATGATCCAACTCCTCAACTATCCATATCTGGAACGTGAAGTCCTAGGCACCGCAGATTAAACACTTGATAAGAAAAAGCTGGTTTATGAAATTGCTGTGCTCCCTGTCGAAAGTCTTATTTTATAAGAATAATATTTGTGATTTCCAATTATTTTGGAAAGGCGTGTTGACCTATATCTGGTTGTAATGCAACCGATGGAGTAAAAGGTAATCAACGGTGTTAAGATATCCAAAAAGGGAACCAGCACGTGTAAATCATACTCGGTCATTAATCCAATGAAATTCATGGCAAAAAAGTTTCTTATAAAAAGGAACAGATAAAGCGAAATGCTGATGCCCTTGCTTGTAGATAGATAATTGCAATAAATGTAAGCAAAAACAAGACAGGAACATAATTTTATTACGTCATTGAAGCTATTTAAAAAGAAGGATATATAATTGTTTTCAATAGATAATATCTCCAACCCTATGGATAATATGTATTTCGAAAAAAGATACAAACCGAATCCCACGAGAATACCCAAGAAGAATACACCTTTTGTCCATCGGATAGAATTTATTATCTGTTTGGAGGATTCCAGATGTACTAATGGAAGAATAGCGACAACACCTGTTTTTTTCATATAATTTTTTAGTTGTCTGATAAGTTGTAGATACCCTTCGCCTGGCTCTTCCTGGAGATTAAAGGACTTACCGGTTGTTGTCCTTTTTGAATCAGCAGAGATAAAGAACAGATATGCTATAGCAAATACAATAACTGTTATCATGTCACCATACATGTCAGGTATGCTGGGTGTATGAATATCATACCGCAGATACGAACTTCCTGACTGCAGGATACGAAAAAAGATGAGTGCATTAATAATATTTTCTGTGGCAAACCTTAGATTAATGCCAATAAATATTAATAATGAGCATATTTTGATTGAATTTGGCATATAGCCTGTATTGTTTGGTGTAAAGAACTATCACAGAAAAATAGTCAAGAAAAACAATTTTCGAAATATCTTATATATCGGAAAATTTTGAGAAAACTTTAAAGAAAAATGCGGAAGTTATGCGAGATGAGTGATGGGTGAATGTGGACGGAATATATCAATGGAAGTTAGATACTTTTTTAAATAATTTAGACTCTAAAGGCAGAGTCTAATCTTGTTTTGGTTGATTAATCCAGGCAGCCACAGGCATACATGGCGGTTTAGGTGAAATACCTCTGAATCGTTCAGGGTGATTTTCAAAGACGGTTTTTAAGACAAAACTTCATTCTTTCATAATTTGGTCCGTACGTCCATAGTGGACGTCTTCCGGTTTCAAAAGTCCGATGCCGGAATGTCGATGTCCTCTATTGTACCAGGTAAAGAAGTTCTTACAAAAGACCCTGGCATCCTCAATTGAGCCGAAATTATCCGGAAAATCCGGCCCGTAATTGAGGGTTTTAAATGTGACTCCGAGTAGGGGGTTGTCGTTACTGACGTAAGGACGAGAATGGCTTTTTGTTATTCCCAGATCAGACAGAAGAAACGCCACAGGCTTAGATGTCATGCTTGAGCCGCGATCAGCGTGGGTCACCAGTTGTTCAGGCTTGATAGCCTGTTTTTTACAGGTATCAGCGATAAGCCGTTGTGCCAATATGGCCTGTTCGTGGTGCGCAACCATCTATCCGACCACATAACGGCTGAAGATGTCGAGAATGACATAGAGATAGAAATATGTCCGCTTTGCAGGTCCTCTGAGTTTTGTTATATCCCATGACCATACCTGATTAGAAGCCGTTGCCAGAAGCTCCGGCTTCTGGTAATTGGGTCTGAGCGCCTGGTTTCTTCTCTAATGCTTATTGAATTGTCTCAGTATCTGGCTATGGTAATGTTACCTAAAGGTTCTCTCTATTACATTTACATTGCCGGAAGCTGAGTTAACTCAATAAGCATGAAAAAATGAGCTATAATGTCCCGTGTAACAAGTACTATTCTTTTTTCATCAGTTAGGTCATTCTCCTAATTATTCGGTAACTGGAGTAGCTGCGTCTTTCGTTGTGTTAAAGCTACAGGTTTCGCAATCTCCGGCAATGCCCCTCTTTTTCTTTTCTTTTAATGCAGACCGAAGCTTTATTACCCGATCGGTGTCAACCTTTTTTTCTCTTTGTAACGTTAATAACCTGACGCGAATTTGCCTTGTCCTCCTGATACTGGGACACTTCGTTTTTATCATGCCTACAGGGCAGATACCTACTATTTTCTTTTTGTTTATTTTTTTTGCCATTAATGAAACTCCTTTCATAACATTAAATGCAGGGTTTATTATCGTTTTCGTGAATTACATCAGGGACAATAATTTTCAATGTTTCTTTTGCAGCGGATTGCTCTGCTTCCTTTTTGCTTTTGCCCCATCCTCTACCATATTCAATACCTTTTATAAGTACGCTTACTTCAAACGACTTTCCATGGTCTGGTCCGATTTGTTGCAGGATCCGATAACTCGGTGTAACGCCGTATTCCTTTTGGCTATACTGTTGAAGGATGGATTTGTAATTTTTCTCATGCTGATCCTTGCAGACTATATCTACCTCTTTTTTTAAATACTTTACCGTAAAATTATAGGCGGGCTCAAGGCCTCCGTCGAGATATATTGCAGCAACAACGGCTTCAAATACATTAGCAAGTAAGGATTTCGGAAGAAAATTCCGATCATTTAAACCCCTTCCCACAGAAAGAAAATCTTTTAGATGCGCCTCCATACTAACTTTGGCAAGCGTCGTTTGACTTACCACTACGGATTTTATCTTTGTTAACTCACCCTCGCTACATTCGGGTAGTGCCTTGTAAAGATAGTCAGAAATGACCATACCCAATATGGCGTCTCCCAGAAATTCCAAACGTTCATTAGAAAAGTTATTTTCTAGTTTACAGGAGGTATGGGTCAATGCCCTTTCAAGCACAATGGTATTGTTAAAGTAATATCCTATTGCCAATTGACACTCGCTGAGCTTTTCCGGGTCTATGTGACTATTCGTTCGGAGTATCATTTTTTTGGAACTTTTTCTCCTTGAACAGCATCGATTCTTCTATAGCCGTGTATTTTGTGGCAGCATCAATAAGCTCGATGGCCGTGCTGCGCCTGAACGAGACAACTTCTACCCGGCAGCCATGTGCCTTCAACATTTCCACAAGTGGAGCAAAATCCCCATCTCCACTTACGAGTACCACCGTATCTAATTTTGGCGCAATTGCGATGGAATCGATAGCAATACCCATGTCCCAGTCCCCCTTTGCCGTCCCGTCAGGTCTCAATCGAAGTTCCTTCGATTTAATTTCATATCCTAAGCGACTTAATGCATCTGTAAAACTGGATTGATCTACATCGGGTTTTTGCACGACATATGCAATTGCACGAATGAGATTTCTATCGCCTACAATTTCTAATAAAAGTTTACTGTAATCGATTTTTGATTGGTGTAGCGCCTTCGCCGAATAGAACATATTTTGGACATCAACGAATATTCCGATCCTTTGTTGTGATCCTTTGATTCGTCCACCTACCATGTATATCTTCCTTTCTAATAAAGACTTAATACAATGAAGATTACATAATAAATATAGATACCTAACTTAAAAAAGTTTGAATATAAAACTACAATTGAGAAAAATTAGGTAGGTTAATTAAAAATACGATATAAGTTCAAAGAACATTCGGGTAGCCATGACAAATTCGTCATAACATACCTTTTTACAAAATATTAGAGCAAATGGAAAAACTCCGCCCAATTATTTTAACAACCTTTTATTGACAGTCAATTAAAAAATGAAATAAGTTAATTTTATTGACTCTTATAGTAAATTCTGATAAATTTGTCGGTGACTATATAAATCTAAATGCTTTGTAGTCAATAACTAAACATAAAATTAATAGAGATCGGGAATTACCTAAAATTTGTCATGGATATAGCCCTTTTAAGAAAGGAAATCGATAGGTTGGATTCAAAGATTGTAGAATTACTGAATGAAAGGGCCAAAATAGTATTGAAAATTGGTGAAATAAAAAAACAAAATGGTGCGCAAGTCTATGCACCGAATAGGGAGCAAGAAGTGTATTCGCGCATTATATCTCAAAATAAAGGTCCCCTGACGAACGATTGTTTAATGGCAATATATCGTGAGTTAATGGCCGGCTCATTAATATTAGAAAAGGCCATAAAGGTGTCATATCTTGGCCCGGAAGGAACCTTTAGTTATTTTGCCGCGAAGCAAAAATTTGGTTCGTCTGTTGAGTACGTTCCGGTGCGGGGTATTGATGATGTTTTTAGGGATGTAGCGGCCGGTAGAAGTGATTACGGAATAGTACCGGCTGAAAATTCCACGGAGGGTGGAATCAGAGAGACGTTAAATATGTTCGTGGAATTCGATGTCAAAGTGTGTGCCGAGATTATTTTGCCGATTCACCATGCTTTAATAGCAAGCTGTATGAAAGAGGAGATTAAAAAGGTATACTCGAAACCCCAGATTTTGTCTCAATGCAAAAATTGGTTGGCAAATAATCTTCCTCGTGTCGAGTTAATCGAAGTCAGCAGCAGCGCTGAGGCTGCTTGCATCGTTGCCGATGCTGCAAAAGCAGGGAAAGAAGGGCGATATTCTGCGGTAATTGCCAATGCGGAAATAGCGCAGCAGCACGGATTGAATATTCTTTGTAAAAACATTGAAGACAACCCAAATAATATAACGAGGTTCTTTATTTTAAGCAAAGAATACGGCGCGCCAAGTGAGAAGGACAGAACGGCAGTTATGTGCTACATAAAAAATCGTGCCGGGGCGTTATTGGAAATGCTGGAACCTTTCAAGACCTTTAATATCAATCTCACAAATATTGAGGCATTACCTACCAGAAAAAAGGCGTGGGAATATTGTTTTTACCTGGATTTCGAAGGGCATGTATCAAATGAAACAATAAAAAATGCCCTCAATGAAGTGTCTAAAAGATGTTCTGACATGAAGATTTTGGGATCATTTCCAAAGTGTGATTGAGGGGATGTAATTCTGCAACTGATGATAAAAAAGCCTTTTATTGTGGGAAATTGGAAGATGAATCTTACACTCAGGGAAGGAGTGGAATTTGCAAAATCGCTCAGAAATAGTTTAAACGACAGAAATGAGGTTATTTGTGGAATTTGTCCATCCTTTGTTTTCCTGAACGATATTTGCAAGGTATTAAAGGGTAGTGGTATCTGCGTAGCAGCGCAGAATATTCATAGTGAAAAAAACGGTGCTTATACCGGTGAGATTTCTGCTATTATGGTTAAGGAGGTCGGCTGTACTCACGTGCTTATAGGACATTCCGAACGCAGACATATTTTTAACGAGGCCGATGCTTTTATCAATGCCAAGATAAAGGTGGCACTGTCCGTTAATTTAAAACCGATTTTTTGTGTTGGAGAAACGTTACATGAAAGAGAGGATGAAAAAACAAGATATGTGATCGAAAATCAGTTAACAGGGGGTTTGCGGGGAATTAGCGCGGATCACATAAGAGATATTGTTATTGCTTATGAGCCTGTATGGGCTATCGGTACGGGAAAAACGGCTTTACCTCAGGATGCAAATGAGGTTCATTCATTTATCAGAAGCTTTATAACGGTTGAATACGGTATCGACACCGCAAACAGCTTATATATCCAATATGGGGGAAGTGTAAAACCGGAGAATGCGGGAGATCTGATGGCGCAGCCAGAGATCGATGGCCTGCTAGTAGGTGGTGCAAGTATTCAATTGGAGTCCTTTTTGGAAATTGTTGAGGTTGCATCAACGCATTAATGTTTTTTGGTATTTTTTTATTGGGAGAGTTACATGGTAAGGGCTGAAAAGGCATTTAAATGGGGAGTTGCGATCGTTGTTATCTTTGGAATATTAAATGCGTTCTACTTTTTAAATTTGGTTATTGCATTAAAGATTACGTTGCCTGTATTATGCGTCTTCTTGATTGGGTCTATCTTATTGCAATCGGGCAAAGGCGGAGGATTGGCAGCTATCGGCGGGTTAGGAGACCAGGCTGCCTTTGGTACAAGAACAAGTACCTTTTTAACCAAAGTTACCTATCTCATAGGCGCTGCGTTTATTGTTGCTACGGTCTTTTTGTTTAAGTTATCCATCCCTACAAGGGGGATAAGTACGATGATTACGCAGGAAGCCCCTGAGTCACAACATACGCATAACCACACTCCGCATGAACACGGTGATGTTCCCCATACGGCGGGAAATGCTGGTGATACCTCTGCGGTTGGCATGCAAAATGTTGCAGAAGAAGCGCCAAACAAATCGTTGCGGGAAGGCCAGCCTCATCAGACAGGAATGAATGGTGGGGTATCAGAGAATCAATCAATGGGTATGAAACCTGTTCAGGAGAAAGAACAACCTTTAGGCCTTTCAGAGAAGGCCATGCCCGAAGGTCAGAAAAAAGCAGATGAAAATTCCAATAAATAACCAGCAAATACAAAGTTTTGGTGACAGTGATGCTCAAAAGTATGACGGGGTTTGGTATAGCTGAGTATAAAGATGATGAACGTACGGTACGGGTGGAATTGCGTTCGATCAATAATCGATACTTGAAGGTAGACCTGCGGTTACCAGACGTATTGCAGTCCTTTGAAAGCGAGATCGAACGCTCAATCAGGGAAAAAATTAATCGTGGTACAGTTCTTTTAAATGTAAACTATCAATCGCTTCGGCAAGAATCTGAGTACGTCTTGAATAGTGAGAGATTAAAAGAATATTATCAATTGTTAAGCGGTATTAAAAAAGAAATAGGTTCCAGGGAGAGGATATCCGTTAATTCTTTGATACAGCTTCCAGGTGTGCTGCAAAAGGGGAAAAACCGCGAGGAGCATGCAGATGCCCTGTTATCTCTATGTGTCTCTCTTGTTGACGAGGCTTTGAAAAAGATGCTGGAAATGCGGGCTGTTGAGGGGAGGCATCTTGGGAAAGATATTGAACGCCGAAAAGAACTTATCCTTTCGATACTCGATAAAATTGAAACAAGGGCGCCTGACGTTGTTAAGGAATATAGCAAGCGTTTGCAGGGCAGGCTCGCCTCATTGTTGACGGGGATTGCTATAGAATTAACCGATAGTAACCTCTGCCGTGAAATTGCCATCTTCGCGGAACGATGTGATATTACCGAGGAAATCAGTCGTCTTAAAAGCCATTTATACCAACTGCAAGAGGCAATGCATTCGGATGAGCCAATAGGGAGGAAGCTTGATTTTATTGTACAAGAAATGTTCCGTGAAACCAATACCATGTGTGCAAAGGCAAACGATAGTGTGATGCTGAAGGATTTGGTGGATATAAAGACAGAAATTGAGAAAATTCGGGAGCAGATCTTTAATATTGAATAGAGTTTGTAACTCTCTCAGTCTTTAATGCAGCGCGCGCGATGGGTAAGATTGTGATTATTTCAGGGCCTTCTGGATCGGGGAAAACAACGGTATGCAAACTACTTGAGAAAGATCCCCGTGTGAAGAAATCAGTATCAGTGACCACACGCCTGCCCCGGCAAAATGAAAAAAATGGCGAGGCCTATCATTTCGCATCGACAGCGAAATTCGAGGAAATGATTCGGAGGGGTGAGCTGGCAGAATATGCGGAGTATTGCGGGTATTATTATGGAACTCTCCTGAGTGCTTTGAAAGAAGCCCTTACAAAAGACATGGTTTATTTACTTGAAATAGAGGTGCAGGGGGCGCTCCAGATTATGGAGAAATTTCCAGAGACGATATCGATATTTTTGATGCCGCCGGATAAAAAAACTCTGGGTCAGCGGTTGGTGCAAAGAAATGCAAATAAAGAGCAGGATATGGCGCTTCGTTTGAAAATTGCTGATAAAGAATTAGAATGTAAGAATAGATATAACTATTGTGTCGTGAATGATGATCTGGAAGTAACGGTAAGTACCATCCGCAAAATACTCAATTTGGCGTGATCATGCCTTATCATATTGTTTTGGGAGTCACAGGAAGTATTGCTGCATACAAAGCCGTTGAGGTTGTATCCAGCTTGGTTAAACAGGGGAACGGTGTTACCGTGATCATGACGTCTACTGCCCAGCGCTTTGTGAATCCCGTGACCTTTCGTTCGATATCACACAATCGGGTCGTAACTGACCTTTTTATTGAGAACGAGAATTACGACCCTAATCACGTATCCTTGGCTGATCATGCGGATTTGCTGGTGGTTGCTCCAGCCACAGCGAATTTCATTGGAAAGGTTGTATCAGGTATAGCTGATGATGCGCTAACGTGTACCATTATGGCAGCGCGCGTTCCTGTGATTATTGCGCCTGCAATGAATGACAGTATGTATTTGAATCCCATTGTGCAGGAAAATATAAAGAGATTAACGAAGCTTGGATATAGAATTATTGAACCTGAAGAAGGCCGGTTATGTACGGGTCGCGTTGGGGTAGGAAGATTGGCCTCCGTTGAGAAGATTGTTGGTGTAATCGAAGAAGAACTCAACAAGAAGAGAAACAAATGAATAAGATAAAAGTAAAGGTGATGAAAAAGCAGGGATGCGCGGATATTCCTTTGCCCCAATACATGAGTGAAGCCGCAAGTGGTATGGATTTGTATGCGGCGGTGGATGGATCTGTCCGGCTTGAGTGCAATGAAATTAGATTGATTCCAACGGGTATCCACATTGAATTACCGCTGGGATATGAGGCACAAGTAAGACCGAGAAGCGGTTTGGCTTTAAAGTACGGGTTGACGCTTGTGAATACGCCAGGCACAATTGACAGCGATTATCGTGGAGAAATTGGAATTATTTTATGCAATCTTGGGAAAGGCATGTTTACCGTAGAACGGGGGATGCGGATTGCACAACTGGTAGTCCAGCCGGTGACCAGGGCGGAATTGATCGAGGTTGAGCGTTTGGAAGAATCTTCGCGTGGCGCGGGTGGTTTTGGCCACACGGGGCATTAAGGGTGCATGGTTATTTGAAAATTCACCGTACCCGACACGGTCCACTGCAAGATATACGGGAATGGAAAGGGTAATTGAAAGTGAATTCTTTTAAATTCTCAGAAGGAATATTATGGGGATTAAACGTTTTGTCCGTTGTATTATTGCGATTATCCTTATTGCCTTCGCATTATTTACCTTCTTAAGTTTTCTCAGCTATTCCTCCAACGATCCTCCTTTCGCAGATTATCCCATCAATAATCCTATAAAAAATTTTTGCGGAATTGCCGGAGCGAAAGTTGCCGGATATGCCATAGCGGGCATGGGAAGAACTTCCTACCTGATTGTTATCATGATAGGCTGGCTGGGAGTACAATATCTTTGTAAGGAGAGAATCGAATATCTCTGGGTAAGAGCGATAGGGGCAGTTTTATTGCTATTTTCGGTTGCTTCCTTACTGACCTTCGGGTGTTATCTGTTTAAAAAGGACTTCCTATCCGCCAATGTTGGTGGGATTTTCGGAATTGTAATTGTTTCAAGGCTGTATGAATATTTTAATTTAACAGGTACTTTTATTATTCTGGGATTAGGATTTGTTATATCAGTTATGCTTTTGTTAAACTCCACCCCCATCTCGCCATTTCTCAAAATACCAAAAGGGAAAAAGGTCAACTCAACTCCGGTACGTGAATCTGTTGCGAAAGGCGCCAATACCCTTCCTCATTCAAAGGTAAATACGCCTGATGATTCAGACATTTTGGTTGATGACCCTATAGAAGACCATGCAAATGCGTATCCTGCGAGTGACATTATGGAAACGGAGGACGAACCTTGCGAATCCGCTGATAAGCTTGAAAAAGTCCGGGAGGAGTACGGTGGTGAACAATATCCGGAAGATGTGGGTAGTTATGACACAGATCCCGGCAAGAAAAACGATGATGCTTATAGGCTACCGCCATCGGATTTACTGGAAAAGCCTGTCTTCAAAGAATATGCAGATGATTGGGATCAGATCACACAGCGTGCCCAGGTTTTGAAAAACACCCTTGAACAGTTTAATGTAAAATCAGAGGTTGTGGAAATCGAACGGGGGCCTGTCATTACTATGTACGAATTAGAATTAGCGCCGGGGACAAAGGTTGGCAAGGTGGTGGGTCTTTCAGACGATCTGGCTATTGCCCTGAAGGCGCCAAGTGTAAGGGTTGTTGCCCCATTGATGGGTAAGTCGTCGATTGGTCTTGAAGTTCCCAATATCCAGAGAAAAATGGTGATGCTGAGGGAATTGCTGGATGCTTCTGAAGAAGTGCGGAAAAAGATGGCCATTCCCCTTTTGATCGGTAAAGATGTGGCGGGAAATCCCGTCATATCGGATTTGGCGTCTATGCCGCATCTGCTCATTGCGGGAACAACGGGTTCCGGGAAATCGGTTTGCCTGAATTCGGTTATTTTGAGCATCCTCTTCCTGCGGCATCCCAGTGATGTTCAGCTCTTGTTAGTAGATCCTAAAATGGTTGAATTTTCGTTATTTCGGGAAATTCCCCACCTGATAAGCCCTGTAGTAACGGACATGAAAAAGGCGGCAGCCGTGCTGGAGTGGGCGGTAAACAAGATGGAGGAACGATACGCCTTGCTGGCCAGCGTGGGTGTAAAACACATCAACGGCTATAACAGGCTGGGAATGTCCGAGATTAAAAGACGCCTGAATCCTGACGGTGACGCTAACCTCGAAGATGTATCCTTTTATCTTCCTCACATTGTTATTGTCGTGGATGAATTAGCCGACTTGATGATGGTGGCATCAAAAGAGGTTGAGGCGTCGGTAATCCGTCTTTCACAAAAGTCGCGTGCTGTAGGTATTCATCTCATCCTGGCAACACAGCGACCCTCGGTCGACGTGATTACGGGATTAATAAAATCAAATTTACCTTCCCGGATATCATTTTACGTCGCTTCAAAAGTGGATTCGAGAACAATTCTGGATCAAAATGGAGCGGAGAAATTACTGGGAAGCGGGGATATGTTGTTCTTGCCGCCGGGAACCTCAAAGCTGGTGCGTGTCCAGGGGGCTTATGTAAGCGATGAGGAGGTGAAGAATGCGGTTGAATATCTGAGAAAATGCGCAGCGCCGAAATTCAGCCCGGAATTAAAGTGCTGGAAAGGGGCTTCGGATAGGGAGAACAACGCCAAGGATAATCTTTACAATGAGGCGGTGAGGATCATACTTGAAACGCAAAGGGGGTCTGTTTCACTTTTACAGAGACGTTTGGAGATCGGATATTCACGCGCTGCTAAATTAATTGACCTGATGGCTGAAGATGGGATTGTGGGAGAATATAAGGGCAGTCAGGCAAGAGAGGTATTCCTGACGCTGGAAGACTGGGATGCACAAATGGCACGAATGAATCAGGAAGAAATGGATAATGCGTAGTATGAAATCTAAAAAAGTTGCTTTAATCAATTTGGGGTGTCCGAAGAACCTGGTAGATGCTGAGGAGATCCTTGGGAGGGTGGCTGACAGTGGAAGTACGATATGTCAATATCCTGAGGATGCAGAGATACTGATTGTAAATACCTGCGGTTTCATCGATGATTCCAAGAAGGAGTCTATCGATGCGATCTTCAAGATGGCAAAACTGAAAGAGGATGCACAATGTAAAAAACTCATTGTGACTGGCTGTCTGGCCCAACGGTATCCAAAAGAATTACAAAAAGAAATTCCTGAAATCGATCACGTGGTGGGGCTGAAGGATTTCGAAAAACTAACCGATCTGTCAGGCTCTGATCGCAAAAGGGAAAAGTCCTCTTCCATACAGTGTAGTGACGATTGGCGCAATCGAATTAGATTGACCCCTAGACATTATGCGTATCTCAGAATTTCTGATGGATGTGATAATCGTTGTAGTTATTGTGCCATTCCCGGCATACGGGGGAAATTCTACAGCCGGACGATAGAAAATATCCTTGAAGAGGCGCGACAGATGGCCCGTGAGGGCGTAAAGGAAATTAATATTATTTCTCAGGATACAACCTCTTACGGTGTAGACTTGTATGGCAAACGGCAATTGCATGTATTATTAGAAAAACTTTCAAACATAGAAGGTATTGAATGGATACGGATCCTCTATACCCATCCACGGCATTTTTATCCGGAGCTTGTTCATACAATAGCCCGCTATGATAAAATCTGCAAATATATCGATCTGCCTATCCAACACATTCATGATTTTATTTTAAAGAAGATGGGACGCGGTGTAACGCACACTTCTGTAAAGAGTTTGATCGATGATTTGCGAGCTCGCATTCCTGAATTATTTTTGAGGACTTCTGTTATTGTGGGATTTCCTGGAGAAACAGAGGAACATTTTACTGAGCTTTTAGAATTTGTAAAAGATATCAAATTTGAAAGATTGGGGGTATTTACGTACTCCAAAGAAGAAGGCACACCTGCCGCGTCCTTCAAAAAACAGGTGCCCAAAGAGGTGAGGGAACAGCGATACAAGGAAGTTATGCTTGCCCAACAAAAAATTATTTTAAAAAAACACAAAAACCTGGTGGGAAATACAATCCCTGTTATTGTCGATGAAAAGGATGAGACGAAGGGAAGATGGTTTGGCAGAACATATGGAGATGCGCCAGACGTGGATAGCAAGGTAATTATCCAGGAAAATCATTTGAAAGTTGGCGATATTACAAATATGATGATTACAGGTATAGCAGGATATGACCTGACAGGAACGCCTGTTCATTTACTACAAAGACACAAAGGCGCAAAGGGGTAAAAGAATATCTAAAATGACAAAGAACAGAATAAAGGAAATTACTAAGAGGGGCATGAGCCAAGCGTGGGACAGACATGCAATACCCTTAGTTCTCTTTCCTCCCTTAGTTTTTAAAGCTTTGCGCTCTTTACGACTCTATGGCGGAATACACTGTTCCAAAAGCAGAGAAGGGGACTAAATGGGATCGTTCGAGTTTTCAAAATGCACGGCATTCAATCTGCCCAACCGGTTAACCTTATTGAGACTCTTGCTTGCTATTGTGTTTTTTATATTCCTGTCGTACCGGTATTATAATAGCGCCCTTGCGGCATTTTTATTAGCCTGGTTAACCGACTGGCTGGATGGATATTTGGCTCGCAAAAAAGGGCTTCTCACAGATTTTGGGCGTATTGCAGACCCATTTGTGGATAAGATCATTGTCTGTGGCGGATTTATTTTACTCATACAACATGCCCATGATATCATATCACCATGGATGGTTGTTGTAATTGTAGCGAGAGAATTTTTGGTCAATAGTCTCAGAAGCTATTCGGAATCAAAGGGGATTGAATTCGGGGCAACCATATGGGGGAAGGCAAAGATGTTTGTTCAGTCGTTTACCATTAGCCTCATCTTGCTGTTCTTCGCGCAACTCAATCATTTTGTAGCCATCAAACAGGGGATTATTATTATGCTCTGGCTTACCGTAATTATTACGTTAGTTTCGGGGATTAAATATATGGTTAAAGCCGGTCCTGCAATCCTGGAAAAATAGTAGACGTAAATGAAAACACGAATTTTTTACCAGACTGTTTTCAAAAAGCGTGTTTTCGTTCAGACACTAAATAGTTACCATTCCTGTCATTTGCCAAATAAGCTACGCTCCGAAATTTTTCGTATTTCTTTTTCGTCTGCCCATTCAATAATACCTGTTTCCAGATGCATCAGATTAAGAGTGAATTTATAATAAATATCGCGAACATCTTCAGCTTTTTTTACGATGCTTGAAAAATTACCATAGAGCATATATTCAGCCCCAATCTGCTGGCCAAAGGTTGCTGCCGTGGCTTTATTAACCATACCACTTTCAGTTTGGAACTCAAACTGTTTCTCGACAGCATCTACCTTTGTCATGTCAACAAACCGGAACTTGCCAGAATGCACAATCTTCGTCCTTATGGAATCAGTAATTGACTCTGTATCGATATGTTCTAACGTTTTATTTTTTATGGTATTTACAAATATGACGGGGCGTCGTTCGTTGGTCACCTGGACAATGGGAGGGAAGGTAAGGAGCGAGTCAACCATTTTGTTAACAATCTGCTGTAAATCGGTTGACCCAAAATCGGTTGTTGTTGTTTCGACCTTTGTGGCATCTTCATACTTGACGCTTGTAGCGCACCCTGTGACAATTACTATACTTAATCCGCATACAAATTGCTTTAAACCGGACATTCTCTGTATCCTCCTTGTTTTAAAATTCTAATACGTTTATCTTAAATGTGAAAAGGGAAAGTCTCGTGCCTTTTTCATCCACCTACTCGTCCTGTAACTCCCGTATTTTTATCTTAAATTCTTTGGCATTGGGATTAGGAGCAACACCTTGCAATGACTTGGATTCGTTTCCATAGAGTATTACCGGAGTCCATGCATCTGTGTCAGGATCAATCTCGCGTCCGTTTTCGTCAAACCAGGAGAACTTGAACTGCAAATTCATGGTATCATTGTCTTTGTTAAGCAAAGAGACATGAGCCCTGAGCAGGTTTCCAACAAAATCAGACTTCATATCCGCTATTTGAATATTCCGGGCTAAACTGGCGTTATTAATGATCACATTTTTTCTGTATACCGTTTGCCCGTTTTGTCCGGTAGCTGCAGACATTGACCCTTCAATACCTGCTGTGGTGGAACAACCAATGAAGGATACTGCCATCAAAATGATTATAAACCCATAATAGTTTAATTTCGTATGCTTCGAGATTATTTTTGTATAGTCAGACATGGTATGTATGCCTACCCTTTCCTAATATCTTCTATTTAAAAAGTTGTTGATGTAATGTAAAGTTCTGATCTTATCTGTATCACCCTTAGTATAGTTTTTTTGTTTTGATTTATTGAAATATCAATATCTGAGGATGCTCCCGATGCTTCATGTGCCAGATGCAAACGATGTGTTCCTTCCGGAAGATGAATACGCATGATCTGAACATCTCGTGGTAAAGTTAACCAGCTTCTCACGTCTGCCCTCTCCGAAACTACATTGTAGATCGAGGAAAATATCTGTCCTAAACTTCCTGCTGAATCTTTTGCCTTTTGTTGAATAGCAGCCTTGGCTGCTGCCCTGAGGATGTGTCTGATGACCATGGCTGGCACCTTTTCCTTTAATGATTTCACAGCCAGTGCCTGTACGTGGCAAATAGACTCCGTCATGCCGAAAGAACTGCCACCCCCTGATTCAGATAGGGAAAGCGGTTCCACTGCAGACCATTTTGTATGATAAATAGGAAATGCAATTGCCAATAAACCATTTGGAGTAGGAATCGGGATTTGAATTTCCCTTTTTTGCGGAACCAAACCATTCTCAAAGAAGACCACCAGATCTCCGGTTTTTCCACCGCCCGTACCCTCCTCACCTTTAACGGAGTACTTGCCAAACCGGGAAGCATAATATTCATATTCCTGGTTCATTTCAAGATCTTTTGCCAGGCGCATTACGTCCCGTTGTAAGTAAGCATTATCAGGAAATATTTGAAGGGCTTTTTTATAGTCAATGTACGCATCGTTCGGTTGATTCAGCAATTCATATACTATTCCGGACATATAAAATGCATAAGCATTTTGAAAAGAGTTCTTTACCTTGCCGGCAACATCATCCATACCCTGATAGGCTGAATTGAGATTGTTGTAGGCCTGTTGTGTATCAATTTGTTTGTCCCTTGCCTTTTCTTCCGCCCTGGCAAGTTCCTTTTCATGCATTTCTAGTGCTAATTTCTGTTCAAGATTTGCACGTCTGACTTCAACACCAGCACCTTCAAGATCTTTTTTTACCAGATAGTTGAATGCCTGGAATTGGTACATAAATACTTTTTCATACCCATCTCCCTTATAAGGAATGGTATTATCATTTGCTAATAAAGATGCGGTCTGTGCTCCAATATCAGAGGCGCTTACGACTGCCTTTTCCTCCATCTGACGAACAGCTGCTATGGCTGCCTCAAAATCTTTCATGCTTGAATCTGTATCATTCTTTATCTGTGCAATACGACCGCGCTCCAGGAGATAGAGAATTTTGTCATTGCTTTTCCGGTACTTATTAAGAATTTTAAGGGATTTGTCGAACTGGCGGGTTGCGAGATCGTCAATCAGCAAATTCATTTTAGATGTATAAGAAGTGAAAACGCTTGTAGTGGAACAACCAATGACAGGTATCACGAAAAAGACTGAAGCGCAAAAAAACAGTCGTCTCAATCGACACGACATAAATCTGTATCTACCGGCCACCTTCTCGTCTCTTTTTAACCATAGGCTGTCTTAAATTATAAAGCATGCTCTCTAAAGCATCAACGTGTGGCATAAACAAAACTACAGCGTGATTACCATGAAATTGGCTTTGAACTGGAACCAGGAGTCTTTGGTTCACTTAATCTGTTTTCAGACGGCTTCTCGCTCAAACGACAAACCGCACCCGCCAATATATGCGCAGCGTCCCCCTCAATTATTTGTGCTATGATATATTTGGGTTGGATTTCGGTAATTTTAATGCGTCCTACCTGAATTTCTTCCATACCAAGGGACTCCAGGGTATCAGGGTCTACCAGTTCATCACCTGCATTGTATACATTCATGATATCGCTGACGTTGACCCGACCCTCAAGTCCGTTGGTTAGAAACACCTTATTATCCGAGACTTTCACGATCCTTGTGGGAAAGATTCCGTCTATTATGCCGCCAACTAATTGTTGAACCGTTTTTTCCTTCAACATGTCGATAAATGCTAATAGCGTTGTATGGCCATGTGCCGGTTCTCTATAAACTTCTCGCGTGTTGACCTTCTTTGCAGCCACGATCTTACCATTTCGGGTATCTATGATCTCCATATTTACCACCATGCGTCCCTGAAACGTGGGTTTTTTAGATTTAGAGTAGAGAGTCTTGGCTTTTTTCTGGCTGACCTCAAATACTTCTATTTTTCCCGTGACAAAATATTCTGCACGAAGTATTTGTCCCATTTTTATGATCTTTTCAGATGGTATTTCTTTTGAACTGTCAAATGCATGTTCTTTGACAAGAGTGGGCAAACGATCGCGTTCAACAACAGTAAATTTGTTTGTGTTCACAAGGGCGGTGATAAGTTCGGCGGTAAACAAATTCGTCTCTTTGTCATCCCGCGTAATGGCAGTCACCTCTTTACTCTTATGTATCTGTTTTATGAGAGGTTTGTTGCCTGTTTTAAAATCAAGCACTGCAATTGTCGGCTTATCTGAAAATGTGTTGGCAAATAAGATTCCCTGATACAAAAGAATCACCGCAATAACGTACCCGGCAATCTTCACTGAGTATCCTCCTCATTCTCTGCTTAAGGTATAACAACGCTAAGAATTTTAAAAATAAAACTGTCCGTCTGATTTTCATGAATTTTCTTTTTCTACAATTGGAATTATATAGTTGAATTATAAGGTGTCAAGGTCATTTACACGAAAGAAGGCGTTTAAAATTGTAATTGCTATCCCTGGTAAATTGTATTATCTTAATTTAACTTATGAAAAAATACGTGATTATTGGTATTCCATGTCTTGTTGCCATTATCGTAGCGTCAATCTATTTCCTTGGCAATTCGGAATCTATTCAATACAAGACAGAGAAAATCGACAGAGGTAGTATTAGCAAATATGTCACCGCAACAGGCACTATAAACCCTGTAAGAACCGTAATAATTGGCAGTCAGGTTACCGGACTTATCTCAAGACTGTACGCAGATTTTAATTCTGCCGTCAAGGTAGGACAAGTCGTGGCTCAGATTGACCCGGTTCCTTTCGAACATCGGGTTAAACAGGCGGAAGCCACCCTTGCCACTGCCATAGCTTCCCTTGAAAAAGCAAAGGTGAATTCTAAAAATAACAGGAGAAATTACCATCGTTCAAAAAAATTGTTTGCTAAAAAAGTAGTCTCCATTGAAGAACTTGATGCTGCCCGGACAACATATGAAGCGGGTTTAGCCGATGTAAAATTGGCAGAGGCACAGGTATTGCAAGCCAAAGCTGCTTTGGGAATTGCGAAAACAGATTTAGAACATACGGTAATTATCTCCCCGTTAAACGGCATTGTGATCTCCAGAAATGTGGATGTAGGACAAACCGTTGTGTCCAGCTTTCAAACCCCCATTCTCTTTAACATTGCCGAAGATCTGGTTCATATGCAGGTCAATACGAATGTCGATGAAGCCGATATCGGTATGGTTCAAGTAGGGCAGGATGCAAAGTTTACGGTAGATGCTTTTCCTGAGGACTTATTTGAGGGTAAGGTCTCCGAGATCCGTATGGCACCTATTATTTTTCAAAATGTTGTGACATACGATACGATAATTAATGTCGATAATACATCCCTGAAACTCAAGCCCGGAATGACGGCAAATACTTCCATTTTAGTGGCCAGAGTAGAGAACGTTTTAAGGGTTCCCAATGTGGCATTACGATATACCCCTTCTGAAATTTTAAAAGGAGAAGGAGATAAAAAGGCGCTTGTTGACAGGAAATTTGCAAGAAAAACCAGCTTGCATATTTGGGTGTTAGAGAGAGGAAAATTGAAACAAGTGGCTGTAAAACCGGGAATAGGCGATGATGGCTTTACCGAAATCCTGGAGGGTGATGTAAAAGAAGGCCAGGAGGTTGTGATTGGTGAGACTCTTCCTAAGACGGCTGAAAAAGGTCAGCAAAGAGTTCCCTGGGGCAGAGCCCGTTATTAAACATGCATGATATCGTATTGTTGAATGACATTTATAAGATATATACGATGGGAGAGTTTAAGGTCACGGCCTTAAAAGGGGTATCTTTATCTATAAAGAAAGGGGAATTTGTGGCTATTATGGGGGCATCAGGGTCAGGCAAGTCCACCTTGATGAATATCCTCGGATGTCTCGATAGTCCCACGCGGGGGAAATATTATTTGGAAGGTGTCGAAGTTTCCCGGTTTTCAAAAAATGAATTGGCCGAAATTCGCAATAAAAAACTAGGATTTGTGTTTCAGAGTTTTAACCTGCTCAGTCGAACTACGGTAGTAGAGAATATTGAACTCCCCTTTATTTATAGTAAGAAAATATCCAAAAACGACATCGATAAGATTCATCAGATAATGCGTATTCTGGGTCTTGATGGGTTTCAAAAACACTATCCCAATCAACTATCCGGTGGACAACAGCAACGAGTTGCTATTGCACGTGCCATCGTCAATGACCCCACCTTGCTCCTTGCCGACGAACCAACGGGAAACCTGGATAGCGCTACCAGCAAAGATGTCATGAAAGTACTCACCGACCTCAACCATAACCTGGGTATTACCATTGTGCTCGTTACCCATGAAACAGATATTGCCGGATATGCCCGCAGGGTTGTTGTTCTCAAAGACGGTACGGTGTTAAGCGACACTCCTTCTCCATCCGCCGCTACGCCTGTGGTTCAGGCACCTTGAGAAGCAACCTTATGGTTTTATAACGAACGAACTTTTTCGCTTATGACGGCGCTTTTTAAAATAGCTTTACGTGCAATTATGAGGAACAAGTTACGTTCCTCCCTGACGATCCTCGGCATCGTTATTGGTGTTGGCGCTGTAATTGTTATGGTAAGTATCGGGCAAGGAGCCAAAGCCTTTGTCGAAAAACAACTGGAGAGTTTGGGTACAAACGTCCTCATTATTATTCCCATCAGTACCACACATGCCGCTGCCAGGGGTACCACAGGAACCATTACCTTAACCGCAGAAGACGCCTTTGCTATGGCAAAGGAATGTAGCGCCGTCAGTTATGTTTCACCCGGTATCAGGACAACCACGCAGGTAGTTTACGGAAATATGAACTGGACAACCGGGGTGTCGGGGGCAGGGCCTGATTATCAGATTATACGGAACTGGCCGTTAAAAGACGGGAGATTTATCACTCAGCAGGACGTAAATATCATGGCAAAGGTTTGCGTCCTGGGGCAGACCGTTGTAACCAACCTTTTTGGAACGTTAGATCCTGTTGACAGGTGGGTTCGTGTAAACAATATACCATTTAAGGTAATCGGTGTACTGAGCGCCAAAGGACAATCACCTACAGGCCAGGATCAGGACGATATGGTTCTCATGCCGTACACGACCGTACAGAGAAAGATTATGGGAGTTACACATATTGGTTATGCCCTTGCTTCATCGACTACCGCAGAGTCACGGTTCGAGGCAATCGATCAAATTACTTCTCTCCTAAGGCAACGCCATCGGCTGAGACCCGATGAAGAGAATGATTTTACGGTTATCAGTCAGGTAGAATTTGCTTCAACAGTAATGGAAACAAGCCATACGATGACCGTTCTCCTTGGTAGTATTGCATTAGTGTCCTTGTTTGTAGGTGGCATTGGCATCATGAATATCATGCTGGTTTCTACGACCGAAAGGACCAGAGAGATTGGCATCAGGATGGCAGTTGGCGCAAAGGAAAAGGATATTCTTTTTCAGTTTCTAATAGAATCTACTGTTCTTAGCTCGATTGGTGGGATAGTTGGAATAATTTTTGGCATTTTCACGTCAAAATTAGTTTCTCACTATGGGGGATGGCCATCGTTACTATCTTCACCATCTATCGCCGTTGCATTTCTCTTTTCAAACATGGTTGGTATCTTCTTTGGCTATTATCCGGCAAGAAAGGCATCGAGGCTTAACCCGATTGAGGCGCTCCGGTATGAATAAAAAAGAGATTTAAGTTAAAAAGAAGATTGAATATGTGACGATTTTCATTTACATTAATGTCTTCTGAAAGATCACGTGTTACGTGTTACTAATATCTATGGTTTACAGAGAATTGTAATGTACCAGACAAAAGTCGAAAGGAGCCATGCCATGAGAATTTCAATTGAAAGCAAAACAAGGATTAAAATGATTCCGGAAACCGAACACGAGAAAGAGAACCTTGAATCACTGTGGAAAATTCTTATCCGCTGCGAAGCGGACAGTAAGGTACTTTGTCCTATCGGCTCATACATGGCTTCCCAGGATGACGGCGCCAACTTTGTGATACAGGATCAGTAATTCCCTTGAACATTGTGACAAAGTCAGACTTAAAAACCAAACGCACCGTATGCCTTATGGTATCTTAAAAAGTATTGTAACATTATTTAGCAAAAATTGTAGCGCCGGTCGTTTGACTGGCACTTATGGTAAAGTCCCTTGAGGTCAGCTTTTGGTTGGGGATAAACCGATAACGCTACACGTTCCGGTTCGTTGGTTTGGGTATTTGGAAAAATCAAACCGACCTGCCTGTGGCGGACAGGTATTTTTAAAGCCCGTGAGGGCAAAATGTTCATAGAAAATGTGACATGTAAAATCGTAGCTCCACAGAAATGATACCCGAAACACAGGAACAACATCTCGCTCCGATGGAGTTTGATTGTGGCATAATGGTTTGTCTATAGATATATCGTTTCTCACGGAACTACTTATGGCATCTTCCAAAATCCTGTCACTTCACGAGGCTAAATAGTTACCTTCCTCTCTGGGAATAACAGCCGCGCCACGTGCGTTTGTCCTGGCAATTTTAGGTAACAAGTCCTTTGGAAGCGTAATATTTTTACTTTGTCCTCCAAATAATACACAACCCTCAGCACATGCTAAAGTTTGTAAAAAGATAATTTTCACTTATTATAGTTACCTATGAAAAAAGACATTTCTTCAAAAAATACCTATATCAGACTGTTAGGTTATCTAAAGCCTTATTGGCATAAATCAGCAATTATTCTCATCCTCTCGGCTGTGAGCGCTTATGTTGCTGTCTTACCGACCCAGATATTGGGTATCGCGGTGGATGAAATCAAGATGGCTGATAAATTTATAAAAACGATGCCCAGCAATCCATCTGAGGAAAAATCATCCGATAAAACTTACCTTCACGAACAAAAGAGCCCTATCCCACTCTCAAAACCGTTACTAGCTGCCTCACACTCTATTCATAAGCATTGGTTTGAAAGTTACAATTCTACCATCGTTACGCTGGCCTTTCTTGCCGTGAGTTTTATCTTTATGCATACCTTTCATAGCGGTATTACGCTGATTCACGGCTTCATTACCTCCGAGTTAGGGCAGAGGCTTATTTATGATATACGGAATCAGCTTTATGACCATATTCAGCGATTCCCCTTGCAATATTTTGAAAATACGAAGACCGGCGATATCATGAGCCGTCTCATGAATGATGTTAATTCCCTGGAACAGGCAGTTGTAGGCCCTGTTATTACCTTTATTACGGATATGTTTAAATTTGGCTGGATACTGTATTTTTGCTTAAAACTCGACTGGCAACTCACCAGTATTGCCTTATTTGTTTGTCCATTTATCTCACTCTGTACTTACAATTTTGGGAAAAGGATCAGAAAGGTCTTTCGCTCCCTGAGGGACAAAACGGCTGAACTGAACTCCCTCATTCAGGACAATATCTCCGGTATCAGGGTCATTGCGGGATTCGCGAAAGAGACCGAAGAAATGGAACGCTTCCGGAATAAAAATTACGAGAACTACAACCTCTACGTCCGGATATTAAAACTCGTTTCAGCATTAAGACCCATTGTAGACCTGATAACCGAGACAGGCGCCGTGGTCGTCATCTGTCTCGGTGGATATAAGGTACTTCAAGGACAACTCTCCGCAGGTACTTTCGTCATATTCTTTCCCTATCTCCAGATGATGTACAGTCCCATTACCGGTCTGACACGTTTTTACAATCAGGTGCAGCGTGCCATTGCATCCACCGAGCGCATCTTCGAGATATTGGATACGCCGTGCGAATTGAAAGATGCCCCCCATGCTATTGATTTGCCACCCGTGCGTGGTGTTGTAGAATTCAAACAAGTTCACTTCACGTATAATCAAGATGGAGAAGTCCTGATAGGCATCAATCTCAGTGCACGTCCGGGCCAGATGATTGCCTTTGTAGGCCCCAGCGGTAGCGGAAAGACCACCCTTACACAACTCATCCCCCGATTCTATGACCCAACAAAGGGAGGGATTTTCATTGACGGTTACAATATCAGGGAAGTCAAACTCCACTCCCTGCGTAAGCAAATGGCCATGGTGCTCCAGGAACCTTTTCTGTTTAATGACACAGTAAAGGCGAATATTGCTTATGCACGATCCGATGTATTAGATAAGGAAATTGAGGAAGCAGCCCGTGCTGCCAATGCACATGATTTTATTGTTGAGTTGCCGAAGGGATATGCTTCCGTAATTGGTGAGCGTGGGGTGAAACTCTCCGGTGGCCAGAAACAACGCATCGCCATTGCCCGTGCCATTCTTGCCAATCCCCGGATACTCATCCTGGATGAAGCTACATCTTCCGTTGATACAGAGACCGAACAACTTATCCAGAATGCCATTTATCGTTTGGTAAAAAATCGCACCACATTCGTTATAGCACACCGGTTATCGACCATATTACATGCCGATTTGATTGTGGTCCTGGAGAAGGGGCGGATTGTGGAAACAGGACTCCACCATGAACTTCTTGCTCATGGAGGACTCTATAAAAAACTCTTCGAGATGCAATTCAATATGCAGGAAAAGGTAAAATTAGAAGAGGCTGAAACAGGGGCAGTAAAGGCAGAAGTAGTTGCAACGCAAGAACCCACGATTGATTTACATGAGACATTCCAACACCCAAAGTGGTCTTAAGAATAAGGTCGAATTTTATGAAAAAAAACGGTAATGCACTTGAGATGCATGAAAAATCCAATAAAATTAGTAATATATGAAAATAAATGAGATATTTAAGAGTATTCAGGGGGAGACGTCCTATGCCGGCTTGCCGTGTACCTTCATACGCATAACAGGATGTAACTTACGGTGTAGTTACTGCGATACCACCTATGCATATGAAGAAGGGATGGAGATGTCGATTGGTTCAATCCTTGAGCGTGTTGCAGGATTCAAAACCAAATTGGTCTGCATAACCGGCGGTGAACCTCTATCGGATAAAGATACACCATTATTGATAGATGAATTGCTCGATAAAAATTATACGGTTTTAGTGGAAACAAACGGTAGTTACGATATTCGTACCATTCCGCAAAAATCCATAAAAATTATGGATATTAAGTGTCCTGATAGCCATATGAGCCATTTGATGTACTGGCAGAATATTCATTATCTGATGAAATCAGACGAGGTGAAATTTGTCTTACATTCCCGGAAAGATTATGATTGGTCAAAAGAAGTAATAGAGAAATATCGTTTATCTGATATTACCAACGTATTGATGGGAACTGTCTTTGATGCCATTGCTCCGAGAATGATCGTTCAGTGGATTTTAGAAGACAATCTTAATGTCCGATTCCAGCTGCAACTCCACAAATATATCTGGGAACCACAAACAAGGGGTGTTTAACGTTACATGAAGGACTTAGCTATTGTACTGGTCAGCGGTGGTATGGACAGCTGCGTAACTGCTGCCATTGCGCACGCGCAATATCAGCTTGCACTCTTACACGTTAATTACGGTCAGCGCACAGAGTCGAGGGAGCTTAAAGCCTTTCACGACATCGCTTCATACTACAACATCCCCAAAGACAGAATTCTTATAGCAAATATCGACTATCTCAGAAAGATCGGGGGATCGAGTCTGACAGACCCGCGTATGAACGTACAGGACGCACAGTCAGATATCAAAGAAATTCCTACCTCGTATGTTCCCTTCAGAAATACACACTTGTTGGCAATTGCCGTCTCCTGGGGTGAAGTTATTGGGGCACGGAAGGTATTTATCGGCGCCGTAGAACAGGACAGCCCCGGCTATCCTGATTGCAGACCCATCTATTATGAGGCCTTCAATAAACTCATCAGGGTTGGTACAAGGCCAACGACCTGTATCGAGGTAGAAACGCCCCTGATACACAAGGGTAAATCAGAGATTGTAAAAACAGGCATTTCTTTAGGGGCGCCCCTTCACCTCAGCTGGTCATGTTACAAAAATACCGACAAGGCATGCGGACAGTGCCATAGTTGTTTCTTACGTTTAAAAGCCTTTAAAGAAGCCGGAGTCAAAGATCCGATCCCTTATGTTTAAGGTGTGATGTGGAGGACTTTTTCAATACCAAATGAAAACGGGAAAAGGGTCATCAAAAATAAAAGTAATAGACTAAAACCATAGTGATTATACCAATGAGGCATTGCAATGGGACGCCGATTTTCAGATAATCTTTAAACCTGTAACCACCCGGTCCGTACACCATTAAATTTGTTTGATAACTGATCGGCGTTGCGAAACTGGCTGAAGCGGCAAAAAGAACAACGAAGGCAAAGGCACGCGTGTCGGCATGAATTGTTGAAGCTGACGAAATAGCTATGGGAAACAGCATTGCCGCGGCTGCATTGTTGGTGATGAAGAGAGTATAAAAACTTGTCATGATATAAATACTTGTTAAAACGCCTATTACCCCAAAATGACAGCCAATTCCGGCTATTCCACTGGCCAATAACTCTGCAAGCCCGGATTCTTTAATTGCCGCTGCAACGCCCAGGGACATAGCGATAATAATGAGTGCCCGCCAGTCTATTGCCTTTCGTGCTTCCGCCATTCGTACCGTTCGGGTTGCCATCAGGATAATTACCCCTAAACCTGCTGCGGATAGTAACGGAAGTACTTCAAGGATGGTCAACAGGATCGTTAAGAAAAATACGCCAAGAGACAAATATCCCCGCCACTGTGGCTTGGAAGGTAACGTTTCGGCTTCTGCAATAAGATAAAAATCGTTTGAATGGTACCATCTTTTGCGGAAATTCTTTCCTGCCAATAGCAACAAGGTATCGCCAGGCCATAAGCTAATGTCGCCAATTTTTTTTTGTATCCGCTCTCCATGACGATGGATGGCAATGATAACCGCTTCGTATTTGGCCCGAAAATCACTTTCCCGAACCGTTTTTCCGACTAAGGGAGAGCCGGGAGATACAACAGCTTCAAAGGTATTTATCACAGCAGAATCATATTGTTTTAAATCAAAATGAGAATCCTGTATCAATTGCAAACCAGGTAACTTTTGTAATTCCAATATCATTTTCGGTATACCTGTAAAAAACAGTCGGTCACCCAACAATATTCTCTCATTTGGTTCTGCCGGGGCAATAATCTGACCTCTTCGTTCTATTTGGAAAAGGAATAAACCCTGTAAATGCCGCAATCCTGCACTTTCAATTGTTTTCCCGATATTTTCATATTCCGGAGTAACTTTCAGTTCGATAACAAATTCTCTGGTATGTTCTCCCAGTTCAACTAAGGGGTCTTTCCGGTTGGGAAGCAATCGGTGACCTAGAAGACTAATGAATAAAATACCCAGAAGAGCAAGCGGTACGCCGACCTTGGAAATTTCAAAAAAAGATATTCCTTTCATTCCTGAATCGATCATTAGTCCGTGAACGATCAAATTGGTGCTTGTGCCAATCAGGGTACACGTCCCCCCCAGGATCGCAGCGTATGAAAGAGGAATCAGGTACTTAGAAGATGCATAATGGTGTTTTTCTGCCCAGGAACGTATAACCGGAATAAACATTGCAACAACCGGAGTATTGTTAATAAATGCGGAAACAAAGGATACGGGAAATAAAAGCCTCAGGAGTTTGCGGGAATCGCCGGTATTTTTTTTACCAAAAATGACGTGAGTAACCTGATTGAGCATGCCGGTATTGCTGAAAGCCCCAACTACCACGTACATCAGCGCAATCGTTAACATCCCTTCGTTGGAGAATCCGACGAACGCCTCTTTCAGGGTAATAACTTTTCCGGTAATAAGGAGCAGTAAAGTCGAAAAAATGACCACTTCTATTTCCAGCACCTCCATGAAAAGGAGAATGCTCATAATGAGCAGTAAGGCAGCTGTATACCAGATTCCAAATCCAATTTCCATATTGGTATTTTAAATGCCCCATTTTTTGTTAATTTCATTCGAGATATTTTTTGCCGTGAAGCCGAAGTGCTCGGCTAATGTTTTTGCCGGCGCAGAGGTGCCGTATCGGTCGAGTCCGATGATAAGGCCATCCAATCCAACAAATTCATACCAATCGCTTGTTGCTGCGGCTTCAATGGCTACCCGTTTTTTACATGCCGGGGGAAGTAAATTGTGCTTGTATTTATCAGGGTTTGATCTGAACAACTCAAAGCAAGGCACACTGATCAGCCTTGCCTGGATACCTTTTCCCTGTAACTGCATGGTGGCCTCAAGGGCAATGGGGATTTCTGATCCTGTTGCCATAAGGATGATCTCGGGGGATTTTGCCGAATCCTTCAGTATATAAGCGCCATGTGCTAATAGATTTTGTGACGGATAGACTGAGCGGTTGATTACCGGAAGATCCTGACGGGTCAGGATCAGCGCCGTGGGGCCATCTTTATGATTGAGCGCCGCTATCCAGGCGGAAGCAGTTTCGGTGGCGTCTGCCGGTCTTATCACGTGCAGGTTAGGGATTGCGCGCAGTGACGGCAGGTGTTCAATGGGTTGGTGGGTGGGTCCGTCTTCTCCGACAAAGATACTATCGTGGGTAAACACATAGACCACCCGGATCTTCATCATGGCGGCGAGTCGGATGGAAGGTCGCATGTAATCCGAGAACATCAGAAAGGTAGAGCCAAAGGGAATAATGCCTCCGTACAGCGCCAATCCGTTTAAAACACCGCCCATGGCGTGTTCCCTGATACCAAAATGAATATTTCTCCCGGCGAATTTACCTTTATCCAGAGAAGGGGCGTTTTTGATGTAGGTCTTGGTGGATGGACAAAGGTCAGCAGAACCACCGATAAAAGAGGGCATCTGTTGTGCAATTACCTGTATCATCTCACCGGAGGCTGAGCGGGTGGCTATCGAATCCTTCCTGATAGTTTTGAGTAATTCAGATTCCAGATTTTCAGGGATTCCTTTTTTAAAGTAGGCATCCCATAATTGGGATAGATTCGGGTCTTCTTTGACAGAGGTATTAAACAGGGATTGCCAGTTTTCATACTCTCCTTTTAGTTCGGCTACACGAGCCTGGCAAAGTTGTTTTACTTCGTTCGGGATATAGAATGCCGGGCTTTTCTGCCAGCCGAGTTTTTCCTTTGTCAATTCGAGTTCTTTAGCGCCCAGTGGTTCGCCATGCACGGAGGCAGTATCCTGTTTGTTGGGGCTTCCCTTGCCAATGTGGGTACTGGCGATGATCAGCGAAGGTTTCTCTTTTTCATTCCGTGCCGCCTCTATGGCCGCAGCAATTTCGTTATGATTATGCCCGTCAATCTTAAAAATCCGCCAGTTATACGCCTCAAACCGTTTTGCAACGTCTTCAGTGAAGGTAATGGACGTGTTTCCCTCAATTGAGATTTGGTTGCTATCGTAAATATAGATAATATTGGAAAGGCCAAGGTGTCCTGCGAACGACGCGGCCTCAGAGGTAATTCCTTCCATCAGGTCACCATCACTTACCACCCCGTAAATGTGGTGATCGAAAACAGGGCTGCCGTCTCTGTTAAATCGTTCTGCCAGTATTTTTTCAGCCAGTGCCATGCCTACTCCGTTTGCAAATCCCTGTCCTAAAGGTCCTGTGGTAACTTCTACTCCCGGAGTATGCCCATACTCAGGATGGCCAGGCGTCTTACTCCCAAATTGCCGGAATTGCTTTATGTCATCTAATGACAAATCATATCCGAAGAGATGGAGTAATGCATATAACAACATGGAGCCGTGACCTGCAGAAAGGATAAACCGGTCCCGATTGGGCCATTGCGGGTCTTTCGGATTAAAATGCAGAAATTGCATCCAGAGGACAAAGGCGATGTCGGCAAATCCCATGGGGAGACCAGGATGGCCTGATTGTGCCTTTTCAATGGCGTCTGCGGCAAGCATTCTTACGGTGTTTACGGCAAGATCAATTTTGTGTTTATCAAGTTTGTGTATCAACATCTATCGCTCCTCTGTTTATAATAATTCACCTAATTTCCTCGATTTTACGGTGGCAGACTCAACGGCGTTTATCATGGCCGATCTGAGGCCGCCATCTTCCAGTTTGCTTATCCCTTCAATGGTTGTCCCGCCTGGTGAGGTCACGGCATCTTTGAGTTGAGCGGGATGTTGTCCTGTTTCTAACACCATCTTTGCCGCCCCCAGTACGGTTTGTGCTGCAAGGATGGTGGCCACATCCCGTGGTAAACCCATCTTGACGCCACCATCAGACAATGCCTCAATAATCATGTAGACGTATGCAGGGCCACTTCCACTCAGCCCTGTTACGGCATCCAGATACTTTTCATCCAGTTGGAATACCCTTCCAACGGCGTTAAACAGATGAAACACCAACTGTCCGTCTGCATTTGTAGCGTATTTTCCTGAAGCGAAGGCTGTAGCCGAGGCGCCTATGAGACATGGGGTGTTGGGCATCACCCGGATGATTCGAATACCCTCCGGTAATCTGGATTCAATAAACCGGATAGGGATACCTGCCGCAATAGACACCACTAAATGCCGGTGGGTGATATCATTCTTTAAATTGCTGAGTACCTCATTCATCATTTGTGGTTTAACGGCTAATATAATAACATCGGCGAAGGAAGCAATATCCTTGTTATTTTGCGTCGTCTTTATGCCAATTTCTTTGGTTAAAAGTTTGCATCGTTCTGTAATCACATCGCTTACCATAATTTTGTCAGGGGTGTTCAATTTGGCATTAATAATGCCCTTGCTTAGCGCCTCGCCCATCTTTCCGCCACCAATAAACCCAATCTTTTCTTTTACCATGATGGATGTTTCCTTATTTACAGAATTTTGTAATTATTGAAACCAATAATTCAATGTTCAAGGAATTTCATGTTGCCACCTTTCCCTGCGCCCCCTCTTCATTGAGGGGTCACAGAGGGAGGAGACAAGATGTTTTTCCGTGACTATGTATCTGGCATAAAAAACTGCCCGAATATCTTAGCATTTTCGTTCCCAGTAATTCTATATTTTTTTACCCGATGCTTCATTTTTTGAATTTTTATACGAGCATATTCGATAATTACTTACTTTATCTGTAAATAATCTTCCCTTAACCGTTAAAGAAATATTTTCATGCAAAGGATACGATAACCTTGACTTCATCCGGAGTGCGGACGGCATGGTCGCACTCTTACACTGACATCCGAAAGAGTATGAGTTACGCCAGAGAGCACAGAAACGGCTCAAGGAAGACCTGAACGAATTAGACGTAGAGATGAATCTTGAGAAGGCGAAAGAGGCAGACCCCCAAAAGGGGGGGGCTGTTTCAGCTTTCAGGGGACCTTTCATTATGATGTTCTTTAACTAAAGGGTATCTTCCAGTACAAATCCTATCTTTAATATAACCTCCCACCGGGCAATCTTCTCATTTTCAATACGTCCCCGGGTCTCAATTACCTGAAACCACCGCATATTGTGCAAGGTCTTCGATGCCCTTGAAATCGCATTTTGAATAGCATCTTCCATCGTTGTTGAAGAAGTACCGGCCAATTCAACCACTTTATATATGTGATTATCCATACAACACCTCCTTGATTTAAATTGACATACCACCGAATAGAATCATACTGCTTAAAACGCTTGTAAAATTAACATCCATCATACTATATTGAGTTTCCAATATTCCCCGAAAACGGAGATTCTTGCCACGAACGTTCCAAACCGAAATTTGGGAGCGAGCCGGCAATTAATTTTGCTGTTTACACTCTGTGCAGCACACGAATGGGACTTCTGTTAATGGAGAGGTTCTTAAGATACGATAATGGCCTAAGTTATTACTTAAAGGTTTAGATTCGCTGAGGTTGACAGATTGCATAGCCTTCTTTCTTATTGCCATTTCTTCTTTTATTATGCCCTCGGAGAGGAAGTTCTCGCTGGTAACAGTGCTTTTCAGGTTCCTTTGTACTTCTTCGCTGTCCAGGCTGTTCACATGGTCATACAGGTTCGTGATCTGGGGTAACATTTCTACGCACAATACACTCAGCGGTGAATCCGGCGGCAGGCCGTACAAGGCCAGCAGTTGATTGATTCCGTTATTGCTCCAGATTACCGTCCCATATTTTGTGGCGTCCTTGTTGACCGTGGTAATATCAGCTAATTGATACACATGCCGGAAATTGCCATAATCAAGTTCGTCTTTCCAGTTCCTGATAGCAACCCGTTTCAGGGTCATACGCTGCTCATCGGTGTAAACAGCAGCCCAGTCCACTCTTTTATCGTGCTCTACCCGCACGTTCCAATCCAGCATTTTATCATCCAGTAAGATATTGCGGAAATCCTGGTTGTCTGCCTGTTTGACCTGAGCATATAACAGACACCAGAGTTCTGTCCTTGGTGGATCGGAGATGATGTTTTTACCTTTGTGTACTGCTACGGCATAAGGAGCAGATACGTATAATTTTTCCTCGTCCCGGTTTACCGTACAGGTGAGTGTGGGCGCCGGGTGCTGGATGCCGGTTGCCCTCAAGACCCTTCCAAACCGTCCCTGTGCCGTTGACCATACATTTTCATCCTTCTTATGATGAGCAGTTGTGTCATTGTACCGGTAATGTCCCACCCTGAATTCATATGTGAAAAAACCGAACATTTCCGGCGATTCGGAATGCAGACCGGGTGGTAACGGCAACAGGTAATGTCTGTCCGAATCGGTTGCCTTTTCCATCGGCTGCATGGCGTCTAGTCCGGCATTATCGTTGGATTGATTAGGAGTAATAACGCGGATGTATTCAGGGTCTACCGGGAAAGCCGGTTCTTCCGATGCAATGAGTAACTCAGGGTGATTGTTACTGATTAATTGATCCGGCGCATACGCCAAAATTCTGGCAAAATACGTGTCTTTCGTGTCTTTCACCGGCTCTTCAAATTCAATCCACAAGAATCTTCTCCGTAGTTCGGTAGCAGAATATTTTTCATTTCGCACGTAGGGGGATAGCGCAATACCTGCAGAAGCATTTTTTGGTATCTGTGCTGGTGGTATGGTAATAGGTAATTCCAGTGGCAGCGCCAAATCAGCGTCTTTTTGTGCAGCATGTTTGGTTTTAAATGTAGCCTGAACAGTGTACTCCAATGCAATCAAATCAGGGAAGCGGGGTTCCTTATCCAGTAAAACAGAGTTTTTGGAATGAATGTCCAATGCCTGACCGGACACCGTGACCGGTCTGTCTAATAATGGGTTGGTGTTTGCAAATGCCAGCAACGCTTCGGTACCATTAGCCAATGCATTGTACAGAAAAGGGAAGGCATTCGTGTATTGCAGCTTCACGGAAGAAGCAAAGGGATTCAGGTCATCTTTCCATAATGCATATTCCTGATTACAGTACAGATTGCCTGCCTGCAAGTCAGTAATGCTAATTCTTCCTGCATCGCACAACACATATGGATTTGAAAGATTGACTTCACCACCCTGCAATCCGTTCCATTTCGCAGTCAGCCCTTTGTTGCATTGAATTGCTATACCGCCAATACCAGCTGCCGGTGGTGGTTTGGTAACATCAACTTGTGCTGCTGGTAATGCCCATGCGCTCCGCTGAATACTGGCAGTTTCTGAAACCGTATTGAAGGGAGACTGGCAATTGTTAACAGCGAGGGAATTTTCAGAACAGATGTATGGAATTAACACCCGGTTCAGTACGGGACCATATGTGGGAGCAAATTGCCTGTTCCAGGTAAAATGGGCAGTGTGTCCGTATACACTCCACTGCAGATTGTCAGCAATTTCATCTATGGCGCCGCCGTTGCCTGAAAAATGAAACGATAATTGTTTCGGTAACTCCAGCGTCGCTTTACGCGCATCGATACCATACGGACTGGCGGGGTCGGCATCCGTTACGGCTGGCTGGTCCAGTTCCAGTTTTACCGTTACGATAGTATTGGGGGAAATGGTCAGCTTGCTGTTGATGATATGGGGGTGAGCACTCAGGGCAATTTCACCGTGTTTTATTTTCAAACCCGTATAAAATCCTGCGGGGGCATTTGGGGCAAATATTTCTGAATTTACCCACACACTGTCTGGTAGCAGTTTGTATTTTGTCAATGGTTCGATAACCGGGGGTAATGTGTGGATGATAAATTTTCTCAGCAATGATACATTGAAGAGAATTGCCGGGTCAGGCCTCCCTTCAAGATAGAGCGCTATCAGCCTTTCAATTCTGAAAAAGTCAAACCATATCTTTCTGCCATCCTTGCTGTGGAATGGCCCGATAGTTTTTTCGAGAGCGGCGCCACCTGCCCATAGGGGGACAGAACCTTTCATTTGGGTACTGCGTACCGGCACTTCCCGGACAAATACCCGAAGGTCTGCACCACCGGCTTCTTTCAGTCCCCTTCCGGCCAGTTCCTGTAGTCGTGTCAATTGATGAGGTGCAATCGTATCGGTAAAGAACAAATCAGAATTTTCAACAGAAAAGAAACTGGTTTTTATTGTGGTGATATCTTCCCCGGGAAGTACCCTGGCTAAAGTTTCCTGGAGTGATTGGATGGAACGCTCATCTTGGGGAGAAGTTACTTCGAAATGACCGGACACGCCGGCCAGCAAGGCAAGCAGGTCTTGTTGATGATGAGAAATGGTATTTTTAGTCATAGGATATTCCTGGCATGAAATGAGAGATTATCAGGATTTTCGGTGAATTGAAAATAGCTAGAGGCTTCACCATAGCACTTTTTTACCCGTAAAAACAAAAAAGCCTTACTGGAAAGATATTCATCAGGAACATCTTCGGCAGTAAGGCTGTCTCATGAGCAGTTTAAATTGTTTAAACCGCTTAAACGGCTAGCAAGACCCTTTCCTTTGCGTCCCCTGATTACTCAGGGTTTGCCTTTATCGCGATGCTTTTGTTTGTTTTGATTGCCAATAATATTTGGCACATATTAAACAGGAACAATCAATTGTGTCAAGAACAAAAAGGCTGGATACTTGTAAAAACGGTATCTCTTTCGTTCCGGCACAAAATGATACTTGCACTCACACACGGTATGTGATAGACTTTTTTTATCTTCGGCTCTTTCACTCTTTATTGCGAATCTCAGGCATTTCCCACAGCAATATTGTGAAAGAGGCTTTTTGTTCTGATACTACACCATAGATTTACTATTCACACCCGGTCAGCGGGTTGTTTACCTCAGGAATTGGCGCGAAAAAAGGGTCAGGTTGGAAGCAACGTTCTGACCTTCATAATTCAATATTAAATACTTGTCTCTCACAATTGGCCTTGAAAAGGTGAATGTCTGACCCTCTATACCCTCTCATTCAGAAAAAACGAGGAAATAAAAAGTGACTCAGATCTGGTGGATATGGATGTCCATTGCTGCTGCTTTCATTATTGGTGAGATATTTACCGCCGGATTTTTTCTTTTATGGTTTGGTGTTGGAGCGGCAGTGGCGGGTATTTTAGCGATCCTGGGATTCGGCATGGCATGGCAATGGGGAGCCTTTCTCCTTATGGCAAGTGTGCTCTTTGCGGTTTCCAGAAGATTTGCGGAACGATTTACCAAAAAGCAACCGCTGGGTATTGGAGCTGACCGGTATATTGGTGAAAAAGGTGTTGTACTGGAAGAGATCGATACTATAAAAAATACCGGTCTTGTACAAATAAGAAATGAGAACTGGAGAGCTGACAGCGATACGGGAGACATAATACCTGCCGGAAAAAAGGTTGAAGTGATAAAGGTGGTTGGAACACACCTTGTCGTCAGAATTTTGAGTGAAGGAGGGTGATATGCCAGAAATGATATCTGCCGAAATATTAGTATTTGCTATTTTAGCCATTGTAGTGTTTGTGGTCGCTGCTACCGGAATTAAAATCGTCAGGCCATGGCAAAAAGGGCTGATAGAAAGAATGGGAAAATATCAACGTACAGCTGATAGCGGGCTCACCGTTATCATACCTTTTCTGGAGAGAATGCTGAAGGTAGATATGCGGGAACAGGTGGTTGATGTCCCTCCACAGGCAGTAATTACCAAGGATAATGTCGTTGTCGAGGTAGATGCAGTAATCTATTATATGGTTACCGACCCGGTACAGGTTACGTATAATGTCGCCAATTATTACATGGCGGCCACCAAACTTGCACAGACGAATTTGAGGAATCTCATCGGTGATTTAGCCTTGGACGAATCGCTTACTTCACGGGAGATAATAAACACGAAATTGCGGGAAATTCTTGATACTGCAACCGACAAATGGGGGACTAAGGTAACGAGGGTCGAACTCCAGAGAATAGAACCCCCCAAGGACGTCACGGAGGCCATGCATCGACAGATGAAGGCAGAACGGGAGAGGCGTGCAATGATTCTTGAGGCGGAGGGACACAAACAATCGGCAATCCTTAAGGCCGAAGGACAAGCGGAGGCAATAAAAAAAGTCGCCGAAGCTGATAAATATCAGAAGCTCACGGTAGCCAAAGGAGAGGCCGAGGCAATCCAGACCGTCTTCGAATCCATTCATAAAGGAAGGCCGACAAATGATTTAATCGCAATAAAATACCTTGAATCCCTCCAAAAAATCGCTGATGGCAAAGCAACGAAGGTCTTTTTGCCTTATGAGTCCACGGCCATTCTGGGAAGCATCGCTGGAATTAGTGAACTCTTGAAAGAAAAGCACGTTTTGGAAAAAGACGAGAATAAAAATACATAGAATTGAAAAGTTCCCGAAGCAGACACCAGATCACCCGCCTTACTGCAACGAAGATCGGGCAAAGTCTTTTTGTGTTTATAGACAAACCATTATTCCACAATCAATCTCCATCGGAGCGGCATGTTGTTTCTGTGTTTCACGTGCCCCTCTGTGGCTATTTTTTAAAAAACTAAAGTGTTGCTGTTTTGTAGGATATTCAGATTGTCTCGCAGAGTTTACACTGAGCAAAGCGAATGTGCCCGCAATGGCGCTCATGATTGGATGATGTGTATGCACTATTTGCTGCTATACGTTTTGTCGGGCGAGTTGCACAGGTTTTCCACTACGCATACATTGCAGAGCGGTTTTCGGGCAATGCAGGTGCGCCTGCCATGGGTGCCCAGGACTAGGCATGACCGTGTCCATTTTTCCTGGGGAATAATCTTACAGAGTTCCTGTTCGACCTTGTCGGGATCGCTGGCTTTGGCAAGTTCTAAACGGTGGGAGACGCGAAAGACATGGGTATCCACGGCTACGGCCTGTTTCCCGAAGACATTGCCGAGAAGCACGCTGGCCGTCTTTCTGCCCACCCCCGGTAAGGCCACGAGGTCTTCCATGGTATCGGGTATCTTCCCATCAAATCTTTCAACGAGTTCTTTCGCACATGCGATGATGTTTTTTGCCTTGTTTTTGTAAAAACCCGTGGAACGGATCTCTTGCTCAAAGACCTCTTGTTCTGCGTCTGCGTAATCCCTTGCTGCCTTGTATTTTTTGAAGAGTGTTTCCGTTACTTTGTTGACCCGTTCATCGGTGCACTGTGCGGCAAGGATAGTGGCAACGAGTAATTCCAGAGGATTTTTGTAATGGAGTACAAGCCTTGCATCTGGGTATGCCTTTTCCAGGAGTGATAATATCTTTTTAACACGGTCTTCTGACATGGTATTATATTGAATTTATGCAGATTGGACATCAAGCGATCTGTATTAACCTGTTTGCATAGTCCTTACCCGCTGTTGGGGGAGGCAGCGGTTTCCCATCTTTTTTGTAAAGCTCAATTGTTTCTTCAACTATTTTACAGAGTTCTGCGAATACCTTTTTTTCATCGTTGCCATGACAACCTCCATAAAACAGGCCAGGACAACTGCCAACATAGCATTGATCCTCGGTGAAAATCTTTATACAATTTCGGGCAGGTATTAGGATTCCTACTAATAAATTCCAATTTGGCGTCAACGCAACGAATAAATTCATCACCTAAACCAGAAGATTGTTCATCATAAAACTTGAAAGCCTCCAATAAATCCGATTCCGATCGAGGCTTGATGAAAATTTCAAGGTTCATTTTTTCTTCAATATCCTAGTCTTTACTTCTTTCCATGCAGAGATCTGTTCTGGATTCGTTTCATGCTCTCTAAGACGTTCGTCCAATATTTTTTTGTGAGAGTCCGGAACTGGTAAAGCATCTTCTTGTAAAGATAAAGACTCCCACAGCTCATTGATAAGCAAAAGCTTCTCGGAATTGGATAATTTTTTTAATTGTGGAATTGTATCTATAATCATAAAAAAATTTTAAATTATTTTAGAAATTTATTCAATATCCTATTTACAGGCTAACGACCAAGCTCACCTGCCGCTATAAAGCACAGCGGAATAGCGGTCAGGTGCAGCGCTTTGTTATGTGGCTATAACCCTCAACATTTCGTTTCCGCCTTTTTGAAACTCATAAGGTACCTTCACTACATTGACCACAAAACCGCATCTTTCAAGTCTATCTACCACTGTCTCGAGATGTCTTGACTTTTTTGCTCCCAGTTCCAACAGTGGGAATATCCTTGCTTCAGATGCAACCCGACAAAGTTCTTCTATTGACCGAACGTGAAAATCTTCTGAAAGGTGCTCGCTGTAAAGAAAGAGAAAATGAGAACATAAGGCAATGTCAAATTCTCCATCTTCGAATGGGAGGGTGGGTAAACTCGCGTCTACATAACGACCTTCCCTTAAGCCTGCTGCGTAATCGGATAAGAAATCGTTCATAGCAGCCATACGAACTTTGCCGAGTTCCTCAACTGATAAAATACGTCCCCACACAAACTCATTTTTGTTCTTTCTGGTCTGTTCCATAACCTCTTCATATGTTTCATCTATTCGGTTTCTTATTTCATCTGCACTGAAACGGTAAATCGGGTCAACAGAAACCACATGGCCTCCACGACGTGTCATCATGCAATTAAAGCTTGCAGGACCATCGCCACATCCCAGTAACCGCCCCCTAAGTTCTTCTTCCGACAAGGCGAACATTGCCAAATATTCGTCGCAGGATCGCCCCCAAGGAACTACTTTCTCCAAAGTGAAAGTCAATTTTCTTTTTAGATTTTTTCTTTATCGAATATACGTTTTCCATGTATTACGGTAAGAATATGAATCTCATTTGCTTTGATTTCATAAACGATACGATATTGGAAAACAAATAATTCTCGAATAGATTCATTGCTAACTTCTGGTACGACTCTGCCTATTTTGGGGTGTTGGATTAGCGACTGAGGGGCTTCAAATATTTTTTGAATTGTAGATTCAGCATAAAATTCAGAATCTCTTGCGATAAACTCACCAATAGCCTCTATATCTTCTAAGACGTCAGGGGACCAAATTATTTTGTAATCCATTTTGAAAGGCGAACTTTGGCTTCTTCGTTGGAAATACCTTTACCGTCTTTTATAGATTTTTGGCCTTTTCTGATCTTTTCTAGCACATAAAGATGGTATTGTATGTCTTCCAGTGTGGAGTCTTCCGGCAAGTTATGAATCATTTTTGCAATGTTGTCTTTTAAAGTGCTCATGTTAGTATTATAGGAAATTTCTCCTATAGGATGAAGTAAAATCTAACGCACAAACTCACCGGCGGCAATGGAGAGCAGCGGAATTGCCGTCCGGTGCAGCACCTTGTTAGGCTATTCTTTTTGTATTTTCGATTTTTTTCTAAGTTTCATAGCTGCCGTACTTAGCTCTGCAACCGACTTATCAATCCAAAGAGTCCTTTGCCATTTAGTATAATCAAATGGTTCTCTCATCACTAACGAAATGAACCTCTCAGCCTCAACCTCACCTAAGGTATTAATAAGGGCTTCAATGCCTTTAATTTTTATTTCTGCATCAGTAATCATTCAGTTACATCCTTTATAAAAGAGATTGGATCAGTTACTTTAATTTCCTCAATACCTGATGCTTTTTTGATCAATTCGTCATCAGTTGTTAGAAAGTATTCGCATTGCATAGAGATAGCACAAGCCAAATGAAGTGAGTCTTTGCTTTTAATTCCCAGTTGATGAAATTTTTCAGCCCTTTCAACGATTTCCTTCGTCTCATCTGTATCACCTAATGCATAGTTTTTCCAGCCTCTGATAGCGAACCTCCTTTGTTCAAATGGGTTTGCTTCATTTTCAAAATCCAATTATGTAAGACCATGCAAGTTCAATTTCTTTTTGAAAAATCCGTTCTTGGATATCTAACTTGGCTTCAGTTTCGAGTTTAATTCGAAGTTGCTTTTGGTCATCAAAAGGGCGATTGAAACAATTGTTGTCGAGATATATCCTCACTTATTATAACCTGAATATCAAAGTTTATTTAAATAGAGCGATATGTTTTGTGTAATAATAGTATAACGCTGTGCGTCACTGACGAGAGGCACTGAATGATAAAAATAAAACAAGAAGACGATTTGCTGACATAAAACTCAAACAAGCTCAAAAAGCGACCTGTGCCTCTCGTTCAAGTGCACGCAGTTGTTATGCCTTTCTTATTGCAGTTAATGTCTTTATACCATTAGTCATACATCCCATAGTTATTCTTACAAGATACGGCCCGCGCAACAACTTCCGCCAATACTACTATGTCCTCAACACAGAATATCTTCGTTATGGTTTTATCAAAAAGTATATTTGCTTCAGGGCCAAACTCTTCATCCGCATCCCAGAGTTCAATTAATATCGGGACACCTTCAAATGCCTCAACCACAATTGCTACGTCTGCGCGGTTTATTTTTTGGGCAGGCAAATTATGCAATACTGATAATATATTGAATATATTATTTCCGTACCTTTTCATTATCACATCAGTAGATCGTTTCTTAAACACTTCGGCAAAGCCGTTTATAACAGAGAGCCCATTAAAACTAAGATATTCTCCACTGACTACTGGTAAGCCTGCTATCTTTTGAGAAAGATAATGAAGGATTAAGACAGTTAGATGGTCCTCTATTGGTGTATTATGGGGTAATGATAATACTTTTCGAAACTTAACATTAACTATGTACTCATTACCAAGAAATTTCACTTTTGTATTATTTGATATACTCGAACCTAAGAGGTTATCCCAAGACCTTGTTATTGCTAACTCTAAACTCATGTCGAACTTATTTTGCCATTTCTATTTGATAACAAATAATATTAAAAAACTACTCAATAATTGCTCTTACAGCTTGTATTTCTTAGGCATAACAATGATTATACAGTCTGTATAAAACGGCAAACACAGACTATTTCAACATGTATAAGAAGTTGCCGTGCCTTCTTATAACGCATTGTAACTTGTTTCTTATAAAGCTTTTGTGTATTTTTCTCCAATCACCTATTCCGGTTTATACAGACTGTATAAACCGACCTACAACCTGTCGACAGGACTCCGGACACCGTGACCGCCTTTGTTCAAGACATGGGTGTAGACCACGTTGTGCTAACGTCTTTGTGTCCAAGAAGTTCCTGTATGGTGCGAATATCATAACCGGCCTCAAGCAAGTGCGTAGCAAAGGAGTGACGGAATGTGTGGCAACCAGCGTGCTTGACAACACCCGCTTTGCGGATTGCTTCCTTGACGGCCCGCTGAAGAATCGTCTCGTGGGTATGATGTCGCCCTTCTTCACCGGCCTTTGTGTTCTTCCATCGGGTTTCCTGTGGGAAGGCCCATTGCCAGCGCCATTCCTTCGGTGCATTGGGATATTTGCGATCGAGCGCGCCAGGCATTTGAACACGCCCCCATCCTTCGGACAGGTCTTTCTCATGGATCGCCTTGACTTTTTCTAGGTGTTCCAGAAGCGGTGCCTTGAGTGACTCCGGCAACATCCGACTTGTCTGATGGACATTTGATGGTTCTGTTCGAACTTGTTGTTGCGGAGCAAGCTTCCTGCATGGTCTTCACTCCTTGGCGAAGTCAAGATGATAGGAAATGCTTTTCCTTTGAAAAGGATGATAATACAAAAATGAAGAAGAATGCAAGCTTTTTTTGGTTTTTCTGAAGAATGAACGGGAGGGAATCTCTCCTTGTTGGCCGATAATAGGTGTTTTAGTAAATTCTTGTATCATAATTTGTGCCCATTTTGAACTACAATCAATCCAAAAGGGATAGAATTAACAGGTAGTTACATCCGTTCCGGTGCTTGCATTCCAAGGACATGAAGACCGTTCTTTATGACCTGACGAGTCGCATCTACCAGTAATATTCTAGCCTTGGTCAGTTCCGCATCATCCGATAAGACACGATGGGCATTATAAAACCTGTTCAGGCTGCCACACACATCAATAAGATAATTGCAGATCAGAGAGGGTTCATAAAACTCGGCTGCTTTCAGGATAACGGAGGGAAATTGCCACAAATTTTTGATCAGGATAAAGGTCTCGTCTTCTTTCAATAATGCAAATTGTATGTCTGTTGTCACAGACTTTCCGTATTTCCTCAGGATGCTGCAGAGCCGGGCGTGGGTGTACTGGACATACGGGCCTGTTTCACCCTCAAAATTCAACACCTCATCCCAGTCAAAGACCACATCCTTGTTGCGTTTCGTGCACAGATCTGCGAAGATGACGGCTCCAATGCCCACATCCCTTGCCACGGCCTCTTTATTTTCTAACGAAGGATTCTTGTCTTCAATAATTTTTCTGATACGTTCAACGGCCTCGATTAACAGGTTTTCCAGGAGAACGACCTTTCCCTTGCGGGTAGACATCTTGCCGTCTTTGAATTTCATGAGACCGAAATCCACATGTACACAACGGTTTGCCCAGTCGTATCCCATCAACTCCAAAACCTTGAAAAACTGATGAAAATGCAGCTTTTGCTCAGAGCCGACCACGTAAATCATCCTGTCAAAGTCGTAAGTCTTCTTCCTGTATTCTGCGGCTGCGATATCGCGGGTGGCGTAGAGTGTGGTATCGTCCTTTTTCCGGAGGAGGCATGGAGGCATATTGTAAGACTCTAAGTCGACAATCAATGCCTGTTCGCTGACTTTGGCTAGCCCCTTATCTTTGATTCTTGTTATGGTATCTTCAACCATCGTATTGTAAAAACTCTCACCGATGAAGGCATCGAAGTGTATCCCAAGCATATCGTAAATCTTCTGAAATTCTTTTAAGCTGATATCCTTAAAGTGTTGCCAGAGTTCTTTTGCCCCAGAGTCTCCGGATTCGAGCTTTTTGAACCATGCCCTTGCTTCGTCTTCCAGGCCCGGATTTTTTTCTGTCTCCTGGTGAAACCTTACGTAAAGGTTATTCAGGTCGGTAACGGTGTAAGACGTATGGGCATTTTCACTTCCCCACTTTTTATAAGCAACGATCAATTGCCCGAATTGCGTACCCCAGTCGCCAAGGTGATTGATACCAACACAGGTATAACCAAGGGTTTTATAGATATTGCAGAGGGCATTTCCGATCAGTGCGGAACGGAGATGGTGAACGGCGAGGTGTTTGGCAATGTTTGGGGAAGAGAAATCGACAACTACCGTCTTTCCTTTGCCTAAGACCTCACAGCCATACCCGTCGCGTTCTTTGGAAATAGCTCTTAACGCTAGCTCTGATAATGTTACTTTGTCCACAAAAAAGTTTATATAAGGGCCAACGGCCTTTATCTCTGCGATGGGGCGAATGACAGGTAATGTGTTCGATAGTTCTGCGGCGATGATGACCGGGGACTTTTTCAAAATTTTTGAGAGGGTGTAGCAGGGGAATGCGTAATCACCCATCCTGAAGTCGGGTGGTATTTCGATAAGTCTTTCTATTTCATCTTCCGGAAGGTTTATTTTTTCTTCCAATAAAGATGCGATGTTTTTGATAAAGTGATCCATAATTCACAGCGCTGGATAGCTGCAACCAGATGTAGAATAACTGAAAAATAACTTAATTCTGGATTTTAACCTTTTCTCTAAGGCCATTGTGGTTAATCTTTTTTATCACATCAACCCCATTTTCTTTTTCACCTCAGCCATGGTGACTTCTGCCATCTCTTTACATTTCTTTGCACCAGCATGTAAGAGGCTTAATAGATATTCCGGGTCATGAATCAATTGCTCGTACCTCATACGGATGGGAGCAAGGGCTTCGATAATATTATCAGACAAGATCTTTTTGCATTCAATACAGCCGATTTCTGCCGAACGGCACACCACGTTGATACGGTCAATCTGGTCTTTTCTGGAAAAATGTTTATGCAGGGTGAAGAGGTTGCAGATGTCAGGGTTGCCGGGGTCGGTGCGTCTCTTTCTGTTCTCGTCGGTTACCGCCGTGGAGAGTTTCTTCCAGATCGATTCAGGGGTTTCCACCAGTGAGATATAATTTCCCAGGCTCTTACTCATCTTGGTTTTGCCATCGAGTCCCATAATCCGCGGGGCTTCTGAGAGGATTTCATTCGGTTCGGGAAATGTTTCTCCGTATCGCATATTAAACTTTCGGGCAATCTCCCTGGCCAGTTCAATGTGCTGTACCTGGTCCTCGCCCACGGGTACGGCTTCACCTTTATAAATCATGATGTCAGCAGCTTGTAAAACAGGGTAGGTAAATAACCCTGCATTGATGTTTTCCCTGTGCTGCTTCGACTTGTCTTTGAATTGGGTCATGCGTTCCAGATGACCCATGGGGGTTACCGTGTTGAGTATCCATGCGAGTTCCGTGTGTTCTGGTACGCAGGACTGGACAAAGATGATGCATCGTTCGGGATCAAGGCCTGCGGCGATGTTGACTGCAGCCGCATTGAGAATGCGCTTTTGCATGTCTTCCGGATTGTATTCAATCGTAATTGCATGATAGTCCACGATGCAGAAGATACAGTCGTACTGGTCAATCATCCGCACCCAGTTCCTGATAGCACCCAGGTAGTTGCCGATGTGGACATCTCCGCTGGGCTGAATCCCGCTAAAGAGCCGCTTTTTCATGAAATCTTCCCTTTATAAAACCTTCGGCAATATCTTTTTAATCCGTCGCGCAGCTTCTCTTGTATCTTTGATACTGGGTACGAGGGCAAACCGTACATAACCTTCGCCTGGGTTTAGTCCGGTTTCTGTCTTGTCGCTAATCCATGCCCCGGGAGTTGTTACAATGGCAATATCGGGAGAAAGGAGTTTCCGGGCAAAATCGACAGATGTCATGCCAGCCGGTACCTTTTGCCAGAGATAAATTGTTGCCTCCGGGGTGCAATCAGGAAGGTTGATATTCCTAAATGCGTCCACTAATAAATCCCTCTTGATCTTGTATTCAGCCCTCATCTTTTCGACATGAGTCTCATCGCTGAGGGCAGCAATTGCTCCATCTTGTATAAAGGTGGCCGTACCCGAATCAATGTTTGTTTTTACCTTTTTAAATATATCAATAATTTGCTTATCGCCCGCAACCCATCCGACCCGGTAGCACGTCATGGCGCTTCTCTTGGAGAAGGAATTGAAGACAATGACCCCTTCTTTTGTAATCTCCAGGATACTATGAGGTGGTTCGTTAAAGTAAATCTCACTATAAGCCTCGTCCGAGGCGATGATGATATTATATTTTTTTCCGAATTCTACGATTTCTTTCAGGTATGATAAGGGCGCTACGGCTCCCGTGGGACTGTTAGGATAGTTAATCCACATAATTTTTGTCTTCTTGCGAACTTCATCCGGGATGGGTATTGGGTCCATCAGGAATTTATTTTCTGCCAAGAGGGGTACATAATACGGAATCCCCTCGGCGAATAACGTACCCCGCGTGTAGGGGGGGTATCCTGGTGAGGGGATGATGACATAATCACCGGGGTTGACGATTCCTTCCGGAAAATTGAATACTGCCTCTTTTGAGCCAATGGTGGACGAAATCTCCGTAGCCGGATCCAATTGTATGCCAAACCTTTGCTGAATCCACCGGGCGATTGACTGCCGGAATTCCGGAGCGCCAATGTAGCTCGGGTAGCCTGAAGACTTTCTGAGTGTTATTCCCTTTTGTGTTGCCTTACGCACAATATCAGGGGTTGGCACTGTAGGGTCACCAACACCAAAATCAATCGGGGTAATCCCCAGTGTTTTTAATTTTTCGACTTCTTTATCTACTTCTGCAAAGGCATATGCGCCAATAGACTGTAATCTCTTTGATGCCGTGATCTCCATAAATTCTATCCAATTCCTTTCGTGTTGTGGTAATGTGCTCCTTCATTTTTTTGACGGGTCTGTAACAGCAGGTTTGACAGGGCTCCTTTTGGCGGTCATTTCTTTAATTTCTATTTCGAGTACATTTGTTTTATTCAGCATTGCATCAGTGAAAGGGGTTCTGGGGTTTTGCGGCGCATACTTTTCAGCTAGTTTCTGAAGGGCGTAGTTCTTTGTATTGAGGTTAGAAAGTATTTTTATACTGCCAAACACAATAACAGAGCGGTAAGCAACTGAAGATGCACAGCTTGGTTGTTTCACAATAACATTTTTGACTTCCTCCACCTCAAAGCATACCGTTGGATTTATTCTGATATTATCAAGTTTTCTTCCTTCATTTGCACAATGGAGAAATATTTTCGATGTCTCCTTGTCATACGTAAAATTCATAGGTGTGATGTAGGGAATCCCATTGGCACAGGTACCCAATCTTCCCACGGTAGAACTTGCAAGGAGGTCTTCGATTTCATTTTTATCTGATATCTCTTTGTCTTTTCGTCTCACGGGTTATATTTTTCTTCCAACCGCTTCTGCTACAGGTTTTAGTTCTTCCATGAGTTCTTCAAATGCCTCAAGGGTAATCGTTTGTGGTCCGTCCACAAAGGACTTCTCAGGATCCGGGTGGGTCTCAATTAACAAGCCGTCTGCACCCACAGCCACAGAACCCTTGGACATTGGATTAACAAGGCTTCTCTTCCCTGTTCCATGGCTGGGGTCTACAATGATGGGCAGATGCGTCATTTCCTTGAGTTGTGGCACAATGCTCAGCGACAACGTAAACCGTGTATAAGTCTCAAAGGTTCGGATACCCCTTTCGCACAGAATGACATTGGGATTATTTTGTGCCAGGATATATTCTGCAGCCAGGAGAAATTCGTCAATAGTGGCAGACATTCCGCGTTTTAAAATTACGGGTTTACCCGATTCGCCCACTGCCCGCAGGAGTAAAAAATTCTGCATATTGCGGGTTCCGACTTGTAATATATCAGAATATTTGCTCACTAATTTTACGTGTTCTGGTGTAAGTACCTCAGTGACGATTGGCAGACCCGATGCCTCACGGGCATGAGCCAGATGAACGAGACCCTCTTCCATAAGACCCTGAAAGGTATATGGGTTACTTCGGGGTTTGAATGCGCCACCCCTTAATGCGGTTGCGCCCGCATCTCTGACCCGTTTAGCGATTTCAATTATCTGTTCTTTACTTTCAATAGCGCATGGCCCTGCAATAACGGCGATTTCTTCACCACCAATTTTTTTCCCGTTGTTCAGATGGATGACCGTTCTGAAATCTTTTCCTTCTTTACTTGCCAGTTTATATGGCGCAAGAATTGGGACTGATTTTTCCACCCCTGGCATCACATCCCAAAAATCAGCGGGTAATACCCGTTCATCCCCAATAACCGCAATTACGTTTCGGTTCGTTCCTTGTAATAGAACCCCCTTTAAGCCGGCCTTTTCTATGCTTCCAAGGACATGATCTATATCCTTTTTTGCCGATCCGGCCTTCATTACAATAATCATTAGCTACAACCTCCACCAAAATTTGTGGGCAAAAAAAAGCCCCAAAACCAGCGGTTTTAGGGCATTATATCAACATCTTCATAATGTAATGTCGAACCCTAAGACCCCCCTTGTTTATAACAATACCTGAAGTAATAAATTACCCAATAAAACCTGCAATGTTTTGGATTATTACTGAAGATATTCATAATTGAATCTTATAAATAAGGAATTAATATAGCTCAAATTTTACATAACACAGTTTTATTGTCAAGTGTAATTTTATTAATGTCTTATCCTTATAAGTTTTACGTTGAAAATACACATACTTTGGTATATTGTTTGATTCGATTCTTTCATACATTCTGCATTGTTTATCCAGGTTCAAAAAAGGATTGAGAAAATTTGAAAAGAAGACTTCGTATTTTTTGCTTATTGTTGCCCTTTTTTATTTCAATTTTTGTTTACCTGAACTGTTTGCAACACTCCTTTGTTTACGATGACGAATCTACGGTCATCAATAATTACTTCATACGGCATTGGGGTAACTTCCCGAATCTTTTTACCAGTAAATACTTCATCCTTTCAGCCGAATTAACGTATCGCCCTGTGGTGACTTTATCGTATTTTATTGATTATACCTTCTGGCATTTGAATCCACTGGGGTATCATCTTACCAATATTCTCCTTCATGCTGTGAATAGCACGCTTTTCTTTGTCTTTGTCTTTCGTGTATTGAAAAAAAGAACGACGGCTTTGATTGCCGCTCTCTTTTTTTCATCCTTTCCTCTTTTTTCTGAGGTGGTCAATGCCGTAGGCTTTCGGGAAGACCTCCTGGCGTTTCTGTTTCTGATCCTGGCATTCATTTTTTATTTGAAGGCAGTGTCTACCCATTTTCGAGGTAGACACAACGTCTTTTTATTTGTTTACAGAGAAGCTAATTCGCAAGGTATTTGTATCACCACCCCTTTGCCCCCTCCTTCTAAAGGAGGGGAAAGAGGGGAGATTATAAAATTCCAAAATGTACAGCGTGATACTGAACAATTGCCGAAAGCAAGACAAACCGGATATGTCTTTTATTATCCTCTATCGCTGCTTTGTTATTTTTTGAGTCTCTTTTCCAAGGAAATGGCAATTACTTTGCCCGTATTAATTGTCTTATACGACTTGATTTTCCAGAGACTTTTATCAAAAAATGATGCTCTCACGGTATCCCCTTTAGGGAAAGGGAGAAACGGGGGGATTCGGTTTACATATCTCAAGGCAAAAATTATCCATTATTACGTGGGATATTTCCTCGTTACCATGTTTTACATCTTGACTCGTTTCTTCTTCCTCCATAATCCTCAGGAATTACATGTCCCATACCCCCGGGACAGTATTTTTATTAATTTTTTGACCATGACCCATGTGCTGGCTTATTACGTAAAACTCCTCTTCCTGCCGTTTAAACTGAATGCCGATTACGTAGTCCCTTTTTCTACATCATTTTTAAAAATCTCATTTTGGTTGTCCAGCTTGCTTTTTATTGCAATAGGGATATGTACATTCCGGCTACGGTCTCAGCACAAGTATATTTTCTTTTTTATTCTCTGGTTATTTGTCACGCTCATCCCGGTAATGAATATTATCCCATTGGGAAATATTATGGCAGAACGTTATTTATATCTACCGGGTGCGGGGTTTTGCATGATTGTTGCTAGTTTACTGTCAAAGAGGAGAAGTAACTATAGCGCTACAAACCTTAAAGAAATTGGTTCTCATCCTTTGCCAGACTTGCTAAGAGGAGGGAAATTGTTAAGTTCCCTTTATCCTTCTCCTCTCCCCGCAGGTGGGGGAGGAATAAGGCGGGGGGGATTTTCGCCTTTTTTTAACGGAACAGGTTCATTATTCGTCTTCATAGTATTTTTTATTTTAATGGGAAATGCCTACCTAACTTTTAAGAGAAACAATGACTGGAAGGACGGCCTGCAGTTATGGTCGAAGGCGGTCTTAACCTCACCAAATAGTTTCAGGGCACACATTAACTTAGGGAACGCTTATGAAAAAAGAGGATTTAATGCCTCTGCCCTGGAAGAATACAATAAGGCATTAATAATTGATCCAAATGATGCAGATGTTTACAATAACATTGGCATTTATTATGACAAGATGAATCTGTTTGAAGGTGCGATTCAATACTACAAAAAATGTCTTAACATAGGCACCAAGCATGCAAAGGCATATAATAATCTTGGCGTTGTTCTGACAAAGCAGAAAAAGTTGGATGATGCCGTTCAGTCATTCAAGCAGGCAATATCCGTTAATCCTCTCTATCCCGATGCGCACAACAACCTGGGGATCGCTTATTACAGAAAAGGCCTTATGGACGAGGCCGAGCGTGAGTTCAAATTAACTATCAGTATAGAACCATACCATGCGGAGGCGCACAACGACCTCGGCATTCTGTACAACGACAAACACCTATATGACGATGCCATTCACGAATTTGAGACAGCTATACGGATAAGGCCTGACTATGCAAATGCCCACATGAATCTGGGGGCTGTTGTTTTAAAATACAGGAAGAACAGGGATACGGCCCTGTTTCACCTGAAAGAAAGCCTGAAACTAGACCCACAGCAGGAACAGGCTGATGGGATAAAGAAGCTCATACAGCAACTGGAAGATACTACCGAGTGAAATTGTCTATAACAAAAAATTTTACAACATGTCAAAATTCCGGCAATTCCATTTCATTCCTTTTACTTCCGCAGGAATCAATCACAATTTGGTCACAGTTATTATAAAATACAAATATGTTGAAATACATGAATGGAGATGATAGTATTTGTAAAATAATTTTACAATTTTACTATTAATAAAAGTTTTTATAATATGAAATGTAGGAATCTAATAAAATGAAGACATTAACAATATCTCAAAAAGGACAGGTTGCCATACCGAAAGAGGTCAGGGAAACATTGCATATAAAGGCAGGAGACCAGTTGGCTTTTAGGGTGGAGAAGGGAAAGATTATATTAGAGCCGGCAGTGAATATTCCACGTTCACAGACATGGTTTTGGACTTCTGAAGTACAAAAAAAGGTGAAAAAGGCTGATAAAAACTTCAAGGAAGGCAATTTTAAAACATATGAGATAGATACATTTGTTAAGGAATTAAAAGATTGAGCAAATATCTTATTGCCGTTGAGCCAGAATTTTTCCTCCAATATGACAACCTGCCAAAACAAATTAAGAAGAAGTTTAAAAAACAATTAATCTATCTGAAAGAGAATCCTAAACACAATTCATTGCAAATACACCGGCTCGAATGGTCTGACTTCTGGGAGTTTTACGTAGATAAAGGGTATCGGTGTGTATTTAAACAAGAAGGAAATGTGTATAAGCTTTATTATGTAGGCACACACGATATAATTGATAAGTTTTGAATGTTATACTGAAACTGTATAATAATTCGTTACCTCAATAAATAAGGGGGTGAGTATGTTTTTAACTGAAATAGAGAAAATGTCTATCATTGAACGCTTACAAGCAATGGAAGAGTTGTGGGACTCATTATGCAAAGAAGAAGAAATTGAATCTCCGGAGTGGCATAAAGACATTCTCAAAGAAAGAAAAAAGAAAATTGAAAAAGGCGATGCTGAATATATTTCTTTGGAGGATTTAAAAGGCATCCGTCATCGATGAAAGTAAGGGAAGTATTTCTTTTAAAAGAAGCTGTCTCGGATATCGAAGAAGGACGAATTTTTTATGATAAAAAAGAAAATGGCGTTGGTGATTATTTTTTTTACAGTCTAATTTCTGACCTTGAATCTCTGAAACTTTATGCTGGAATGCACAATAAGAAATCTGGATTTTATCGAGCATTTTCAAAGAGATTTCCATTCGCCATTTACTATGAAGTAGAAAATGATATCGTAAAAGTAATTGCAGTCTTGGACATGAGACGAAATCCCTCTTGGATTAGAGAAAAATTAAAAAATAGAAAAAGCTAACCATTTAATTCAGGTGCGTGGCTGGTAAAAATTGATTTGAGATGTTGAGCTGTCAAGGTGAAGGTTCGACTCTGACCAGCTTATTTTGAGAATTGGTTAATAGGTTTTAAAAGAAAAGAATTTTAAGATTGCAATCTTAAAGGTTTTTGTTAGAAGTATTGTGATATGAGGAGTAGTCGGTTTATAGAGATTATACAAAATGGCAGAATCTTTCGGGGTAATATTCGAAAAGTAACGTTATCCAGATGCTGTTCAATTACTTGTTAAACATAAAAAATGAATGATGAGGAAATCATAGGAAAACTGCCGGATCCTGATGAAGTAATAGAGAGTTATCGTAAACAATATGCTTCTTATTCCCGTGCCCAGCTTATCAGAGAAATGAACCGATGGCTTCCTCATGCTCATCAACATATTGCAGCCAAGCAATTATTGGATGAAATGGATACGGCATATACTGATAAACAACATAAACAAAATCTTGAACAGTCACGTAAAGCAACCTTTTATGCAAAATGGGCTTTTATCATCGGGTTATTGTCTCTACTGGCTTTCTTGGCTGAAATCGCATATAGGACAATTCTTTCTGTAACAAATACAAATCCAAAGACCGAAAAATTAAAATCAAAATCAGAACAACCACCGTCAGCCACCGAAATCGTTCAGAAGACCACCAATTCCAACCATACCAAGCAAGGCCAAGACCAATTAGGGTTAATAGGAAAATGATTATAGAAATAAAAAAATCATATGTGTGACCATCCAATCCAGCCGACTCGTTACACTCAAGGCTGATTTTTGTGGTAGGCATCGTAATCATCGGATATCAATAACATGGTTGACCAAGAAGTTGCACGGATTGCACGGGATCGCGTGCAGATTGAGATAGCAGAGCAGACTGCAAGGATTAAAGGAGAGATTGAGCGTATTAAATCAGAAATGAGTGCGCGGGGAGGTTTTCGCTCAGGATGGACGCTGAAGCGAATAACGGACATCTGCGCAGACGCTGTAAAAAGCAGAGTACAGCTAGTGTGGCAAACATACTTCCGGTTCCTGACAACATCTGGTATTTCGTACTCCGATACCCTAGCTAATGAGTTAAAAGAACTGGTTTCATACCATCTACCGGAAAAGCTTAGTGACTTGAAGGGATATGTAAAGCAAAATGCTGATCTCATAGGATCGCCAAACCTGTTTGACAAGTTGGCATCCGAACTCGACTCGGCTCGATCCGCGGCTTTGACGAAAGTAGGCACCGAGATTGATCTTTTTGTTCACGCGCTACGGAAGAAACAAGAAATGAAGATTGAGGGAGAAACTTCTACAGTCGTTAACATTTACTCGCCTGTAGGGTCTATCCAGACAGGGGATTATGCGATTTCCAACGTTACCCAGAACCTAGCCCGACTTTCGCAATTCGCACCCCAAAAAAGGTCATTTTTGGGTATTTGTCTCCTGGAAACCATTGATTTTACTGGGGTCGATTTCAAAAACGGCTTGTAGTGCCGACCTACCCTCTTGACGACTTCACGGTGGCGTGAGAAAATGTCCGCATGTTTTTACGAGAAAAGACACGGACAAAAGACGGGAAAACCCACCGGTATTGGAGCGTAGTAGAGAACCGTCGGATCAGCGGAGGCAGAGTGGTACAGCGACAAGTGCTCTACCTGGGAGAACTCAATGACAACCAGCGAGCGGGGTGGGTTCGGACGATAGAGGCGGTCGCGGGTGAAAAGCCCACAGCAAGACAAGTGGCATTATTTCCGGACGACCGGAAAGCCTTGCCCATACCGGATTGTGAGACCGTCCAGGTGAGGTTGGACAAAATAGAATTGCGCTGTCCCCGGCAATGGGGAGCAAGTTGGTTGGGATTATATTTGTGGGATATGTTGGAACTGGACATCTTTTGGAGGAGTCGTCTGCCATCAAGCCGGAAGGGGACAAGCTGGCTGAATATGCTCAAGGCGCTTGTCTGTTACCGGCTGATCGATCCGGGAAGCGAATTTCGTTTTCACCGTGAGTGGTATGTGCGTAGCGCAATGGGAGATTTGTTGGGGGAAGATGATTCGCTGGCACAGAAGGACAAGCCGTATCGTTGTTTGGATTTGCTGCTTGAGCACCGCGACGAGCTGTTTGGTTTTTTAAAAGGGCAATGGGGCAAGCTGTTTGGCGCGAAGGAAGTATGATGTGCTGCTGTATGATTTGACGAGTACGTATTTCGAGAGTGAACCGCCGGCGGCGGATGCTGTGAGTAAAAAACGTTTTGGGTACAGTCGTGACAAACGTTCGGATTGTGTGCAGGTGGTAGTGGCGTTGGTATTGACGCCGGAAGGGTTTCCCGTCGCCTACGAAGTATATCCCGGTAATACAAGAGACACTGCGACATTAGAGGAGTTTCTGGATCGGATAGAAAAGCGGTATGGGAAATTTCGGCGCACCTGGCTCATGGATAGAGGTATTCCAACGGAGGAGGTGTTGGAAAAGATGCGTGAGCGGGGGATTGATTATTTGGTTGGTACTCCGAAGGGGCATTTGACGCGGGTAGAAAAACCGTTGCTTGAACAGACGTGGATGCAGGCGCGGGAAAGCGTCCGTGTGAAAATTCTTCAGCAAGAGTCGGAGTTTTACGTTTACGTGGAAAGCCAGGACCGGGTGGCCAAGGAACGTTCCATGCGTTGGCGCAGACTCAGACGTTTGTGGGCGGGTTTGCGCGAACTTCGCAATCGAAAGGTCCTCACGCGCGATGATCTGCTCATGCATATTGGCGCGTTAAAGAAAGAAGCCGGACGAGACTTCAGATTGGTCAATATTTCCATTCCCAAACCGCAGGAGCCGGTCAATGAAAATACGTTCCGGTTCAGTTTGGATCGGGAACGCCTGAGGCAGGCGTATCGGCGCGAGGGGCGTTATTTGTTTCGTTCCAACATGCAAGCCACCGCACCAGAAACCGTGTGGGAAAATTATTTGCTGTTGACGCGGATTGAACAGGCATTCAAGGATTTAAAGGGATCGCTTTCCATCCGCCCCATATGGCACCAATTGGAAAGGAGGATTGAAGCCCATATTTTTGTCTCCTTTTTGGCATTCTGTCTCCACACGACGCTGCGAAATCTTGCGCGGGGACGAGCCGCAGGGTTGACGTCTGAAGCAATTTTGGAAAAACTATCGAGCATTCAAATGATTGACGTTCATTTACCGACAACGGATGGTCGCCACATTGTCATGAGCCGCTATACACAGCCGGAAAAGGATGTTGTTCTCCTTTTGGCACAATTGGGATTGACGCTTCCTGAACAACCTCTGCCCAAGATTTATGCATCAGGATAGGTCGGTCTGTAGTGCCGACCTTTTTACATGACCCCTTGATTTTCATGGCTTAGCGGTTTGCCTACCCCTCGAATTGCGAAGGTCGGGTTAGACGCGGATGTCAGGACGGCGCTAACAGAAGCACTTAATCAAATTGCCGCGATATTGGTTAATTCGAACATAGCGCTACCTCAACCGAAGGCCGAGATTGTCGAATTGGTCGGCGAGGGACAGCAGGAGTTAAAGAAAAAAAGTCCGAATCTCACAAAGCTGCGTAGCCTCCTTTCCGCGGTCGGCGGTTCGATTCAAACAGTGGCGAGTATGAAGCCAGCTTACGAGACGCTAAAGGAGGCACTGACGTTTCTAGGTATCTCTTTGCCGTGAAAATGATGCCTAACATTCATTTCGGGACAGACAGACCTCAGGGACGCTGTGCGTCCCTCGTCGCTCAAGCGGGGCGTTAGCGGCCAAAAAAGTACGAAATGAAATGGATAATATGAACACGCTCAATTTCTTGGAAAAGGTTCTCGATAAGAGCACAAAATATTCCCGCAAACTAATTTTTGATAAAAAATATCAACTGCATCTTTACTTAATATCCTTGTATTACAGGATCATTGAGCTTACTCATAGTTGCACCATCCTAATGAGAGAGAAAATTATTTCAGGCGTACCAATTATCCTCAGAACGATGCTGGAAACCTTTGCTGATTTAAAAAATCTTAGTGCTGATGAGAACTATATCAACTTTATGCAAGCGAGCTATTTGGAAGAGTGGCTTCGTCTCTTTAAAGAAGCTAAAGACGGCGATAATCCGTATCTCAGAAAAATATCGCAAATAGGAAATCTCAAGCAGATTTACACTGAATTGAAAAAATTAAAAGAAAACCATTATACCCCCTTGAGCCATTATAAGCGCTTCGAGAAAGCCGAAATGGTAGACGAATATCGTTCCATAATATAATTCCTTGTGTTCTCATAGTCATAGCAATGTCCGCTCTCTTTACGATAGATACACGCATATAACTGGCGATGATTTTACGATCATATGCTACAAAGAACCAAAACCACATGATATCACCCTTTATTCAACTACACTATGTGACATACTTATTGATGCAGCTTTTATCATTCATAAGTTTTTTAATAGTGGTTTAATTTCAGAGGTGGTGTCCATCAACGCGGAATGGGAAGAATTAAAATCAAGAGGCATGGGGTCGGCACTTTAATCTTGCTGTTGAGGATGTTTTATATCAATCTACAAGCACCGATAGACTGTAATGAGATGGTTATTTTGAACCGGTAGTTAAAGGTCATTTAAGGAACACATAAATTCCCAACTCTCTCATTTCGCGAAGGATTTTTTGGTGGCAGGTTTACTGAATAATTATGGATAAAAGGATGGATTGTTACTATAATATTTACAAGAATTGATTTGTTTTAAAGGAATGAAATTGTTCCAAATTTTCATGTAATTTATATTAATATCTCATTTCTGATTTCGTTCAATATTTTATGCAAGGCAAACAGAACAAGGGTGAGTGGCCTTACTATGCACGTAAGATTGTTCAATACCTCTCCTTTTCCATTTTTCTTTATCTACTCCTCTTTTTAGACCCCCTTACAGAAAGAGACCTTTCGGCCAATATATTTCTCCGGATGAGTCCCCTTTCTGCCATCGGGGCTATGATGGCCGCAAAGGCATTTATCCTGAAGTATTGGCCTGCCATGGTCGTGCTACTGCTAACGATTCTTTTTGGGCGTTTCTTTTGTGCATGGATTTGTCCCCTTGGAACAACCATAGATATTACCGACCGCCTCTTTACTGGCTTCAGGAGGAGATCTCAGAAGCATATTTATGATGGTCGTAAATTAAAGTACTATCTCCTCGCCTTTCTTCTGATTAGCTTGCTGTTTAGTCAGCAGTATGTTGGATGGTTTGATCCATTATCCATTGCGACCAGTGTATACTCCATAAGTATCCACCCCTACATTATAGATCTTATCGACGGCCTTTTTGGCTATTTTAGCGCTGTTCCTCTTGTCGGGTATCTTTTCGCCTTTATCCATAAATTTATCCAGACCATGCTTTTTGCCCACCATGCGCCTTTTTTCAGGGCACATGGCATTCTTCTCGCTGTATTTGTTTTGTTAATCTCTTTTGGGATGATATTTCGACGCTATTGGTGCAGGAATATATGTCCTATGGGGGGCATTCTTGCACTCTTTTCTGACTGGTCATTTTTCAGGAGGAACGTTTCATCCTCATGCACAAGCTGCGGTCTCTGTGTTGAGAAGTGCGGAATGGGTGCAATCAGCAGTGATGGACATGGAACGAAGGAAGGCGAGTGTATCTTGTGTATGACCTGCCAGAAGGTATGTCCGGAAAACAGCATTACCTTTGGCATGAAACAACCTGCAGAGCAAAGATATGCCATAGATCTTTCGAAGAGGGCATTTCTCGTTACCGGTTTAACCGGCGGTGTGATGGCTCCTTTACTAAAATTAAACTATACAAAGAGTGTTAACAAGGGAAAGGCTTCTATCATCCGTCCGCCGGGTGCTGTAGATGAAGAAGAATTTCTTGCGCTCTGTATACGTTGTGGTGAGTGTATGAAGGTTTGTAAGACCAATGGATTACACCCCACATTATTGGAGTCTGGTATTGAAGGTTTATGGACTCCAAAACTCATTCCCAGGATCGGCTACTGCGATTATGGTTGTGTGCTCTGCACGCGTGTTTGTCCGTCAGGCGCAATCAGGCGTTTAGACTTAGAGGAAAAACGAGAAATCGCGCTGGGGAAGGCACGGATAGATCATAACCGGTGTATTCCATGGGTGGGATACGCACGGCTACCTGAATTGGAAAAAAGATGGCAGGACTTTAATTGTGGAGTATGTGAGGAGGTATGTCCTGTACCGACAAAGGCCATTCATTTTAACACCTATGTGGATGCGCAACAACGGGAGATCCGCAGACCCTTTGTACGGGAGGATATTTGTACCGGCTGTGGTTTTTGTGAGAAGGTCTGTCCTGTCCTGGGCATTTCGGCAATTGTTGTAGAAGGAATACAGCCTCAAACGAAAATAAGGAGTCCGAAGGAAAATTTGATTAGTAATAATTTTCTGTCTGAGGTTATTGGAGAGTGGAAAAGGGTGTCTGGACCAAATACCTATGAAGGGAAGGAGAAACTTTATGAATATATTGATGGAGGCGCGGAGCCCTATCTATCGTATTCTTTTATCCGCGTCTCGAATGCCGAGTATCTAAAAGAAGCAGATAAGAAGGTGCTTGTCGATATCTGGGAGTTTGATTCATCAGACGATGCCTTTGGAGTTTTCACGAAAGATCGGGCTGGTGCTGATATAAATCTGGGCAATGGGAGCGCTCTGTTTCAAAACTATCTCTGTCTCTGGAGCGGAACGTTCTTTATAAAGATTGAGCCAAGAGAGGGCGACATTTTGCCTGAGGAAGTTATTTTTATCGGTAAATCCATTGTTGATTTGATGCCTTATAAAAAGGTATCTTTGCCCACGATAATGAATTATCTTCCTGGTCAATATCTTCTTCGGGAAAGTCCAAGATTCTTCCATAAAAAAATTATCCTTGATAATATATATATTTCTGACAACTTTATTGAGGAGAATGTGTTTTGTTTCAGTGAAAAAACTGATGCTGTTGTTGCTGAATATAGACCAAACATCAATTCAGAGCCCCTGAAGCTCATGATTGTACGGTATCCTGACGGAGATACTGCTAGGCGTGCCTTCGACGGTGTGGTGAAACTATGGAGGTTGTGGGGTGAAAAGGAATTGTCGGAAGGAATGATTCATACCTTTCAGGACAAAGCGTTACGCTATACATCATGTATGCAAAAAACAAATATTCTTGGCATGACATTCCTTTCTCCAGGTAAGGACGATGCAGAAACTCTGCTTAAACTTATAGCAGAAAAATTATAATGAACTCTGCGAATAAAGATAGTGTTCATTAATGATAGGTAACTTCGAGCCAGAATGGGTATGGCGAAGAGAAATTTCAATCGGTTGCCATAATAATTGTAAAGTTACGGAAAGATTTGATAAATTTTTTTGTTGCAAAGAATAGTGAAGCTTTGCTATATTTATTAGCTGATAAAAAATGAGAATGTTAACTATAGATAAAGATAGTTGCGCATGTGTAATTAGTCAGTGTCTTTTTGAATGGCCTATTTTTGTAAGGGATTGGTGTAATGATAAGTAAAGAGGTAAAACAGAAGATTATTCAAGATATCAGAGTTCATGAAAATGATACGGGGTCTCCGGAGGTACAAGTGGCATTACTTACAGAGCGAATCAATCATTTAAGTGACCACTTAAAGGAACACAAAAAAGACCATACTTCCCGCAGGGGACTGTTTCAAATGGTTGGGCATAGGTCTGCATTACTGAAATATTTATCAAACAATGATAACGAAAGATATAAGAATCTCATCAGTAAACTTGGCATAAGGAAGTAAAACAAAATTTTAGGAGGAATCTATAGACCTATCAAAAATGTATAAAAATTTCAAAATGTTCATATCTTTTGCTGGTCAAAAACGAGATATGAGAAACAAACGAGCATGAGGTGTTAAATGGCATATTGTAAAGTAGAAAAGTTGATCGGCAAAAGAATACTCAGTATTGAAACGGGTAAAATTGCAAAGCAGGCCGATGGTGCAGCGTTAGTCAGGTATGGAGATACAATGGTTTTGGCTACCGCAGTATCAGCGCCGGAAGAAAAGGAAGAAGCCGATTTTTTCCCTCTTACGGTTGATTATAGAGAAAAGACGTATGCGGCCGGTAAGTTCCCAGGTGGTTTCTTTAAAAGAGAAGGCAGGCCTACCTTAAAGGAAATATTAACCATGCGGTTAATAGATCGTCCTCTCAGACCCCTCTTTCCTGAAACATATCTTCGAGAAGTTCAGATCATGTCAATGGTTCTTTCGGCAGATAGGGAAAATGATCCCGATATTTTTGCCATGATAGGCGCTTCCACAGCTTTATCTTTGTCGAGCATTCCTTTCTGCGGACCTACAGGTTCTGTAAGAGTTGGTCAGATCGATGGAGAATTTGTTATCAACCCCACCCATTCTGAACTCGTTATGAGTAATATAGATCTTGTCGTCTCAGGAACAGAAGAAGCTGTTACGATGGTTGAGTCATCCAGCAAGGAGGTTCCGGAAGAGCGGATGGTGGATGCTATCATGTTTGGGCACGCCTTTATCAAAGAAATCATTCAACTCCAAAAAGAATTGTTGGCTAAGTGCGGAAAAGAAAAACAATCAATTCCTCCTTTAAAATTAGATAAGGTTCTTTTGGAAGAAATTAAAGAAAAATACTACTCCCAAATATTAGAAAAGAATCAGACGCCAGGGAAGGAAGCAAGAAAACTGGCCTTAAACGAAATACTTAGTCAGATTATCAGTGAATATTGTACAGACAAAGAAGGTGCTCCTGCAAAAAAAACGATCAAGGCGATCTTTGAAAGGATTGAAACAATTGTAGTTCGTGATCAAGTGGTACAAGAGGGCAGGAGACCTGATGGGCGAGGATTAAAAGATATCAGGGCTATTTCCTGCGAAGTGGGAATATTGCCAAGAACCCATGGTTCGGCTTTATTTACCAGGGGTGAAACGCAGGCTATTGTGGTAACAACTCTGGGAACTACCATGGATGAACAAAAAGTAGATACCCTTGAGGAAGAATACTCAAAGAAATTTATGCTGGACTATAACTTTCCGCCTTTCTGTGTTGGTGAGGTGAAACCTTTGCGTGGGCCTGGCAGGCGGGAGATCGGGCATGGAGCTTTGGCAGAACGGGCACTGGAGGCAGTAATCCCACCCTCAGATAAGTTTCCCTATACCATTCGGGTGGTATCTGATATTACGGAATCCAACGGGTCATCCTCGATGGCCACGGTTTGTGGTGGAACCCTTTCCATGATGGATGCCGGTATACCTATAACTGCATCAGTTGCTGGTATTGCTATGGGTTTAGTGAAAGAAGGGGAACATGTGTGCATCCTGTCGGATATCTTAGGGACAGAAGACCACCTGGGGGATATGGATTTTAAAGTTGCAGGGACATCAAAGGGTGTTACCGCACTGCAAATGGACATCAAAATTGCCGGGATTACAGAGAAAATTATGCGCGATGCCTTAGCGCAAGCTAAAGAAGGCAGGTTTCATATACTTCAGGAACTTGCAAAAGTTATCGAAAAACCAAAAACAGAAATTTCTGTATACGCGCCAAAATTGGTTCACATTAAGATTAACCCTGAAAAGATTGGTATGGTTATTGGCCCCGGAGGTAAAAATATTAAAAAAATACAGGAAGAGACTGGCGCAAAGATAGAGATTCAAGATGATGGTACTGTTATTATTTCTTCTATACTTGCCGAATCAGCACAGAAGGCTAGAGAATGGATTGAGCGTATGACAGAAGAAGTCCTGGTAGGTAAAATCTACAAGGGAAAAGTTCTTTCTATAAAAGAATATGGAGCTTTTGTGGAAATTATTCCTGGGCATGATGGCTTAGTGCACATTTCTGAGTTATCTGATGGTTATGTTGAAAAAGTGGAAGATGTTGTGCAGATAGGCCAGGAGATTATGATTAAAGTAATCGGAATAGATGATCAAAAAAGGGTTAAGTTGAGCAGAAAAGCCGCCCTTAAGGAAAAAGGACAACCCCAACCTTCGGGCGTGTAAAGGACTGAAACTTTACAGAACTGTGGAAAACCTTATTTCGTTGATTTGAGATGTAATTTGAAAATATTTATAAAAAGGAGGGGTTGAAGGGAAAAATTATAAAACTTTTGTCACTTATCTTTCGGTTCTTTTGAGGGAGGATAAAGAAGGCATAAAGGATAAAAAACAAGTTCGGTATTCATGTTTTAACTGTTTTAAGTTGTATTTATTCACATAGGAGAGCAATATATATGGCAATAGGTAAAGTGAAGTGGTTTGATGCGAAAAAAGGGTTTGGTTTTATTGAACAAGAAGGTGGGGGGGATGTTTTTGTTCACTATTCAAATATCACAAGTGAAGGATTTAAAACGCTGGAAGATGGAGAAAAGGTGGAGTTTGATATCGTTGAAGGGGCAAAAGGCTTACAAGCTCAGAAAGTAACTCGCGTCAATTCCTAAAACATATATAAAAACATCATTGAGCCAGGGAGAAAGTGAACTAAACCGTCTTCCTGGCTTATTTTTTTGGTCAAGAGAATTGTGATTCAGTATTTGGTTGGTGCGATAACAACGGTTATCGTCCTTGTTCCAATGGTTTTTTTCTCAATACGAAGGGCTATAGATAAGACGAGAGAATTAGAGAAAAGAGCGATGCTCTCTGAAAGGTTAGCTTTTGTCGGGACACTGGCAGGAGGGCTTGCCCATGAAATTAAAAATCCGTTAAGCACACTCAATATCAATCTCCAGCTCCTGATGGAGGATGTTCAGAGTATGACAGGAGAAAACAGTAAAAAGGTGCATGTAAAGATAGAGGCATTGCAAAAAGAAGTACAACGGCTGGATGAGATATTAAATGACTTTCTCAGATTTGCCAGGGGACAAAAGCTGGAGCTGGAAGACCGCAATATCAACGAGGTTGTAGATGAGGTAGTTGATTTTGTTACGCCAGAAATAAAACAGAAGAATATTGTAATACTAAAAAGTTATGATGCCCATCTTCCTCCCTGTCGTATAGACAGTAACCTCATAAAACAGGCGATTTTGAATGTTATCATCAATGCAGAGCAGGCAATGCAGAATGGCGGGGAACTCATGATTCGCACATCCGGAAATAAAAAATATATACAAATAGATATAACAGACACTGGGGCAGGTATTCCAAAAGGTATTATCGATAAGATATTTCAAGTCTATTTTTCTACTAAAAAGACGGGTACCGGTCTCGGACTCCCGACAACAAAACGGATTGTCGAGGAACATAAAGGGATCATTGCTGTTCAGAGCGAAGAGGGTAAAGGTACTAATTTCTCTATAAAATTACCTTTAAATTTAAATATTTATTAAAATATGACAAACCATACCGTTATTCTGGTTATTGACGATAAGGAAGAACATGCAATCGCAACAGCAGAGGCATTACAGAAGGTGGGATATAAGTGTCTTGTTGCTACCAGTGGAAGAGAGGGATTAAAGGCCATAGAAACAGGCGGGGTGGATATTGTTGTAACTGATTTAGTTATGCATGGCATCGATGGACTGCAAATACTCAAAACAACAAAGGAAAGATTGCCTGAAGCCGAGGTCATTTTAATCACAGGGTATGGTACGGTTGAAACGGCGGTAGATGCCATGCAGAAGGGAGCTGCCACGTACCTTTTGAAACCTATTAATATTAATCATTTGCGTGCAGAAGTGGGTAAACTCGTTGAGAAACAAGGGCTTGTAAGAAGCAACAGGGAACTTCATAAACAACTTGACGAGAGGTTCGGACTCTCTGGTATTATTGGCAATAGCCCAAAGATGCAAAAGGTATTAAACATCGTCAAACAAATCTCCGCTACCACTGCTACGGTACTGATAACCGGCGAAAGCGGTACCGGTAAAGAACTTATTGCGAAAACCATTCATAACAACAGCTCCCGGAAGAATCATCCAATGGTTGTTTTAAATTCTGCCGCCATTCCGGAAAATCTTCTTGAAAGCGAACTCTTCGGGCACGAAAAAGGCGCTTTTACAGGAGCCCTGTACCAACGGAAAGGAAAATTCGAATGTGCTCATCAAAGCACGTTATTTTTAGATGAAATTGGCGATATGCCACTCTCTACACAGGTTAAATTGTTACGGGTAATCGAAGACGGTGTGATTACCCGTATTGGTAGCAATGAATCAATCGGGGTTGATGTTCGTTTGATTGCTGCTACGAATCAAGACCTGGAAAAACTTATCAAGGAAGGGAAATTTAGGGAAGACCTGTACTTCAGACTGAATGTCGTTTCTATCAAATTACCACCCCTTCGGGAGAGGCTTGAGGATACCACCTTGCTCATTGATGCATTTCTCCGGGATTATTCACAGATGCACAATAAAAAAATCTTGTATCTCTCACCCGAGGCAAGAAAGATTTTGTATAAATATTCCTGGCCAGGAAATGTACGGGAACTAAAAAATTGCATCGAAAGTATGGTAGTGGTAAGCACGAAAGATATTCTGGGCGTTGAAGACATACCAGACCACATACTCCAGCGAAGTAATGAAGTATCTCATTCTCCAACTTTAGTGGCGGGAATGACTGTGGAAGAGGCAGAAAGGGAGCTTATCAAAAATACCCTTGTTACGGTTGGCGGGAATAGGGAGGAAGCGGCAAAGTTACTTGGTATTGGTGAACGCACCCTCTACCGAAAACTAGACCGGTATGGGCTCAAATAAAAGTTTGTGCTGCATGTGATGTTGCCATTTAGCATTATAAAAATATTCTAGACTTTTATTACTATGTTAGAAATTAAACTCTGCGCCAATTGCAAAAGAAGTCTATCGAAGAATGATATAGACTCCGGACATGCATTATATCAGGAAGATGGAAAGCTTTTTTGCAGAGAATGCTTAACCATAAAAACTAGGAAAGAAAAGGGGTACGAGGAAAAAGATTTTGTTCTGGAGGCTCTGTTAAACGAGGTAAAAAACATAAACCGTACTTTAACCTATGAACCTGCTTCATGGTTAACTATTTTGGCAGCTGTTATTCAGTGTTTTGTTTTCGGCTCACTCGTTTTTGCTTACCTTAATCGCAATAGCGATGTTCATGCGTATCTATTACTCGCTTTAGTTTTTCAGGTAATGGCGTTAACTTTTTTTGTAATAAAAAAATAGACAGAAAAGCAAGCAAAAATAGCTTGACAATAATTATCTTGTAATTATAATGAGCATTGATATTTATTTAACAATCATTACATTTTGAATGAAAGGAGTGTGGCATGAGTGTAAAAGTAGGACAAACAGCGCCAGATTTTACTATGCAAGGTCTTGTAGATGAAAAGTTTCAGGATATAAGTTTAGAGGATTATAGAGGCAAATGGGTTGTTCTTTTCTTCTATCCGCTGGATTTTACGTTTATCTGCCCTACAGAAATCACCGAATTTTCCAAGCGAGATAGTGAATTCAAGGCGCTGAATGCACAAGTAATTGGGGTAAGTGTTGACAGTGTATTTTCGCACAAGGCATGGTTAAAGGAACTTGGAAAGATTAATTTTCCCTGGCTCAGTGATATGACAAAAGAGGTTTCGAGAAAGTATGGTGTTCTCATCGAAGAGAAGGGGATTGCCTTGAGAGGCACCTTCATTATTGACACGGAAGGAAAAGTAAAATACCAATTAGTTCACGATTTAGGCGTTGGTCGAAGTATTGAAGAGGTTCTCAGGGTTTTAAAGGCATTACAGACAGGGGAGCTTTGCCCCGTTGAATGGAAGCCTGGCAAAAAGACCTTAGGCAAGGCATAATGCTATAATTGTTATCCAGGTTCTAACAGTAACCACAGACCCAAGAATTCCCGCAAGTTTTTCATGAAGTCTGCGGTGCAATGTTTTTATGGTTTGAGAACTGCTTCTTTAGAGGTACTTTATCATCTAACTAAATAATTGCTAAAAAAGAGTAGAAGTGACTTACTCTGGAGCTAGTGCTTAATTGCATAAGTTTTCGATAATACCTTTGTGCTGGAAGGCCTATATTCATCGTAAACGTCTTAAATAAGTTGACACAGAGGGTGTCAGTGCGAGTGATAGTGAAGCATCTTTCTCGTTTTTATTTTTTATCCCGCTTGTCTGGTCGCGCAAATTCCGTTGTAGCGCTCTTACAGAGCGCCACGGGACTGGTACTTGCATCGCCGTAAATCTTCCGTCTTTTCCCACTTCTTCTAGAGACGGTGTCGTAATTACAAAAGAAAGGAGGAAGGTATTCTTTTCTCTTATCCAAGAGAAAACGAATGCATCATATGCCCATACCGGGCCATCAGCTCCAACGTAATCCTCGATACCCTTGGGTAACAGTGCCATTTGATAACGATTGCCATATCGATATGCCATTGCCATGCCTCCTTTTCTAAGGTATATTATATCACATCTCTTTTCCCTTGCATTATGACTTTGATATTTTTTTAAAACAAATACCTCTCAATTACGACACAGTCTCCAAAGGGAGTGAAGGGGGGTTGTAAGGAAATTTGCTAAAAAGAGAAGATTTTACAAGATACTACTATAATGAGTAACTATTCACTTTCAGACATAAGCAACAGTACCAGTACAAAAAAAACAGCTGCCCTAAAATTTATCGTTTTACTTGGGGTGGTGAGCCTCTTTGCCGATGTGACTTACGAAGGTGCCAGGAGTATAAATGGCCCGTATCTTGCCTTGCTTGGGGCAAACGCAACGACGGTTGGATTTGTGGCGGGACTTGGGGAGTTGATTGGACATGGCCTGCGGCTTGTCTCAGGCTATGTGAGTGACAAAATAGGAAGATACTGGGCAATCACATTGTTTGGCTATGCCCTGAATATGCTGGCGGTACCGGCCCTGGCTCTGGCAGGGCGCTGGGAGTTTGCCGCTATGCTCATGATCACAGAACGCCTAGGCAAGGCAATCCGGACACCGGCACGTGATGCAATGCTTTCGCACGCAACCAGGGAGATTGGAAGGGGGAAGGGCTTTGGATTACACGAGGCATTAGACCAAATTGGAGCCGTGCTTGGCCCTCTCACCGTTGCGGGAGTCCTTTACTTCAAGAAGGGTTATGAGATAGGCTACGTTGTCCTGCTTGTACCTGCTATCATGGCTATAAGCGTGCTTTTAACGGCCCGGTGGTTATATCCTCAACCCCGTAATCTGGAAGTAGCTCAACCAGAATTAGAGACGAAGGGGTTCCCCAAAAAATTCTGGCTCTATCTCGTTGCAGTTGCGTTGATTGCCGCTGGCTATGCGGACTTCCCGCTGATTGCATATCATTTCAAAAAAGTATCAACCGTTCCCGATACCTGGATACCTCTCTTTTACGCGATTGCAATGGGTGTCGACGCCATTGCGGCGCTTTTCTTTGGATATCTGTTTGACCGCAATGGTATTTCTATACTGATTGTTGCCGCTCTATTCTCAATGCTTTTTGCCCCATTGGTTTTTTTGGGGAACTTCTCTGTAGCCATCATTGGAGTGACGCTCTGGGGATGGGTATGGGGGCACAGGAATCCATAATGAGGGCTGCTATTGCAGAAATGGTTCCCATAACCAGGCGTGGCACGGGATATGGTATCTTCAATACCGGTTATGGCATATTCTGGTTTCTCGGCAGCGCATTGATGGGGGTTCTCTACGACTTCTCCCTCATGTTTCTCATTGCATTCTCAGTTGTGACACAGCTTGCCTCGGTTCCATTGCTCCTGTTGGTCAGAAAAAAACCCGGATAATTATCTATTAATTTATCAAGTCTATGTTCCTGATGGAATATACAGCTAAACTTCCCCCTACCCTGACAGCAGCTTACTCCTCATATGGTCCGAGGAATCGTTCGCCGTTAAAATGGATCAAATGTGTGGGGGTTTCAGCAATCCAGACTTCCGTTTCCCAAGAAATTTCGTCGAGGTATTTTATCATGGCTTTTCGATCAAGAAAAGCCGTCACATACACTATACCAACTTTTGATCCAGCAAACAGCGTCTTTAATTCTTGCCTACGCTTCGGGTTTACGGGACCGTGGCTGGTAACTGCTTCGATCAGAACAAGCCAGTTCTTCTCAACGTGATGCACCACGACGTCCGGCATCTTTCCATGTTCTTCTATCTCAATAGCTAACTCCTTAAGCGCATTGGAATCGAAATATGCCCATTTCGTCTCCGTGTCGCCTACGTATATTATACGTCCCCCTGGGGTAAAAAGCGGACAAAAATCGTCTATGATCTTTTTAATCAATATATTCTGGCCACCCGGCGAAAGACTGACCTCTCGGCCATTTGATAGTTTAACAGGAATCCGCCGCATATCTCGCTCTCGCGCATAGAGATTCTTCAAAGTCTTGACCGCATGCAGATACGAGCGCAAATGGCTACCCCAAGCTGGCCTCCCAAACTCCCGAAACAGCTTCAATACGGAAGGCTCTATCTGGTAGACCGCTTGGGGGCTATTTGTCGGTCTCAAAGGCTTATCAGGATTAGGCACAATCATTCCCGCCTGCATAAATTGATGAACCGTCTGTCGGCGTACCGTCTCCCTGGTATTTGGTGCGTATCGCTTGCCATAATGCACAGCAAAGAACTCCATCATGGGTGTAATGCCAATTAATGGGTCGCTTGCGCTCTCCCACGCATCGTTAGGCTTGAGGTTCAACAGCGAAAGAAGTGTCAATGCTGAACGCTCATTCTGCTGCTGTCGAGGAAAACCAAGCATTTTTAATATCTCCAGTGCTTCCTTGATTTTTCGTTCGGCCTTCTTTGTGTCGATTTTTTTAGCCATTGATACCGCATTCCTTTTCCAATATCTCGTCTACCATTGCCTGATCTGGCATTTGATGTTTTATGTGAGCACCGAGCCTCAGCAGTTGTTCGTGAGAAGGATAACGCATCTTTCTCAGGTCAGTGGCGTTGACCTGTGTATGTCCACTGAAAAGGCGAAAGTACTGATCGAAGAGCGAAGAATTTAGATATAAAGCCAGCCCTCTCGCTAAATTTGCCGATAAGCCTTTACCTTTCGCATGAAAATAATTAAGATGGTTCTCAAAACCGATAAGCGCAGCTTCAACCCTGTTGGGGTCGTATATCGCAGCCACGACACGGCGTGGCTCCTCCTTTGTCGAGAAACGCTTTGTGAGAACATAGTATCCTGCCGGTAACAGTAAATCCATTGTCTGTGGCGAAACTGCAATAGCATTTGGCTTTTTTCCTGATTCATCGGGCCAACTTACGAAGCCAGACACAAAGTGGCAAGGATATATAAGCGGAGATGTCCCCTCTTTCGGTAAATAGCGGAGGTATTCCTGAGCGCGAAAGTCCACAACTCTCCCTGTTGAGACATCCACCCCAAGTATGACGAGCGAAGTCGTAAATGCCTCCATCTTCTCCATCAGGCGGTCGTCGGTATCGTTCAATACAAGATGAATGAAGGCATCGCGGTCGCCTGGTAAAATAACGTGATCGTATGGAACAGAGCGACTCCTTGATTTGTCAAAGTCCGCACCTTCGGACGACGAGACTATTAATCGCTCCGGTTTTCGTCCACCCCGAATCATATGATAGATCACATTTTCCTGAAGCACATCGTCATCCCTGAATGCCTTATTGCGTGACCCAAACACATGAATACGATGTAAGCTCATCATATTCAGCAGATTAATCCTAAACCGGCGGAAGTACGGCCCATTACAGAAACTTCGGGGCGTAATCGCTACCAATTCGCCTCCAGGCTCAAGCAACTTAGCGGATAGCCATACAAACGCAGCATAAAGATTTGACACCCCAAACCCTGCCGCATCGAGCAATTGGCGCGTTGCCGATTCCCCGATGATCTTCTTGTAAGGTGGATTGAGTATTACATGAGTGAAACGCTCCCTATGAACAGCAAACAGGCGTCCTTCTGCCTGCGCTATGGCCGCCGCAATAAAGTCCTCCACCCGTATTTCCCCCTGAAAGGGAATGCCAGCTCTCTGGCAGGTCGATTTGCACCATTCCATTGTTTCTTTCAGGTACGGCAATATCTTCTGATCGTTCTCGTATGCAACCACATGAATCGAAAGCGGACGATAATTCCTCGAAACCATTGTCTCTACACACGCCGCAAACAGAGCCCCCAACCCTGCACCTGCATCCAGGATTCGCACGTGTTCTCTCTCACGCTCAAACAATGATGCCATAAACCGCGCAATCCTGGCAGGTGTCAGGAACTGGCCAATCCTTGAGCGTTCTAGTCGGCAGCTACTGCCGTTCACTGAGTTGCGAACACTATCGAGAATGCTTGTTAATTCAACAGTCATAATAAATGGTTTTATCGTCTATCTTTTTCCTCTGGCCTAATACCCAAAAACAGGGATGCTGTATAGTGTTTGCTGGGTTTTCTTGTTAGTCAATAATTTCCTCTATGTTTGTTAGTTTTGCCACTATGTCCACATGATCACCGTTAACATATTCTTTAGAGATACAACATTTTTTAAATTTCTTTCCACTTCCACAATAACATGGGCTGTTCCTTTCCTTCTTTTGAAACTCATGGTTTTTGACTTTCTTCTTACTAAATTGCAATTCTCCAAAGTCAAATGGTTGTAAATTGTTTGTCGTAATTAATTCTGATAAAAAACGTATCAGCTTAAATTGTTTCCCGTTGTCATCGTATACCACTACACAGCGCTTATCTGCTGGATGTTTAACCATAGCGACATGATCTGTCTCGATAATATTGTGAGCAATTCCATACGCCATCTGACCTTGATATAACTCTCCTCTGGTGTGAGGACAATCGAAAGTGTCTATGTCCCTTCCACAGATGCTACACTCGAACCTCTCCACAGTAATCCCGACACTACAGAAAACATTGTATGGATATAATTTCTCCAATTCTAGTAGTTGGTTCTCAAAAAAACTTATGGTTTGGTTTGTATTTCGACTCGAGAACTTTTTTACCTGCCTTAGTTGATCGAGGGCGTCCTGAAGGAAATTCCAGGAGGAAGAAAATTCCATCTTAATGATTTTCATCCACAGATCGCAGTACGAAGACAGCATATCAACGAATCTGCTCAACACGTAAAATTCATTGAGTACTTCCTCGTGACTCGATTTATATTCCTTTTTTGCGATCGTTAAATTGTTTTTCAGTTGATCAATTTGTTCTCTACACTCTTGAAAACTCAAGTGGTTCAAGAAATACAAGAACTTCTTAATGGATGGTTTTGATTTTCTATACAGAGATTCTACTTCAGATGTGATGAACATTTACTTGTCCATGAACTTGTTCAAATCGAATTGTTTGATGGCTTTTTGCAATCCATCGACATCACCTTCAAAATGGAACTTTTTAACAACGCCTTCTTGTTTATCTTCATACATGGCTTCCAAATGAATCCGTCCTTTCTCTCCTCGTAATGCCCCTTTCATTCGGTCATAAACGTAATTTGTAACGAGATTAAGATAAAAGGGGAGAGCAACGTCTTGGGCAAGAAAAACAAACGGTAGCCAAAAATCGTTAGACTTCAACACTAACCGCTTATCAGCTTTACGCACTTCGACATTTAGTTCTGGTTTGTTTTTCCGCAACCATTTTGAAAAATCGCCAGCATCAGGCTTTAATACCAGACCTTCGCATCCTTGATATTTTTCAGGAACAATCATAATTCCGGACAGGGATGAATTTAGAAAGTCCCTGAATTCTTTGTCGCCATCAATAATGACAATTTCACATGATTCTTTGTCGTCAAAGATGTCCATATTCGTAATACCTATCTGGACTATACTACCTCTATCTAGTCTTTTATTGCGGCAATAATGGAAATTTCTGTTGTAAATGTATAATAAAATAGGCTATTCTGTCAACAAGGTTTTAACGTCCGGGAATTTCAAACTAGCCGGTCAATAAGTTTTTTAATTTGTGTCTTGGGGTCTTTGTGGCGTAAGAAAATTACTGAAGGTCTAATTTAAGGGTAGGTATTAATCTATGTCAATTAATTTTAAAGGTAATTTCTCTGCTACTGCCATTGGCAGTCTTCCGCATACCGATATCGAAGCGGCATGTGAGCTCATGTTTAAATCACTTCCGGAGATTCCCTGTTGGCCTCAGCTACCAAAGCTAAGTGTCAGGGAGGATATGTGCATCCAATACACAGAAGGACTGCCCTGCGCTGTAATAAATGCAGATGGAAAGACGGTCAGTATTGACGTCTCTCAAGATACATCCGGCGCACTGGCAGGCTTCTATGAGGTGTATTTGAAAAATGACCCGGATTTGTTCAAGATAAGCCTTGAATGTGCTGCAGGATTTTATGCAATGCTGGATCGACTCAACAAATCATCCCAAACATCCTTCCGTGCACTCAAAGGGCAGGTGGTTGGCCCAATCACCCTGGCAGGTTCTTTAAAACTTTCAACGGGCATTACGGCCCTGTACAGCGAGGAATTTTTTGACGTGATCATCAAGTTGATGTCGATGAAGGCATACTGGCAGTATACTAAGTTATCCCCGTATGGTCTTCCGGTCATTATCTTTGCAGACGAACCGTATCTTACCAGCTTTGGTTCGGCATTTATGAACATCAGCCGCGAAAGGGCAATCAGTGCCCTCAACGAGGTCTACGAAACAGTTCAAGCCCATGGCGGTTTAACAGGCACTCATTGTTGCGGCAATACGGACTGGACCATGCTTATGGAATCTAAGGTGGACATCGTCAGTTTTGACGCCTATGAATTTATGGATAAGTACCTCATGTACTGGCGAGAAATACGGGCATTTCTTGACAGGGGAGGTTATCTGGCGTGGGGTATTGTCCCAACTTCTCCTAAGGTAATGAACGTCTCGCTCAATGATCTGATAAAAAAACTGGATGAAGGTATCAAATTTCTCGTTAGTAAAGAAATATCAAGAACATTAATTCAAGAAAGATCACTCGTTACTCCCAGTTGTGGGGTAGGGACATTGACTATGGAAGAGGCAGAAAGGGTAATGACATTGACACACGATATTTCCTTAGCCATGAAAAATTCATTATAAAAAATCCTCAAGGATTTCTCAATCGCTCAGATCCTTCGAGATGGCAAGCTTTGGCGCTTATGAATTTCGACAAAGTATCTTATATAATGCCGTGAAATGCAGCATTGTTTAATAGGGGGAGAGTCATCTCCTTCGAAATGACACCTTTCTTTTTAGAAAGCCAAAGACATAACAAAATCAGATAATTATAATAATTCAGTATAACAATAAATTCTCAAATTTTGTAAAGAAGTATAATTGTGTTTTCAACATATTTCTATTCATTCTTGGTTGACATCATACATTTTACATAATAATCTGCTGACAATTGTAGAATAAAGATAAAAATAAATGTTGGCAAGAAGGAGGAATGAGACTTCCATGAACCCTGCCATCATAATCAGAAACGAGACGGACGCCGACGTCAGCACCATAACCGAGGTGACCGTTGCGGCGTTCAGAACTCTAGAGACCAGCAACCACACGGAGCAATTCATCATTGAGGCACTACGTGCCGCGAAAGCTCTGACCCTATCGCTGGTCGCAGAAGTTGATGGTCGTATGGTCGGGCATATTGCATTCTCCCCCGTGACCATATCGGACGGCACCATGCACTGGTACGGACTCGGACCCGTTTCAGTGTTACCGGAGTACCAGCGGAAGGGTATTGGCAAAGCCTTGATACAGGAAGGGCTATCACGGTTAAAAAAACTAAATGCCAAAGGCTGCTGTCTGGTGGGACATCCGCAATACTACAGGAGATTTGGATTTGAGAATGTTACCGGACTTGTCCACGAGGGCGTTCCGCAAGAGGTATTCTTCGCTCTTTCATTTGACGGGCACTTTCCGCAAGGCGATGTCATGTTTCATGAAGGATTCAAAGCAAATGGCCAACACACATTCACCGGACACGGCAGCGCCGGCGGTGCGCACCGTTAGAAATAGACTTACAATCCAAAAATTATTTAAAACAACAAATCGTCTTTACACAAATCTGTGCATCACATAAACGTCAACCAGGCCAAGTTTCTTGTGATTAAATGCCTTTGGCACGGTACCGACGATCTTAAATCCAAGTTTTAACCATAACTGTATTGCAACAATATTTGCACTCACAACAAAATTAAATTGTATTGCTGAAAAACCAAGTTTCCTTGCCTGTCTTATGGAATGATTTCCCATGGCCTTGCCTATTCCCTGGCCACGTGCATCAGGATGCACCATATAAGCCGCATTTGCCACATGGGCACCCAGACCCGGCTGATTCTGTCTCAGAATATATGTCCCGAGAATTCTATTCTGCAATTCAGCAACATACGTATGAACGGAAGGCGACATCCATAAGGTTCTGCAATCCTCTTTACTTGCCTTTGGGTCAAAGGCAAAGGTATCTCCCCTTTTCACTATCTGATGGAAAATATCCCAAACATCTTTAAAATCTGCATCCTTTGTCTTCCGTATCTTAATCATAGTTCTTTCGAGGTTTTATTGGTAACGTAAAGGTAAAGGTACTCCCTTTTTCATATTCACTTTCTACCCATATTTTTCCTCCATGTAATTCCACCAGATGTTTTGTAAGAACCAAACCAAGTCCTGTTCCTTCGTACCGGCGTGAATATGAACTGTCTAATTGAAGAAATGGTTTAAATAATTTGTCAATCTCTTCAGATTTGATACCAATTCCCGTATCGCTTACCCCAATTTGAACAGATTGTTCCGCCAGTTCTGCATCGATAGTAACCCTACCATTTTCAGGCGTAAACTTAACGGCATTGGATAAGAGATTAAACATGATTTGCTTAAATTTTACTTTATCAGCAACTATGGGGGGTATGTCAGCATGAAAATGTGTGTGTATACTGATGCCTTTCTTGCCGGAAAATTCGGAAATCGCATTTAATACCTCATCAATAACCTCTTCTAAAGAAAACTCTTCATATTTGAGCTCAAATTTCCCGGCCTCAATTTTTGAGAAGTCAAGGATGTTATTAATCATGCTGAGCAAGTGTTGTCCGCTACTATGGATATCATCTAAACACTCTTTTTGTTCTTTACTGAGATGACCGATAACTTCATCCCTTAAGACTTCAGCAAAACCAATAATTGCATTCAGTGGAGTGCGTAGCTCGTGTGACATGGTTGCTAAAAATTCTGATTTCAGTTTGTTAGCCTTTTCAAGTTCAATATTTGCCTGACGAAGTTCTTTTGTTCTTTCTTCCACTTTTTTTTCAAGATTCAAATACAAACTTTCCAAATGCTTCGATTGTTCAATCGCAGTTTTTTTGTATACGTCCAATAAATTTGTTTGAGTAGCTATCAATGACCTGAGCCTTTCCTCCTCCTTCATCTCGATTTTATCGCTGACAAAGATCTTTTCTGTTACAAAAGGCAATACCGCCATCCTTACATTTAAGGCGATGTTTTTGAACATATTTGCTGTCTCACGAGGAATTTTCGTTTTAGAAAATATAATCAACGAGAATAAATTTCCCGTAGGCAATATGCTCCCAAATCCTAAAACGGACTTGATTCCGTAAGGAACTACGAATCTATCCTGAGCAGGAATATAAGGACTTCCAAGGGCATTGGGTACGTGGAATACGTTGAAAACCTTGCTCCCTAACTCTATAATTAGTTCTGGGTTTGGATTTAGAACATTGGCGATATCTATTCCTAATTGGTAAATCATTTGGGAAATCATGGGGATTTGTTCCACGGTATGTTCACTCAACAAAGGAATAACCCGGTGTTCTTTGGAAAGCTTTGTCGAATTCCACTCCGGTCGTATTCCTACCGTAGCTAATTGAATTAAACATTTTATTCCTTGCCGGACAGGCTGCCCGTCTAATATTTCGTTGGCCAATTGACGTAATTCCGGGTCAAGACTTGCATAAGGATACGTCATGAAAAAACGGACCAGGACACAAGATTTTTCCCCGGTTTGTTTCTCAGTAAGATTGTCATAAAAATAGTGAACCATCAAATTAGCCAACTCTTCCAGGTTTCTTGCCTTAAGCCCAAATTGCTGTAAGGCATCTCCGCAGCGAGTCATGTCTTCTAAAATAAATTTTGTTAAATCATACATTGTTTTGCAAATCTACCCTATTTAAGGAAGGGAACGGAAGACACTTTTTCCAAGTCGTAAACAGGAAAAAGGTATCTAAAATCATATTCCGGCTGTACCTTTCATGCACATGTTCATAATACTTATCCAAAACTAGGTGAGTACTTCCGGATTTACACAGTTTGGTGGTTTCTGCCTGTTTAACACGGCGATGATATTCTCTGCGGCCATGAGAGACATTTTCGTCCTCGTTTCCACAGTAGCGCTGCCCAGGTGAGGCGCGAGGACGACATTATCCAGTTCTGCAAGTCCCGGCTTTAATTTAGGCTCCGCCTCATAGACGTCTAATCCTGCACCTGCAATCTGTTTATTCCTTAAGGCATTTACCAAAGCTACTTCATCAATTACAGCACCCCGTCCAGTGTTAATAAGATAAGCCGTTCTCTTCATCAGTGAGAATTCGTGAGGTCCAATCAAGTGTCTGGTCTTTTCAGAAAGCGGGGCATGAATAGAGATAAAATCCGACTCCTTTAGTAACGTTTCTAAGTCTACCCTTTTGGCGCCGAACATCTCTTCCAACACGGCATTTCTGCTACTTTGTGTCGTATAAAGAATCCTCATATTCCATCCCCGTGACCGCATGGCCATAGCCGTTCCAATCCTGCCGGCACCAATAATGCCCAGGGTTTTTCCCACGAGGTCACCCCCAAGCAGCATCATAGGTGCCCAACCGGTAAATTTACCGGCACGGGTGAGCCTATCGCCCTCAATAATTCTCCGGGTTATGGAAAAAAGCAGTGCCCAGGCCATATCAGCTGTACTGTCTGTTAACACGCCAGGGGTGTTAGTTACCACAATGACCCTTGCAGTGGCGGCCTTGACATCGATATTGTCATATCCCACGGCATAATTGGCAATAACCTTTAGATTTTTTGCTTCATTTAGTAAACGTACATCGATCCTGTCTGAAAGCATAGTGAGTATGGCATCCCTGCCCTTCACCCGTTCCAGAAGCTCGTTGTAGGTCAATGATCTGTCATGTGGATTCACCTCCACCGTTTGGCAAAATTTCTTTAATAAAGTAATGCCTTCCTCAGGAATTTGTCGTGTAATAAATACGTTCAATGACATCTACTCTCCCTTTTAAATGTAAAACACAAATCTTACAAATCTCATTTGCACACGAATCATTCACAATAATCCTTGTATAAAATCATATAATCTACAATTATTTTTATCGCCTCCGGGCGTAAATCCTGTTTAAGCGCCCTGTTTTCCAGGACTCTTTCAGTAAGTTTCCACACCGCACACCAATCTTCAGTAAGAACTATTTGCGCCTTTGCAAGGGCTAAAATAATTGAAACGGTAAAACTGTTTTCCATTGCCTTCTGAGCTTCTTCAAGTAATGGTATAGCATGCTCCGGATGAAAATAATTGTCCATAACCATGAGATAACCCAGGCAAAATGTTTCATCTGCACTGAGGAAATCAGTGTCTAATTCCAGAATTGATACATGATACAATAACCCCAGGTAGTACATGTACAATTCTGCATTATTCTTACCCTCAAATCTCCATGAAAGGGCATTAATTACCGCCGCCTTAGTATCTATAGGGTTCTTCGGGGAGGATAAAAATTCGGCAATTTCTAGACCCATTACGCCTTCCAGATATGCCCTTTGAACCATTTTTACATCCAGATACGCCTCATAAAATTTGGTAGAAGTAATCGGCGAATCTGCATAGATGACTGCAGGAAATATAAACAGCGATTTTAATAAAATGACCAAAACCAATATCTTTTTCATCTTAATCCTTTTCTCTTATAAGACTGTGTCGTAATTGGGGGTATTTGTTTAAAAAAAGGTCTTCTCTCTAGCGAGTGGGTAAAAATGAGCCATTTTTGTACTGAATTAGATATCAGGCAGCATACAGGTCAATATTTTGAGACGAAGATACTCTTCGTCTCGTAGGCCATAAGACCGGCGTTGAATGACTCTGATTTTGTTATTTAGTCCTTCGACAAATCCGAGCAAAACCTTATTTTCTAGTTTGCAGAAGGCGGCAATGCCATCCCAGTGGCGTTCGACCAGTTTTGCAAACTTCTCATAGGGTTTAAGCCGTTGCCATTTTAACGAGGTCTTCCAGTTATCAAAAAACTTTCTAGCCCAGGCCTCTGAGGTATAGTCCCATAACTGTTTGAGAACGTATGCTGTGTTCAGTCGTTTGTTAACAGTCAGAAGCGTCTTTAATACCTTTCTCCCGTCTATCGTAAGGTTCTCACGATGAGAGATATCCCTTGTATCCGGTTTTGATCGTAGGCTATATTCAATGACATGCAACAGGTGATAGTCAGGCACTGAAACAAGTTGTAAAAAAATATTTCAATCCTTATGACTATGTTGCGCTGTGGTCTATTCTAATCCACATTTCGTAAAGGGGGATAAAGATGTACGCCCCAAAACTCAGAATGAGGAGTATATTGGAGATGGTAAAGGTAATTACAAAGTGAGGGGATGCGTATCTAATAAGCCATGGGGCTGCAAGATTCAATATAATTCCCATAAATGAAACTCCATAGACCGTAATCTTTAATCCTTCGCGTGTATGCGTCATGGCCATAATACGGGAGAGAACAAATATGACGATGGGGATTGAAAAAATATGTGTGTGGGTAACCTCTAATAACTCCCGATAGGATTTTGGGAAAAACAATCCTTCCTCAAGTTTTAATCTGTTTTCTTCAGCCGATGGGGGGGTATCGAGTTCTTCCTCTTTATCACCACAATAGTAACGTATCGTTTTTTGCGAGGAAAAGCCTGTCCTCTCATAATAATTCAGAAAGCCAAGTCCGGTGGCAATGGCCATGATAGAGAGGAAAAAGTAAAAAAAATCTTGTTACTGATTGGAAGCGACCACATGCCACCCGACATTGTCTTCTCCTTCAACATGGGTTTTTTTGAATTTATCTGAGAAACCCCTTGTCATATCAATCATGAGTTTTCCATCCTTTCCCTCATATGCAATCATGGCATTAGCATCAGGCATATTCTTGATAAGCTTCAAGCCTTTTTCGGGACCTAAGACGAAGATACTGGTTGATAGTGCATCAACTTTCGTACCTGTAGGGGCTACTATTGTTACTGCAATTGTACCACTTATCGGTCTTCCTGTCCTAGGATCTATGATGTGGGAGTACCGTTTTCCGTTTATTTCAAAGAAACGTTCGTAATCTCCCGATGTGGCCGTTGCTTCATCTTTCAGTTCCAGATAACCCAGGATCTCATTTTTGTCCCGCGGGTGTTGTATGCCAATCTTCCATGCAGTTTTATCCGCAGGTGTACCGAGTACATAAATATTTCCACCAAGATTAATACAGGCATTGCTTACGCCAAATTTTTTTATGATTTCCAATGCCTTGTCTACGGCATACCCTTTTCCAATTGCTCCTAAATCAATTTGAGTCTTCGTGTTTTTTAAAAAGACAGTGCTTGGTTTTTTAGGGTCGTTATTCTTTTGTATTACAATATTCTTGTAAGAGATTGCCGGTAAAAGCCTTTCTATTTCTTTGTCGGAGGGGATATGCCCTTTTTCGTTAAAAAATCCCCATAAAGCAACGATCGGCGCGATAGTAATATCAAAGGCGCCATCACTTAGTTCGCTGTAATATTGTGATTGTTCAATCACGTCGAGAAGTTCTCTTTGGCAGGGAAAAGGCGATTTTGCCGCCTTTCTGTTTAATTGGGAAAGCTCAGTATTATTTTTATAGTTACTCATAATGCGGTCCATGCGTTCCATTTCATCCAACGCTTCTTCAATGGCCTTACCGGCAGTTTTCTCATCACGTGAATATACTGATACCTCGGCAAAGGTGCCCATGATCATGCGAGTTTGTTTCAATAGTTTTATGTCAGACGATAACTCTTCGGAACTACTGTTCGTTTTTTTATTTTGCTCCTGGTTTTGGCGTGCTTTTTGGGCATTGACCTCTTCGGGTGTCACCGTATATCCGGTTGCTAGTTTAATATTATTTACACTTCTTTTCTCGCTGAGGTAATATTCATTAATGACGGCAAGAACCTTTTTTACTCCGGCGCACATATACTGCACGGACATGGTGGCCCCTGTGACATTGATTATATCCTTATTTATACGGATCGGATTTTTGAGAGATTTGCCGATAAATTGATAAAGAAAACGTTTTCTGGCAATCTCTCCACCACGACTTTCACGGTAAACAAGGACGGCTACATTATTAATTTTTCCATTCGAGGTTACACCAACAATGAAAGTAAATGGGTGAAACTTTCCAATCTCCTCCGTAATAATTGCATATCCCTGGATAACATCTTTCTTTTTTCCAATATAAACCTTGAATCCATCTTCATAAAGTCTTCTGGCAAGAAGTTTTTCTAGGTTGCCTTTTTCTTCTGAAGTCATTACAAATTCATCAGTTACAATTTCATCACATTCAGGAAAGACAAGGGCAATTGCTTGTTCTTCTGTGAGATAAGTCTGTATTTGGAAATTTTCAGACGGTTCTATCTCTGCTTGAGACTTTGCCGTTCTCGGAATGAATGTGACTAGGATAACTGATACAGAAGAAAGTATTGTGAGTATGAAAAATAAACGTTTTGTCATCATAAAAATTTGATTGATTAAGGGGGTTCGTTTTTTATAAATCTAACTTTGATATTTTAGTAAATTTCTGTGATACACATTTGTCACTTATTGGGAAACCGGAAGATAATTCAATTGGAGCTTGCCGCGCTATTGTGCAATTTTCATTGGTTATTGAGGATGTTTTCCAGTTTTTTCAAAAATTCCTGTTCTATAGTACCATCCGATACAATACGATTCCACCGGTACGCCTGACTACCCCCAGGTGCCTTTTCTTCGATCTGGGTATTTATGGAAACATAGGTTTTATGCTGTCCTTCGGTTACTTTCACTAATAGACGATAACGTTCTTGCCATCTCCCCTCCAGGACTAACCCCGAAGCCTTTTTTGTCGACCAACCTTTAACCCATTGGGTCTTTAAAAAACCGTTTTCCTTATCTTTGATCTCAATCGGAATTCCTTCAGCCGACAGGAGTACTGCATCCCATACAGCATTCTTATCGCTATCGAAATATTCGGAAACAGATGCCATATTCCTATGGCTCCAACTTCTCGTAGCACATCCCGTGAAGGAGGCAGTGACTAGAACAATCGATAATAGCAGTATTATAATATTATATCCTGCATTTGATAATCCTTTGTAGTTCATAAAGATAAAAATACTAACAAAAATAACGATCTTTTACAAACACTTTGTTGAACTTCTTTGTAATTTACTTGCAATAGGTTGAAAAATAAATAAAATTTAAAACAAAAAGCCAATGTCTTGAAAAAAGCGACATTTTTTTATTATAAAATAAGATCGCTGAAACATTTTGGAATTATATTATTAGGGGGAATGTTTTTTGTCTGAAAAAACTGTAACAGAGCTAGAAAATTTGATATTAGAGATTGAGCATCGTATCGAAGATTTGGAAAATGCCTCCCTAAAGGATAACTTTGATAGGAGTGCGGAGGTAAAATATCTGAGAGAAAAACGAGAGAGGCTTCAAACGCGGTTGTGCTCTAAATTAACTCCATATGATATTGTCAAAATAGCACGGCATCCCTTGCGCCCCCTCGCGGCTGATTATGTGAATATGATGATGGATGATTTTGTTGAACTTCATGGAGATAAGCGTTTTGGGGATGATAAAGCGATTATTTGTGGATTAGGAAGCATTGGGCGAGAAAGGATCTTGTTTGTTGGACAACAGAAGGGAAAGAGTACAAAAGAGCGTATTGCATGTAATTTTGGGATGCCGAATCCTGAAGGATACAGAAAGGCATTGCAAAAAATGAAACTTGCAGAGAAGTTCCATTTGCCCATTGTAACGTTGATAGATACTCCAGGCGCTAATCCAGACATAGGAGCTGAAGAAAGGGGACAGGCACATGCAATTGCAGAGAATATTTATGAGATGTGTCGATTGAAAACACCAATTATTAACGTGGTCATAGGGGAAGGTGGCAGTGGTGGCGCATTGGGTATAGGTATAGGTGATAAATTTGCAATTTTGGAATATGCATATTACTCAGTCATTTCGCCCGAGGGTTGTGCCGCGATATTGTGGAAAAATGCTGAAAATGCACCAGAGTCTGCCAGGTCTTTGCAGTTAACAGCAAAAGATTTGTTAAATTTTGGAATAGCGGATGAAATTGTTCCAGAACCTCTTGGTGCTGCGCATAAGGGTCCTAAAGAAATGGCTGGCATACTTAAAGCGCGTTTACTTAGTTATTTAGAAGAACTAAAAGGTATTCCTGTTATCAGTCTTGTAGAAAGTAGATATGAAAGATATAGGAAAATGGGCGAATATTTAGAAGAGTAAAGCATGACGGTTTATATATTAATTTTGAATGTGTATAATTTCGGATATTTGAACGCTCTCGTTTTAAACTTAAGGATTTATAATTTTGATAATAATATAGAATAAGTATTTATATTTGCTGTAGTTATAGTCCTAGATTTAAAGAAAAAAGATTTTATGCTTGCATTTGTGGTTTTTGGAAGTATAATCTCTTTAGAAATGTGGGAGTTGATGAAAAAAATAATTTTTTTCTTGACTCTTTTTAAAATGTGTGTAGAATAACGTGTCTGTAGTAAGTAAGAGATGTTCTTTTAAAACTTAGAAGTCAAATGCGTGCGAGTAGTGAGGCTGATGTAAACAATTGGCCTTTGAGTTGAAAAAAGAAGTTGAGATTGCCAGGCATTGCTTGGCGCCTTTATAATATACTTATGAAGGGTATGATCTTGGCTCAGAACGAACGCTGGCGGCGTGGATTAGGCATGCAAGTCGCACGAGGGAGCGTCCCGAAAGGGGCGCAAACCGAGTGGCGTAAGGGTGAGTAATGCATTGATAACCTACCTTTGAGATGGGAACAACAACGTTCCAAGTAATTGGGGCTACCGAAAGGGTTGCTAATTCTCAATAAAAATGCTGACACTTTGGTGTCGGCAGTCAAAGAAATGGATCTGAAAAGGTCCATTTGCTCAGAGAGGGGTCAATGTCCTATCAGCTAGTTGGTAGGGTAATGGCCTACCAAGGCGAAGACGGGTAGCCGGCCTGAGAGGGTGGTCGGCCACACTGGGACTGAGACACTGCCCAGACTCCTACGGGAGGCTGCAGTCGAGAATCTTTCGCAATGCCCGAAAGGGTGACGAAGCGACGCCGCGTGTGGGATGAAGGCCTTCGGGTTGTAAACCACTGTCGGGAGTTAAGAATTGTAGGAATGCTAATAGTATTTCTACTTGACTAAGGCTCCGGAGGAAGCCACGGCTAACTCTGTGCCAGCAGCCGCGGTAATACAGAGGCGGCAAGCGTTGTTCGGAATTATTGGGCGTAAAGAGCATGTAGGCGGCTATGTAAGTCGGTTGTGAAAGCCTTCCGCTTAACGGAAGAATGGCGGTCGAAACTGCATGGCTTGAGTGCGGGAGGGGAGAGTGGAACTTCTGGTGGAGCGGTGAAATGCGTAGATATCAGAAGGAACGTCGGCGGCGAAAGCGACTCTCTAGACCGTAACTGACGCTGAGTGTGCGAAAGCTAGGGGAGCAAACGGGATTAGATACCCCGGTAGTCCTAGCCGTAAACGATGGGCACTAAGTAGAGGGGTTTTGATTATCTCTCTGCCGGAGCTAACGCATTAAGTGCCCCGCCTGGGGAGTACGGCCGCAAGGCTAAAACTCAAAAGAATTGACGGGGGCTCGCACAAGCGGTGGAGCATGTGGCTTAATTCGATGCAACGCGAAGAACCTTACCGGGGCTTGACATGATAGAAGTAGGAACCCGAAAGGGCGACGAACGGTATCCAGCCCGAAACTATCACAGGTGTTGCATGGCTGTCGTCAGCTCGTGTCGTGAGACGTTGGGTTAAGTCCCCTAACGAGCGAAACCCTTGTCTTTAGTTGCCATCAGGTTATGCTGGGCACTCTAAAGAGACTGCTGTCGTCAAGACGGAGGAAGGTGGGGATGACGTCAAGTCATCATGGCCCTTATGTCCCGGGCTGCACACGTGCTACAATGGTTGGTACAAAGGGATGCTAAACTGTAAAGCGGAGCGAAACCCATAAAACCGATCTCAGTTCAGATTGGAGGCTGAAACCCGCCTCCATGAAGTAGGAATCGCTAGTAATCGCGGATCAGCTACGCCGCGGTGAATATGTTCCCGAGCCTTGTACACACCGCCCGTCAAGCCACCCAAGCAAGATGCACCCAAAATCGCTGGCCAAACCCGTAAGGGATGGAAGTGCTTAAGGTGTGTTTTGTGAGGAGGACTAAGTCGTAACAAGGTAGTCGTAGGAGAACCTGCGGCTGGATCACCTCCTTTCTAAGGAATAAAAAAGTTGTGCTACTTTGCACGCAAAGACTTCTATGTTTTTAAAAATGTTGTAGTCTCTTTACGAGGTTCGTGGTAGGGAGAATAGGTGTTGTGCAAGTGAGATTGCGGGCCCAAAAAGGTACGAGCATGAGTTTTGGGCCTATAGCTCAGTTGGTTTAGAGCATTCCCCTGATAAGGGAAAGGTCAGTGGTTCGAATCCACTTAGGCCCACCACCCTCAAAAGATTCTAAAGCAGGGGATGTAGCTCAATTGGGAGAGCGCTGCCCTTGCAAGGCAGAGGTTGGCGGTTCGATCCCGCTCATCTCCACCACTTTAGGTCATAAGATATGATTTAAGGTGCGTTTAGTGAAGAAATTGATCTTTGAAAAGTGAATACTTAACGGGTAGCAATTTGATCCTCTTTGTTTAAAAGAGTAATAAGATAACGTAGAATGTCAAGCTACAAAGGGTACATGGTGGATGTCTAGGCGCTGAGAGACGACGAAGGACGTGGAAGACTGCGATAAGCTTCGGGGAGCTGTCAAACAAGCTGTGAGCCGGAGATTTCCGAATGGGGAAACCTACTATGGGTTAATACCATAGTATTGGTATCTGAATATATAGGGTATCAAAGGAAACGGAGAGAAGTGAAACATCTCAGTAACTCCAGGAAAAGAAAGAAATTTTGATTTCCTAAGTAGCGGCGAGCGAACGGGAAAAAGCCCAAACTGGCTGTGTGTCAAACCCTTGTGTGTTGCACAGTCGGGGTCGTGGGGATTGCATAAGATAGGACAAGGACTGTCTGGGAAGTTATAAATGTAATTTTTAGCTGAATAGTGCAGGAAAGCCTAACCATAGAAGGTGATAGTCCTGTAGGCAAAAAGAATTACACTTCCTTTGCAATTACCCAAGTAACATCCGTCTCGTGAAAGCGGATGTGAATTAGGGGAGTCCACTCTCTAAGGCTAAATACTACTCAGCGACCGATAGCGCACTAGTAGCGCGAGCGAAAGATGAAAAGCACCCCTGTTAGGGGGATGAAATAGAACCTGAAATCGTGTACTTACGAGCGGTGGGAGCACAATGATTCTATATAACATAGAATGGTGTGTGACCGCGTGCCTTTTGCATAATGAACCGGCGACTTACTGTGCATTGCTTGGTTAAGTCTTTATTGGACGGAGCCGCAGCGAAAGCGAGTGTGAAATGCGCGATTATGTAGTGCATAGTAGACCCGAAACCAGGTGATCTACCCTTGGTCAGGATGAAACGAATGTAAAAGTTCGTGGAGGTCCGAACGCACTTGCGTTGAAAAGCGAGGCGATGAACTGAGGGGAGGAGTAAAAGTCTAATCAAACTTGGTGATAGCTGGTTCTCCTCGAAATAGCTTTAGGGCTAGCCTTATGGAATTAAGCAGTGGGGGTAGAGATACTGAATGAGTATTGGGGTCCACCAGACTACCAAATTCAATCAAACTCCGAATACTACTGTTGTCTACCATAAGAGTCAGACTGTGGGGGATAAACTTCATTGTCAAGAGGGAAACAACCCAGACCGACAGCTAAGGTCCCTAAAATAGACTAAGTGATAAAGGAAGTGAGAGTGCTAAGACAGTTAGGATGTTGGCTTAGAAGCAGCAATCATTTAAAAAGTGCGTAATAGCTTACTAACCGAGCATTTTTGCGCCGAAAATATTACGGGACTAAGTCTATTACCGAAGCTTCGGATTTTTGCAATTATTCGTAATTGCAAAAGTGGTAGGGGAGCGTTCTATAAAAGGTTGAAGAGAGACTGAAAAGACTCTTGGACGAAATAGAAGTGATAATGCCGGTATAAGTAGCGATAATATAAGTGAGAATCTTATTCGCCGCAAGCCTAAGGTTTCCTGGGGAAGGTAAATCCGCCCAGGGTTAGCCGGAGCCTAAGTCAAGGCTGAAAGGCGTAGACGATGGACAACAGGTTAATAATCCTGTGCCACCGTAACAGCGTTGAGCATGGGGGGACAGAGGTGTGAAGGTTATCAAGTCCAATAGACACGGCTTGTTCAAGCCGGAGATGTTGTCTCAGGCAAATCCGAGACGTATGGCATCGAAGGTGAGTACGTGGGCGTATGCCCTTAAGTAACTGGAGCATCTTTCAAGAAAAGCCTCGTTTGCGAGCTGTTATGGTGTCCGTACTAAAACTGACACAGGTAGGCGGGGAGAGGATCCTAAGGCGCTCGAGAGAACCCTCGTTAAGGAACTCGGCAAAATCACTCCGTAACTTCGGGAGAAGGAGTGCCTCGAATAAAATCGAGGCCGCAGTGAAAAGGCCCGGGCGACTGTTTACTAAAAACACAAGTCTCTGCCAAGATTTAAAATCAACGTATAGAGACTGACGCGTGCTCGATGCCAGAACGTTAAGGGGATGGGTTAGTGTTCGAAAGAATACGAAGCTCAGAACTGAAGCGCTGGTGAATGGCGGCTCTAACTATGAGAGTCCTAAGGTAGCGAAGTTCCTTGTCAGATAATTACTGACGTGCATGAATCGCGTAACGACTTGGGTACTGTCTCAACGAGGGACTCGGCGAAATTGTAGTCGTGGTGAAGATGCCACGTACCCGCGGCAAGACGGAAAGACCCCGTGAACCTTTACTGTAGCCTATTATTGGGTTTTGGCACAGTATGCGTAGGATAGGTGGGAGACTGAGAAGTTCTGGCCCTGGCCAGGATGGAGTCGACGTTGAAATACCACTCTTACTATGTTAAAATTCTAACCAAATACCGTGAATCCGGTTTTGGGACAGTGATAGGTGGGCAGTTTGACTGGGGCGGTCTCCTCCTAAAGAGTAACGGAGGAGTCCAAAGGCTTTCTCAGTGCGCTTGGCAACCGCACGTAGAGTGTAAGGGCAGAAGAAAGCTTGACTGCGAGACCTATAAGTCGAGCAGATGTGAAAGCAGGGCCTAGTGATCCGGTGGTTGTGTGTGGAAACGCCATCGCTCAACAGATAAAAGGTACTCCGGGGATAACAGGCTGATCGCCCCCGAGCGTCCATAGCGGCGGGGCGGTTTGGCACCTCGATGTCGGCTCATCGCATCCTGGGGCTGGAGAAGGTCCCAAGGGTTCTGGAGTTCACAGATTAAAGCGGTACGCGAGCTGGGTTTAGACCGTCGTGAGACAGGTCGGTCCCTATCTGCCGTGGGTGTATGATATTTGAGGAGATCTGTCCTTAGTACGAGAGGACCGGGATGGACGTACCTCTGGTGCACCAGTTGTCGTGCTAACGGCATAGCTGGGTAGCTACGTACGGAAAGGATAAATGCTGAAAGCATATAAGCATGAAGCCTACTCCAAAACTATATATCATTTTCCTTTATGGATGAGAGACACCTTGAAGACTACGAGGTTGATAGGCCAGAGGTATAAGTATAGTAATATACTAAGCTGACTGGTACTAATTAGTCGAAAAGCTTGACTTTTTGTTATCTTGTTAGTCTGTAATGAAAGTATCGGTTGTTACCGTTAAGTTATTCCTGATTTTTTTCCGGTGGGCATAGTAAGAAGGAAACACCCGTTCCCATTCCGAACACGGTAGTTAAGCTTCTTACGCCGATGGTACTGACGAAAGTTGGGAGAGTAGGTTACTGCCGGGAATTATTTACATGAAACCCGTCCCGTTTTTAGGGATGGGTTTTTTGTTTGATAAACATAGTTTAGCAGACGATTAATGTTGCTTCTCATTTGTTATGCTCTCAGAAGAGGATAAATTTAAAGAATATCTTGAATCAAAAAATTTGAAATTTACACCTGAAAGGCAAGCAATACTTAGCAGGGTGTTTGCAAATCCTAAGCATTTTGAAGCAGATGAATTACTGGTTGATCTCAGGCTAAATAAGTTGCGAATTTCTAAGGCTACGATTTATCGCACGCTATCGTTGCTTGTGAAAAGTGGTTTGTTAAGAGAAGTTATCTTTGGTGAAAGACATGCACACTATGAACAGGTATATGGAAATGAGCATCACGATCATTTGGTTTGTAACAACTGTGGAAAAATCATTGAATTTATTGAATATAGAATAGAAAAACTTCAAGATGAAGTTTGTAGAAAGAACAAATTTGAACCGGAATCTCATCGTTTACAGATACAAGGGCTATGTGAAGATTGTACTAAAAAAGACGATAATAAAATAAAAAAGAAATAACCAATTGTGGGAGCGCTATTTATGTCGCAGGTATGTCTAATATGTGGTAAAAGAACACAGGTTGGAAATCAGATTGAACGAAGAGGGTTGGCTAAGTGGAAGGGTGGAGTTGGGAGAAAGATTACTGGTAAAACCAAAAGAAAATTTAAAATAAATTTGCAACGGGTAAGAGCGAAAATAGGTGGTACCATCAAAAAGATTAGAGTTTGCACCCGATGTATCGGTGCCGGTAAAGTGACAAAAGCCCTTTAAATTAAAACAGGAGTTTGAGATATATCCGCCTTCATGAAAATAGATAAAAAAGACATTGAATATATAGCCTCACTTTCCAGAATAGAACTTTCTGACCTTGAAAAGGGCGTGTTCGTTCACCAACTCAACAATATTCTGTCGTATATAGAAAAGCTTAACGAGTTAAATACTGAAAACGTTAAACCGATGGCCCACCCGATGAATGCTTCTAATGTGTTTAGAGAGGACAGATTAGAGCCCTCAATTCCTTCATCAAACGCATTACTCAATGCCCCTGCAGTAAAAGGTGTTTTTTTTAAAGTACCTAAGGTAATTGAATAAGAATATTAGTATAAAAGAGCCGTGTCATTGAGACTATTTGAACCCACCGCACTTCAAATAAAAACAAAAATCTTATCAAAAGAAGTACGAGCATCTGAGTTTATCGACCAGCTTTTTGGACGGATCAAAAATGTTGAACCAAGCATTCAGGCTTACATAACGATAAACGAAGAAGAAGCCTTTAAAAAAGCAATAGAAATTGATAAAAAAATTGAAAATGCCGAAAAGGTTGGCCTGCTTGCAGGTATCCCGGTAGCCGTTAAAGATAACATCTGCACCAGGAATTTATATACCACCTGTGCCTCAGAAATACTTAAGAAGTTCATTCCACCTTATGACGCCTTTGTTGTTAACCGTCTAAAAAAAGAAGATGCCATAATAATTGGTAAGACAAATTTAGACGAATTTGCAATGGGGTCATCTACAGAAAATTCTCGTTACAAAGTAACACGTAATCCCTGGAATCTTGAATATGTCCCTGGTGGCTCTAGCGGGGGTTCAGCCGCTGCCGTAGCTGCTGACCTTTCATTAATTGCCTTGGGATCTGAAACAGGCGGTTCTGTCAGACAGCCTGCGGCACTTTGTGGTGTCGTTGGTGTAAAGCCAACATATGGCCGGGTATCGCGGTATGGTCTTGTGGCCTTTGGATCTTCTCTCGATCAGGTCGGTACAGTAACAAAAGATGTGGGCGATGCGGCTCTTATATTGCAAGTAATCGCAGGTTATGATTTGCACGACTCTACATCCGCAAATGTACCCGTTCCTGATTATTTAAATGGAATTGATTCTGGTATTAATGGTTTACGCATCGGCATTCCAAAAGAATACTTTGCTGCTGGTTTAAACGCAGACGTCCTTAAAGCACTTAAGGATGCTTTGAAAGTATATGAACATCTTGGTGCAAAAATTATTGATATATCTTTGCCGCATACAGAATATGCCGTTGCAGTTTATTATATTGTCGCAAACGCTGAGGCAAGCTCAAATTTAGCACGTTACGATGGTGTTCGATATGGATACAGAGCGTCCAGATCAAATGGAATTATTGACATGTATTGCCGTACCAGGTCTGAAGGATTTGGCAATGAAGTCAAACGACGTATCATGCTAGGAAACTATGCATTGAGTTCCGGCTATTATGATGCTTATTATTTAAAAGCATCTAAGGTCAGGAATTTAATAAAACAGGATTTCGATGTTGCCTTTGAAAAGGTTGATTGCATCATTTGTCCTACCTCTCCTGCGCCTGCCTTCAAAATAGGGGAGCGTGCTAATAATCCATTAGAAATGTATCTTTCCGATATCTATACCATTCCGGCAAATCTTGCCGGCATTCCAGGTATCTCTATCCCTTGTGGGTTTTCAAAAGAAGTTTTACCTATTGGAATGCAAATTCTTGCAAAACATTTTGAAGAGAAAAAATTATTACAAATCGCATATGCTTTTGAGCAGGAGACTGATTTCCATTTAAAGAAACCCGTATTGAAGGTTTCTTCAGTGTAAGGATAATATTCAAAAGGCTTTGGTGTATGGAATACGAAGTTGTTGTCGGTTTAGAAACTCATGCAGAATTGGCGACCGTAACGAAATTATTTTGTGGATGTAGCACAAAATTTGGTGCTGAGCCAAATACGCAAGTCTGTCCTGTATGCCTTGGCATGCCAGGAGTTTTACCTGTAATGAACAAAAAGGCTTTTGAATATGCATTGAAGGCTGCCATTGCTCTCAATTGTAGGATTGATGAGTTCACGAATTTCGACCGAAAAAGTTATTACTACCCCGATCTACCCAAGAACTACCAGATTTCCCAAAATTATTATAATTTAGGCGTTGAAGGGTATATGGATATCAACGTAAATAGCGTCATAAGCAGGGTTCGTATCCACAACGTTCATCTGGAAGAAGAGGCAGGGAAACTCATCCATCCCGAAGAAGTTGATGCAGATTACAGTCTCGTTGATTTTAACAGGGCGGGTGTCCCACTCCTTGAGATCGTATCGTATCCGGACATGAGAAATGTGGACGAGGTGGAAAGCTACATGCAAACCTTGCGAAAGATACTTTTATATACAGGAATTTCAGATTGTAAGATGCAGGAGGGGTCTCTTCGGTTTGAAGCAAGTATTTCGCTCAGGAAGAAAGGCTCTGATAAACTGGGCAACAGGGTAGAAATAAAGAATCTTAATTCGATGAAGTCTGTTTTGAAGGCTATTGAATATGAGGCAAAGAGACAGTCTGAGGTATTAGACCGGGGAGAGACAGTTGACAGGGAAACGAGGTTGTGGGATGAAGTAAGCGAAAAGAGTGCCCGTATGCGCTCAAAAGAAGAGGCGCAGGATTATCGATATTTTCCTGAACCTGACCTTTTGCCCGTTTTGATTGATGAAAAATGGCTGTCTGCGATAAAGGTCTCAATACCTGAGCTTCCTCTGGAAAGAAAACAACGGTTTATGGAGGTGTTTAAACTTTCTGATTACGATGCCAGTGTCCTTACCGAAGATAAGGTGCTTGCAGATTTTTTTGATGAATGCGTAAAGATAATGGATCGTCCAAAGGCCTTCTGTAATTGGATAATCAATGATCTTTTGAGGGAAGTAAAGGACAGAAAATTAGATATCGATAATTTACCGATCAAAGCCAAACAATTAGCTGGCCTGGTTGAAATAATTGAAAAAGGTGCCATCAGCAGTACCATTGCAAAAGAAGTATTTTCTGAGATGATTCAAACAGGAAAAGGACCTCAAACAATTATTGAAGAGAAAAAATTGGCACAGATCAGTGATGAAGGGTTGATTGAAGCAGTAATAACGAAGGTTATATCAGGCAACCCGGATGCGATAGAGGATTACAAAAAAGGGAAAAAGAATGCCCTCACCTTTTTAGTAGGGCAGGTCATGAAAGAGACGAAAGGCAAGGCCAATCCAAAAATAGTGAATGAGATGTTAGTGAAAAAAGTTGGTATATAAAAAATTAGTTTTGGTATAATCCCATTTTGAACACGATTACTGTAACGATAAACCGTATGTTTGAGGGAAAAGCAAATGGGACTTCCTTCAGTAAAAAAGAGTGATCAGAAATATACATGGGATGACTATCTTACGTGGCCAGAGCATGAAAGATGGGAGATTATTGATGGTGTAGCTTACAATATGACTCCGGCTCCATCGGTAAGGCATCAGATTGTAGCTGGTAAATTTTTCAGCCGACTGGAACAAAAGCTAGCGAACAAAACATGCAAACCATTTATAGTCCCAGTTGATGTAATTCTTTCCGAATATAATATCGTCCAGCCTGATGTATTTGTTGTTTGTGATAAGAATAAGATTGCTGAAGCCAATATAAAGGGATCTCCTGATCTTGTTGTGGAAGTCCTTTCACCTGCAACTGCTCTCATGGATTTGAGAGAAAAGAAACGTCTTTATGAAAAATTTGCTGTAAAGGAATATATTGTCATCGATCCCCTTGAGGAATATGTGGAGAGGTTTTGTTTAGGTGCAGATGGGACTTATAATAAGGGAGAGGTGTTTGGTTCTCAGGAGGTCTTACAGTTCAAGTCGGTTGAGGGAACTGAAGTAAATCTCTGGGAAATTTTCGAAGTTAAGAAAGTGTGAAGGATTATCTTATTGTCAACGCTGAGCAAGGAAAGCTATTTCATTAAGGAAGGCAACTTGATCGTTTCTCCGGCTACCATGAAAGCGCCTCTCCCGCGATGATGGATCGTACGTGGGTCTTTGTTCGCGGGGTCGATCCACGCTTTGAGTACCTCGAGGATGAAGATGTTGTATTTGGCTACCATCTTCCCATCGAAGACCTTGCATTCGAGATTCGCATAGCATTCGTCGATGAGCGGTGCCTTGATGCACGAGGCTGACGTCTGCGTGAGCTCAAAGGTTTTGAACTTGTCGACCTTACGTCCGGAGGTATTCCCGCAGCCCACCACCTTTTCAGCCAACTCCACCGTCGGGATGTTGATTACGCATTCCCTGGTTGCTTTCAGGATGTCGAACGTGTAATTTCGATTGCTAATCACGCAACCTACGATCGGCGGCTCGAAATCTATCATCATGTGCCACGACATGGTCATAATGTTTGCCCGCTCCTTGCTGGTGGTTGTGACCATCACCACTGGTCCAGGTTCGAGCAGACCATAGACCTTGAGTAAGGGAAACGATTTTTTCACTATTTTGGAACCCTTATTTTGGGCGGTTTTCATGATTACCTTTGTCTTTCCGTATGAATGTCGAGGTAAGTTTGATGTTGCTGACGAAGCAATTGACAGGCTCAGAGCTGGTGCCGACTCTACAAACTGGCCATTAGCCATTCCCATGTTTCGCAGATTCTTCAGGTCAGTCCACTGCAACCGTGCCAGGATTCTGTACGAACCAGACGATAACTTTTAGGGTCTCAGCATGTCTTACTCCTTACGACAAAACTCATTGGCGGGCATAGCCCGTCCACAGGAGCGCTTTGAGCGGTACACGCCTGAAATTGTACATGATATCGATTTAAAGGACAGTAAATATGGAAGGAAAGAGATGGAAGGAATAGAGCAAATTATCAGGGGATTGAAACAACGACAAAAAGACGACAACAAATTACTCGAAAAAGGGATGGAAATATTTGACGCACTGTATCAGTATTATACATCTATATAGCCTTACATAAATAAAGTGACATTACAAAGCTCTGGAATGGCTCTGTTAGCTGATTTCGAGAATGTTTCACATCTCGAACTAAAGCAATGCTATATTATGAGAGGGGAAAACGAACATGCCACCTCTTGACATTCATTTTCAAAATAGTAAAGAAAGAACAGGGAAGACGTATGAGGAACTTCATCACTGGATTGATGATAATAAGGCAAAGGCACCGGAAATCCACGACCTTGGGAAAATTCACGAGAACATAGCAAAATTTATTTGTAATTATAAGTAGTTTCTTATTATGCTTTTATTCAAAATGATTAGGTAGTGTTTCGAATCCACTCCTAATATCCGGGGAGTCTTCATATACAAAGACTTTGCCAGCTTTTGTATTCGAATGAACTTTTTTAAGGAGGTTACCATGAAAAAATTATTTGTGACGTTAGTCGTTTGTCTGTCGAGTTCATTAATTTCCGGTTATGCCCATGCGCAGCAGGGGCAAAAGCTTACAACATCTGAAATCCTCGGGGAAAGAAGGGAATATTATTTTGATGATAATAAAGTCGATGAATTGCCCGTAGGGTTTCAAAGCGCCTTTACAGGGAAAGGAGAATCAGAACGCTGGATAGTTAAGAAGATTGAACATGCTCCTTCGGCAGACAATGTGGTTGTACAGACAAAACTGAATGATACGGACTATCGTTTTCCACTCCTGATACTGGACGGGGTGTCGTATAAAGATTTCATGGTATTTGTAAAATTTAGGGCTGTCAGCGGGAAGACCGACCAGGCCGGCGGGCTGGTCTTCAGATATAAAGATAATAATAACTATTACGTGCTCAGGGCCAATGCCTTAGAAAATAATGTTCGGTTATATACCGTAATTAATGGAAACCGGAGACAGATTGCAGAGAAAAATACAAAGGTAACATCAAATGAGTGGCACTTACTCAAGGTCATTTGCAAGGCAGACAAGATTCAATGTTTTTTTAATAATACAAAGGTGTTTGAAGTGTCGGACGATACTTTTGATAGCGGGAGTGTAGGACTTTGGACAAAATCGGATTCTTACACCTTTTTTGATGACATGGTGATGCAGGAAATGAAATAGTGCGTTGCTTAGAGGCGTCTCTATTCGTAAATGGTTTTGAGACTAAAGCACGGATAAATAAGTTTGTCCATGCCACCCAATTATTAAGTTGGCGCTATGATGTTGAATAATTTATTTACCTGTTGTTGCGTTACTGTATATGTGGAAAAACCAATTACACATGGCGTTATTTGTCCTAGCAGGCCTTATTATGCCCAAAGAGGTGCTGGCATTACGACCATTTGTCGCGACAGATGCGGCGTGGTCGAACCAAAAATAATCGAAATAGAATTGGGGGGTGTTTGGATTGCATGAGCAAAAACATCCGGGCCCCGATGAAATAACCCTGGAGGCGCCAAGCATCCGCTTTAATTACGGACTACTGTGGGACAGTGAGATTGTACTGGTGACTGTAGGTGAATTCATTGATAACAAATATACAGGTACGTTGGGCATAAAGGAGAAACAATTTGCCAATACGGCAGGCTTTTATAAGAAAGTCTGGTGGCGCGGAAGTGACTGGATACCCAACCTCGCCACTGAAACGGGTATTGTATTTCCCACAGAAAAAGGTACCTCTGGATTGGACTTTGAAGGTACTGGCATCCTTTCCTGGTACCTGGAAAAGTTCATCCGCCGTCTGACACTGGGTGGAGGCACAGAAAAAGAAGCCTTTGAACACAACACGCGCGGTCTCTTTATTTATGGAGTCATTATCCTGGGATACGGAGTGCGGTTTTTACCGTTATCCAGCCGTATCATGGCGAATTATTTTAAACAGATCCCCAATTCCATGGAGGAGTCAGGTGCAGTAATTGGCGCATCATGGTTTACTGTTTTCAGGAGGATTTTGATACCTTTGCAGGGTTACGGAATAATTGCCACATGGCTGATTTCCTTTATGTTCTGCGTTGGAGAGTTGGGTACGACAATATTGGTCTATCCGCCAGGGCACGAGACCCTTCCCATAGCCCTATTTACTATCATGGTAAATAGCCCGATAAATATTGTTTCAGCACTTTCTGTTGTAATAGTAGCGATGACTTTGTTACCTGTGGGGATATTTCTTGTTATATCAAAATATTTAGTGAAATCATGGCGAATACTCTTGATGTAAAAAATTTAAGAAAGAGTTTTGATAAAAGAGAAATTGTAAAAGGTATTTCTTTTGAGGTTGAGAAAGGGCGGCTCCTGGCATTATTAGGACCCTCAGGATGTGGGAAGACAACGACATTAAGGATGATTGCAGGTCTTGAGGTGCCAGATGACGGAGAAATCAGGATAGAAGGCACACTTGCAAATCAAGGGCGGAAAACCTTAATCCCTCAAAAACAAAGGCACATCGGAATGGTATTTCAGGACCTTGCACTCTGGCCACACATGACGGTATATGAAAATATTGAATTTGGATTAAAGGCAAAGGGATTTGCAAAAGTTGAGCGGCGGACAAAAATTGATACTGTTTTGAGCAAAGTCAACATGCAAAAATATACTAAAGTGTACCCTGCAAGGCTCTCTGGCGGACAGCAGCAATTGATTGCTATCGCACGGGCAATTGTTACTGAACCCAGGCTGCTCCTTATGGACGAACCCTTATCGAATATCGATATAAAATTACGTGAGGATATCAGGCAGGAAATCAGGCGTATTCAGCAAGAGACGCAAATTACAACCGTCTATGTCACTCATGACCAGGAAGAAGCCTTTCTTTTAGCTAATAAGGTAGCAGTGATGAATGCAGGAATACTGGAACAAGTAGGCAGCCCGGAAGAAATTTATTCTTCTCCGGCATCGCTTTTTGTGGCTGGTTTTGTGGGAGAATCAAATGTTATACAGGTAAAAATAGTTGGTAAAGATAAGATATTAACTCCATGGGACGAATTTGTTTGCAATACAAAAGGACAAAACCAAGGAAATGCCTTCCTCTTCTTCAGACCGCATCATGTGAAGATTGAGAAGAGCGGTCATATTGACGGTGTAATTATAAACCGGAACTTTTTAGGGGAAGGGTACAAGTATTATGTTTTAACTTCGGGTAAAGAAATTAAATTGCAAATTCAGGAAATTTATGAGGTAGGCCAATCTATAAGGTTCTCCATTACAAAAATGAAGGTTTTCTTTTTCTGAGGTATTAAAAAAACGGATTGTGTTGTTTCTCCTCTCCAATGGTGGTAAATATCCCATGTCCTGGGTATACAATTACATGGTCTTTTAAGATAAACAGACGGGTTCTTATTGAACTTATTATCTTTTCATAAGAACCGCCATAGAGATCTGTCCTTCCAATCGACCCCGCAAAGAGAGTATCTCCCACAAATACTGCATCATCAATGAGGAAGCATGTGCTGCCCGGAGAATGTCCTGGGGTGTGTATGACCCGTATCGTTTCATTCCCAATAAAAATTTCCTCATTGTCGGTAAGTGGTCTGTCTATCTTTGGAATAGGAATGGACGGCAATCCAAAGGCATCCGTTTGATCATTGAGATAATTCAAAAGTGGAATATCTTCCTGATGAAGCAGGAACTTTGCGCCAGTCAAATCTTGCAAAGGCCTTACTCCGCCCACGTGATCAAAATGGGCATGCGTGTTTATCATGAGTCGTAAGGTGAGATCATGTTTTTTTACTATATTCAGGATTTCTTCATGGTCACCACCGGCATCAATAACTATTGCTGCGTTGTCTTTTTTGGAACCGATAATATAACAGTTCACTGCTAGGGGACCTACTGCTAATGTCTCAAAGATTATGTTGGGTAATTTCATGAGTTGGCAAATCTGATTTTGCAATAGTATTGGAGCGCTCTTTTATTAAACGTCTCATTTTCCATTGATTTTTTTACATCTATAGTTTCTCTCGCAAATGTACTGTGACAATTCTTGCAGCGCCACAACTCATGATTTTCGAATAATCCTTTTTGTTTTTGCAGACCAATAAATATGAAAGTACTGCCGTTACAATGGGGACATACAAACTCATCCTGAATAGTATTTTTGTTTTCTTTAATAACCATAATTACACCTGCCTTCTATGAATGCGTAGTTATTAAAATTCTTACGTTGTCCTATAATATGTATGATTTTATAGAAAAGTCAACAATAGCCGGCCGAAAAAGGTGAGGAGTCGCACAATACATCCTAATTATAGATATTAGAAGGGCTTTTGTGCATTAAGGGACATTCCTGTCTCTACTTAATCAATTATTGTAAATAACATTGCTATTCTTACTGCTGTCCCGTTTCTTATTACGACGGGCTTTTAGATTCATAGATGCCTTTGCATCACTATAACAATCATCACAGCCATAAGGATATTCGTGGCAATGTGAACAATCATTCTTAAAATGCTTTTTCATGACGAATTTTCTCCTTCTTCTCTCCTATCTAACTGTTTCTGTTTGTAATATTCATTTGAATGAGTGTGTTCCAGAAACAGTTTATAATTCGTATATTTTATCCATATCTCAAATTCCTGAAATTCTTTATCCAGACTATGGACATAAATGTGAGTTTGATGTTTAGTAACAGTAATACTTTTCATAACAATAAACAGGAAATAATTGTTTCTTTCATGCTGTTTTACAATAAAATATATTTTAATTTGTGACTTTTATCATAAACTTTTATACTATTAATTCGCTGTTCAGAGTAGTGTTATTATCGGCTCTTTACCTTGGAAATTTAGGATATTTTTATGAACTTTATCCCGAAACAACACCTGGAAATTGGCAACTACCTAAAATACATCGAAGAAATCCTCAACAAGTGCGATAAGGGAATTGAATACTGCAAGATTTGTCCCAATGAGTTCGTATGTTCAGAACTGGAAAAGGACGATTTCGGTTTAGCTGGTTCAACCATATCAGATGTATTAACTGCCATCCAATATGCCCTCAGTAAGGTTCCTGGATATCTAAACCCCAAGAAAAGGAATGAACTCAAGGATCATATAAGAAACTACATTAATGAATCCCCTACTCATGAAAGAGGCATTTGGGAAAACAGCATCATGGATATCTTACTCGATGACAAGCTTGCCAATCAGGCATATAAACCCAGAGTAAAAACAGGTGAGATCAGGACACTTCTCACCTATAACTCCAGGATTAGCTTTTCTACTAGTTTGAAATGTTCATACTCAGAAAACGAAACATCGTTCCGGGATATTTCAGTGACTTTACCTGGGGAAATTTTTTCAAATAGTATTTCGGGTGTGAATCATTTTGTCCAGTCCAAACACATCAACAATATAATTATTCCCCTTACAACTCATATAAAATACGGCATGGAAAAGGGTATGACTGAAATCGTCCAAAGGTGTAGTTTAAACGAAGCGGAGCTTGCAGCCGCTTTATGCTATTACGCCTTACTTACAAATGCCCCTATTCCAGAAAATATTGCAGTGACAGGTGGGTTGGATAGTCAGGGAAAAACGCTTAGTACGGAATCACCGGATGGCAAAATAGAAACGGTTTTGAGGGAATTGCATTTCGTGGACACAATCATCATTGCAAAAGGTGCATCATTGAACATCCCTGTCCCTCAGAATATAAGCATAATCGAGGTCAGCGATCTTGAACAGGCATTTGATAGCGTATTCAAATAACGACGTGGCAATTTACCTTCGAAAACTTTACCCGGAAATCAGAAACGAGGTTTTGAACATTTGAATTTGTAATTTTGAAATTGTGTTGAGTTTTGGCAGGAAGGAGGATGCATGAAGGTTAAAACAGTTTTCACTACTGTACTAATTTTCCTGTTGATCACAAAGCTGGGAGTTGATAGAGTCCGTGCGGATAGAGTAAATACTTCAATCCAAAAAATTCAATACCCGTCAGACTGGGCAATTAACCTGGATCGTCGCACTGATACAGAGGATATAGTAAGAGCTCCATTTGGTAAAATCGAATATTTAACAAGTCAGGTAACCGGTATAGGGCATGGACGTCCAGGCACTGAGGAGTTTCTCAACGCTGAGATTCTGGTTAAACTCAAGGAAGATAGCAATATATACGGATTTAGTTTGGTATATTCCGACGGACGCGGACACGGAACTACTGGAGCAATGTTTGATACGCTTCTAGCAGCGCTTGTTAACGATCTGAGGGTAGAAATCCTCTATTATAAGAAGGACGGAGCAAAACAGATTGTACGAGTTACAGTTAAAAAATAGGCGATGGCATATCAAAACCGGGATCAACAAAATTGTGTTTCAGAGCCAAATAAGGAATTCCAATATAAAAGGATGGCACGAACTTCGCCGTAAGCGTTCAGTTGAACGACGAACTTGTTTGTCCATGCTTTTCTAATTTTGTGACCTGATATCTTAGTGGTTTAGACAGTCAGATTCGGTCTTAATACAAAGGCAATAAAGAGTTCGCCCATCCCGCTGGAAAGCAAATTCATAAAAATATCCCTTACATCAAAAACCCACAAGGGTAAAAAGGCGTAGATTGCCGAAACATACGAAATAACGATCCCCCATTGCCATTCCCGGGAGATTTTTTTCAAAAAGCTGTAATTAATGTTTAGGGACACAATTCACTTATTGTTAAGCTGTTTTACGGAAGGATTCATAGTACATGATAGAAGTAACCAAAAGAGTTAAAATGAAAAATCAAAATGCAAAATGTCACACTAAAATTGCCATACTAAAACTTCACCGTCAATCCCTGGGCCATCTTGATTTCTCTGGCGTGGTTGACCGTCCATGCCGTACGGTGCGTCACCACATCAATCAGTGTACTGGCCGATGGCAATCCCGTCCCGCTCTTTTTTACGCCACCAAAGGGCAAATGCACCTCAGCCCCAATCGTGGGCAAGTTCACATACCCGAGGCCATATTCACAATCATCTCGTATCCTCTTCGCATTCCGAAAGTCTTCAGTAATTACTGCACAAGTGAGACCGTAGTCCGTATCGTTATGCACCTCTATAGCTTCGTCAATATCTTTTACCGGGATAATAGCGACATGGGGGCCAAAGACCTCTTCACGAAGCACCCGGCTCTTTGGATTGTTCTGCATACGATACACGAATGGAGACATAAAATAGCCCTTTTTGTATTCATTACCCGTGAGTCTTCCACCATCCAGCAGCATCTTTGCACCCTCCTTTTTTGCCAGATCATTATATCGTGTAATCTTTTCAGTTGCCGCCTGGTTAATCACAGGACCCATAAACACATTTTCGTCAAGGGGATCACCGATTCTCATCCTTTTGGTTGTCTCAACAAATCTCCTTTCAAATTCAGCCAATACCTTTTCGTGAATAATTAACCGGCTTGCAGAGGTACATCTCTGTCCCGATGTCTTAAAGGCGCTGATAATGGCTGCATTTACCGCGACGTCCAGGTTGGCATCGTCGAGAACGATTAAGGCATTTTTGCCGCCCATCTCGCAGGCGCACATCTTATCGTAAAATCCGGCAACAATTTGCTTTATTTCTGAACCTACGTCATTGGAACCCACAAACAACACTACATGGGTATCCGGATGTTTCACCAGAAAATCCCCACATCCTCCCTGTACCACGTTAATAACACCCGGCGGGAACCCTGCCTTATGTGCATACTCGGCAATCTTATTTGCCGTACATGCCGTCTCCCTCGAAGGTTTGAGAACAACCGTGTTTCCTTCCACTACCGAGGGACAGATGAGCCATAAGGGAATGGCAAAAGGAAAATTCCACGGTGTAATTGCCGCTACAACCCCCTTGGGTTTCCGGCGCAGAAAAGCATCTTTTTCCGGAATTTCAGAATCAATCACATCACCGTGAGGCATCCTCACGGTACCGAATACATACTGGCACATATGAATTCCTTCAGTAACATCGGCGCGTCCTTCGATAATTCCCTTTCCACATTCTTTTGTTACCAGTCGTGATAGTTCTTCACGATCTTTTTTCAGGAGTTGGGTAAATTCGTCCAGATACTCACCGCGTTTAATGCGGGACAAGCGCCTCCACCCATAATAGGCCGCTTTTGCAGCGCTGACGGCATTATTCACATCCTGTTCCGAAGAAAGGGGAAACGTCCCCAATACCTCATTGAAATTAGCAGGATTTCTGCTTTCAAACCGATCGCCGGAAGTGCCATCTACAAATGCCCCATTGACATAATTTTTCCCTTCCATAGTTCTTCTTCCTCCCTCATAGATTTATAGAGGTTTTACCTTGCGAATTGGCAGATACTAAAAGTATACATACTTTCAGTTTGTTTGATATAGTATTTAGCAAATTCCTTCTTTTCCTTTAAGCAACCGGAAAGTATCCTCATATGTGCATTCGCGGGAACCTATTGCAACAATCTTAATTAGCTTTTGGCCTGAAATCCTGCATATTATTCTAAATCTGCTGACTCGAAAACTTCTCAAATCCGCAAGTTTGTTTTTTAGTGCTTTTCCTAAATAAGGATTAGTGATTATCGGTTGTAGGGATGCCTTGATTCTTTAGATGAGGATGCAAGTTATAGTTTCTTTCCAGCGTTCAAATTCATCCGGACTCGCCAAAACAGCGGCAGGTGAACCATTTTTTGTAATTATCACCTCTTCGTCGGTGGTACTAACAGTTTCAACGAGGCTGCTTAGCTTCATCTTTGCTTCTGACAGAGATAAGGTTTTCATAATAAAAAGACCTCCATTAAAATTGACTAGAATTATGGTCATAATAGTGCAGATGGGCAAAATTGTCAATCTCTTTGTTCCCGTTTTCCTTGGGGACTTCGTGAAGTTGGTTAAAGTTGTGCTTGTGATATTCCTTTAGGGCGGTCTTGTTTGTAAGGGTATCGTCCTCTGCACCAATTTTACGCTCAAGTCATTTCAGAAAGCCTTTATTTCCTCGTTCTTCTTTAAACTATTTACATCAATCACTTGCATGACAGGATGGGCAGGAAGCCGTAAATAATGTCAGACTTTCCAAGAAAATATGTTTCAATTTTTATAATAATTATCAGCGTTGTCCGGTTAAGTAATTGCGGATGAGCGGCATTGTTGCTCTTTGAGATTATCGAGACCTGTCTGCTGACAGGTGGGATTTGGTAGATCATTTTTAAGATTGCGGGCTTCATTTTGTATTTTGATACGCAACTCTGTGGACAATGCTGAATAAATTCAAATATAAAGATAAAAAATCCTATAAGTATAACTCTTAAGACAAAAGGGAATGCCGATTTTATAGGTAACCTGAAGTAAACGAGAAAATAGCAATCACTTATTTCATCAAAGTAGGAATGATTGGCCTATGTAGAAGGGATTGAAACAGACAGACAATTAAGGATAATAGTCGTTGATTCGCTTAGGCTTCTGCTTTTGCCATCCCTGTAGCAAGGCAGAGGCGGTAATCTTAAGAATAATTAGAGGCGATGATACCCTCTTAATTTCCGGGGAAATCATCAAAGAGGTCTTAGAAGTGCTATCCACAAAATTCCATCGTGACAGAGAGGCAATCAGTGATGCAGCAGTTTACCTTTCGGGTATTGCTCAGGTGATAAATCCAACAAAAAAATTCGAGTCTTTAAAGACGATCCTGATAACAGAATCCTTGAATGTGTTTTATTTTGGTAAAGCAAATGCGATTGTAACGGGCGATAAAGAAATGTTAAAATTGAGAAAATACAAAGGGATTAAGATTATAAGCTTAAAGGAATATTTGGGCTAGCGTGAGTTTATTATGGCTGAAGGCCAAAAGCAATATAACGTTAATCCAGTCAATGTGTTAGAGAGGGTGTTAGTTGTATACACTAACACCCTGAAATTTCAGACGATTCTTGTGGAAATCCTTAATTCCTAACGCATTCATTAAAAATAATGTGTCGCTTTGAAAGATTGAAAGATTGTATATTTTAAACGTTTTTTTAACTAATTCGCGCTCTATTTTTGCAATGGATTCTACGGGCCGTATCTTAGCCATGAGTGAAAGTATAGCAATACCGATGATGTCCCAAATAGGTATGGCATAAGTACGACATGGATAAATAGAGGTTTTTGTATGTTTTTGCTATGGCAAGGCTTACAAAATACGGGCAAATAATCAAGTGGTTATTTCCAGGCATTTTCAGGCTTTTCTCTGTCTTTTTCCATTTTCTGATTTCTTTTGATCCTATCAATATTTTCAACTCGTTCATGGGAATTGATTTCTTGGTAATTCCAAAGATCTATCTGCTTCTTGCGATCTTCGTAACACAAAAAGACAATTCATACGAATTGCCTTTTTGTGTTGTCTTCAAGAATTTGCCAAATATCTGCATTTGGCTTATTGTTTTAGTGCGTTGATTTATGGCATCAGCAGTTCAATCTTTTTCAGCCTTTGAGAGTAAGTATTCGCATTTATAGCACTTCTTTTTCTCTGCCATAGCTAAGCCTATCTACAGAATATTTTCGCTTATGTAACCGCTTTTACATAAGCATTCATAGTTTTTCAGTCAGGTGCTTATTTCTTTTCTTCTATTTTCTCCTTTACCTCTTCTTTCTTTTCCCCTACCTTCTTCTTTACCTCTTCCTTCTTCTCCTCTGCACTTACAGAAATGACATTACTGCCAGCAAACATCAATGCTCCGATAAAGGCAAGACCAATACTAAACTTCTTAAACATTTTTTTCTCCTCCTCATAATTATTGAAAACTCAAACCAAACCTCCGAGAACGTTCTCGAAATACCCAATTGGCTTTTCTCTAGCACAAGTATGCTATAAATACGCTATATTTGCAATATAATCATCCTTATACAATGAAAAATAGTGTATATAATGTACCCCAAAAACTGGACAGTATGTTAAGATAGAAAATCATGCCTGGCTAAAGGCAGGCATGGAAGAGAAAAAGGTTTGGAAAGGGGGTATAAAATAAGAGGTGGAGAGGAAGCAATATAATGGGGAATTTAAGGCGAGAGTAGCGATAGAAGCGATAAAGGGGGAGAAGACTGCAAACGAGCTAGCAGGGCAATATGGGGTACACCCAACGCAGATAGCACAGTGGAAGAAGCAGGTAATAGAAGAGATACCGAGGATATTTTCGCTGAAGAAGGTGCAAGATGCCAGAAAGGAGGATGAATTGCGTGCGTCGTTGTACCAGCAGATAGGGCAATTGAAGGTTGAACTGGATTGGCTGAAAAAAAAAGTTGGGATCAACGGTTGAGGAAAGGAAGAGGTTAATAGAGCCAGAAAATGAGGAGATAAGTGTAAGTCGGCAGTGTGAGTTACTGGGGATATCCCGTTCAGTCTTTTATTATAAGGCGATTGGTGAGAGTGCATATAATCTTCAATTGATGAACCTGATAGATGAGTATTATACGGGGTATCCGTTTTATGGGGTAAGGCGGTTGACGGCATGGTTAAGAAAGGAAGGGCATGAGGTAAACCCTAAGAGGGTAAAACGGTTAATGAGGAAGATGGGATTATATGCGATCTATCCGAAGCCTTGGCTAAGTAAAGGAGGTGAAGGACACAAGAAATACCCATATTTACTCAGAGGATTGAGTATAGAGTATCCAGATCACGTGTGGTGTGCGGATATAACGTACATACGGCTCAATCAGGGGTATGTATATCTCATGGCAATAATGGACTGGTATAGTCGGTATGTGCTGTCGTGGGAGACATCAATAACCCTGGATGTGGGATTTTGTCTGGAAGCATTAGACAGGGCAATAAGGAAGGGATGCCCTGAGATATTTAACACGGACCAGGGATCGCAGTTTACGAGCAATGCGTTTACTGGGAAATTAGAGGGAGCCGGGGTAAAGATCAGCATGGATGGAAGGGGACGAGTGTTTGATAACATTTTTATAGAGCGTTTGTGGAGGTCGATAAAATACGAGGAGGTGTATTTAAAAGACTATAAGACGGTAAGAGAGGCAGTGGATGGTTTAAGGAGGTATTTTGATTTTTATAACAACGAGAGATTACATCAGTCGCTTGAATACAGAGCGCCAGCAACGCTGTATTGTAGTAACAAAAAGGCACGGAAAGGAGAGATGGTAAATACTCTTGAACTGACCGGGTAAAAATGGCAAGAAAGCAAGAACGGAGAAATGCACAGCGGATGAGCAGAAAAACTCCATTCCGCTCCGCTCCATTCCGTTTTCCTGCTCATCAAATAATTAAAAGATACTTCGCATAAACAATACTAAAATTCTATCTTATTTTTATTAAATAATTGTCTAGACAATGGGGTACACCTTAGTATGTATTTGCATACACTTCAGGTCGCATCTGATAATTGGGATCACTAAATAACGATATTCTATAAACTTTAATAACGAATTTAGCAGAAAAACAGATAGGGTAAGATACGGTGAATTACGTTGAACGAAGAGTGAGATTATGAAATTAATTGACCTGAATAAATGCAACTGCTATTATAATGCCCTGTAGCCGAAAGGAATTTTCTCAGCTTTGGCTTAAATGATTGCCACCCTGTCAAAAGTATATTTTGCAATGGATATGATACTATGCGTGTGGTGTTTGACCCATTGGTAAGAAAAGGCCTATGAAAAATAACTACTTGCGAGGTAGCTGTGTGCGGTAATCGATACTTTAGCCGTATCAAATTTGCGGCTCACGCTCAAATTGAATGTAATAAGGCGATCCATAAATTGGAATTGCTGGATATATCTTTACGAGGTGCATTGTTGCATTCCCCAACGTCTCTTCCTGTAAAAATAGGCACGAGTTGTTTATTAAAAATATACCTTCATGCGTCACATATTACATTGACGTTTCATGCGGAGCTCGTCCATCTCAATAAAAAGAATCTGGGATTGAAATTTCTAGATGCAGACATAGATACCATGACGCATCTGAGAAACCTGCTTGGCTATAATACAGGTAATCCTGACCAAATCACCCATGAACTTCATTTCTGGCTGGATTCTGTATGACAAAAGGGACAAAGTTTTCCTCTTCTCTATAACACAGCTAAGGCATCGTCCGAGACTGAAAAAATATTTAGAACTACAGACTGATGTGTGTTTAAACTTTTACGACTTCTTCCTTTTCTACCTTGTCCAATCCAAAGGCCGTATGAACTGTTCGTAATGCCCGATCAGCGTGGGCCTCGTCAATCACACAAGAAATCTTGATTTCCGAGGTGCTGATCATCTGTATGTTGATCTTCTCATCGGCCAGTACACTAAACATTTTTTCTGCCACACCGCAATGACTCCGCATACCGATGCCAACCACAGAAAGTTTTGCTATCTTGCTGTCATGTAAGACCTCCTTCGCCCCGAGGTCTTTTTTAATCTTTTCCGCGACATTCAATGCCTCTCTCAGATCGCTCCGGGGTACCGTAAACGTTACATCCGCCCGGCCCTCAATACTGGCATTCTGTATAATCATATCTACATTGATGTTTCTCTTTGCAATCTCATGAAAAATCTTGGCCGCCTGCCCCGGAACATCAGGAACAGCCCTGATGGTAATCTTTGCATCATCCTTGCTTACTGCAACACCGCTTACGACAATATTTTCCATCTCTTTAGCCTCCTTACAAATCAACGTCCCCTCTTTGTCATTGAAACTTGACCGGACATAAAGCGGAACGTTATATTTCTTCGCAAATTCAATTGAACGGGAATGCATCACCTGTGCACCTAAACTTGCCAGTTCAAGGATCTCATCGTAAGATATCGTGTTAAGTTTCCGCGCGTGTGGAACTTTCCTTGGATCGGCTGTATAGATACCATCCACATCGGTGAAAATGTCACACCGGTCAGCCTTCATAATTGCAGCCAGGGCAACAGCAGTCGTATCCGAACCCCCACGGCCTAATGTGGTAATGTTTTCATTTGCATCAATACCCTGAAATCCGGCAACAATTACTATCGTGCCATTGTCTAATTCTTTTTTTATACGCTGGGCATTGATATTTCGGATGCGTGCCTTGGTGTGATAGCTGTCAGTAACGATACCGACCTGGCCGCCGGTGAAGGAGACGGCCGGATACCCAAGGGCATGGATAGCCATGGCCACAAGGGCAATGGAGATCTGCTCTCCGGTTGACATGAGCATATCCATTTCACGTGTAGAAGGCTTGTCCGTAATTTCGTAAGCAAGCTCAATCAGCTCGTCAGTCGTCTGGCCCCTTGCCGATACTACCACAATGACCTGATTCCCTGCCTTGTATGTCTCAACAATCCGTTTCGCAGCCGCCCTGATACGCTCTGCATTGGCAACAGAAGTGCCTCCAAATTTCTGTACAATAAGTCCCATATTCCGTCCTTACCTATAGTTTCCATAGTATCGAAATTCAAACAAGTTTATTTAGAGTATTACATATTTTGTTTAAAGTCAATCCTTTTTATGGATCAAAAAGGAAATTATGCTTTACAATTTGCAAGGTATCAAATTATAATGGGAAAATTAAAATAAATTGGAAGAAATTCGTAACTATTCAGTGAAAATATTTTAAAATATGTTTGACAGGATATCCGGGACAGAGAGTCGTTTGGATTAGTTTGTGGCATATATGGCCTGTAGAGGTGGTTAGTACAGCCTACATGAGGAGAGAGCACAGACATGGACAGACTTGGTGTTGGTAAGAGGAATTCGTGCTTTTGTCGTGTCTTATAGCGCCAATAAAAAGGATGAAAAAGCCTGTGATATAATAGCCGCAGTAAATAAATGGGTGGCTCATCATACAGGCGGATTCATTGACGATAGACAATATAGACATAGAGGTAACGCTCCAAAAAGTAGAGAAGCTTCTTTCTGAAGAGAAAGTGCTGTCGCCAGCCATGAGGTCCATGGTAGAGTTATTGGTAGTAGTAATAACGCTGCTGGTTGGTCGTTTAAACCGTAACAGTCGCAACAGCAGTAAGCCTCCCTCAAGTGATCCGAATCGCAAGAGAGAAAGCAAGGCGAAGGGCGAGAGGAAGGCGGGTGGACAAAAGGGTCGTGAGGGGGTGACGCTGAAAAGGGTTGAGAACCCTGATAAGGTGGAAGTGATAAAAGTAGACCAAAGGAAGTTGCCGCGTGGGGAATATACGGTGGTGGGTTACGAAGCGCGCCAGGTGTTTGATATGAAGATTTCACGGGAGGTAACAGAGTATCGTGCAGAGATAGTAGAGGACGCGGAGGGGAACCGATTTATCGCGCCCTTTCCTGAAGGAATAACAAAGGCGGCGCAGTATGGGGCGGATTTGAAGGCGCATGCAGTATATATGTCACAGTATCAACTGATACCCTACAAGAGGATTCAGGAGTATTTTGAAGAGCAGATGTCGATGCCGGTGAGTGAAGGTTCCTTGTACAATTTTAATCAGGAAGCCTACGAATATCTGGAAATCTTTGAGGAGAAAAGCAAAGCAGAACTCACCAAGTCAGAGGTGTTGCATGTGGATGAAACGAGTATTAACAAGAACGGGGATAGATATTGGTTGCATAGCGCATCCAATAGGCAGTGGACATGTTTTTATCCTCACGAAGGGAGAGGGACAGAGGCAATAGATAGCATAGGAATATTGCCCCAATTTCGTGGGATTCTTTGTCACGACCATTTGAAGGCGTATTACACCTATCCCTGTACGCACGCGCTCTGTAATGCGCACCACCTGAGAGAATTAGAGGGTGTGTGGGAAGAGGACAATAAGCAGCAGTGGGCGAAAGAGATGAAGGCCTTGCTTGAAGAGATAAATCGTGCAACATGCGATGCCGGAGGAATGTTGGGCGCCGATGAGTCTGAAAAATATCGGCACAGGTACCGGGTGATATTGCAAAACGCAGAAGCCGAAAGCCCTCCCCCTGATGAAACAAACCGTAAGGGGAAAAGGGGGCGAGTGAAAAGGACAAAAGCCAGAAATCTTCTGGAACGATTACGAAAGTATGAGGATGATGTCCTGAGGTTTATGGACAATAAAAACGTCCCTTTTACGAATAATTTGGCTGAAAACGACATCAGGATGACAAAGGTTCAGCAGAAAATATCGGGCTGCTTTCGTTCTTTGGAGGGAGCCAGGATTTTTTGCCGCATTCGCAGCTACCTCTCAACTTGTCGAAAACAAGGGGTAAATTTGAGACAGGCATTAAAGATGCTATTTCATGGCGAATTGCCTGATTTTGTTCGCTCATAGCAATTATGAGCGAATATACGCTGAATAGTTACAGAAATTCATTAATTTTATTAGATACGCAAAAACTATTTCTTAAATATAGAGGAGACTTTTCATGAAGGGAAGCGCAAAAGTTATTGAAGTGCTGAACGATGTCCTTACAGCTGAGATAACAGCTATTAATCAGTATTTTGTACATGCCAAGATGTGCGAAAATTGGGGGTACATACTCTTATACGATGATACTGAAAAAAGGGCAATGGAAGAGATGAAACATGCGGAAAAACTGATAGAACGCATTTTATATCTGGAAGGCATTCCAATCATTACCAAAATCGAAAAAATCAACGTAGGAAACGCAGTAAAAGAGCAAGCCGAGAACGATTATGGGCTGGAAAAGGTTGCAATTCAAAGACTTCAAAAGGCCATTAAACTCTGCATTGATGAAAGCGATGCAGGTTCACGTGAATTGCTCGAACACATCCTCCTTGATGAAGAAAATCATGCCAATGACTTAGAAGCATACCTGCAAATGATCAAAGACATGGGAATTGAGAATTTTTTAACAACACAGGTTCATAAAAAAGAAAATTCGTAATACTTCACCAGAGGGCATGGAGAACGCTGAGAAATTTAAAGAAAAGGTTGAATTCGCATAATTCTGCCTGTTTATCCTCTAGCAATCTCTGTGACGTTTGACTGATCTCACGCCGAAGACTCACGACGAAGTCTCGGCGTTTTCTGGTTCGAAAATTTCTTATTAAACGACGCTGTGGTGTTTCAGTGTATCCTCTCACCGAAACATCTAAGATATTTTCGCGGTTTCCAGGCGCAAGAACGGCATGATGACAGTGGTGGAATGAACTGTTACAAAATTTGATTCCCCTCTCTAGGCATTACAGGGGTTTTTGAACATGTCGATGCATATAAAACTCCGAGTTACCGCATTCACCGCACAGAGAAATTTTTTCACGTTTCTTCATATATTTTATCAATGTTGTAACGAAGGTTGCATGGCTCCAGGTGAGAGGTGATACGGATAATGGCGCGTTGGTGTAAGGATCGACTTGTTCCGCAAGAACACCCGACGGTAAGGCTCTATCCACTACCCAGTCCAGAATTGGCAGTGCATCGTTCAGTTCTGTCAAATTTTTTGCCCGCATAATGCCATACTCTGCCAGCCACATGGTACAAATAAACCAGGGATTCCCGGGGATACGTCCTGAATCGGTACCGACACGGTGATAGTAATCATTCGTGTACCTTGCAATCCCTCCTACTGAAGTCTTCACCTGCAACTTTTCCTTCACAGCATTCATCGTTGACACGATCATGGATTCTTCCGGGCTAAAAACATCAAACGCTGCTAACCCGAAAAGGCTTGCATCCACTGTCATATCGAGTTCATATCCATTTGCAGTCCTTTTCCCCATTCTCGCAAATCGCCCTTGCTCTTTATGAAAGAAATGCGTTACTAATGCATTTTTCATTTTGTCCGCAATTTCATAATAGTTATTGCCGTACTCATGCTCTCCAAAAGCACGGGCAAAGTTGCCTGCCGCTCGCAACCCTGCGATGACAGCCGATGCCGTAAAGGTATGCACTCCATAGCGCTCTTCCCATAAATCATATGAATTCAGTGGTAAGCCGGTTTCCTCGTCTCTGAATTTAACCATAAATTCCGCTGCGTTGATGATAAAACTCCTATACAGTGGTTTTACAAACTCGATGTCCCTGAATTCATCGTAATGATTCCACAGCGCCCAAATAACCAGGGCAATTCCATCTTCCTGGATGGGAAGACTCTTTTTGTCATCCTTCAACCAGGGATGCCACGAACTGGCGAAAGACCTGTCTGGATTATATTTATGGAGTAAATAACCTTCTTTGGAAATAACATCAGCACAAAATTGAAAGAATCGTTTTGTCGTGTCCATATATCCCGATTTAATGAGGGCATTGGCAACCAGGGCGCCATCCCGTGGCCACATATAAGAATATGTATCCCTGCCTACCTGGACAATATCAGAATCATTTGCCGCAATGATGGCGCCATTGTTGTCAATCTGTGTCCGGATGATCAACAGGCTTCTTTTGAAAAATGAAACAAGCCTCTGAGGGAGATCGTGGAAATTAAATACCTCTTTATTGACCCACAGTTTCCAGTAGTTTTCAGTACGGCGAATCAATTCTTCCGGTGTTTTTTCCCAGATATCCTTATTGAGCTTTGCGACTTCACTGTACTTCATCCCTGCCGCAATCCAATAATGGGCGACGTTCTCACCATGTGCTCTTATCTGAAGATTAATGCCAAGGGTTGAATCAACGGAACCCTGGGCAATGGGATTGCCACTTAACATACCGTCCTCTGCATCCTTCCACGTCCCTTCAGCGCCATGTACTTCCTTGATTCCCGTGGCAAAATGGTCTATACCGCATTTGGCAGGATCACAACAATTAATCAGAAAATACCGCTGGGACTTATAATGAATAATAGACCTTGTATCCGGGTCGTAATACGCTGTATCCCCAACTTCATTTTCATAAATGTGAAAATCATGATTGAAAAACAATCGTACTTCTCGGTCCCTTCCCTCTAAATTTCTTACGACAATTTCCTTCACAAAAATATTTAAATGAAAATCCACGGTATCATACATCTGAAGCTCTATCTTCAACCGATCGTTTCTTGCCTTTACATTCGTTACCAGCGTATCTTCTTTGTATCGTAATGTCTTTTGCCATTCTCCTTCTATCCAGCTAAATTGACCATCAACCCACACCCCCATGCGGCAGGGATGCCCTATCGTATGATTCTCCTTTCCTACATAAGGATAATAGAGGTCACGGATCTGATATTCCCGATCAAAGGTAACCAGCATCGAACCATTTCCTACAGGTATGTCTCTGGGCATATATTTTCCTTCCTTAAATTTTCTGGAATTTTGGGATTTATATGGAAATTGTTATTTGTAATTTGAGATCTCTCACTCTCTATTGAGCAGGTAACAAAAAACGTACCCTTCTTTATGACAGATTCAAAACCAGGAGTTTTGGTTCTGTCATCTCTTCCATGGCATAGCCGACCCTTCACATTCTCTACCTGACTCCTTAACACTCCCGTAGGGTATATTATCGGCTTGGAACGAGGTACATCATTAACAATCACACCACCAACCTCCAGATGCTCATAGGCGTAGGAAACATGTCTTATGTTATTGGTGAACACACTCGCCCGTAATCCATAGATAGAATCATTGATCTGCATCACTGCCTCTTCGAAGGTATCGTGTCCTGAAATCGTTAAAGCTGGTGCAAATAATTCGTTTCTGCTCACTTTCATCTGGGGAGTAGTGCTGGTAATTACTGCCGGCTCATAGAAAGTACCTTTCCGTCACAAAATTGTTTTTGATTTCACCACTATCATTATCGAAGCCGTGCAAACGGATTTTATCTCCGGGCCAGTTTACCAGCAGCCATGCGGTCCACGATGAACAAAAGCCTGCCATTTACTGGCCGTATGATCTGTGACGGAAATCGTTGCGGCTGGTATTCACCCTCTAGCACATCCCTCAACACAGAGGCCTTTGACTCACCAGAAATCAAAAAAATAACATTGGTAGCCTGGTTAATTACAGGAACCGTTAAGGTAAGACGATATGCATTGAGCTTCTCGACATAGTTGGCAGAGACTAAACGATCCGTTTCTTCAAGTGCAGATGTCCATGGAAAGAGTGAAGCGGTATGTCCATCCTCTCCCATGCCGAGTACAATCAGGTCAAAACGAGGCAACTCTCCCTCATTTGGGTGAAAAAATGCCCATATCGTTTGTTCGTATTCCATAGCTGCGTGAACAGGATCTTCTTGTTCTGCGGGCATACGATGAATGTTCTTTTTCGGAATCGGAACCTTGTTAAGCAGCAATTCACGAATCATGCGGTAATTACTATCAGGATGATCCGGTGGAACACAGCGCTCGTCACTCCAGAACAAATGCACCTTTGACCAGGGTACCCGTTCGCGATATTGATCACCGGCCAACACCGTGTAAAGTCCTCTGGGAGTAGAGCCACCGGATAGCGCAACAGTAAAAATCCCCTTTGCCTGCATTTTTTGTCCGGCCTGGCGAACAAACTCATCTGCTGCAAAGCGGCTTAACTCATCGGGGTTAGCTACAACCAGGATTTTGCGATTGACAGATACCTTGGTCATATTTCCTCGTAGCGCTGTATAGTTACAATCATTTTAACACCATCCAAAAAGTCTGCAAACAATACAAAATTTAAGCTTAGGAATTTCAAACTTTTCGCCTCCCCCTTAGTCGCCTTCACGAGGGAAACAATAACTGTCCCCCGCTGGCGGGAGCGAAGGGGGTGGACTGTCATTGCGAAAATAGACATTTTCAGTAGCTGAAGGCCTAGAATGTAAATCCCCCAGGGTTATCAGGTGTCTGTATCACAAATAGAGTAAAAATTGTGTCCGTTGCTGCCGGTGTCTCTCATCAAAGTTATCTATCACATTTCCTCCATTCCCGGCCGTCCCTCGCCATCAAATCATCTGCCTCCTGTGGACCCCAGGTGCCTGCAGCGTAGTTGGGAAACTTTCGATGCGGCAATGCCTTCCATACATCCTGTATTGTCGACACCACGCTCCAGGCGGCTTCGACCATATCGGCGCGCTGAAATAAGGTTGCATCTCCCAGCATGCAATCGTACAATAACCTCTCATGTCCGGTGCTAGGTGTCCTTCCAAAATAATCCTCGTACTTAAACTCCATATCAACCGTTCCCAGGCGCACAAGTGGTCCAGGGATTTTAGCGCCAAAGTTGAGTGAAATGCCTTCATCAGGCTGAATATGGAGCACCAGTAGGTTTGGTTTCAGATGCTCCACACTGGTTTTACGGAATAGCACAAAGGGGGCGCGTTTGAATTGAATGGCGATTTCGGTAACACGACAGGGAAGCCGTTTGCCGGTACGCAGGTAAAATGGCACGTTCGCCCATCGCCAGTTATCGATATACAGCTTCAGCGCTACAAAGGTCTCGATAAAAGAGTCGGGTGGAACACTGGGTTCTGCCCGGTAAGCGGGTACTCTCTGGCCCTTAACAGTCCCTTCTCCATATTGCCCCCTTACGGTATACCTGAGAACTTCTTCAGGGGACATGGACTGGATGGCACGCAAAATCTTTACCTGCTCGTCACGTACAGCATCTGCTTCAAAAGAGATCGGTGGTTCCATTGCTGTGAGGGTAACCAGTTGAAAGATATGATTTGGCACCATGTCTCTCAGCGCTCCCGCTTTGTCATAGTAATCACCACGCTGTCCCACACCAATATCCTCGGCAACCGTTATTTGCACGTAGTCAATGTAGCGGTGATTCCAAATAGGTTCAAAGATGCCGTTGGCAAAACGGAAGACCATAATATTTTGCACAGTTTCCTTACCAAGGTAGTGGTCAATGCGATAAGTCTGACTCTCGCTCAGCACCTTTCTGATTTCATGGTTGAGGGCGCGGGCGGACTCGATATCCCGCCCGAACGGCTTTTCAATGATAACGCGACGCCAGCGGCCATTTTCTTCATGTGCAAGTCCGGCAGCGCCGATTTGTTGAATAATTTGCGAAAACAAATCAGGGGCTGTTGCAAGGTAATAAAGATAGTTCCCCCCGGTGCCATGCTCTTGGTCCAGTTCCGACAGTAGGCCCTGAAGCCGTTGGTAGGCGTTTGGGTCCTGAATATCCCCCGACAAATAATAGAGCCGTTGGATGAACCAATTCCACAGATCAGGATCAACCGAACCCGTAGCGAACTCTTTTATGTCTTTGCTGATCTTCTCCCGGAACTCTTCGTGGCTCATTTCGCTACGGGAAAATCCAACGACAGCAAATTCTCTGGACAATAAACGCTCACTTGCCAGATTGTAAAGCGCTGGAATGAGCTTACGTTTTGCCAGGTCCCCGGAAGCACCAAAGATTACCATGACGCAAGGGTCGCTGGCTTTTCCCAGCGGTTCACTGACAATACTCTTTTCATCTGTGCGATCCATTCTATCCTCTTTTCATTGAAACCTGCGATTATTAAAAAAACTTTTTCCTATTCTCTCTTCTCACATTGTGCTGTCAGGTGGCTGTAACGAGTTTCTAACGCTTTGATCTTTTCCAGCCTTCGGCGGTGGCGCTCTTCTCCGGTAAATTCAGCTCCCACGAACACCCGAACGAGTTCTTTTGCCAGCTCAAGCCCAGCAACACATGAGCCCAGTACCAGAATATTCATATCGTCATGTTCCACACCCTGGTGAGCTGAATACGTATCATGACAAAGCCCTGCACGGATGCCAGGTATCTTGGTCGCTGCCACTGAAGCGCCGACACCGCTGCAGCAAATCAGGACACCTCGATCTGCCTGGCCATTGTGAATCGCTAACCCAACGGCCTCGGCAAAATCGGGATAGTCTACCGGGTCCCTGTTGTATGTGCCCAAATCTACAACGTGATATCCCTGCCGGCGAAGAAAAGCAGTCAGGTACTCCTTCAATTCGAATCCAGCATGATCAGACCCAATAGCAATTCGCATATTCTACCTCCATTTCACCAATAAACATCAAGATAGTTACCAAACAGCGATCTGTCAAGAAAATATAAGGCTAAGTCTGTTGCAAAAGTATATGAGCATATTGTGCGCTTAAAAAAGGAATGTTCATCTACCCCCTTATTTTCTATTGATTTCTTGAAAGTTAATAGCTATATTGAACCGATGTAATTATTCAGCCAAAATGAAACTTTGCAATAAGAATGCACCCTTTAATTGTTTGACTGAGCGTTCACGATGAAGTTGTCTCCCGTAAGAATGGGTGGATGTAATTATATTCTCTTCGGCTAACAAAACTATAATTCCTCAAACTTTTTTAGTTTTGCCTTCATTCAGGCTATATAGTATTATTTTTAAAAAAATAGAGTCACAGAATACATCGCGATAAAGGTAAACCCTGAGCAATCAGGGGACGCAAAGTAAAGGGTCTTAGCTAAAAAATGGTTTAAACGGTCGAACGGTTTAAACCGTTTAAGCGGCTAAAAATAAGACAGCCTTACTGCCGAAGATGTTTTATATGGTATCTTTGCAGTAAGGCTTTATTGTTCTAAAGATATTTATGAAAAAGCATTCGCATACTGTAGCCATATCTTTTATGGAAAACGTGAAGTCGACTAATCATTATTACAAAAACCACCCCCTTAACGTCAGAAAGGAGGCAGAAAGGTTATGAAAAACATATCTTTTGTCCCTATCCAGGTCAAGTTTAGCATTCTTTCGTGCATAGCGATTTTCTTTTCACTGGTATTGACCGCTAGCAATACTTCATTGGCATCTGTAGTCCCCCAACTAGCAGGGGGAGGACATCATAGTCTTGTATTGAAACCAGACGGTACAGTCTGGGCATGGGGACGCAATGATTTTGGCCAATTAGGTAACGGTACCACCAGCGACAGTACAATTCCCATACAGGTAAATACCGTCCCGGGAAAGACAGGTAATTTTAACGGTATCACCGCTATAGCTGGTGGTTGGTCTTACAGTGTAGCCCTAAAATTCGATGGTACGGTCTGGGGATGGGGAAGGAATGATTTTGGCCAATTGGGTAACGGAACTACCAATGATAGCGCTGTTCCCGTACAGGTAAACAATCTTAGCGATGCTGCTGCCCTTGCTGGCGGAGGATTTCACGGTCTTGCCCTGAGGTCGGATGGCACAGTCTGGGGATGGGGAAGGAATGATTTTGGCCAATTGGGTAACGGAACTACCAATGATAGCGCTGCCCCCGTACAGGTAAGCAATCTTAGCGATGTTGCTGCCCTTGCTGGCGGAGGATTTCACAGCCTTGCCCTAAAGTCGGATGGCACAGTCTGGGGATGGGGAAGGAATGATTTTGGCCAATTGGGTAACGGAACTACCAATGATAGCGCTACCCCCGTACAGGTAAGCAATCTTAGCGATGTTGCTGCCCTTGCTGGCGGAAGATTTCACAGCCTTGCCCTAAAGTCGGATGGTACGGTCTGGGCATGGGGACAAAATGATTCCGGTCAATTGGGTAATGGAACCGCCGGTAATAGTACAGTACCTGGACAAGTGAAGAATCTTAGTAATGTCATTGCCATTGAACGTGGGCGTTCTCACAGTCTGGCTGCAAAATCAGACGGTACGGTTTGGGGATGGGGAGATAACTCTTATGGACAACTCGGGAACGGAGCGACTAGTAATAGTACAGTCCCTGTTCAGGTAAAGAATCTGAGTGATGTTGCCGTTATTGGAGGCGGAGGATTTCATAGTCTTGGATTAAAATCTGAAGGTACGGTATGGGCTTGGGGACGAAATAACTCTGGTCAACTGGGAGACGGGACTACCAAAGACAGCGCTATCCCTGTACAAGTTTTTATTGACCTGTCGATTGAAACGGGTAATATTGCTGGTGTTGTGAAAGATGCAACAATTGGGGCAGGCATTAATAATGCGACAGTTACACTTGATGATCAAAGTAATACAACCACTACGAGCAGGATTCGGGGGCAAGATGGAGTGTATAAATTCCGTGATGTATCTGCCGGAAACCATACTCTATCAGTGCAGGCAACTGGTTTTGAGACGGGTACACAATCCATTACGGTAGAGAAAGGGCAGCCAAATCCAAAAACAGGAAGAAATATTTTTAACTTTGCCCTAATCTCCACGGCGTTCCCAACACCTACACCCACACCCGGAACAGGCAATCTCGGAGGGCAGGTAACGGACGTAGGGACAGGGGGAGGCATTGTTGGCGCGACGGTATCGACCGATACGGGGCTTACAACCACTACAGTCAAAAACGGCGCCTACGCATTCCGCAACATTGCCGCCGGAGATTACACACTTACTGCGTCTGCAACAGGCTATACATCTGCATCCCAGTCTGCTACGGTAACAACAGGCAAGAACACCAGGGCTGATTTCGCATTGACATCTGGAGGGACGCCCACACCAACGCCTGGGACAGGTAACCTTGGCGGTCAGGTAACGGACGTGGGAACAGGAGGAGGCATTGTTGGCGCGACGGTATCGACCGATACGGGGCTTACAACCACTACAGTCAAAAACGGCGCCTACGCATTCCGCAACATTGCCACCGGAGATTACACACTTACTGCGTCTGCAACAGGCTATACATCTGCATCCCAGTCTGCTACGGTAACAACAGGCAAGAACACCAGGGCTGATTTTGCATTGATATCTGGAGGGACGCCCACACCTACACCAACGCCTGCACAGACCCCAACACCAGGAACAGGCAATCTCGCGGGACAGGTGACAGACACCGGGACAGGGGCAGGTATTGTTGGCGCAACGGTATCGACCGATACAGGACTCACAACCACAACGGTTAAAAATGGTATTTATACATTTCGTGACATAACCGCAGGTGACTACATTCTTACGGTATTTGCAACGGGTTATGGGCTGGCTTCTCAGTCTGCAACCGTTGTTGCAGGTAAAAACACACGGGCTGATTTTGCTTTGATACCAGAAATACCCACGCCAACACCAGAAGCAACCCCAACACCAACATGCGAAGCTGACCTGTTAGTGGCGTCTTCAAAAAGACTAAGATTACAAACAGAGGAAAGCGCCGAAGAAACAATAACGGTGTTCTGTGAGAACGATATCCCTCTTGCAGGCGAAACGATAACGTGGAAGATTAAGTCTGGTAGAAAACGGATAACGATTACACCTGACAGTGCCGTAACAAACGCTAACGGCGAGGCCAGATTCACGATTACAGCTACAGACAGGATCGGTGATGCAAAGATCAAATTCGAAGGTGAATCAGCCGATCTAAAGACAACAGTAACCGTAAAGGTTATAGAGTAAATCGTCTCCCTGTCACATAACACAGATAACAGTTCACCCTTTCCTCTGTCAAGGGGAAAGGGTGCTAATCTATCAACAATACAGGGAAGGTGAATATATCATAACACAGCACCGCCGCATCCAAATACTATGTAACTTGAAAGCTGCAAACCACAGAGGTCACAGAGATTTTTATTCTCTAAAAAATTTTTTGAAATTGCCTTTCCTACCCACCGATCATCTGTTTTTCCCTTTTCAATCTCCAAAAGCCTTTCCAAAATTTCTTCAATACCTTCTGTCTCCCAATGTGAAAACTTATCGATCATTAGCAGAATTGGACCAAATGCCGGATTGGAAGTATTTAATGCATATTTCCAGCATTCAATTACCTTATTAGGACGAACGTGCATCCATTTTTCCAGAGCAAATAAAAGCGTTACTTTTACTGAATCATTTTCTTTCTTGGTTAGTATAGCCTCCGTCAATGCTGAATGTAAGGTATCGAACCATTCTGGTGAAGTAACCATTTGTAAAAATCGATTAAAGAGATTGGGATAGCTCACATGAATCTTCTTAACAAGATTAAACTCAACATTGGTAATTGGTGATAACTCTGCAAGTCAACAAGCAACCTTTTTAAATGATAAGCTACTTTGTCATTTCCTAAAATCTGTATCATTTTTCTGGAAAAATTCTTGTTATCCATCGAGTGGAGGTAAAATAAAAATGTCCTGATAGAGGGGCGGATAAAAGGCAACTGCGGGTGTTCCATAATAAACACTTGCAGGGTTTTGCCTTCATTAAGGTACGATCAGATCATCAGATAATCCAGCAGCGTCTGATGTGCAAATGAGAGTCTATCACTGAATGAATCTACTATTAAAACACCTTCTGAAGACAAGATTCGTATTGTTTCTTCAGTTTCGTTGAACTGTGATCTTGGCATGAAAAGTCGGCGTTTTTGCACAAGATTATTTGACATAGACTGCAATGATTCTATAGCTTCATGTCCTAACTTTGAATTCTTTTCAACGGACCCCTCAAAGAAGAGTTTTATAATATGAAACTCTGTAGGGATTGATGAAATTGGAGTTTTACTGTAAATTTTCTCATAAAGTTTTAAGTTCTGCGGATGAGGGAGCAACCGTTGCTGATGCGCGCCAATATTCCTGACATTAATCCTCCATGATTTAAGTATTGGTTTGGCGTCTCTTTCAAAACAAAGCGGTGGTAGTGGTATTTTGACCTCCCATGAACGATTCCACAACTGCGGGTCGTATTCAAGATCAAAGTCTCTACAGGCTAGAACGACAGTAACATTTTCTATTGAAATAACTTTATCAATAAAACATCTTTTGTAAATTTATGGGAAACGTTTAAGCGAGCACTTTGTTTCGTAACTAAGTTTTTTACGAAAGAATATGCGTGATTATGTTTGAGAAAGGGTCGTTTTAAATCATTTCTAATAACCTCTTCCCAGTCTTCAAAGGTATGATGATGACCTATTATGATCTGATTCAGGATGTTGAAAGCTTCTTCGCATGAGATATCAAGAATGCGTTTGAAATCATCAAAAATCTCTTTAACAATACCAGAGGCATTTGAATTAAACGTGGAGAAGTTTTCGTATAAATGTACGGCCTCTTTTAGCTTCTGAAGGACTCAAAAAGGGGTTCTTGAATAAAGATGGATATATCCAGTGGGGTCTTTTTTAATTGATTTTTAGCCTTGGAAAGCATATCTTTAAGGTCGGACAATCTCCACGCTTTATGGTCAGTTTGGTTTTCTTTGCCTGGATATAAACCTTATGTTCATTTTTATAATCAACTACAATATCTTCAATTAATATTCGTTCATGAGTTTTTGGAGATGCAATGGCTTCCATTTGCACCACTCAGCAGAGAAATACTTTAAGGCATTTATCGTTGCCCACGATCTCGAGTTTGAGAAGATACACAACTTAATCAGCTTGCTGAAGATTTGCAGTAAAAAAGAACCTGTGCTTTCATCCCTCCTTTCTGGATGTGAGTTTCTTAATACATCATACATTGATACTCGCTATCCTGTTCACTGGCCAACGAACTATACAAAAGAAAAGTCGTTAAAAGCCAGAGAAGTTGCTGTAAAAATCGGAGAAACGATAAAAGAATTACTAAAAAGGCTGGTTATGTTTAACCAACTCTTTTTGAGCGGTATTACCGCGGGTAGTATTTATGCTCTTATCGCCCTCGGTTTCACCATTATTTATAAAACTGTCTGATTCTTCCATTTTGCGCACGGCGTTGTTTACGTGGCTGGCGCTTATTGTGCCTACCGCCTTTCCATATCCCTTGGGATAAATTCGGTCATTTCTTCTTTCCTGTTTTTTACGTCACTTGTTCTCAAACCCATATACGTGTTCAAAATAAACCCGTAATATCTCCGCTACGCTCCATGCCTGTGAGATACACCCCCGGGGTGTATGCGGAGGATCTCCATCAAATATCTCAGAAATAGTCCCCAGCCCCGCTTCAAATAAGTGTGCATAAAATGGCTCGAGTAATCCCTTGATATATTTTGGGGTATCTTTACTGCCTGCGTACACCATGGCGTAGGCTGAAATGTAAGGGCCTATCAGCCATGTCCATACCGTACCCTGATGATATGCCCTGTCCCTCTCATACTGATTTCCATGATATTGATTGATGTAGTCTTTATCTTCCGGTGACAGGCTTCGCAAGCCATACGGTGTTAATAAATGTGTTTTTACTATTTCTATCACGCTCCTCTGCCTTTGTACGGATAGCATCGAATATGGCAGGCTCACGGCAAATATCTGATTCGGACGAATGGCCTTATCCTTCATTTCACCATTGATACAGTCATAGAGATATTGTCCCTTATCAAACCAAAATATGTCATGAAATGATCTACTTACCTTTTGGGCCAACGAATGATACTCATTACCTTCCTCGTTCAAATTCATCTCACGAGCAAAGAAGTCCATGATTTTCAAGGCATTATACCATAAGGCATTGATTTCCACTGCCTTTCCCCTGCGGGGAGTCACAACCCAATCCCCCACCTTTGCATCCATCCACGTTAGTTGTACTCCCTCGGCGCCTGCATGGATTAACCCATCTGAATCCATATGAATGTTATATCGAGTCCCTTTCCTGTAATACTCAATGATCTCCTTTAACACACTATAGAGATCCTTACGAATAGTCTTTAAATCCTTTGCAAAGCGCAGGTACTGGTATACAGCATGAATGTACCACAGCGATGCATCAACGGTATTGTATTCAGGCGTCTCGTCATAATCGGGGAATCGGTTGGGTATCATCCCCTTGTCAACAAACCGGGCATAGGAAAGTAATATCTCTTTGGCTTCTTCAAATCTGCCCCGTATGAGGGTAAGACCGGGTAATGAGATCATCGTATCACGTCCCCAATCTCCAAACCAGTGATATCCGGCAATGATGCTCTTTTTATTATTTCCCCGTTTCACAAGAAAACTGTCGGAGACAGCCAACAATGATTCAACCAATTTGGCAAGGTTATCTAAAGGGGGGTGCTGTCCGGTGTCAGGTCTCCGGTATGTATGTCCCGTCACCCGATTCCTGATCCCTGATCCCTGATCCCTATTTTTTATTCGGCAGCTAACGGGCTCAACTTTGTTTCGACTTCTCCTTCGTTTGATTTCTTTGTTTACTAACTCCGGAACATCTAATGTATCATATTCCTTTGTAGAGGCCACAACATAGCAATCCGTCCCTTTATTCAAATCGAAGTGCAGTGCAAAGGGACTGAAGTGGTCTTCGTGGGCATCCATGCCGCGTTCGATTTCCTTTGGATATTCCATATTTTTATACCAAAATGAAAAATTATCCATTGATTGTGCATTAAAAAAGAGATACAGGGGTGGAAGCGTATTGTAAGGTTGTAAACATATTCCATTTGCCAGAATTTTGTAGTCTGTCTTAAATGACGGATTTTCCTTGGTGAGCCAGTGATAGTCCCGAAACGCTACCATAACTCTCACCTTCAGAGTAAGGGCGGACAACAGTTTGTCTTTGCTGTCCACCTGATAGAGGATTACGGTAGTGTTTTCTCCATGAACCATAAACACGATTTTTTTAACATGTATTCCGTTAAGAAAATAATGGAATGTAGGAAATGGTGTTAAGCTAAACTGGATAAGATTTTTATGTCCAGACGGATAGACTGCATTAGGATAGAGGTTTGTTGACAGTGGAAACTCTTTGTCTTCTATGGAAACAAATTCTTCTACTTTGGAGAGCATTAGGGTACGTCCGAGCGGAGGTCTCGTTGCGGCCATGAGCAGGCCATGATAACGTCTTGTATTGGCACCGATTATCGTAGAGGATGCATAACCGCCAATTCCATTGGTCTCAAGCCATTCCTTTTCAATAGCCGTAGAGACATTATGGCAGTCATCTTCGTTGAATACCATCGTCATTTTATTTATTTTTGTTCACGAGCTTCAGACGCATCATCTCTGCAAAGAGCCCTACCTCATATTCGATGCCTTTGAGAATATCGTTCTCCACAGCAAAGTTAATACACTTCTTCATCTCTTTGAGTGCCCTCGCATCCCTTTCCAGTAAAGTCTTTGCCAGTGCAATGGCATGATCTAAAATTTCTTTGTGAGGTGATATTTGGTTGACAAGACCCCACTCCAGGGCTGTTTCGGCACGAATCATCTTTCCCAGAAACAACATCTCCTTGGCGCGGGCTGCACCTATGTAACGAGGCAAACGCTGTGTACCACCCAGGCCCGGGATAATACTCAATTCAGGCTTTGCCTCCGGTAAACTGAAAAAGGAAAGTTCTGATGCAACGCGCAGGTCACAGAGCATGGCAAGTTCCAGGCCTGCCCCAATTGTAACACCGTTAATAGCGGCGATAACGGGTTTTTTGCAATTTTCAATTTCTACGAACATCTCATGTGCGCGTTTGAATCGTTCATAGTTTTTTTCGGCAACAAGGCCAGAGATCCATGAACCAAAGAGCTCGTCACGATCGGCGCCATCGCTAAAGACCCCCCTGAGTTTACTGGCAATGATAACAGCGCCAATCTTGTCATCTCCCTCGTATTGATCCATTTTGTCGTAAATCGCGTCCACAAGCCATGAACCTATGGAGTTGCGTGGGGGTTTTTTCATGGAGATAATGCCAATGGACTTGCCATTATCTCCGGAAATTTCTTCAAACTCGATGTGGTTATAACCAGAGTTGTCACCCCGGTTCATGCGGATGTCTTTCATCAGTTAAAAACCTTTATTTTAACAATCTATCCGTTATAAAACTCATTTTATATCTTTAATGCCACTTCAAAACCTTCGTGGATGGCCTCCAGGGCAGTACGTACCTTAACGCAGTCACCAATAAAGTATGTTTCTGAAAATTTTCCTTCTATTTGCTTCCGGAGTTCATTATTGGAGCTGTATCCCACAGCAATGATAACGGTATCGGCCTTGATAAAATGTTCTTCCCCGTTCTTCTCATATAGTATTCTGCTCGTACCATGTCCATTTTCACCGGGGTTGGTTACAATTTCTTTTACTTGTACTTCGGTTATTTCTTTGACTCCAGCCTCTTTTAATTCTTTGAGAATAATCCATCGTGTGGAGATGCCAAATCCGCCTCCTATTTTTTTCCTCATTTCCAGAATGGCGACATTTTTGTTTCCCCTTGTTGTGTACTCAATTACATCTTTGGCATCAATCACCTTTTGCCTGAGGAGAAAGCAGGCCACATCTGGCCTCATTGCTCCCTGTTTGGCCACATGCAAAGCTACTTCGCACCCAACCGTTCCGCCACCAATAATGACTACATCCTTTCCCGCAGATACCTTATTGTCCAATACATCGCTGGCAATATATACATTTTCCCCTTTTATTCCAGGGAGATTGAGGGTTATGGGATTCCCGCCTGTAGCCACAATTATCGCATCAGGGCGCTCTTCTTTTATAATCTGGAAATCTGCCTCCGCTCCGGTTTTTATCTTTACCTTAAGCTTTGAAATCTGTCTTTCCAGATACGTTTTAATATTTTGTATTTCTTCACGTCCGGGGGGAATAAAGGCGTATCGTAATTGACCACCCAGCTGGTTATTTCTTTCATAGAGTGTAACTTCATGTCCCCGTAATGCCAGAACGCGGGCTGCCTCCATTCCAGCAGGTCCACCACCCACGACTACAACTTTTTTGGGTTTGTTCGTTTTGGTAATTTTATATTCACCCTCGTGTCCTACCATTGCATTATACATGCAGGAAACGGGCTTAAAATTGAGCAGGGAATCGAAACACCCTTGATTACATGCGATACATGTCCTGATGTCATCAAGTTGCCCATGTTCATATTTATTTGGTAATTCAGGGTCTGCGATGAGCGGTCTTCCAAGAGACACCATATCGGCCTGTTCATTATCTAAAATCTCTTCAGCCAGTTTAAGATCATTTATCCTTACCGAGGCAATAACAGGGACTTTTACACGCGATTTAATCTTCTCTGAAAGAAATGCATAAGCCATCCGCGGAATAACCATCAGCATGATCGGCGTCTTGCTCTCATGCCAGCCAGGAGATACGTTAAAGACGTCTACACCTGCCTGCTCTAATATCCTGGCAATTTCTAAACTCTCGTCTATCTTGAGCCCTTCTTCTACAAAGTCATCCCCTGACATCCTAAAAATGATGGGATAATCCTTCCCGACAGTCTCCCTTATCGCAAGAACCATTTCTCTGGCAAAACGAGCCCTGTTTTCAAGGCTTCCACCGTATTCATCGTCACGTTTGTTGGTAGCTTTTGAGAGGAACTGATTAATGAGGTATCCCATTCCGCCGTGAAGTTCCACAGCATCGAAACCTGCTTTTTTTGCCCTCACGGTAGCGCTGACATAGTTATCAATAATAATTTTGATCTCTGGGACCGTTAAGGCATGAGGTTCCTGCTTAATACTTCTATGTGTTAGCGAGGAGGGTGCAACAGGTTGCATCTTTGTAAAAAAAGACGAGGCGCTTCGGCCACCATGGAGTAATTGTGCTGCCACGCGGACGTTATACACATGAATGGCATCGGTTAGTTTTTTTAAACCCGGGATGAGTTCATCCTTGTCCAGTCCAATAATACTCTTCCAGACCTTACCATTCATTTCCGGATAACAACCACCCACGACAATAAAACCTACACCTCCCTTTGCCCGTTCAACGTAAAAATCGATGATCTGGTCGTTAATGGTACCGTCTGAGGTAAATCCCAGATCCATGGCAGACATGATTAGCCGGTTTTTTAAAGTCATTTGACCAATATTGATTTTGTTAAACAGTTTGCTCATAATTCATTTCTTGGATAAATCAGGACGCTGATTTTCATAAATGGACACAATACGTATTTTGTAAATCACTCTTTAAAATCCTTACTTTATCAATAGCTATACATTTTTGAAAACATTACTCTATTTACTAATGAAAGCTACCTGCGGTATGTAATGAAGTGACCCTTTAATCGTTGAGATAGTCAATGACCACTATTTTACAAAGGGCAAGGGAATAAGCTGAAGGTTTTTTGTAGCAATATATATTATCCTTCTTTGAGAATTTTTATAGAAAGTGTAGCAATAGTTGTAAGTGATAACGTACTCTCATTTTGAAACGCCAAGCACCTTGGGATTATAAGGCTCACATCCACTTTTGTCAAGTGTATCCTTGCAGGAACGCAATATCACATTTCCAATTAAGAAATTTTTATTGTGCCGGTAAGGTGTGGAATACGAGTGAAAAGGGGTAGAAAATAAAGAAGGGGGTAAAATCTATAAACACAGCTACAAACTCAAAGGTATGATTTGCATTCACCTTTCAATGGTGAAACGCCAAAGATAAATTTCCGGATAGTTTTATCACAACAATTTCGGATTTAAACTCATTTATGCGTAAACATCTACATTTTTACCAACCCCTTCGGGATTGATAAAACTCTCATTTGCCTGTTTTTGTTCTTCGATAAGCTTTAATACCGTTTCCCCCTGCATCTTCATTAAGTCCATAGCTTTTTTAACCATCTCTATATTATTATCAATGGACATTTTTGACGTAATGTTGCCGACCATAATGGTTGCCTCCTTAATTTGTGTTGTTGACTATGGTTTATAACAAAAATATCGTATAGTATCTTAAAATATCGGAACATTTCAGAAATTGTTTAGTACTTTTCATAAAAATATTTTGACATTTTGAGGGCACTTCTATCACAATGATAAAAATAAGTAGAGGCAAAAAATGTTTTTGTATAATATTCAAGTACAAGTACGCTGTGCATAATTTTTAAAGTAAAAATTACAGTGATTATCAATCCTGAACAAATCAAGACTTTTGTTAATACAATCTACCCTTACCTTGGTGTAAATAAACAGCAAGAGGTCTCCCGGCTTCTGTTTGAGATTGCCAAGCGTGAACGCATCGATTATACAGAGGTTGTTGGGTGCTTGCCAAAACCACCAAGTCGATTTTCCCTGCTGAAAGATTATCTCTTGAAACGGCGTTACCCATCTCTTGCCGTTAAGGGCAACAAAATCAGGCCATCTTTTTCCGATATTAGCATTAATCCGGCATTGCAAGTGGATGTTACTTTGAAACCACAGATCAAACCCAGAAATCTGTTCATAGAAGAATCTGTTTTGCATACTGAAATGGTTAAAAGGGTAGTGGCTCAATTTCCAACAAGCGATATTGAAATAATCAAGACTTACAAAGAGCATACAGAGAAGAAACAGTTTAGAATCGAAGACTATAACCGAAGGTCAGAGAATTTTTACCTTGTGCGCGAGAACTATGATTTCTATAAACGGTGTCCGTGTTCCAGCAAATCCGCATCGTGTGGTTATTTTATTGTTAATCTGGGAAGTGGATGTGTGTATGAATGCTCCTATTGTGTTTTGCAGGATTATATCAATTCACCCGGCATTATCCTGCCTGTCAATATTGAGGACTTTTTTTTGGCTTTTCAGAATTTGAAGCATGACATCCGTTGCGGCTCGTGCGAGTTAACCGATTCTCTGGTCTTCGACCACATTACAGGATACTCACCGCAGATCGTCGAATTCTTTCGGCGCTATCCCAAAAGCACGTTCGAGTTTAAAACAAAGAGCGATAATATTGGTCTTTTGACTTCGGTGCCAGGGGCAAATAATATAGTCGTCTCCTGGTCGATGAACCCCCAGCATATTGTGGAAACCGTTGAATATTTTACCGCTACGTTACCCCAACGTTTAGCAGCTGCGCAGAAATGCGTTGATTGCGAATACCGGGTCGCCTTCCATTTTGACCCGATTATTTACTACCCAGGATGGGAAGCCGATTATGAAACATTGATTCATGACATCTTTAATGCCATCGATGGAGGAGATATCGCCTGGATAAGTCTTGGAACACTGCGCATGACACCACGACTGAAAAAGATCATTGAAAATCGTTTTCCGGATAATACGATACTCGATGAGGAATTTTTCGTTGGCCACGATGGCAAACTCAGATATCCACGGGATATTAGGGCTTTCATATACAAAAATATGACATCCTGGATTCGCAGGCGCTGTAAAGACGTTCCTGTTTATCTGTGTATGGAAGAAAAGTCAATGCGCTTAGACCAAGGAACTTAGCTAATGAACTTGATTGTATAGAAAGTTTCATTTTATTTCTGCGGATTTGCGGTAGGGTAGATGAAACGAGAGCGAATCCATCAATACTATTTCACGGGAAGGTGAATTCGGCGTATAAACCAACATCAGCACTATGGTTAAGTCTGATATTTTAAATCCGGCATTATACTTGAAATCAATCAATAGTGGAGATACTTTGAAAACCCTGTCGTTGAATATTCTCAGAATAACAAAAAACATTGTTTGTTTTATGGCATGCACTATTCTACTTCTCGTCCTTTTCGGTTGTGCGCAATCACCGCAGCATGATGAGATAGAAGCATATTTCAGAGTGCTTGACAAAATTAAAGTAACAAAGAAAAGACAAATGATCGACTATTTTAGCAAAATAAAACAAACGGTTCATGAGGTGGACAGGGACGAGAAGATATTACATTGTTTCACTGTAATGAGAAACTATTGTAATTCAAATCCAATGAGGACAGATGCCCCATCTCTCTACAAGTTAGAGTACGAAATGGATGTGCATTATGTAGAGAAATACGGAGATTTTTATGATATTCTTTTTATAGACAATAAGGGTTTTGTTTTTCACAGCATCAAACATGAGGCTGATTACCACACAAATCTTTTTACCGGACAATTCTCTGATACGCAACTGGCAAAACACATGAAAAATAATCCGGATAGCGAATTCGTGGATTATGAATTTTATTCTCCGTCAGACGAGCCAGCTGCCTTTTTTCTGAAACCAGTACAGGAAAACAATGAAATGCTTGGGTGGTTGGCGCTCCAATTCCCTATCAATAAAATCAACGCCATACTTTCTGACCATAAAGGTTTGGGAAGGACTGGTGAAGTTTATCTGGTAAACAAAAATAAACTCATGCTGACTGATTCGAGGTTTATTGAAGACAGTACTATTCTAAAACTGAAAATCGATACAGATGCTATCAGATTAGCCCTTACCAGAGAATCCGGGAAAATGATAATAAATGATTACCGGGATGTAAGGGTTCTCAGTTCTTTCGAACAATTTGATATCTTCGGGCATTCATGGATAATCATAGCTGAGATTGACGAAGATGAAGCTGTTTCAAATCATTATCAAAAATATAAAAAATTCTACCTTCCCAGGATAGTAGAGTATTATACCAACATAGCTTCCAAAATGAACACATCTGGAAAAGAAATGAGCAGGAGCATAAAAGGGAAAAGGGTTGATATGAATGAGTTCTGTATGACAAGATCAGGGGAAGTACTTGAAACGCAAGGAGTCGGGCCGTGTACTTCAATAATCATTTATTATCCCAAAAAATTTGGATATCTTGCCCATATTAGTCCAAAAGATGAAATTTATCAAAAATCTTTACTGCTAAAATATTTGCCATGGGGGGAAAAAACGTGCTTTCTGGAAGAGTTAGTAAAGAGAATACAATACTACGATATATATCCATATCAACTGAAAGATCTTCAATTTGTCGTAATTGCTACCCATGATAAGAGCCTTGAAACTATTATTGATCAATTATTTAATATGGGAGTAAATCTTGCTCAAATAAAGTTTTTATATAATCCATTGGCAAATTATGCAAATGTCGCGTTCAATCAGTCAGATGATTCTGTTTATGTTGAATGGCTGGCCGAAAATCGGAAAAATGCCTCCTTTTTTGAAAATACCTCCACTATTGATTCAATTGGAACCATGGTAAAAAAGATAACAGTTCAATGATTCAGGAGTAAATCAGGCATCCAGCAGCCTTTCTGAATCACCAAGACACCTTGTTGCAGGGAAAAAATTATTTATCATTCGATCTCATATTTTTCGGTCTCACATCAAAAATAGTTTGTGGCCCGTGCGGATACATTCCCTGACTTACCATCCCCATCATATTGTGGTCATGGGCTATGCTGATACCAGGTCCGTAATTGCATGACGAGCATCCTCTCATCGAAGAGGAATCAGGAATTTTATAGAAAATGTCATATCGCTCACCCGATCCGATAAGTAAAGTATCTTTTTCATAGGGATAGCTTAACTTTCTCCCATCTGTCCCGATTACCAAGCCATGAAACCCGTGCGGATGCCATGCAAATATATGGTTATACCCCACGGCCATTAATCGAATCAAAACCGTCTCACCTTCGTATGCGACAATCCTTGTCTTAGGGTCATTAATCGTGGACAAAGGATTGGTCAAATTATCCGTGAATATCCTGCCATTGAGCATAAAATAATTTGACTTCCAATCCAATCCACGCCGTATGTTTCCTTCTGTCCTGAGCATCTCCATATATTCACTATCAACTTCGCTCATAATAAGCGTATATTCTCTGTCAAATTTATATCCGTAGATTTCATTTGGCTTTTTTTCCAGTATCAAAGGGAAATACATCCCTGCCATGAGATGATTGGTGGTATCCACATGGCAGTGTCCCAGGTACGACCCTTCAATATCTTCCGGTATTGTTAACAAATACCGGTACTTTTCTCCTGGAAATACAGGAGTATATGGCAGGTTTGGCACACCATCATAAGCTGGGATTAAATCCAATCCATGGAAATGGATGGTGTGAGGAACGCCATGAATCCCGGAATGTTCCTCAATTTCATAAAATCCAGCATTGTGCAACACGACGACGTAGTTCTTACCTGACGTGAGACGTATCTCGTCACCAGGCACTTTTAGTGGCAGTAATTTTCCATCCCTTTCTTCTTTTGTTTTAATTTCTCCGGCATCGGCAAAATCCTTTGCATGTGCAAACCCCCAGAAATAGATAAATTCTCCGTCGGCCATTTCCTGATAACCATCTGTTGCATACAGATGAAATTCCCTTTCTACCTGTCCCTTTTTACTCAATTCCGAGAAAGCCTCTTCCAAATTCTGGTCACCAGGTATGAGTATCTCTTCCGGAGAAGCCGTTACGGTAAAACAAAATACCGTTGCAATGAAGAGATACCACAGTGAGTGCTTTCTCTGCATACACTTTGTAATAAACTCGAAATATTTCCTTTTATGAGACATTGCGCCTTCCTTTGGCAATAATATATAGAAAAAGCCTCTTATCTAAGTGAATTTTCCATTATTATTAAGACAAATACCTGGCGTGGCCGCAACCAAATTAACCTCTCTTTACGCCCTTGTGAATAGGGGATGAAGCAAGGCGAACTTAAGTTCGCTCTACTGCATAGAGTAAAAACTTGCTAAAATTTGTCCTCATGAAAATGGGGAAAAGAAGTTTTTTACCTCCCCTTGCTAAGGAGAAAATCGGAAAAGTTTCAATTCTATAAGCTGGTAGACTGGAGGACTAGCCTCCAGCCCCAATCGTCGCCGGAAGCACTGGACAACGTGCAGTGCTTCCTTTTAACCATACGTCTTTCTCGTAGTTAGCGACCCCACAGCGTTGCTCTCGAATAGAGAAAAGTACCCTATCATGATTTAGCACATACCTTAAGAAATTCTCGTTCAAATGAGAGTAACCCCAATTTGAAGAAACGGTGAGTAGGGAAACGTTTATTGTCTGTTCTCCACTTTCTTGAGAACTTGAAGCATCGAAGCCTCATCCGTACCCAACAGTCTAATGAGCGATAAAGTTTCTTCACATCGCCCAGCCGAAAGTAATTGACATGTCCCCGTATCACAGGGTTTAATCTATCAATGACGGCTGTAAGGTTGACGCCTTGTGTGCGTCTGGTGATGTCTCTGATGGTGTTCCTGATTTTCATCAGGACAGGCTCTTGAGTTTGTCCAGTGATTTCGTGCTTATCCCTTTGTAATTGCCAGAGAAATTGTATCCGAGAAACCTGAAGCCTCGTTTGAAGTTGGTGAGTTTGGTTTTATCCTTGCTCAACTCCAATCCAAGCTTCTCTTCAATGATTTCTTTGACGTAACTCAGGGCGGCAGGGAGTTCTTCTTTGGTTTTTGCCATGACAACGAAATCATTGGCATAACGGACAAACTTATATCCAGCCTTTTCAAGCTCCTTGTCAATGATGTCACCGACAAGGTTGGCAAGTAAGGGGAAAATGACGCCTCTTTGCGGAGTGCCTTCGGTTGTCTTATGCACGATGCCATCTTCCATGACACCTGCCTTAAGCATATTTTCAATACTGTTCAAAACCCATCCATCAGCGATCTTTTCACGCAGCCTATCCATGATAAGCTTATGTGGTATAGTGTCATAGAATGCCTTTATGTCGGCATCAAGGACACTGGTATACCCCTCTTGCTTATACATTTCAAGCCGTTTGATAGCGTCATGACAGCATCGGTTTTGACGGAATCCAAAGCTATTATCCGAGAACTCTTTCTCGAAAATAGGTTCTATGATTTGTCTGAACGCCTGCTGTATTACCCTGTCTTTAACAATAGGTATGCCAAGAGGTCTCTTGTCATGCTTGCCTTTGGGAATATATACCCGCAGTACAGGCGAGGGTTTGTATACGGTGGTTTTTAGCTCCTTGTGAATATTCATGATATTATTTTCAAGGTCACTTTCAAACTGCTTAATACTTACCCTGTCGAGACCGGCTTTCCCTTTGTTCTTCTTTACGTGCCGAAAAGCAGCATAAAGGTTCTTAAGACCGAACACCTTATCTCGTAATGAATGATACTTAAGCATCTCTCGATAGTTTCCTTTTGATTGATTTCCGAAACCATACTTCTCAACCGTGTTTCCTGATTGTTTGGATATCCTTGTCTTACACCCCAAGAGAGGCTCCTGGCGCTATCCATGTATGATTAAAGAATATCCTCATATCATTGAACGTATTCAATCTGTCACGTACATCAACTCCACTATGGTTATGCCCCTTCATCCTGAAACCAGTTCATGACTATTATGAGCAATGCTGACGGCTTTAAAGATAGTCGTTTGAGAGAAACGGTCTATCACCATCTCATACAGATTGGATTTCGGATTGCCCTTATACCGCACTGTTAGGGACTCATGTCCCAAGATGTAAGCGCTCTCCCTCGGTCATATGGATTACCCATCCCCGTTTTCACGAGGACATGTTTTCCCTTCGTGATGTATGTTCTAATGCATTATCCAGAGATGTATTCGCCTAATCTCTTTCGACATCTTCCGCAAGGACATTGCTTGTGCTTCACCAGGGAAGGGAGGTTGGCGCGAATAATACGCCATACTCATACACCCCAAAAGGTCATCTGTACCTCGTAACTCCGTCATATCACCTCACGGTGGGTACGCTATCTTTCTACGCATACGGATTGCTCCATTGTATGTGCATAGGTACAAACTTCTCTACGAGGAATTAGGCTCGCAGAGGTGGTATTTTCAACCACTCAGGTATTCCATACTTCAAGGCACGCCAACCCTATACCGGTTTACTGTCCCATTCTTTAATTTCTTTACATACCTCTGCTTCCCTATTCCTTCATCTCTTTGATCTTGTCCTCCTCTCTTGCAATTTTTCCTTTGCCTTTGCTCCTCACATTACTCCCTCTTTAAACATATCTTTTTTTCGGGTGTTGAATAATCCATGAATGGCTTTTTCAATCTGCTTTTAACCGATTCCTTTAACAGGAAAATCTTTTACCACCTCCCATTACTGATTACTGATAAAAGTATCCTTGCTCCCTTTTCCCTTACTCCTTTCTCTGGTGAGTGGAACAGTTTCCATGTTGTTTTTGGTTTTTATAAACCACTTTGTGTCTCTTTGGTTCCCTGCTCCACCCACCGTTTTATTGAAACCTAAATTCTGCAAATGATTTTCGCGCCGCGAAAATCGCCCTTCAGCAATAGCCTTTCCGGACAAAAATCAATAATAAACCTCAATGTTTAGCGATTTTCTGAGCTACTCAGTTTCATTATGAACAAAAAGAACTGGGAAATAGTCCTGATTTAACCATTCGGAGCGACAAAACCGGCACGGAGGTATACCATCCCCTTTTGCAGTATTCTCAGCACACTGAAATAACGCTGCATTGGTCAAAAATTCACCCGTACGTAAATGACCCGCATTCATCTGACTCTTACACTCTTCTATCCACGTCTCACACGTAGCCCTCTCTCCATACGAACCATGCGCCTCTATCGGACTTAACCGCTCTGTCGTAACGTAACAGAAATACTCGTACAGGGGCAGAGGAAACAACCCCCTCTCGATTTTGACCAACTTCCTTACTGCTTTTGTTTCTCCAACAAATGCCATTAAATACTGATACGCCTTCTGGCCCTTTTTCTTAGGATTGTATCCAACCTCTGCTCCTTCCTGATTCCCATATACTCCATCCACGGTTGAATCAACGTCTATCCACATATCGCTCAGCGCACTTCTCAATCTGTGACCTGAACGCACCGCCCGTTTCCACACCTGTCCCCTGAATCGATGGATTATCCCTGTCAGCTCCACAATATCCCTCTGCGTTACCAGCTTCATCATACGTCCTATTGTCGTATCTACAGGATTCTTTTCCATCCCGCCATCTTCATCAGTACCTCATCTGCCCATACCTTCGTTATCTGCACCATCGAGGTCGCTCCGGCTATCAAACCGATTACTGCCATTTGCATGGCATCAACAATCTGATACTGGGCATTTGCCCCCCCGCTCCTTACGGATTGCCTCTTGTACTCTCTGCCTGAATAACAACTTCCCCATATTCCCCATACATAAAGGTTAGGACTGGTAAGAGTGCTGCGTGTACTGTTAATCCCTTCCCACTCATCTCCGTCTTGATTTTCGGTTGTCTTCTTTCCCCGTTTTGTGCTATAGTCTTCATTGAAAAGGTGAACCTCCTTTTAGGTGTTTTTATTCTTAAAATACCTTCAATTCCCTTGGAGATTCTACCTTTTCTCGTCTAATCCTGCAACAAGGCTTTGCCTTGTTGCAGGATTTAGGTTATTAATAATTATTTTTATTTTTTGTTTGACACAGATGTGATTATGCTGTATTTTACACTAACACACTAACACACTAACACACTAACACACTAACACACTAACACACTAACACACTAACACACTAACACACTAACACACTAACACACTAACACACTAATTATATAGAAATACATTTCGATAAGGGCAAACCCTGAGTAATCAGGGGACGCAAAGTAAAGGGTCTTTAAACATACAGGGAAGTAGTTTAAACAAGATAGCCTTACTGCCGAAGATGTTTTTATGAATATCTTTGCAGTAAGGCTTTTTTATTTGAATGTTAATTGGGGAGTAAGAAAATGGCTATTCGACATAAATTAATATTAGGGGCGATTTCTTTCACCGGCATATTAGGATTTTTATTCATTCTGTCTTTTCCCTCTTTTGCGCAAGAATGGGGAAGTATTAGCATTGGGGCAGATACAGATGGAGCATTGGAAGTATCTCTAGAGAATAGTAAGATAAGACTGAAATATGGACGTTTTTTCGGCGGACACCATTATGAACATGCGATCAAGGATCTGGTGATCAAGAGTGTCAATGAGGATCAGGCAGGGTTTTACCTTGATGCATGCGCTAATCGTGGAACACTTACAACAGCGGTTGTTGTGCAGGATGATGCAAATGTCAAGACCGTTCGACTCGAGTGGGATAATGGAGCCAAGGTGTCAGAGGTATCAATCTATCCAGACAGTCATTATATAAAAACGAAATACCTAAAGTATGGCACAAATATTGTGGACCAGGGATCTCCTGGAGGCGGTGGTAGTAGTAGTGGGGTGTACGAAATATATGGCGCGAGTGAGTGGAAAAGGGGTTACGTAATTTATCCCAATATTTATTTTGATCGGTATCCGGGTGATGTGGGTTACCAAAATATTACCGAAATAGACCAACCTGGGCCTCTGGATTATCACGGGTGGTTTATCATGGGTGTATACAACGAGGCAAATGGGAGAGGATTTGGTAGGGTAGCGCCTGTATCGCAGATAGACATTATAAAGCTTTTGTGGAACAAAGGCTTTGAACTTTGCCCTACTTTTAACAGGACACATTCACCCTACACCGCATATTTATTTGTCGTGACGGGAGGAGGCGCCAATGAAATACTCTCGAGAGGGAAAAATCTTGCTGATGGTTTGGGAGATAATGCATCGCCCACTGTGGCTATTACCAACCCGACTGAGGGGGCGACATTTACAACACCAACGGACATAACGATAACGGCAACGGCCTCGGATATTGATGGTGTCGTGAGCAAGGTTGAGTATTACGCGGGGAGCACAAAACTTGGTGAAACAACTTCCGAACCTCACATTCTCACATGGAACAATGTAACCGCTGGCAGTTATATACTCTCAGCAAAAGCAACAGATAACGATGGAGCAACGACGACTTCTAGCGCAGTGAATATTACCGTTTTTAAAGCCGGTATGGTAGGGTACTATAAATTTGATGAAGGGAACGGTACTATCGCTATTGATTCTTCAATCTACGGAAATAATGGTACCATCAATGGGGCCACATGGACAACCGGCAAGAATGGTGGGGCGTTGAGTTTTGATGGGATTGATGATTTTGTGTCGGTTCCACGTATGAATCATGACGAGATTTCCATTGCTGCATGGTTCTATAAAAATGCAAATGATACAACAAATATTGATGCCATATTCGGTGGATATAAATGGAATTCAGACGTACAACTGCGGGAGGGGTTTGATTTGAGATTTAACAAAACTATTCCCAATAAGCTTCAATTTATTCTCGTGACGCAGGATGGAAATGGGAATAGGATACAGAAAACCGCGATAAAGGATTTAGTCAATTCAGTTGGTAGTTGGTATCATGTAGTTGGCACTTACAACAAGGCTACAGGGGAACAGAAGCTTTATGTAAATGGGCAGCTGGTTAATACCCAATACCATCCGGCGGGAAATACGGTCGTGCCATTGACATATTATTCTGACATGAAAATAGGAAATTCTGGCAATAACGGTTACTTTAATGGCGAGATTGACGACGTCCGCCTTTACAATCAAGCCTTGGCCAACCAGGAAGTACAAGATTTGTATAACACCTTTAGCACGGGTTTGCATGCCCGCTATACATTCGATGAAGGAAGTGGGGTGACTGCAACCGATACATCAGGTAACGGCAACGATGGCGCTATCAATGGGGCCACATGGACAACCGGCAAGAATGGTGGGGCGTTGAGTTTTGATGGGATTGATGATTTCGTGTCGATTCCTCTGATGAATCATGACGAGGTTTCCATTGCTGCATGGTTCTATAAAAATGCAAAGGATACAACGAATATTGATTCAATATTCGGTGGCTACAAATGGAATTCAGATGTGCAACAACAGGAGGGTTTTGATCTGCGATTTTATAAAACCACACCCGATAGGCTTGAATTTGTCCTTGTGACACAGGATGGAAGTGGGAATAGGACGCAGAAGGCTGCTGTGAAGGATTTGGTCAATTCGGTGGGTAGCTGGTATCATGTAGTTGGCACTTACAACAAGGCTACAGGGGAGCAGAAGCTCTATGTAAATGGCCAGTTGGTTAATACACGAAACCATCCCGCAGGAAATACGGTTGTGCCATTGACATTATATTCTGACATGAAAATAGGGCAATCAATGATTAGTAACGGTTACTTTAATGGCAAGATTGACGACTTCCGCCTTTACAATCAAGCCATGACCGACCAGGAAGTACAAGATTTGTATAATGCCTTTAGCACTGGTTTGCAGGCCAGCTATCCGTTCGACGAAGGGAGTGGGACGGTTGCTACTGATGCGTCTGGCAACGGCAACGATGGCGCCATCAGTGGGGCCACATGGACAGAGGGGAAGAGTGGAAATGGGTTAAGCTTTAATGGCGCCAGCGATTATGTATCAATTCCCCGCATGAATAATGAAGAGCTTTCTATTGCCGCATGGTTCTATAAGTATGCAAATGATACAACCGCTGTTGATGCCATATTGGGCGCATGGAAATGGAATTCTGATGTGCAATTTAGGGAAGGTTTTATTGTGCAATTTTCCAAAACAGCGCCTGATAAGCTTCAATTTATCGCCGTGACACAAGATGGAAACGGGAATAAGACGCAAAAGACCGCTGTAAAAGATTTGGTCAATTCGGTGGGTAGCTGGTATCATGTAGCAGGCACTTACAACAAGGCTACAGGGGAGCAGAAGCTCTATGTAAATGGCCAGTTGGTTAATACACGAATCCATCCCGCGGGGAATACGGTTGTGCCATTGACATGGTATTCCGATATGAGAATAGGGCACTCAATGAATGGTAATGGTTACTTTAATGGCAAGATTGATGGCGTTAAAATCTATAATCGTGTCTTGACCGACCAGGAAGTGCAGGATTTGTATAATGCCTTGTGAGGCATTTGGTTTGCAAATGCGACCAAAATGAATCGTCCTTTAGCCCCTCCTTGCTAAGGAAGGGGCTAAAGGATGGTAAAAAAGTGTTTCCCATTGAAATTATTTTGAGAGGAGAATTTGTCTCTATAAGGAGAAAATGGCAATGAAAAAATTCACTTTATTGGCTGTTACATTAATGCTGTCGTTAATTTTTAATTTTATTGTAGAATCGAAGGTCAATGGCGAGGCGCCAGGAACTCCTGCTGACCTTGAGGCGACGGCTGGAAGCGGCATGGTTAACCTCTCATGGGACAGTGTTGCTGGAGCAACCGATTATAATATACCTAAATTCTGCAAATGATTTTCGCTATGCGAAAATCGACCTTCTATAATACCCTTGCTAGACAAAAATCAATACTACACTTCAGTTTATTTGGGTTTTCTGAGTTACCCAGCGCCATTTTGGACAAAAAGAATCGGAAAATAGCCCCGATTCAGCCATTCGGAGCGACAAAAACCGGGATGGAAACATACCATCTCCCGGCACGGTGTTTTCAGCGCTCAAAATACCCCGGCTCAAAGACAACAATCATTTTCTGCCCGAACGCAACACTCAGCGATATGCCTTCCCACGCCCGCCATTCCTCCTGATGGAGAAACTTCTCGGGCAACTTTAAGGTCAACTGTCTGCCTCCCTTTATCAATTTCCCTGCAACACGGATTAACCACAGTCTCATCGTCTTTACTTCCCACTGTTGTATCACCCCTCCCGTGAGCAACGCCATCCACTTCAAGAGATTATATGCTAGCCCGACCTTCGCAATTCGAGGGGTAGGCAAACCGCTAAGCCAGTAAATTCAAGGGGTCATGGAAAAAGGTCGGCACTACAGACCGACCTATCCTGATGCATAAATCTTGGGCGGAGGTTGTTCAGGAAGCGTCAATCCCAATTGTGCCAAAAGGAGAACAACATCCTTTTCCGGCTGTGTATAGCGGCTCATGACAATGTGGCGACCATCCGTTGTCGGTAAATGAACGTCAATCATTTGAATGCTCGATAGTTTTTCCAAAATTGCTTCAGACGTCAACCCTGCGGCTCGTCCCCGCGCAAGATTTCGCAGCGTCGTGTGGAGACAAAAAGCCAAAAAGGAGACAAAAATATGGGCTTCAATCCTCCTTTCCAATTGGTGCCATATGGGGCGGATGGAAAGCGATCCCTTCAAATCCTTAAATGCCTGTTCTATACGGGTCAACAGCAGATACGATTCCCAGACGGTTTCAGGCGAGGCTGCCTGCATATTTGAACGAAGCAGATAGCGCGTCCCTCACGCCGCAACGTTCTCCGCAGGCGTTCACGATCCAGACTGAAATGGAACGTGTGTTCATTTACCGGTTCTTGCGGATTTGGCAGAGAGATGCGAACCAGCCCAAAGTCTCGTCCGGCCTCTTTCTTTAATGCCCCGATATGCATCAGCAGGTCGTCACGAGTGATGCTCTTTCGATTGCGAAGTTCGTGCAGGCTTCTCCACAGACGCTTGAGTCTGCGGCGACGCATGGAACGTGCCTTGGCTACCCGGTCATGGCTTTCCACAGAGACGTAAAACTCCGATTCTTGCAGAAGTATTTTCACGCTGACACTCTCACGCGCCTGCATCCAGGGGCTGTTCGAGCAACGGTTTTTCAACACGGGTCAAATGTCTCTTCGGGGTGCCAACCAAATAATCAATCCCTCGGGAACGCATCTTTTCCAACATATCCTCCGTTGGAATACCGCGATCCATGAGCCAGGTGCGCCGAAATTTCTCACACTGCTTTTCGATCCTATCCAGAAACTCCTCCTCCAGTGTCGCAGTGTCTCTTGTATTGCCGGGATATACTTCGTAGGCCACGGGAAATCCTTCCGGCGTCAATACCAATGCCACTACCACTTGAACACAATCCGAACGTTTGTCCCGGCTGTACCCAAACCGTTTTTTACCCCCAGATCCCGTCGGTGGCGGATCACTTTCAAAATACGCACTCGTCAAATCATACAGCAGCACATCATACTTCGCGCCAAGCAGCTTGCCCCATTGCCCTTTTAAAAAACCAAACAGCTCGTCGCGATGCTCAAGCAGCAAATCCAAACAACGATACGGCTTGTCCTTCTGTGCCAGCGAATCATCTTCCCCCAACAGCTCTCCCATTGCGCTCCGCAAATACCACTCACGGTGAAAACGAAATTCGCTTCCCGGATCTATCAATCGGTAACAGACGAGCGCCTTCAGCATATTCAGCCAGATTGTCCCTTTACGGCTTGACGGCAAACGTCCTCTCCAAAAGGTGTCCAGTTCCAAAAGATCCCACACATACAATCCCAACCAGCTCGCACCCCATTCACACGGACGGCGCAATTCTATTTTGTCCAACCTCACCCGGATGGTTTCACAGCCCAGTATGGGCAATTCTTCCTAGTCATCCGGAAATAACGCCAGTTGTTTTGCTTTGGGTTTTGCACCCCACAGTGCCTCTATTGTCCGAACCCATCCCGCCCGTTGGTTATCATTGAGTTCTCCCAAATAGAGAACTTGCCGCTGCACCACTCTTCTTCCGCTGACCCGGCGGTTCTCTACAACGCTCCAATACCGGTGGGTTTTTCTATCCTTCGTCCGTGATTTTTCTCGGAGAAACATGCAAGCATTTTCGCAGTTTCCCTTGCATGCGTCAATAGGCTAGGTCGGCACTACAAGCCGTTTTGAAAATTCACCCCTTTAATATCAAGGGTTTCCCAGCTATACATGCCCAAAAATAACCGTTTTTAGGTGCGAATTGCGAAAGTCGGGCTAATCCTGCAACAAGGCTTCGCCTTGTTTGCAGGATTTAGGTATTAATTTTGTAACATCAGATGCTACCTCGTGTGCAACTGTCTCTGTTGATTTCCTTGTATTTGCAAAAATGAGGGCTTGTCCGCCATCTTTTATGGTTTCAAGGCTGAGGTTCACGACATCCAGGGCACTTTCCTTTTTTACCTGAATAATACTGCCGTCACGAAAGGTTATGGCATCGTTAAAATAGACCCCCTCCTTTAAAGGAACCGGCCTCCAGTCTGATTCGATGAGGTGTGCGCCGAGCCATTGAGCAATTTCTGGCGCATTCGGTATGGTAGCGCTCAATGCAATAAACCGGAGTCCAGGGTTCATCCACCTCAATCGGGTAAGGACGACCTCAAGGGTTGGTCCCCGGTAGGGATCTCCGAGGAGGTGTATCTCATCGGCCACCACAAGACTTATATCCCTCAACCACGAGGCGCGATGTCTGATGAGGGAGTCCATCTTCTCATTTGTCGTAACGATAAGATCCGCTTTATAAAGCCATGGGTCTGCGGTGTCATAATCTCCCGTGCTCTGTACAACCTTCATTCCTGTGTCTTTGTATTTCTTCAAAAAATCATCATATTTCTCCCTTGCAAGGGTCCGTAAGGGGACAAGGTATGCGACTTTCCCGCGTAGCTCAAGGAATACCCTGAGTGCTGCCATCTCGGCTATGAGGGTCTTCCCTGAGGCAGTAGGCGCTGCCACTACAAAAGAATCCTGACTTTGTAAGAGGCCCTCCTTTATTGCCAGGATCTGAGGCGGATAAAGT